>JADJWH010000001.1:600000-1200000 GCA_016716465.1 Gammaproteobacteria bacterium
TCCAGCACCGCCTCCATCGACATATCTCATCCACCCACTTCCGGGAAGTCCGGGCAGCAGGGTTCGTTGGGTTCGCATTGCCGCTTTCCGCGGGGCGTCTCCGCGCGTGACAGCGGCAGGCAGACCGCAAGCCGGGTGCCGCCCGCGGCCTGACGGCGAATGTCGATTTTACCGCGCAGGGCGGCGGCGCGCTCCCGCATCCCGATCAGTCCCCAGGCGTCGCCGCGCTGCAGATCCTGCTCCCCGATACCGACACCGTCGTCCTCCACGGTGAGGAGGACGGCGTCGTGGTCATGGAAGACGTCGATCGTGACCGACCGGGCGCGCGCATGACGCGATATGTTGGTAAGCGCCTCCTGCAGGATGCGGTACAGCGCGATGGAACAGTCATGGTCGATCTGATTCCCGTCCAGCTTGATGGAGGCTTTGCAGTCCAGGCCGTCGTTCTGCTGCCGGAACCGGCTGATGAACCAGTCGAGCGCGCCCTCCAGTCCGAAGGCGCCCAGATTGGCGGGGCGCAGGCGCGTGGCGATGTCCTGCACCGCGCTGGCCGTGCGCTCGATGAGGTCGCGCATTTCGTCCAGCTTGGCGTGTATGGGTTCGTCGGGCGGGCAATGCCTGCGCAGCCAGTACAGATCCAGGTTCATCACGGTGAGCGCCTGTCCCAGTTCATCGTGGATCTCGCGCGCAATGCCGGTACGGTGGGCCTCGTGGACGGTTTCCTGATGGCGGGTCAGCCTGACCAGCTTGTCGTTGGATTCCTGCAGGGCGGCATGGGTCTGCCTCAGCTCGGTGATGTCGCGGGCGAGGAACAGATGGCGCGGGTTTTCGTCGGGGACCGGAAGTATGCGCATCTCTACGCAGCGGACGCTGCCGTCGGGGCGGCGCAGACGGAAGCGGGTCTGGAAGCCGCTCTCGTCGGGCGCGGCGAGATAGGCCTCGAAGGCGCGTTCGATCCGCGGGCGGTCTTCGGGATGGATGGCCGCGCACCAGGCGCGCGGCTGCGCGATCAGGGTGTCACCGGTTTGTTGCCAGAGGCGTTGATACACGGAGCTGACATGGAAGATCTCTTTGCCATCCGCGCCGGTCAGCCAAAATGCCTCGTCGATATTGTCCGCTAGAATCTGGAAGGTGTGGTTATCCGTTCCGCAATGCACGTTGCTCTCCTGCAGCGCCGACTTCCGGTCGACCGGTTATCCAGTACAAACGCTATTCTTTTTGTTGTTGACTTCGCAGCCGAGGCCACCGTAACTGGTTAATAGGATTACCGAAAAGGGAGGCTGAGGAAATAGGAATTACACTGATTCTATGGAAAATCCGGCCCCGCCGGATGCGCCGACGGCTTGTCCTCCCGCCATCCGGCATGTGCGGGCGCGCGGTCAGCCGGCGGGTGCGGTGGTCTTGTCGCCCGTGATCCGCGCGAGCAGGTCGTAGGTCGCCTGCAGGCGTCCGCCGAGATCGGCCGCCGGATACTTGAACTGCAGGCGATCCGCCCCGTGCAGGCGGTAACGATCCGGCTGTTTCTGGATCAGGCCGATGAGGCGGGCGCTGTCGATCTTCGGTTCGGGCCCGAAGACGATGCGGCCGGCCTCGGCCGTCAGCTCGATCTTGCGCACGCCGAGCGGGACCGCGGTGAGCTTGAGCCGCGCGACCTCGAACAGGTGCTTGACCGGATCCGGCAGCAGGCCGAAGCGGTCGATCATCTCGACCTGGAGCTCGCGCAGCTCGTCGGGATCGGCGGCGCTGGCGATGCGCTTGTACATGACCAGCCGTCCGTGGACGTCCGGCAGGTAGTCCTCCGGGATCAGCGCCGGTTCGCCCAGTTCGATCTCGGCGTCCAGCGCGATCGGGTCGTCCAGGCGCGGCGTGCGGCCGGACTTGAGGTCGTCGACCGCGCGTTCGAGCAGCTCCATGTACATGGAGAAACCCACTTCCTGGATCTGGCCGCTCTGTTCCTCGCCGAGCAGTTCGCCGGCGCCGCGGATCTCGAGGTCGTGGGTCGCCAGGGTGAAGCCCGCCCCCAGGGCCTCGATCGACTCGATCGCCTCCAGGCGCTTCACGGCGTCGGCGGTCATCGCGCCGCGCGGCGGCACGATCAGATAGGCATAGGCCTGGTGGTGCGAGCGCCCGACGCGGCCGCGCAGCTGATAGAGCTGCGCCAGGCCGAGATGGTCGGCGCGGTTCAGGATGATGGTGTTGGCGTTGGGGATGTCGATCCCGCTCTCGATGATGGTGGTGCACACCAGCAGGTTGAAGCGCTGGTGGTAGAAGTCCTGCATGATCTGCTCGAGTTCGCGCTCCGCCATTTGGCCATGGGCCACGCGCAGGCTCGCTTCCGGCACGATCTCGCGCAGCTCGGCGGCGATCCTGTCGATGGTGCGCACCTCGTTGTGCAGGAAGTAGACCTGGCCGCCGCGGTGGATCTCGCGCAGGCAGGCCTCGCGCAGCAGCGGCCGGCTCCATTCGCGCACGAAGCTCTTGACCGCGAGGCGGCGCTGCGGCGGCGTGGCGATGATCGACAGGTCGCGCAGGTTCGACAGCGCCATGTTCAGCGTGCGCGGGATCGGCGTCGCGGTCAGCGTGAGGATGTCCACCTCGGCGCGCAGCGCCTTCAGGCGTTCCTTCTGGCGCACGCCGAAGCGGTGCTCCTCGTCGAGGATGACGAGGCCGAGGTCCTTGAAGCGGACGGCGGGCTGCAGCAGCTTGTGCGTGCCGATGATGATATCGACCTTGCCCTCCGCCAGCGCCGCCAGCACCGTGTCCTGTTCCTTGCCGGAGCGGAAACGTGACAGCACCTCGATACGTACGGGCAGGTCGGCGAAGCGGTCCCTGAAGTTGTGGTAATGCTGCTGGGCCAGCAGCGTGGTGGGTACCAGTACGGCGACCTGGGCGCCGCCCTGCACGGCGACGAAGGCCGCGCGCATCGCCACCTCGGTCTTGCCGAAACCGACATCGCCGCAGACCAGGCGGTCCATCGTCTTGCCGGCGGTCATGTCGGCGATCACATCGTTGATGGCGTCCAGCTGGTCGGGCGTCTCCTCGAACGGGAAGCCGGCGGCGAAGGCGGCGTACTGGTCGTCGGGCAGGGCGAAGACCCGGCCCGGGCGCGCCTCGCGGCGGGCGTAGATGTCGAGCAGTTCCGCGGCGACGTCGCGGGCGCGCTCGGCGGCGCGGCGGCGCGCGCGCTGCCACTGGCCGCTGCCGAGCCTGTGCAGCGGCGCCTGTTCGGGGGCGGCGCCGGTGTAGCGGCTGATCAGCTGCAGCGAGCTGACCGGGACATAGAGCTTGTCGCCGCCGGCGTATTCCAGCTTGAGGAATTCGTTCTGCACGCCGCCGGCGGTCAGCATCTGCAGGCCGAGATAGCGGCCGACGCCGTGTTCCTCGTGCACCACCGGCGAGCCGATGGCGAGTTCGGTCAGGTTGCGGATGACCGCCTCGGCGTCGCGGCCGCGCTTGTTCCGGCGGCGGCGCTGCATGACGTACTCGCCGAAGATCTGCGCCTCGGTGATGACCGCGATGGCAGGTTCCTCGATGACCAGTCCGCGTTCGAGTCCCGCGACGGCGATGCCGAGCGGGGCGTCGTCGTCGAGGAAGCCGCGCCAGTCCTGATAGGTGCGCGGGAAACGTTCCGCGTCGTGCAGCATCGCGAGCAGGCTCTCGCGGCGCCCCGGTGTCTCCACGATCAGCAGGACTCGCCCGGCGTACACATCAAGAAACCGGAGCAGCGATTCGAGCGGGTGGCGCGCGCGCGCCGGCTGACTGAGGCCGGGGGGTGCATCGAGCGCAAGATTCCGGCTCGCAGCCGTCGTCTCCAGTTCGACCGTCTGCAGCTGGCAGCGCGCGACACCGGCAAGCGCCGCGGTGATGTCGTCTTCGGTCAGGAACAGCGCTTCCGGCGGGACCAGCGGGCGTTCCGCGTCATGACGCAGTTGTTCGTAGCGTTCGCCGATCTCGGCCCAGTGCTGTTCGATCGCCGGTCCGGTATCGGCGGAGAGCAGGACCAGGCTGTTGGCGGGGAGGTAATCGAACAGGGTCTCGGTATGGTCGAAGAACAGCGGGAGATAGTATTCGATGCCGGCGGGCGCGAGCCCCTGGCTGACGTCGCGGTAGATCGGGCTGCGCTGCGGGTCGCCGGCGAAACGGCGGCGGAACTCGCGGCGGAATTGCTCGATCGCTTCCTCGTGCAGGGGGAATTCCCCCGCCGGCAGCAGCCGGATCCGTTCCACGCGCTCGACCGAGCGCTGGGTTTCGGGGTCGAAGGTGCGCATGCTCTCGATCTCGTCGTCGAGCAGTTCGAGGCGGAAGGGGAGTGCGCTGCCCATCGGATAGAGATCGATCAGATTGCCGCGGATGCAGAACTCGCCGTGTTCCATGACCTGCGCCGCGAGACGGTACCCGCTGCGGGCGAGGCGTGCGCGCATGTGTTCGGTGTCGATACGCTCGCCGACGTCGAGCCGCAGGCTGAAGGCGTCGAGATAGGCGCGCGGCGCGAGCCGCACCATCGCCGTCGCGACCGGCGCGAGCAGGATGCCTTTGCGCAGGCCGGGGAGGCGCTGCAGCGTGTCGAGTCGCTCCGACACGATGTCCTGGTGCGGCGAGAACGCATCGTAAGGCAGCGTTTCCCGGTCGGGCAGGATCAGTACGGGCGGATCGGACTCCGCCAGGTAGAACCGCAGTTCATGTTCCAGCCGCTCGGTGGCGGGCATGCCGGAGGTGAGCACGATCACCGGACCGTCGTGGTCGCGGGCGGCGCCGGCGATGGCCAAGCCGGCCCCGCTGCCATACAGGCGGCCCCATTCGAAGACGCGACCGTCCGGGCGCGGCAGCGGCGGATGGAACGGGGAGACGCGCGAGTCGGCGGTGTCTGCGTCCGGAATGAAATCGGTCATGGTGGATACGGCTGTCGGGCGGCGGTTGCGCGAGTGCGCAAGTCTAGCAAACTTTGCCCGCGCCTGCCCCGTCCGGAGGCCGCGTGCGGGATCCTTCAGGACTGCTTTCTCAACAATACGTACAGGGCGCCGGTGCCGCCGTCGCGTGGACGCGCGGAACAGAAGGCGAGGACATCGTCGCGCTGGCGCAGCCAGGCGTTGACGCCGGACTTCAGCACCGGCCGCCGGTCCGGCGTGCTGAGCCCCTTGCCGTGGATGATCAGGACGCAGCGCGCCGCGGCTGTCCGGCATCGTTCGAGGAAGGCATACAGCTCGCGCCGCGCGATGGTGGCCGTCATGCCGTGCAGGTCGAGCTCGGCGTCGACGGGGAACTGACCGCGGCGGAGCTTGCGCATGACACCGTGCTGCAGTCCCGGGCGGGTATAGTCCAGTTCCCCGTCGACTTCCATGCCGACGGCGGATTCCGGGACGTAGTCATCGGCGGGCGCGCGGGTCTCGTTGTGCGGGCGCTTGCGCGGCGTCGGCGGGATGCGCGCTTTCCGGGGCGGCGGTGTGCGCTGCTGCAGGCGCTTGACGCCCTTGACGCTGGCCCGGAACAGCGCCTGATCTTCCTTGTCCTGGTCCTTGCTCACCGCGGCCGCGAGCCTCCCTGTAACCTTGCGTCGATCCTAGCCGGGGCGGCCTGATTTTGGCAATTCTCTATTGACCCGGGGAGCGGCGATTCAGTACCATTGTCGCGCTGTAACCTCCTGGTATCCATTCCCCGGTAGCTCAGTCGGTAGAGCAGGTGACTGTTAATCACTTGGTCGGTGGTTCGAGTCCGCCCCGGGGAGCCATTCAAGATGCCGGGTTAAACCCTCCGCTCGTGCGCTGTCCGCGTTTTTTGCGCGTTGACCCTAACTTACCGATAGCCGAATTCCTCCATCCAGCGCCGCAGTCCGGGCGTGAAGGCGCGCAGTTCCGCTTCATAGTTTCGCCACAGGTCGTTCGAATCCCGGTAGACGCCCTCGACGACCTGGCTGTAGCTGGGAGTGTTGATCATCTGTCTTTGCGCGGCGGTGCGCCGGTGATCCAGCAGGTCGGCGTCCCATTCCAGGCCGAGGAACGCGACAAGTGATTTCAGCGCGGCCTCGGTATCCTGCGTCAGGTCTTCATAACGCACGCGGTGGACGGCCAGGCCGTAGCGCTCCTGGCTGAGATGAAAGACCGACATCGCCGCGTCGTACAAGGCCGAGGCCTTCGCCAGGTCCGACATCAGGTACATCGGGACGTTGGGTTTGAAATTCTGCTTGTAGTTGCTCAGCAGGCAATCGAGCGGGTGTCGCAGCGCCAGGATATAGCGCGCATCCGGAAACAGGGCGTGCATCTCCGGCGCCAGGGTCAGGTTCAGGGGCAGCTTGTCGACGACGGTCTTTCCGTCTTCGTGCCTGAGATGCCGGCCCAGTTCGTCGAAGTACCGCCCGCGCATCCGGTCCAGCGTTTCCGCGTCCAGAGACTCGATCGCGACCGGCGAGCTGAATTCGTCGATGGAGGCGAACGCCCGCACCAGCATCGGTTTTTCCTCCACGACCTCGATGCGCGGATGGCCGCGGAGAAAGGCATCGAGCAGAGTGGTGCCGGAGCGTGGAAATCCGACCAGAAACACCGGCTGGAGCCCGGCGGGAGCGGGTCGTGCGGACGGCCTTTCCTTTTGCGCGGACTGCAGTTGCCGCTTTCGCCTTTCGATGTTTTCAAGATAGTCCGCCGCCGGTTTCCCGAAGGCCGGATAGGCCGAGTGGATAAGCTCGTTCATCCTGCGCATGTGCAGGAAGGCGTCCGCGTAGCGGCGGGTCTTTTCGAGTGATTTGGCCAGCAGTTCCTGGCGCTTGATTTCCGATGTGAGCCTCAGGTCCTGCCCGCCGATTCCTTGCAGCTCGGCGATCACGGCGTCGAATTCCTTCAGCCGGAAGTGATAGGCGGCGCTGCGCAGCCTCAGCTCCGGGGGAAACACCGGGAACACCTTGCGGGCGTTCTCCAGGACTTCTCGCGCGGAATCGAGGCAGTTGGATTTCTCAAAAAGCTCGAACAGGTTGCAGTGCGCTTCGAGGTGGTCGGGTTTCAGCGCGATCGCCCGCGCGAAGCTGGCGGAGGCCTCGTCGAGTCTGTCCAGATTCCTGAGCGCGTTGCCGAGATTTCCGTGCGCCTCTGCGAAACCGGGATTCAGTTCGATGGCGCGGGTAAAGCTCGCGACGGCCTCCTCAAGCCGACCCTGATCCTTCAGGATATTACCGAGATTGCTGAAGGCATCGGGAAAATCGGGTTTGAGTTCGGTGGCCCGGCGGAACGCCTGCTCGGCGATGGCGGCTTTTCCGATCTGGGCGCATGACGCCCCCAGGATATTCCACAGCAGGAATGACGCGGGGAATTCCCGTGCGAGCCGCTCCGCCTGTGCGGCGACGACGTCGAGCTGACCCTGGTGATAGAGGGCCAGCAGGTGATCGAGTGATTCCTGGGGTGGAGACGGGCCGGACGCGGCGGCCTGACCGAGCCGGGCGAGGGCCTCTCGCGCCGTCGGGTTGCCCGGGAAGTTTTGCAGCACGGACTGATACAGCGCGCGCGCTTCCTCGTTCTCGCCCTTTCGCTCAAGCGACTTTGCGCGCAGAAGCGCCTGATCGACAGTCAACTTCGCCATGTATTCATGCCGCGGTGCTCATCCCGGCAAAGATTATCAGAATGACCCGGGGTATGCATGGCGGCGGCGAACGTTCCCCGTCCGGCATCGGCGCAATCCTGAAGGCCCGCTTAAGGGAGATGATGCACAGGAACCCGAAGGTCCGCGGCGGCGTCTCAAAGGTGAAGGCATCGATTGTGTGCGTGTGTCCCGGAGGTATCATCCATGACCCGAAGTTTCCTGACCGGATTTCTGCTGCTGTGCTGTTGCGGGCCCGCGGCGGCGTCATGGGAGTCCGCGTCCGACGTGGACGGCGGCGCCGACGGGGTCCGGACACAGGATGTGCGTGGCAACAGCCTGATGATTTATCGCGACGCGAACGGCGCGTTCGAGGCCGCCCTGTATCTCAATGCCTATCTCCCGGAACCGGAACAGCCCGGCACCGCGACGCCGGTGTTGTTCAGCATCGATGACCATGCGCCGCATTTGATCGATTCCGGCGCGTGGGCGGCGGATGCACCCTACCGGAAACTGACGTTCCGGCTCAGCGATCCGGCGGATGCCGGGCTCAGCGAAGCGATGATCGAGATCCTCGAAGGGACGCGCGTCAGTTTTTCCTATCCGGCCGGGGCGCTGGGGCGGGAGACGGTGCGGTTTGCGTTGGCCGACCCCGGACGGCTGGCAGCCGATGTGATCGGGATCGCATTGCCGATCGATCATGCGCGCCACGCCCGCTTGCGCGGCGAGCGCGCGCGCCTCGAGGCGGAGCGCCGGGCGATCCCGCGCAAGCCGCTCGACCCGGAGGTGGAACACGCGCGCCAGCGCCTGATCGAGCGCCACAGGGCGATGATACAGACGCGTGTGCTGGACCTCTGGATGCGGCCGACGCACTGGTCCGGGCTGAAGTGCACCCTGCAGATCACCCTGATGTCCACCGGCGAGGTGTTGCAGGTGGACGTGCTCAGGGGCAGCGGAGATCCGGAGTTCGATGCCTCAATGACGGCGGCGGTGCGCGACGCCTCGCCGTTGCCGCTGCCCGCGGACCCGGCGCTGTTCGAAAGTTTTCAGCGGCTGGAGATGAGTTTCGATCCCCCCGACCCCGGCGCAGGCCGGATCTACACCCAATCGTGATGCCCGCGGTGCAATCTAGCCGGCCGGGCCCGGGCAGGGATTTTCTCCATATAAAGAGTATGGTTAAATGGGCGGGATATCACGCAGTTCACCCGCTGTCGATGGAGCCAAGGCATGATGACCAGGGGACCGGGGGCGGCGGCGCCCGCCACGTACAAGGCGCAGTGCGCGTCCGCCTTCGCTCCGTTGCTGGAGCGCTTCGATCGCCAGGCGCTGGACGACAATCCGGGCACGGTGTACGGCGTGTGGGCGGATTTCAGCCTTGCCTATGCGAACGCGGAATGGTTCCGCTTCGCCGCCGAGAACGGCGGGGAGGCACTGGCCGACGCCGCCGGATCGTCGCTCGGCCGCATCATCATGGATGCGGTACCGGGGGAATTGCAGCCGTATTACCGCTATCTGTATGCCCTGGCCAATGTCCGGGATCCGCGGGTCTCCGCGCCGCTGTGCCACGAGTACGATTGCTCCAGTCCGGAACTCTACCGCCGATTCGCGATGCATATCTACACGCTGGACGGCTTCAAGGGATATCTGGTCATCAATTCCCTGCTGGTCGAGCGCCCGCATGAAGCCGGTATCGCGGTGCAGGCGCCGCAAGAAGAGGGGTATCGGGACGACAGCGGATTGTTCTGCCAGTGCAGCCATTGTCGCCGGTTCCGCCGCAACGGAGCGCCCGAACACTGGGACTGGATCCCGGCGTGGGTGGAGCGGCAGCCAGCGAAGACCAGCCACGGATTGTGCCGGGTCTGCTTCGACTACTATTACCCCAAGACCTCGACAGCCTAGACGCCTGCCGGCCGTATGGCCGGTCCTACTGAGGCACGATATTTGCCTTCTTATCGCATCGAATCATCGGCGCGGGATAGTGACGCCGTTATACACCGCCAAGTCCTTACACATACTGCGGATTCGGCCGGCCTGGATAGCGAAAGTTTCTAAAGTTGTGGTGCCCGGAGTCGAATAATGAGTGGATCTGTCACGCCTGTGACATGAACTGTGTCTAAGGTGGCGGCGACTTCGTTATCGCATCAAGGGATGGAGCACCTCAATGGGGGTAACAATGGAACTGGAACAGATCAAGACCCGGGGTCGAGACCTCGGTTTGAACGAAATGGTCCTGCAGGGCTCGAAGCGGATTCTGATCCAGGCGATTCAGAAGGCCGAGGGTCGCAAGAGCTGCTTTCTGAGCGAAGACCGCTTCCTGTGCCGCAAGTGCGATTGCGAGTGGCGCGCGGACTGCCAGAAACTGACCGCGGCCTGGCGGCGCTGAGCGCGAGGATCCTCAGGCGTCCAGCGCCGAGCTGATGCGCTGCAGGCCTTTTTTGAGATTGTCCATCCCGGTAGCGAAGGACAGCCGCATGTATCCCGGGGCGCCGAACGCCGAGCCGGGCACCAGCGCCACCCCCGCCTCATTGATGAGAAATTCCCCCAGCTCCAGATCGTCTTTCAGATTCATCCGTTCGATCACTTCCTGCATCAGCGGAAAGGCGTAGAAGGCCCCGCGCGACGGCAGGCAGCGCACGCCGCGTATCGCGTTCAGCGCGTTCACCACATAGTCATGGCGCGCGCGAAAGGCGCGGTTCATGTCCTCGATGAAGGATTGATCGCCATTCAGCGCGGCCTCCGCGGCCACCTGCGAGATCGAGGTGGGGTTGGAGGTGCTCTGGGACTGGATGTTCTCCATGGCCTGGATCAGGTCGAGCGGTCCCGCCGCGTAGCCGATGCGCCAGCCGGTCATCGAATAGCTCTTGGAGACGCCGTTCAGCACGATGCCGCGCTCGTGCAACTCGGGGCAGGCCATCAGGATGTTGCAGAAGGGTTCGCCGTCGTCCAGACGGATATGTTCGTAGATGTCGTCGCTCGCCACGATCACGTGAGGATGGCGCCGCAGCACCGCGCCCAGCGCGACGAGTTCCGCGCGCGAGTAGGTCGCGCCGGTCGGATTCGAGGGGCTGTTGATGACCACCAGACGCGTGCGTCGGGTGATGGCCTGTTCGAGCTGCGCGGGCGTGATCTTGAATCCCTGGTCGATGCCGCTCTCGATGAAGACGGGGACGCCGTCCGCGAGCAGCACCATGTCCGGATAGGAGACCCAGTAGGGCGCGGGGATGATGACTTCGTCGCCCGGATTGAGGAGGGCCTGAACCAGATTGTAGAAGCTCTGTTTGCCGCCGACCGAGACCAGCACCTGGCCCGGTTTGTATTTGAGGCCGTTGTCGCGCAGAAATTTGTCCGCCACCGCCTGGCGCAGCTTGGGAATGCCCGCCACGGGGGTGTAACGGGTGAAGCCCGCGCGAATCGCCTCGATTCCGGCCTGCTTGATGTGTTCGGGAGTGTCGAAGTCCGGCTCGCCGGCGCCGAAACCGATGATGTCCTTGCCTTCCGCGCGCAGCTGTGCCGCGCGCGCGGTGACCGCCAGGGTCGGTGATGGCTTGATGCGCTGTACCCGCTGCGAAAGTTCCACGTGTGTCTGAATCCCCGGAATAATTCGAGGTGCTAAGTGTAATATACTTGGCGAGATTCCCGCAAAGCGCCATGATGGACAGAAAATTCCAATTGCAGGCAGATTTTCCCCCGGCCGGAGACCAGCCGCGCGCCATCGAGGAACTGGTACGGGGGCTGGTCGACGGACTGGCGCGGCAGACCCTGCTGGGGGTGACCGGATCGGGCAAGACCTACACCATCGCCAACGTGATTGATCGGGTGCAGCGCCCGACCCTGGTGCTGGCGCCGAACAAGACGCTCGCCGCGCAGCTCTACAGCGAGATGCGCGAATTCTTTCCCGGCAACGCCGTCGAATATTTCGTCTCGTATTACGACTACTACCAGCCCGAGGCCTACGTCCCCACCACGGACACCTACATTGAAAAGGACTCCTCGATCAATGAACAGATCGAGCAGATGCGGCTGTCCGCGACCAAGGCCCTGTTCGAGCGCCGCGATACGATCATCGTCGCCTCGGTGTCCTGCATCTACGGTCTGGGCGATCCGCAGTCCTACCTGAAGATGGTGCTGCACCTGGTGCGCGGCGAACCGACCGACCAGCGCCGTATCCTGCGTCATCTCGCGAACATGCAGTACACCCGCAATGACGTCGAGCTGCAGCGCGGCACCTACCGCGTGCGCGGCGACGTGATCGATATCTTCCCGGCCGAATCGGAACGTGAGGCGGTGCGGGTGGAGCTGTTCGACGACGAGATCGAGTCGCTCAGCTATTTCGATCCGCTCACCGGCGAGATCCTGCGCCGCGCCCCGCGCCTGACCGTGTATCCCAAGACGCATTACGTGACGCCGCACGAGATCCTGATGCAGGCGATCGATCAGATCCGGGAGGATCTGCGCACGCGCCTGGAGGAGCTGTACGCGGCCAACAAGCTGGTCGAGGCGCAGCGACTGGAGCAGCGCACGCGCTTCGACATCGAAATGATGCAGGAGCTCGGCTATTGCTCCGGCATCGAGAACTACTCGCGCTACCTGTCCGGCCGCGCGGCGGGGGAACCGCCGCCGACGCTGTTCGACTATCTGCCGCCGGAGGCCCTGCTGGTCATCGACGAGAGCCATGTCACGGTTCCCCAGCTCGGCGGCATGTATCGCGGCGACCGCGCGCGCAAGCTGAACCTGGTGGAATATGGCTTCCGGCTGCCCTCGGCGCTCGACAACCGGCCGCTGAGTTTCGAAGAATTCGAGGGGCTGGCGCCGCAGACGATCTTCGTCTCGGCGACCCCGGGTCCCTATGAGAACAGTCACGCCGACGCGGTGATCGAACAGGTCATTCGTCCGACCGGACTGGTCGACCCGCAGGTCGAGGTACGGCCGGTGCTGACCCAGGTCGACGATCTGTTGTCCGAGATCCGGCTGCGTGTCGAACGCAGTGAACGCGTGCTGGTGACGACGCTGACCAAGCGTATGGCGGAGAACCTGACCGAATATCTGGCGGAGCACGAGGTGAAGGTGCGCTACCTGCATTCCGATGTCGACACCGTGGAGCGCGTGGAGATCATCCGCGATCTCCGGCTCGGCGCCTTCGATGTTCTGGTCGGGATCAACCTGTTGCGCGAGGGGCTCGACCTCCCGGAAGTCTCGCTGGTGGCGATACTCGATGCCGACAAGGAGGGTTTCCTGCGTTCCGACCGTTCGCTGATCCAGACCATCGGCCGCGCCGCGCGCAACATCAATGGTCGGGTGATCATGTACGCCGACACGGTGACCGGCTCGATGCGGCGCGCCCTCGACGAGACGGAGCGCCGGCGCCAGAAGCAGGTCGAGTACAACGCCGCCCACGGTATCACCCCGCAGGGCATTCGCAAGGCGGTGGTGAATATCATCGAGGGGGAGGCGCCCGAAGTGGCGCTGAGCCCGCGCGACTACGCCCGGGTTGCCGAGTCGGTGGTCGAGTACGGCCATATGCCGCCGGAACAGCTGCGCAAGAAGATCGCGCAGCTCGAAAAGGAGATGCACCGCCACGCGCGCGACCTGGAGTTCGAGGCCGCGGCCAGGATCCGGGACCAGATCCGCAGCATCCAGGCGGCGAATCTG
The DNA here is from genome assembly GCA_016716465.1 of Gammaproteobacteria bacterium. Lineage (NCBI taxonomy): Bacteria > Pseudomonadati > Pseudomonadota > Gammaproteobacteria > Gammaproteobacteria bacterium. The sequence continues at coordinate 613,207 of JADJWH010000001.1, forward strand.
GGCCTGGTTGAGTGAGCGGGCCGACTGAGCGGACGGGGCCGCGCCGCCTACGGTTTCTGTTGCGGCCGCCGGGGCGATCGAGTATCTTAGGCGCTTTAGGCGCGTAGCTCAGTTGGTTAGAGCACCACCTTGACATGGTGGGGGTCGTTGGTTCAAATCCAATCGCGCCTACCAGACGGTTGCAAGCACTGTGACTACAGTGCTTTTTTTATTCCCCGCCGGCAGTGTCCGGCGGGGTCGTTCCTTCAGTGCGATGCCGACAGTCACTCTTCCAGACAAGAGCCAGCGCAGCTACGACCGCCCGGTCAGCGTGGCCGAGGTGGCCGCGTCCATTGGTCCGGGCCTGGCCAAGGCGGCGCTCGCCGGCCGCGTCGACGGGCACCTGGTCGATACCTCCCACCTGATCGAGGGCGACGTCGATCTCGCCATCGTGACGGAGCGCGATGCCGAGGGACTCGATATCATCCGGCATTCCTGCGCCCATCTGCTGGCGCAGGCCGTGAAGGCGCTGTTTCCGCAGGCGCAGGTGACCATCGGTCCGGTCATCGAAGACGGTTTCTACTACGATTTCGCCTTCGATCGCAGCTTCACGCCGGAGGATCTGGCGGCGATCGAACAGAAGATGGCGGAGATCACCGCACAGGATGTCCCGGTGGCCCGGTCGGTGATGAAGCGCGAGCAGGCGATCGGTTTCTTCCGCGACATGGGCGAGGAATACAAGGCCCGCATCATCGAGGACATCCCGGCCGGCGAGGAGATCTCGCTGTACCGGCAGGCCGAGTTCATCGACCTGTGCCGCGGCCCCCACGTGCCCAGCACCGGCCGCATCAAGGCCTTCAAGCTGACCAAGGTGGCGGGCGCCTACTGGCGCGGCGATTCCCGCAACGAGATGCTGCAGCGCATCTACGGCACCGCCTGGGCGAGCAAGAAGGATCTGACGGATTATCTCCACCGGCTGGAAGAGGCCGAGAAGCGCGATCATCGCCGCATCGGCAAGCAGCTCGGGCTGTTCCATCAACAGGAAGAGGCCCCGGGCATGGTGTTCTGGCATGACCGCGGCTGGACCATCTATCGCACGGTCGAGGAATACATTCGCGGCCTGCTGCGCGAGCACGGCTATCAGGAAGTGCGCACGCCGCAGGTGGTTGACCGTTCCCTGTGGGAAAAGTCCGGGCACTGGGACAAGTTCGGCAGCGGCATGTTCACCACCCATGTGGAGAACCGCGATTACGCCATCAAGCCGATGAACTGTCCCTGCCACGTGCAGATCTTCAACCAGGGACTCAAGAGCTACCGCGACCTTCCGCTGCGGCTGGCGGAGTTCGGCTCCTGCCATCGCAACGAGCCCTCGGGGACCCTGCACGGCCTGATGCGGGTGCGCAATTTCGTCCAGGACGACGCCCATATTTTCTGCACCGAGGATCAGATCCAGGTCGAGGTCTCGGCCTTCATGGATATGCTGTTCGGCGCCTATGCCGATTTCGGGTTCGAGCACGTGATTGTCAAACTCTCGACGCGGCCGGCGAACCGGGTCGGTGACGACGCCGTCTGGGACAAGGCGGAGCATGCCCTGGAGCAGGCGCTGAATCACCGTGGCCTGGAATGGGATCTGCAGCCCGGCGAGGGGGCCTTTTACGGGCCCAAGATCGAGTTTTCGCTGAAGGACTGCATCGGCCGGGTCTGGCAGTGCGGCACGATCCAGGTCGATTTCTCCATGCCGGGGCGCCTGGGGGCCAGCTATATCGCCGAGGACGGCAGCAAACAGGTCCCGGTCATGCTGCATCGGGCCATTCTGGGGTCGCTGGAGCGTTTCATCGCCATCCTGATCGAGGAGCACGCGGGTTCCCTGCCCCTGTGGCTGGCCCCGGTGCAGGCGGCGGTCCTGAATATCACCGACCGGCAGGGGGAATATGCGGTCCGGGCGGCGGACTTTCTGCGAAAAGCCGGTCTCCGGGTCGTGACGGACTTGAGAAATGAGAAAATAGGCTTTAAAATCCGCGAGCATACGCTACAACGCGTACCTTATCTGCTGGTCGTGGGCGACCGCGAGATGAGTGAAGAGACCGTGGCCGTGCGTGCGCGGGACGGCAAGGATCTGGGCAGTCTGTCGTTGCAGGCCTGCGCGGATCGCTTGACCTCCGAGAGCGCCCGCCGCGGCCGTGTTGTTTTACAGGATTAGCGCGGAGGAATGGGTTATAGCCGCTGATAAAGAATTACGCCTGAATGATGCGATCACCGCGCCGAAGGTGCGCCTGATCGGTGCTGATGGCGAGCAGGTAGGCGTGGTGTCCCTGGCGGACGCGAACCGGCAGGCGGAAGAGGCCGATCTTGATCTGGTGGAGGTATCGCCGAACGCGGATCCCCCCGTGTGCCGGGTGATGGATTACGGCAAGTACCTCTTCGAGGAAAGCAAGAAGCGCCACGCGGCCAGGAAGAAGCAGAAACAGATTCAGGTCAAGGAAGTCAAGTTCCGGCCGGGTACGGAAGAAGGCGATTATCAGGTGAAGCTGCGTAACCTGATGCGCTTCCTTGAAAGCGGTGACAAGGCAAAGGTGACGCTCCGGTTCCGCGGACGCGAGATGATGCACCAGAGTCTGGGCATGAAGCTGCTCGATCGCATCAAGAAGGACCTGGAGGACTATGCGACGGTGGAGCAGTTTCCCAAGCTGGAAGGGCGGCAGATGATCATGGTGCTGGCGCCGGGAAGCAGCAACAAGAAGAAACAGCAGGTCGGTTGAGTCGCAGATCCGGCCTGGTTTGATGGGTAGACAATTTAAGGATCGAACATGCCAAAGCTAAAGACACACAGCGGCGCCGCCAAACGATTCGCGCGCACCGCTTCCGGACGCTTCAAGCACAAGCAGAGCCATCGCCGGCATATCCTGACCAAGAAGAGCAGCCAGCGCAAACGTCATTTGCGCGCGCCCGCCCTGGTCACCATGTCCGATACGCCCGAGCTGAAGCGCATGCTCCCATACAGTTGAGAAAAAGGGACACGTCATGCCAAGAGTAAAACGAGGAGTCACCGCCCGCGCCAATCACAAGAAGGTGCTGGCGAAGGCCAAGGGGTTCCGCGGGCGCCGCAAGAACGTCTTCCGTGCCGCCAACCAGGCCGTGGTCAAGGCCGGACAGTACGCCTATCGCGACCGCCGCGTGCGCAAGCGTGAATTTCGCGGACTGTGGATCATCCGCATCAATGCGGCCGCACGCGAATTCGGGCTGTCGTACAGCCGCATGATCGACGGCCTGAAAAAGGCGGCCGTCATGATCGACCGCAAGGTGCTGGCCGATCTGGCGGTGTCCGACAAGGCCGCCTTCGGCGCGCTGGCGGAGAAGGCCAAGGCGGGTCTTTCCGCCTGACGCAATCACCCAGGGCCGGGCAAGGGCGCTCCGTCCTTCCGGTACGCAGAAAAGGAAAGGTAGCGCCTTTCCTTTTTTGTTTTGGAGGGATTGGGTACAGTGGGGCGGCGAGCCGCCGGGGTTGGCCCCGGTCTCCCGGGCCCGGGACGGGTCAACGATACATTCGGCAGGGGCAGGACAGGGTGCACGAGCTGGAAGGCATAGTCGCGCAGGCGCAGGGCCAGATCGCGGAGGCGGCCGATCTGAAGGCGCTGGATCAGGTGCGCGTGCAGTATCTCGGCAAGAGCGGCCGCATCACGGAGTTTCTCAAGGGCCTGAAGTCGCTGTCCGACGAGGAGCGTCCGCGCGCGGGCCAGGCCGTCAACCAGGCGAAGCAGGTCCTGCAACAGGTGATCGAGGCGCGAATGCGCGCCCTTGAAAGCGCGGTACTGAACGCTCGGCTCGCGCGCGAGGCCATCGATGTCACGCTGCCGGGGCGCGGGCGGGCGGGCGGCGGCCTGCACCCGGTGGCGCTGACGCTGGATCGCATCGAGGCGCTGTTTGCCCAGGCCGGTTACGAGGTCGCGCGCGGTCCCGAGATCGAGGACGATTTCCATAATTTCGAGGCGCTCAACATCCCCGCGAATCACCCCGCGCGGGCGATGCACGATACCTTCTATTTCGACGCGCGCACCCTGCTCAGGACGCATACCTCGCCGGTCCAGGTGCGCGTGATGCAGGAGCGTACGCCGCCCCTGCGCGTCATCGCGCCGGGGCGCGTCTATCGCTGCGATTCCGACGTGACGCACACGCCGATGTTCCACCAGGTGGAAGGTTTCCTGGTCGACGAGAACATCAGTTTCGCGGATCTCAGGGGAACGCTGACCGATTTCCTGCGCGCGTTCTTCGAGCGCGATGTGGCGGTGCGCTTCCGGCCGTCCTATTTCCCGTTCACCGAGCCGTCTGCGGAGGTCGACATCGCCTGCGTGATCTGCGGCGGTGGCGGTTGCCGCGTCTGCAAGCAGACCGGCTGGATCGAGATCATGGGATGCGGCATGATCCATCCCCGCGTGTTTGCCAATGTCGGCGTCGACAGCGAGCGCTACACCGGTTTTGCCTTCGGCCTGGGCGTCGAGCGCATGGCCATGTTGAGGTACGGTGTGAACGACCTGCGTCTGTTTTTCGAGAACGATCTGAGATTTTTGAAGCAGTTCAACTGACCATGAAATTCAGCGAACATTGGCTGCGCGAATGGGTCGATCCGCCGCTTGATACCGCGGCGCTGGTGGCGCAACTGACCATGGCCGGACTCGAAGTCGAGGCCGTCGAGGCCGTGGCGGCCGAATTCACCGGCGTGGTGGTGGGGCGGGTCGAGAGCGTGGAACCGCATCCGCAGGCCGACCGCCTGCGCGTCTGCCGCGTCGATGTCGGCGCCGATGCGCCGCTGACCATCGTGTGCGGCGCGGCCAATGTCGCGCCGGGTATGTGCGTGCCGGCGGCACTGGTCGGCGCGCAACTGCCGGGAGGGCTCGCGATCTCGCGCGCCAAGCTGCGCGGGGTCGAGTCCTCCGGCATGTTGTGTTCGGCCAGGGAACTTGGCCTGGCGGAGACCTCGGAAGGGTTGTTGCCGCTGCCCGACGATGCGACACCGGGGATGGACGTGCGTGCGTTGCTCGCGCTGGACGATGTGTCGATTGAGCTATCGCTGACGCCCAATCGCAGCGACTGTCTCGGCGTGGCCGGAGTCGCGCGCGAGATCGCGGCCCTGAACCGCATCGACATGACGGCGACAGGCCCCGTGGCGGTCCCGGCCGCGATCGACGCTGCACCGGAGATCGAACTTGCCGCGCCGGAGGCCTGCCCGCGTTATCTGGGGCGGATAATCCGCGGCATCGATCCCGCGGCCGAAACGCCGCTCTGGTTGCGCGAAAGATTGCGTCGCAGCGGGTTGCGCAGCCTGGGGCCGGTGGTGGACGTCACGAATTACCTGCTGCTCGAACTGGGACAGCCGATGCACGCCTTCGACCTCGCGCGCATCGAGGGCGGCCTGCGGGTGCGCCAGGCGGAGCACGGCGAATCCTTCACTGCGCTCGATGGCCAGACCCTGACCCTGGAAGACGACATGCTGGTGATCGCGGACCAGCGGCAGGTGCTCGCGCTGGCGGGGATCATCGGCGGTGAGCAGAGCGCCGTCGGGGCGGAGACGGCCTCGATCCTGCTGGAGTGCGCCTTCTTCGCCCCGGCGGCGATCACCGGCCGGGCGCGTCGCCTTGGCCTGCATACCGAGTCCTCGCATCGCTTCGAGCGCGGCGTCGACCCCGAACTGCAGGCGGGAGCGATGGAGCGCGCCACGCGCATGATCCTTGACATCGCCGGCGGCGAAGCGGGGCCGGTGGTGGAGGCGGCGGAGGCATCCTTCCTCCCGCGCAGGTTGCCGATCACGCTGCGCGCCGCGCGGCTGGAGCGCCTGCTGGGTTACCGGATCCCCGCCGCAGGCGTGGAGGAAATCCTGACCCGGCTCGGCATGCAGGTGGAGGCCGACAGCGAGGACACCTGGCGGGTGACACCGCCGTCGTTCCGCTTCGATATTGCGATCGAGGCCGATCTCATCGAAGAACTCGCGCGCGTTCACGGCTATGAACGTCTGCCTTCGCATCGCCCCAACTCTCGCCTGGAGATCCGCCCGCACGATGTGCACCTGGAACGCGTGCGGCGCGGGCGTCACCTGCTCGCCGACCGCGGTTACCAGGAGGTCATTACCTACAGCTTCGTCGATGCCGGTGTCCAGCGCCTGCTCGATCCCGCGCATGAGGCCCTCGCGCTGGCTAACCCGCTGGCCGCCGATATTGCCGTCATGCGCACCAGCCTGTGGCCCGGCCTGATCCAGGCCGCGCTCCACAATCTGAAGCGCCAGCAGACACGGGTCCGGCTGTTCGAGTATGGCCGCAGATACACCGGTGCCCTGCGCCGCGACGGCGGGACGGGGACGTCTCTCGAAGGTATCAGGGAAGAGGGCATCTTCGCGGGAATCGCCATCGGCCCCGCCGATCCCGAGCAGTGGGGCCTGCCGGGACGCGGGGTGGATTTTTACGACGTCAAGGCGGATGTGGAGGCGATGCTCGGAGACCTTGGCAGAGGGCATGGCTTTGTTTTCGAGGTGGCGACACACCCGGCGCTGCATCCTGGGCAGTCGGCACGAATTGTCGATGGCGGTTCCCGGGAAATCGGCTGGGTGGGCGCCCTGCACCCGCAGACGGCGGACACCCTGGGTTTCGGCCAGGCGGTGTTGGTTTTTGAGTTGAATCTGGAGGCCATCGAACCACCGAAGCTTCCGGCCTTCATCGAGCTTTCGAGATTCCCCTCGGTGCGGCGTGATCTCGCCATCATCGTCGCGGAGGGTGTCACCGCGGCCGAAGTCGAGGCGTGTGTACGCGATGCGGCGGGCGGCCTGTTGCAGGCTTTGCACCTGTTTGATATCTATCGCGGCAAAGGTGTTGATTCAGGGAAGAAAAGTATTGCGCTGGGCTTGACCTTGCAGGATTTTTCGCGCACTCTTACCGATGTCGAAGTCGACGCCTTGATTGAAGGCGTGCTCAAGCAACTGCATATCAAACTTCAGGCAACATTGAGAGAATAATTATGGCGCTGACAAAGGCTGATATGGCGGAGCGGCTGTTCGAGGAATTCGGACTCAACAAGCGGGAAGCCAAGGACCTGGTGGAGATGTTCTTCGAGGAAGTGCGTGCGGCGCTCGAAGCGGGGCAACAGGTCAAGCTCTCCGGGTTTGGCAATTTCAATCTGAGAAAAAAGAACCAGCGCCCGGGGCGCAACCCAAAGACCGGGGAAGAGATACCGATTACCGCGCGCCGCGTCGTGTCGTTTCATCCCGGGCAAAAATTAAAAGCAAGAGTCGAAGCCCATGCTGGAACCCAGCGGCAATAACGAACTCCCGCCGATTCCCGGCAAGCGGTATTTCACCATCGGAGAGGTCAGCGACCTGTGCGGCGTGAAGCCGCACGTGTTGCGGTACTGGGAGCAGGAGTTTCCCCAGCTGGCGCCGGTCAAGCGCGCGGGTAACCGCCGTTATTACCAGCGCCAGGATGTAATGATCGTGCGCCAGATACGCGAGCTGCTGTATCAGCAGGGCTTCACGATCGGCGGTGCGCGGCAGCAGTTGTCCGGCAAGGAGACCCGGACGGACACCAGTCGGAGCCGGCAGGTAGTCCGTCAGATACGACAGGAACTCGAGGACCTCCTGAAGGTGATGAAGACCTGAGTCCGTCGCGCGGGCCCTGCAGTCACCTGTAAATTTCAGAGCAAATCATTTTTCATTCGGGGCGTAGCGCAGCCTGGTAGCGCACTACCTTGGGGTGGTAGTGGTCGGAGGTTCAAATCCTCTCGCCCCGACCAATTCACGCAGTTCATCAGCAACGGCCGCGAGCGGGGCGTTCGGATTCCCGGCCCTGCGGGCGTTCACCGCGCTGCGTTCGCCCGCGAGGGCGAACGGTCACGGTTCACCCTCTCGCCCAGACCGATTCACCGGCATCTCTCGCACCCGGGAGCGCGGGGCACCCGGGTTTTCAGGCTTTGCGGGTGGCTGGAACGGAAAAGGATTGAAGACGGGCGGCCAATGGCCGCCCGTGGCTGGAGACTGCAGTACTGATCAGGATCCGAGAGTCTCGGATCCTGCGTGGCCCGCCGTGCGTGACGGGACCGTTGATTGATTACGGGCGGGATTCCTTACAGGGCGCCGGTGATGATGAAAGACAGAATCAGGATGCCTCCGGTCGCGGCGAACATTAAGAACGGTGCGTTCATGATACTCCCCTAGATGTTTTAATAATAAACAATTAGTTAAAACTCAAATCTAATTTATTTCATGTAATCCGGTAGTACCGTTCCCGGAAGCGACGGGCTCCCTCTCCGATAATTCCTGACTACCGCGCTAATATATAACATCAACCGGGCCTGGTACAGCAGTCCGGGATGTAGCGGGTATTTCCCTGAATGAATTTTATGCGGACTTCGCGTCGAGTTCCGCGGCCGAGCGGTCGAGCAGGGTATCGAGAAATTCGAGGAGGCGGTGGACATCGGAGAAGTTGCTCGCCATCCCCAGGGAGGCGCGCACCGCTCCCATCGATTTTCCCGAGCTGCTCACGCAGGTGCGGTAACGGGCAAGATCCAGTGTCTGCCCGGACAGCCGCAGGCATTCCGCGATGAGGGTCGGGGAGTGTGACAGCGCGGCCTCTCCGGCGCCGGGATTACAGAAGCAGCCGGAACGGAGTGCGATGCCGACGCCGGCGGCGAGGTTCTCTACCGCTTCGTAATCGAGGTAAACGCCTTCCGGATCGCGCACATTGAACGCGACGATGCCGCCCCGCGACGCGGTATCCGGGTCGCCGTAGAGTTCGATTGCCGCTCGGCCGGAGGAATGACGCAGGCCCCGCAGCTGTTCCAGCAGGTGGCTGGTCAGGATGGCGACCCGGCGGTGTATGGTTTCGATCCCGAGCGTGGAGAGGAAATCGAGCCCGGCGCTGACGGCGGGGAAGCCCAGGTAGTTCACCGTGCCGTCCTCGAAGGCGGCCTCGTCGTCACGCAGTGCGTGGGACTGGAGCAGCGTCGACACGATTTTTACCGTGCCTCCGCTGAAGCATGGACGCATGAGCCTGCGCAGCGCGGCGCCGCGCGCGATCAGCGCTCCGATGCCGGTGGGGTAGCCAAACATCTTGTAGAAAGACAAGACGACGAAATCGGGCCGGACACGTGTCAGATCCAGCCGGTTGGTCGGTACGAAGGCGGCGGCATCCAGCAGTACCTCGTATCCGGCATCCTGCGCGATGGCAATCCATTCCAGGGGGTGCTGCGCGCCCGAGAAGTTCGATTGCGCCGGATAGGCCAGCAACCTGTTTCCGCTTGCGCCGGAAGCGGCGAGATGGGCGGAGATGTCCTCCACTCGCAGGCTGCCGGGCGCGCTGGGGATATACCTTACCGTCGCGCCGCGACGTATGGCGTGTTCGCGGATCCCGTTCACGGAATTGTGATTGTCCGCGGTGAGGAGGAATTCCGCATCCTCGTCGAACGGATAGCCCTCACCGATCAGTCTCAGGGCGCCGCTTGCGTTCGCGGTGAAGATGACCCGGTACTCGTCCGGGTCGGCATTGAAAAACCGCAGCACGTCGTCGCGCGCACGTTGGTGCATTATGGTTGACGCGCTTGCGGCGGCATGCGCCGAATGAGGGTTGCCGAAGGTACCGCGCAGCAGTATTTCCCGATGCTGATCGATAAGACTGGCGGGATAGGGGCAGGCGCCGGTGTAATCGAGGTACGTCTGGGCCTGGGCGTCGAACCGGTTGAAGTCGCGCGCCCTGAGTTCGTCCAGCGCGCAGGTGCCCCGGTATGAGGGGTGGCGCTCGAGAAACATCCTGAAGGCGGAATCTTCCGGGTGTAGAGCTTGGGCGCCTTGCATGGTCATCGCCGGGTGACGGGTCCTGATCAGTGAGGATGTCGGATAGGAGGCAGTTTTCGCACGAACTCCGGGTGTCGCAATCGGTTTAGACTGAATTTAAACCATGTGAGCGGAAAAATCGATACAGAAAGGCGTTCTTCCGACAGGTTTGGCATGCTCCGAAGAGGGTTCCGTGGTGGTCAGTTTCGGGATACTGGCGGGGTTTTCGGTAGTGCTGCGTGCTCAGGGTTTCCCGCCGCTGACCGATCATTATGGGTGCCATCACTGTCTGGAGAGGGCTCGGTGACCTGCGGGCAAATCATTACGGGGTGGGGTTTGTGACCCCGTCCGCTTTTGAATAGTTATATATTTCATATATTTATTATGTTGTTATGCGGCGCCGATACAGTAGCTTTGTGCCGGGCGAATCGTATCCTGTGGCATTTCCGGCGTGGTGAGCACGATTCAGTGTAGGGAACGAAAGTGCCGATTTCATCAAGCAACGCGCACCTCCCCGCAAGCCGGGAGGTCCTGCTGACGCGACTGGGGCGATGCACCGATCTGCCCAGTCCGGTTGGCATCGCGGTGCGTATCCTGGAACTGGGTCAGGACCCGGACGTGACGCTCGGCGACGTCGCCAAGGTGATCAGCCTCGATCCGGCGCTGACGGCAAAGCTGCTCCGGATGGCGAACTCACCGCTCTACGCCCGCCATCGCAAGACGGAAAACCTCCGCCAGGCCATCACCCTGTTCGGCGTGGAAGGGACCATCACCCTCGCGCTCAGTTTCTCGGTGGTGAACGGCTTGAAGGGGAAAGTCGGCCACCGTTTCGATTACGACCATTTCTGGCGCCGTTCCCTCGCGGCGGCCACCTGCGCCCAGGTGCTCGGTGAGCGCATCGAGGTGCGGAACAAGGAAGACCTGTTCCTGTGCGGGTTGCTGCAGGACATCGGAATGCTCGCGCTCGACAAATCGATGCCGGAGTTGTATCAGCAGTGCGACATACGTTCCGTACACGCCGGCGTGATCGGGCATGAACATTCGGCCCTGGGCATGGATCATGCCGAGGTCGGCGCCTGGTTGTTGAAGCGCTGGAATTTTCCGGAAAGGCTTCAGATCATCGTCGCGTCCAGCCATGAACCGGAGGCGGCATACGTGCGGTATGCGCCGCTCAGGCAGCAGATTGACGTGGCGGCGCTCGCCAGCGACATGGCCGATCTGTTATGCGGAAACGGTGGCAAGGAGGCGATCAGCGCGGTGATTCGACGCGCAGAGGAAGGGCTGGGGATGGCGCAGGAGGTGTTCGTCGATGCCCTGGCGGCCTCCGCCGAGGTGATGAAGGACATCGCACACCTGTTCGACATCAGGATCGATGACCAGGCCTGTCTGGAGTCCTTGCTCAACGAGGCGCGCGAACTGATTCTGTTGCGTCATATCAACGTGATGCAACGTTCGACGACCCTGGCCAGGACCGCGGAACTCCTCGAGGATCGTACCCGGAAACTGGAGGAGGAGAACCGGCGCGACGTGCTGACCGGTCTTTACAACCGGGCCTATCTGAACCATGCCCTCCACGAGGAGATCGGCATGGCCGGCCAGCATGACTGGCCGTTCACCGTGATGTTCATCGATCTCGACGATTTCAAGCAGGTCAACGATAACTACGGTCATCTCGTCGGCGACGAGATCCTGAAAAGCACCGCCAGGATACTCGCCGATAACACCCGGGGCAGCGATATCATTGCGCGCTACGGTGGCGAGGAATTCGTCGTCATCCTCCCGGGCACGGGACGAGAGGGAGCCGAGATGACCTCCGAGCGTCTGCTGGCGGCCTTCCGCGAAAAACATCATCTGATCGACGGGCGGGATATTTCGGTGACGGCGTCGATCGGCGCCGCGACACATGGCGAGGAACAGCAGTTCTCCAGTGTGGAGGAGGTGCTCAAGGCCGCCGATCATGCCCTCTATGCCGCCAAGCGCCGTGGTCGCAACCAGGTGGTCTTTTTCCCGCAGGAACCCGCCTGATCATCCGCTGTGCCGGTATGGCGGCGCGGCCACGCTTTCTGCCCGGCAATATTCCCGCTCCCGTCTCTCCTGTGCCTGAGTGTTCTGAATGCTCGGAATGATTTCATAGCTAATTGTTTCATATAGACATTTATTTCAGATTTTCCCCGACATAAGTGTCCGTGCCGAAAGCGTCGTGTGTTTTGGCCGGTTTTTTGCTGTAAAAGGCCGGGACTTTTACCGCAACTCCAGGGGCCATGGATCGAGCAAACAGGTGTCCGCCGGGTCGGACTGGGACTTTCCGGGGCGTATGGCGATTCCGGCGCCGCAGCCGGGTCAGCCCTTGGTTGCTGCTATTGGCCACCTTTGTCTGCGGCTGGGCCCACGCCGAGGTGGCGGGGGATGCGATCTTTATCGGCGGGGATGAATGTCGGGCCTGCCACAAGGGTCAGGAACGCAGCTATCTTGCGGGGCGGCACGGCAAGATCTTCACCCTCAATCCCCGGGATGCGCGCGAGTCCCACGGCTGCGAGGCCTGTCATGGCCCGGGTTCCAGGCACATCCAGGTGGTCGGAGAACTCGATTCCCAGGGGCCGCTCCATATCCGCTCGTTCAAGGATTCCGCCGTCGCGATTGAATCAAGCCAGGCCTGTCTCGGTTGTCACGAGCAAGCCGAGCGCCTGCACTGGAGGGGAAGTACGCATGAGATGTCGGGGGTGACCTGCACCTCCTGCCACAAAATCCACGGTGAGTCGCCGGTGCCTACGATGGAGATCTGTCTCGACTGTCATAAATCACAACGCGCGAAACTGCAGCGCACGGCGCATATGCCGCTACGCGAGGGCAAGGTCACCTGCATGAATTGCCACAACCCCCACGGCGGTCCCGGGCCTGCGCTGCTCAGGACGGGTTCGGTCAATGAAACCTGCTATCAGTGTCATGCTGAAAAACGCGGCCCGAATATTTTCGAGCATCCGCCCGTGCGGGAGAATTGCGCCAATTGCCATGATCCGCACGGTTCCAACAACCCGCGTCTGCTGAAAAAGCGGCTACCCTATCTGTGTCAGGAATGCCATTCAGTGCGGCAGCATGTGGGCACCTTGTATAACGGTGAGGATCTCGATAATCCCAATGTGCGTCAGTTACGTGGCAAGGCCTGCACCAATTGCCATTCCAGGATTCACGGTTCAAATCACCCGGCCGGGGCGAGGTTCCAGCGTTGAGCACGCCCGTTCAGCCCTGGTGTACGCGCGCACGTGCGCGGCATTTCCGGGACACGGCTCCCGTTTTGGTTCTGTGTTGCTGCGGTCCCTCAATGCTGTATGCCCCGGGCGCCACGGCGGACGATCCGGTCGATATCCATGGCAATGCCGAATTCGGCGCGGCGACTGTCAATGTCGATCATGCCAACAGCAGATTCGGTGAATATACCGGCCTGGAAGATGACGATGCATATCCGGTCGCGAATGCGGAAGGCAGCGTCGAGCGTGGTAGCGAATATTTCCGTTTCCATGCAATTGATCTCGGCCTCGATTCCAGGCGGCTGGATCTGTCGGCGGGGCAGTATGGAGTCTACTCCCTGCAGTATCGCCATGACGAGATCCCGCATCTGATATCGCGCGATGACCGTACGCCCTTTGATGGCGCGGGTAGTGCGCGGCTCACGTTGCCCGACGCATTTGTTCCCGCCGCGACGACCGCCGCCATGGGGGGGCTCGAAGAGAGCCTGAAAACTCTCGACCTGCGAACGGATCGAACGCTGAATCTGTTCCGGGCGAGTCGGGATTTCAGCGGCGGCTGGCGCGCGAAGCTGTCAGTCAAGCGGGAAGACAAGAACGGGGTCCAGTCCCTGGCGGGGATCACGGCCCAGAATCCGGGCCAGGTCGATGCGTCCATCCTGCCGCAGCCGGTTGATTACCGTACCGATGAGTTTTCGGCAGGCCTGGAATATGCCCATGACGGCAAGCAGATCGAATTGGGATATTTTCTATCGATATTCCACAATGAAAATTCCTCCCTGACCTGGGATGTTCCGTTCCTGAAGTCGGCGCCGGCCGCGCTGGACTATCCATCCGTGGCGCGCATGGGTCTCCCGCCCGACAATACCTACCAGCGAGTGAATCTCAGCGGCGGGATGGATCTCCCCGGGGGAGCCAGGCTGTCGGTGACGGCAGAAATAGGGCAAATGAGACAGGACGAGACGCTGCTGCCCTATTCGACAGATGATATCAATGGAACTGCTTCTCTCCTTGAGGACGGCGAAAGCCTGCCGCGTTCCAGCGCCGAAGCGCGAATAGACATAGTGCATCTCGTTCTCGATATGGCCTGGAGGCCAGTCACCAGCTTGGGTGTCAATGCCCGCTATCGCCTGTACGAGACCGATAACAAGACGCCATATACCCTGTTCGACCGGGTGATGAACGACACCGTGGCGCAGTCGTCGACCGAGGATATATACAGCCGACCGTACGATTTCTCGCGCTCCTCGCTGGAACTGGGGGCCAGTTACCGCTTCGTCTCGGGGGTCAATCTGAAGACTGATTACCGCAATGAGGCAGTCGATTATGACGGATATCGAGCCGTTCATGACACGAAGGAGGATACGCTGAAGGTCAATCTCAGCAAGGGCCTGGGAGATGCGTTATCCGGCCGGGTCGGCTACCTGCATTCACAGAAGGATGCCGAGAATTACGATGCCTTTCTCTCGTATAGTACCCGGCTCGATGATGTGTCCGGTTGTCCCTCCGTCGTATTGGTGGATCCGGATCCCGATACGGGCGGAAGCACTGCGGTGGATACCTGCTTTGACAATCACCCGGATATTCGCCAGTTCGATATCGCAAGCCGTGAAAGAAACCGCGCGTTCGCATCTATTTCCTACAACCCATTCGAGAATTTCGATCTCGGGCTGGATGTGGTCGACAGTCGGGAAAGATATCGTGACAACGTACTTTTTGACGACACCTACCTTGGCATCACGGAGGATGACAGCCTTGCGATGACGCTCGATGCCGGCTACTCATCAGAAGAGGGATGGTCTCTCTCGACGTATTTGACCAGGGAGTTGATCAGTTCTTCCCAGACCGGGCGTGAATTCAATGCAACGATATCCAGCGCGATTGATTCTTCCCTGAACTGGATCGCGGACTTCGACGATACGATAACCACTCTGGGGATTCGGGGCGGATTCACACTCTTGTATGAGACGCTGGATATCACACTTGGCTATGCCTACAGCAAGAGCGAGAGCCGCATCCGTTTCACGGCCGGGAGCGCCTTGGTCTACGAAGACATGCCGTCGGACGGGAGCGAGCGTCATACCGTTGATGTCAGCGCCGTCTACAGGCTCAGTGATTCGGTCGCGCTCGGGGCCGGAGTGATGTACGAATGGTACCGTTCGCTGGACTGGGCGCTCGACAATGTGGAGGCCGGGGGCAGTGCCCTGAACGATGTCCTGCTCTTGAGCGGGCCACAGGAGGACTATCGGGCGTATCTGCTCAGGGCGAGCATGATTTATAGCTGGTGACCGGCAAGCCTCCCGTTCGGATATCCGCCATCGATGTCTGATCCGCAAACACGGTTTCTCCCGTCCCGCTTGGCGGCGTAGAGCGCGGCATCCGCGGCCCAGATCAGTTCGTTGTCCGTGGCGGTTTGCGAATCGAGCGTGGCGAGCCCGATGCTCGCCGTGATGTAGAGGGTCTTCCCGGATTCGTACTCGATACCGTGTTCCTCGATGGCCCTGCGGATCCGTTCTGCCATGGCCATAGCTTCCTCCCTGCTGGTGCGCGGCAGGATGACCGCGATTTCCTCGCCGCCGTATCGGGCCGAGATGTCGCCGCGTCTGATGTGCGAGTTGACCACCCGGCTGATCGAACGCAGGGCCTCGTCTCCAACCTGATGGCCGTAGGTATCATTGATGTTCTTGAAGTGGTCCAGGTCAATGATAAGGAGGGACAGCGCATGCGTCTCGTGGCGGTAGCGCGCGATCTCCTCCTGCAGCGATGAGGTGAACTTCCTGCGGTTGAACAGCCCGGTCAGGCTGTCATAGGCGGCGAGTTTTTCCAGTTCATCCTGGTCGTTCTTGAGCTTCTCCGCCATGGTGGTGAAACCGTCGATCAGGTAATCCAGCTCGTCCGGGGCCGTGGCGGCGGATTCACCGTTCTGGCCGTGATCGGATTTTCTGCGTTTCAGCGTCATGTGCGCGCTGAGGTCGCCCGAGGTGATTTTGCGCATGACCTGGGTCAGCCTGTCGAGGTTCCTGATGACGATCAGGTTGATGGCCGCATAGACCAGGCCGAATATCACCACGCTCGCGAGAACCTTGAGGAGTATCGAGGCTATTGTGTTGCGCAGCACCTCCTGATTGATGCGTTCGATAGAGAACACCATGTTCACGGCGCCGAGCACGTCGCCCTCCTTGGCGTAGAAGTGACACCCGGAGGCCTCTGAACAACCGTTCTTTCTGACCTTGTACGGGGCGACGATGCGCATGCGGTCATTTTCGACCACGTATGCCGTCTTGCCGGTTTGCAGCACCTGGTGGTCGATCTCATCCTGGGCGGCCTCGCGCGGGTCGATCGGGATTACCTTGTCGAACTTCAGGATCTGCTCTTCCGAGTGATTGATCTCGTAGCTGATATCGGTGATGTCATTGATGATGTCTTCCCGCTCATCGGGATCGCTGGCACTGTCGAGCCGATCCAGAAGCTCCGTGATCTGCTCGCGGTAAACCCGGAGATTCTCCCGTTCACGCGGGATGTCGTTTTCCTGCCGCACGCGTCGGAATATCTCATTGACCCTGGGGCTGCGGATGACCCGGATCGAATCGAGCTCGGAGATCTCGTTGGACAGATCGTTGAAGAGATTGAAGCGGGCGTCCATCTTCCCTTCGCGCATGAGCGTATTCAGGGCGATGCGGACGGTTTCGCCGGACGAGGTCCCCCAGCGCAGCACCTCGTTCAAGGCGAGCTTCTTCGCCTGCTCCATGTCATACCAGACGCCGACAATGACGAAAGGCAGCCAGATCACGCTGATCGCGAGGATGATCTTCGTGCTGATTTTATTTGTTTTGATCATCGTGCTGTGGGCATTTGATGCGTTTTTCCTTGCGGTCTTCGCTGTCCGGCAACGCGGCGCGGGTTGCCCTGAGGTTAGGTCGGCGCGCCTTACTTGTAGTGTTTGTGGAAGGCACGCGTGATCTTCAGGCGTTCATCCCGATCGAATTTGTATTTCTCGTCCACGGACGGCTGCATCGGCGTGTCCTCGTGTTCATGGCAGCGGCCGCATACCTTGGCGTCCAGCGAGCCGTACAGTTGGCCGGCGGCGCCTACCTCCTCATGGGTAAAGCCCGTGTGCTTTTGTTTGTGAATCTTGCGGTATTCGCTCCCCGGCCCGTGGCACATCTCGCAACCGATGCCGGCGCGGGTGGGGGTTTCATCAAGGTTGACGTATCCCCCCGTTTCCCGGTAGCCGGTGGTGTGGCACTTCAGGCATTTGATCGACGTCGTGTAGTCCTTGTCCGGATCGAGTTCCGCCTTTTTCTTGGCGGCGACGCGCTGCCCGGGTTTCAGCAGTTCGAAGGCCTTGGCATGTTTGCTCTTCTGCCAGTCCGCGTATTGGTCGCGATGACACATGGCGCACCCCTCGTATCCCACATAGACCGGGGGAGACGCCGAGACCACGGTATCGGCATGAGCGGGCACGGCCAGCAGCATCACAAGAAATAACCCAAATCTTACAGTCACTTATCCTCCCTGCGTCACCCGGAAAGGCGATTCCCCCCGAAACCCTGCCCCGGTGCAGTAGTTATCGTTTTCTGGGCCTTAATACTTGAGGAATTCGCGCGGGCCTGAATCCGGGTTTAGATCCGGTAAATCAATGCTATAAGTGTGTGAAACGGGTATGGTGCCGACTCGTTCAGGCTATGATGTAGGCATTCGGTGCGAAAGGTTTGAGATGTGCGCGACTGACCCGGTGCGAGGTCATGCTTAATGGTCGCCAGGGCGATGATCAGGAGAAATCTGTTGCGAGCGCGACCGCCTGTGTTGATCCTGGGTGGCTGTCTGGGTGTCGCCGCGGTCCCCGCGGCAGCGGAAATGGACCTCCGCGGTTACGGCGCCGGCCTGTATGTCAGCCGCGACGATATGGGCATCACGAACGCTGACAGCGATCTCGATATGCAGGTGGATCGCATCGGAATCCGACTTTCCGAGCGAGTAAACCCGTATCTGAAGCTGGGCCTTGAGGGTGGCATCGTCGCGGTAGACGTCACCGGGCAGGCGGTTACGGACGGGATACAGCTGTCGGGTAACTTCCTGGGCGTCAGTCCGGGCGGGACCGCATTCGCGGGCACGCGGATCGGGATCAACTATTGGCTGGGTCTGAGCTATCAGAGTGCAGAGGATGGAACCGCGGGGCAGAAGGTGGAGCAGGACTGGCTGGAATCGGAAGTCGCGGTGAGTCTCAGGTGGCGCGCCGCGGGCAGGGCATCGATTTTTGCCGGGTCGCGCCTGAGGGCCCTCGATCTGGATCAACGGATGAGCGGCACCGTCGATTCGACGGCATCCTTCGAGGAACAAGGCCGGGCGCAGGCCTTCGCTGGCGTGGCCCTGGAGGTCGACCCCGGGGGGTTCATCGACCTGGCGGTCTATCGCGGCAGCGGTGGTGACGGGTTCGCGCTGACTTTCAGCCGGGAATATTGAGCCCGCCGCCGCGGCGGCGAGTGCCGGATCACGCAGGGGGCAATGGGTATGAGTCATGGCTGCGTCATGGGTGTGTTTCTCGATCGTGGTTCGATCGGCGGCGACGATGTCGATCTGTCACCTCTGACGGACGCGCTGCCCGAATGGAATTTCTACGACACTACGCCGGCGGCGCAGGTCGCGGACAGGATCCGCGACGCGGACGTCGTCGTCACCAACAAGGTGGTGCTGGACAGCGGCGCAATGACGCAGGCACGCAGGCTTCGGCTCATCTGCGTGGCCGCGACGGGGACGAACAACGTCGATCTGAAAGCTGCCGCGCAACTGGGGATCCCGGTGTGCAATGTACGCGGTTATGCCACCGCGTCCGTATCGCAGCATGTGTTTGCGCTGTTGCTCGCGCTGGTTACGCGCCTCCCCGAATACCATGACGCCGTCAGGGCCGGGCGCTGGCAGAAGAGCGCGCAGTTCTGTCTGCTCGACTATCCCATCGCGGAGCTGGACGGAAAGGTCATGGGAATTGTCGGTTATGGTGAGCTGGGACGCTCGGTCGCGCGCCTGGCGGAGGCCTTCGGCATGACGGTCATGATCGCAGCGCGGCCGGGGACGCCGGTGGCGGCGGGGCGCATGCCGCTGGATGACCTCCTGCGCAGCGCCGATGTCGTCAGTCTGCATTGCCCGCTGACGCCGCAGACCCGCAATCTGATCGGCGCGCGCGAGCTGGGCCTGATGAAGGCCGGCGCGATCCTGATCAATACGGCGCGTGGCGGTATCGTGGACGAGGGCGCGCTCGCCGATGCCTTGTCGCGCGGGATTATCGCCGGCGCCGGTATCGACGTACTCGGTGTCGAGCCGCCGGTGGCAGAGAACCCGCTGCTCGCGCGCCCCATCCCGCGGCTGCTCGTGACGCCCCATATCGCCTGGGCCAGTCGTGAGGCCAGGCAGCGCATGCTGGATGAGGTCGGTCGGAATATTCACGCCTGTCTCTCCGGCAGTCCACGCAATCTGATCGGGTCGGCGGACCAGTCCCGGCTCTGATATGGACACCGTGTGCGATCGCTTACAGCCGCTCCGTCAGCCATTCCGGCGTCAGCCGGATGAAGACTGAATTCATCGTGGTGAACTGTCCGGTGGCGAGCAGGAGTCCGACCACCACGAGGAAGATCCCGCTCACGCGTTGCACGATGCGCGCATGCCTGTTCAGCCGCCGGATGAGACCGGTGGCGTGCGTGATGAGCAGGGCGGTCAGCAGAAATGGCAGCGCCAGCCCCATGGCATAGACGAAGGTGAAAAACACGCCGGCAGCGGGCTGGGTGAACGTCATGCTGATCACCGCTCCCAGCAGCGGGCCGATGCAGGGCGTCCATCCGGCGGCGAAGGCGATTCCGATCAGGGCGGAGCGAACATAGCCCGGACTGGCGCCATGCGCGAGCTCCAGCCGCTTGGTCATGTTCAACGCGGGGATGGTGATCAGTCCAATGGTATGCAGACCGAACACGATCACCAGGAGGCCGCCGATCCGGGCGATGGTATCGCTGTACTGATTGAGCGCTTCGCCCAGATAGGTCGCCGGCAGACCGAACAGCAGCATGAAAATCGCCGTGAAGCCTGCCACGAAACAGACGGCGTGCATGAAGACATGGCTGCGATTCAGGACGGTCTCGCCCGCGGCATTGCCGGACAGATAGCTTATGTAGACCGGCACCAGCGGCAGCACGCACGGAGACAGGAACGAGAGCATCCCGGCAACAAAGGCGAGCGGGGCGGTGACGTTGTCTGCATCCATGTCGGATCGATAAGAGCTGATTTCGTGGGCTTTTTATTCTAAGGCGGTCATCCGCCCGGGGCCAGCCGGTGTTTCCTCCCTGCGCGCCCATGAACCGCCGTGCTTGGATTTTGCCGATCCAGGCCGAATATAGACAGGAGAACGTCTCGTGCAAGGAGGTGGCTCATGGCCTACGGTTATCCGACGCCCGAGGATATCGGGATCAGAATACCCAGACGTTTCATCGAGGCGCGTTACCGGCACGGCTTCCGGCATGCCCTAGAGGGCGGACAGATTGCCGCGGTCGAACATCTGAGGCTGTCATTCCGCGAGGGATTTCGCGCGGGCAAGTGCTATGCGCGTGAGCTGCGTCGCGCGCGCGGCGTGGTGGATTTTCCGCTGCGGGCGAAGATCAGATTCAGGTCCAGAGGATAGACAGCAAAGCGCGCGTTCCGCCGAACGCGCGCAAGCGGGTTAGAGATGCAGCCCGCATTCCGTCTTCGGGCTGTTATTCCAGCGACCGCTGCGGTCTATGCCCGCCACCGTGCAGTGCGTGCAACCGATAGAGGAAAAGCCTTCGGCGACGAGGGGATGGAACGGCAGCTGGTGCGCCTTGATATAGGCGTCGCGCTGTTCCCGCGTGACGTCGATCAGGGGGTAGAATTTGATGATACCGCCGCGAACCTCGAATACATCGAGTGTCGAACGGTGGTTGGTCTGCCATCCCATCAGGCCCGAGGCCCAGACGTCGTAGTTCCCCTTGATCGCATACAGGGCTCGACCTTATTGATCGAGCAGCAAAAGTCGGGATCTTTTCTCCATGTCTCGTCCTGGACGGTGAAATCGTGTTTCCAGTCCTCGGCGCGGACGTCCACGACCCTGAGCTTGTACAACTCGGTCAGCTTACGTTTGTACTCCAGGGTCTGCGGGAAGTGATAACCGGTGTCGATGAAAAAGACCGGTTGCTCCGGGGCGAAGCGGGAGAACAGGTGCAGCAGGAAGGCAGACGTGGCCGCGAAGGATGAGGTCAGCATGACCTTGCCGGCATCGAAATCGTGGTAGAGCTGGCCGATGCGCTCCTCGATGCCTAGGGGGCGGTATTTTTCGTTGAGAGCCTTGATAAGTTCCGGATCGAATTGACGTTCCGTATGCTGGCGGCCGGGAGAGTCTGATGGGGCGATAGCGACGTCGGCGCGGGTCTTGGATACTGCTGGATTCAGGCTCATCTCGGCTCCTCGTGACTTATATAATGCTTGATTATGCCCGGTAGAATCCCAGTTATATAACTGATTGATATGATAGACGGCATTTTAATACATTTCAGTTATCTCGTAAATGTCTTCATGCTAGTTTCCCGGCGCCTCAATGCTGCCTGCATACTTCGGTATCGTTGATGGACCGGGGTAAGTCTGGGTGATATCAGTGCCAACGCTTTATACCTGCGGACACAGCAACAGAGAGCCGGCGCGGCTCCTGGAAATGCTGCGCTGGCAGGGCATCAGCCGGCTGATCGATATACGCCGCTATCCGGTTTCACGCCGCCACCCCGGCTTTACCCGCGAAATCTTCCAGCCCTGGCTCGAGGTCGCGGGAATCCGCTACCAGTGGGAGGGAGAGATGCTGGGCGGAAGGCGGATGGCCAGACCGGATTCTCCCCACAGTGCGCTGGCGGAGGATCTGCGCGGCTTTGCCGACCACATGGAAAGTCCGGGTTTCAGCCGTCTTGCCGGGGAGCTTGTCCGGATGGCTGCGACGGAGCGGGTTGCGCTGATGTGTTCCGAACGACTGCCCGAACATTGTCATCGCACTCTGGTGGCGGATTATCTGTTCGCGCATGACTGCCGGATCGTGCATCTGATCGACGATGGTGAGATGCGGGAACACCGCTTGCATCCGCGCGCGCTTAGGGTCGGTGACGCCGTGATTTATAATCGCCAGATGACCCTGACGCTTGATCTGGGCTGAGCTTGGGAGGTGACCATGATGACAGGCCTTGGTGCGAGCAAACTGAAACTGCCGCGACCCGAGCAGGCATTGCCCGGTCGCGCCGAGCCGATGCCGGTGGAGAATGCCCACTTCGTCCATGGTCGGCCGCTCAAGCCTCCGTTTCCCCCGGGCCTGCTGCCGGCGATGTTCGGCATGGGCTGTTTCTGGGGCGCAGAAAAACGCTTCTGGGATCGCGCCGGGGTGTTTACCACCGCGGTTGGTTATGCCGGTGGCTATACGCCAAACCCGACCTATCGTGAGGTGTGTTCCGGTCAGACCGGTCATAACGAGGTCGTCTTTCTGATGTATGACCCGCAGATCGTTACGTATCCCGATCTGCTGCGGATATTCTGGGAGAGTCACGACCCGACCCAGGGCATGCGTCAGGGGAACGATGTCGGCACCCAGTACCGCTCCGGTATCTACCTCCATGACGATGCGCAGCGACAGGCCGCGGAGGCGTCCTGCGTACGCTATCGCGAGGCGCTGCAGTCGGCGGGTTTCGGGACAGTGACGACCGAGATCCTCGCCGCGCCGGAGTTTTATTACGCGGAAGATTATCATCAGCAGTATCTGGCCAAGAATCCCGGCGGATACTGCGGGCTCGGCGGCACCGGCATCCGCTGCGATGCAGGATGAAGGGCGCCGCGTGCGGCGTGACTTCCGGGACGAGTTCTTGTATTGTTTTGCAGGCTTTTCCCCGGGGTGTGGGGCACCGGAATTCTGCGTGAATCCCGCCCGATCCGGAACCTCGATCCCGACAGTCAGAAACAGCGCGGAACTCACGGACTATGCTCGATCCCCATTCTATACGCACCGACATCGATGCGGTCGCACGCAAGCTCGCCCGTCGCGGCGTCGAATTGCCGACCGCGAGACTGAGCGAACTCGAAGCATCCCGCAAGGCGGCGCAGGTGCTGGCCCAGGAGTTACAGCAGTCGCGCAACAGCCGCTCCAAGGCCATCGGTCAGGCCAAGGCAAAGGGCGAGGATACTGCGTTGCTCATGGCGGAAGTGGGTGAACTGGGCGAGCAGGTGCAGGTGGCGGAACGCCGCCTGGACGAGATCCAGGCCGAACTCAACGACGTCATGCTCGGGATTCCGAATCTTCCGCATGACAGCGTGCCGGACGGGCGGGACGAGACGGAGAATCTCGAGGTGCGGCGCTGGGGCGAACCCGCCACCTTTGATTTTACGCCGCGCGATCATGTCGACCTCGGCGCGCAGCTCGGCCTGCTCGACTTCGAGTCCGCGGCCAGGATCTCGGCGGCCCGTTTCGCGACGCTGGCCGGACCGCTCGCCAGGCTGCACCGGGCCCTGATCCAGTTCATGCTCGACCTTCATACCGCAGAACACGGGTATCGCGAGGTCTACGTCCCGTATCTCGTCAATGCGGACAGCCTGACCGGCACCGGCCAACTGCCCAAGTTTGAACAGGACCTGTTCAAGATTCAGCGTCCGGAGTCGGGCGGGACGGTCGAGCGCAGCCTGTATCTGATCCCCACCGCCGAGGTGCCGGTTACCAACCTGGTTCGCGGCGAGATCCTCGATGCCGATCAGCTACCGCGCAAATACGTCTGTCACACGCCGTGCTTCCGCAGCGAGGCGGGCTCCTACGGCAAGGATACGCGCGGCATGATTCGCCAGCATCAGTTCGAGAAGGTCGAGCTGGTGCAGGTGGTGCGCCCGGAGGATTCCTACGATGCGCTGGAGCAATTGACCTCGCATGCCGAGACCGTGCTCAAACGTCTCGGGCTGCCATTCCGTACCGTCGCCCTGTGCGCCGGAGACATGGGTTTCTCCGCGGCCAAGACCTACGACATCGAGGTTTGGCTGCCCGGCCAGCAGCGCTTTCGCGAGATTTCCTCTTGCAGCAACTTCGAAGACTTCCAGGCGCGTCGACTGCAGGCACGCTGGCGCCGTCCCCAAGGCAAGAAACCGGAGCTGGTCCACACCCTCAACGGTTCCGGTCTTGCCGTGGGCCGCACCCTGGTCGCGATCATGGAGAACTGCCAGGATCGCGAGGGCAGGATCCAGGTTCCGACGGTGCTTCATCCCTACATGGGCGGTATCAGCGTGATCGGCTGAAGCGAGTCTTGTGGACTTCCTCCCGATCTTTCTTCAGCTCCGTGACCGCGATTGCCTGGTGGTCGGCGGTGGCGAGGTTGCGGCGCGAAAGATCGGCCTGATTCGACGCGCCGGCGGCCGCGTCACCGTAATCGCTCCCGAGCTCTGTACCGAACTGGCTGAACTGATGTCACGTGGCGAGATCGTGCACCGGGCGGGCGAATTCCGGCCTGCGGACGTCGATGCGTTCGCCATCGTCGTGGCCGCGACCGGCGACACCGCCGTGAACACGGCAGTATCCGCTGCCGCGCACGCACGCAATATTCCCGTCAACGTGGTCGATGCGCCGGGGCTCTGCAGTTTCATCTTTCCGTCGATCGTGGATCGGTCACCGGTGCTGGTCGCGGTCTCAAGCGGCGGGACCTCGCCGGTGCTGGCGCGCCAGCTGCGGGCCAGACTGGAGACGATGATCCCCGCCGGGTACGGGCGGCTCGCCGAGCTGCTGGGACGGTTCCGCGTGCGCGTCGGCCGCAGCCTCGGCAGCTCGATGGAGCGCCGGCGCTTCTGGGAGCGCATTCTGCACGGCCCGGCAAGCGAGCTGGTGCTCTCCGGGCGTGAGCGCGAGGCGGAAGAACTGATCGAGCGGGAACTCGCCGCAGGTACGGATGCCGGCCTGACCCGCGGCGAGGTCTATCTGATCGGGGCGGGACCCGGTGATCCCGACCTGCTGACCTTCAGGGCGCTGCGTCTCATGCAACAGGCGGACGTAGTGCTGTATGACCGCCTGGTCAGCCCGGAGATTCTGGATCTGGTGCGACGTGAGGCCGAGCGTGTGTACGTTGGGAAGCGGCGTGATTACCATGCGCTCAGACAGGAGGAAATCAACCGCATCCTGGTCGAACACGCGCGGCAGGGAAGGAAGGTGGTCCGTCTCAAGGGCGGAGATCCCTTCATCTTCGGGCGCGGCGGTGAGGAGATCGCAAGTCTTGCCGGGGAGGGGATTCCCTTTCAGGTCGTGCCCGGGATCACCGCCGCCAACGGTTGCGCCGCCTATGCCGGCATCCCGCTGACCCATCGTGATTACGCCCAGTCGGTGGTCTTCGTCACCGGCCATTCGCGCGATGATGGCGTCGTTCTCGATTGGAGCGGCCTGGTCCTGCCGCAGCAGACACTGGCGATCTACATGGGCCTGGCAAGGCTCGATGACATTTGCCGCGAGCTGGTGGCTCATGGCATGAGTCCCGCCATGCCCGCCGCGCTGATCGAGCAGGGGACGACGCGCAATCAGCGTGTAATCGCGGCGACGCTGGAGAGCCTGCCGCAGCTCGTGGCGAAGAACGATGTGCACGCCCCCACGCTGCTCATCGTCGGGGAGGTCGTGCGTTTGCATCAGACCCTGGCGTGGTTTTCACCCGGCTGACAGAGGCTTAATACTTAGTGGTTAGACTGATTCGGTTTTTGTTACCTCCCCGACGCTCATCACTGCAGGCATAATACGGACCCGATATCCACCCGGTTTCACGCCACCGACTGATAGTTGTCTCGCACGCCTCAGGACCCGTTCAAACCCGCATGATAAACGGACGCAAAGCAGGGATGGTCCTGATCGGCCTGGTCGCGATGGCCTGTCTCGCCGCGCTGGCGAGCCGCCATGGCCCGCATATCGATGCCAGCAGCCGTGGCATCGCGCCGGCCCTGACAATTCCGGTTTTCCCGGATTCTTCATTGTTGTCGAAGCTGCCCGAACAAGGGGAGGCGCGTTACCTTTCCTTCGGTAGCCATTCAGAGCCCGAGGAGATTCGCCGTTATTTCACCACCAGTACGAATCTCGATGGCTGGAAGTTTACCGGGGAAACCGCCGGCAGCGCCGGAGTCGTATTGAAGGATGACAACGGTCGGCGGCTGATCATCGACGTAAAGGTGGATCCGAGTTGCCTGCTGTTCTGTCAGCACCTGATCAATTACTGGCTGGCCACGCGATGATGGTTCCCAGACCCGAATATGTCAAAGGCGGTTGCGACGGGGCAGGTACTTAATGTCTCCAGTGAGGAACTTCCGCTGATGTATCTCCACGGGCGCGGCCAGATCGTGCCCGGGCTGAAGCGGGTGTTATATCACCATGGCGCGAGAGAAACTCTGCGGGTGTGACTGCGGCCGCATGCTCATGACCCCGTAACCGGATCCGATCGAGCTTCCCAGCCGGGATTACCCGGTCCCGCGGTTCCTCGCCGCACGCCATTCTTCCCCCGCCTCCCTCCGAACAGGGCGCCCCTGATCGCAGTGGCGACAGTTGATTTTTTGCGCCCGATCACTATTATTAACGATAATTATTCTTAATTCGACGGCTCCGGTCCTCGTGCAGGCCGCGGTCGAGGGCGCAGAGGAGATCCGGATGATGTTTCATCGCAAACTGTTTCTGGCGGGCATATTCGCCGGGGCGCTGGTGTTTGGCTCGATGCCGCCGGTAGTCGCCATATCCGCGGAGCCGGGTACACCCTGGGAGGTCATCGAGGTCAACATGAAGAAGAGCCTGGATGCATACCGGACGGGGAATCAGGAGCAGGCCTATCTGCTCTCCGCGACCGCCTACCTCGACGGTTTCGAACTGCTCGAAGACCGCCTCAAGGAGGTGGACTACGATCTCATGAAGACGATCGAGCAGGGCATGGAGCAGTTGCGCGATTTGATGCGACAGGGCGCGCCGCTGGGCGTGGTCGAGAACCAGAACGGGTTTGTCCAGAACCTGCTTGCCCAGGCGCGGGGCGCCCTGGACGCGGAAGGCGGGAAGGGCCGATGATTCCGTTTCCATACGGCATTGTGATCCGGCCATGACGAGTCTGACACGAACAATCAGGCGCCTCATGCTGGCCCTGGCTTGCAGCCTTGCCTTCTCGGCCGTCGGTCATGCGGAGTCGATCGCGCCCGCGGCGGTTGACGAGGGGCAGGCGTGGACGCTGATTGATGATCGGCTCGCCCAGGCGATCGACGCCTATCATGCCGGCCGGTCTGCGGAGGCGTATTCGTTCGCGGTGAGCGCGTATCTCGATGGCTTCGAACTGGTGGAAACGCGGCTCGACCTGGTGGATCACGCGCTGATGAAGTCGATCGAATCGGCGATGGCCGTCCTGAGGCAGGACATTCGCAACGGGGCTGAAGCTGAAACGGTGGATATGCAGTACGCCGCGACGCGGGCATTGCTCGGCCAGGCGCGCGGGAAGCTGGGCCAGCAGGCGGGCATCGACCCTGGTCTCGCGGCCGTGAGTTCCGGCGCCATTCTGCTGCGCGAAGGTGTCGAGGCGGTGCTGGTCATCGCCGCATTGATCGCCTTCCTGCGCAAGACCGGCCGCGAGCAGAACATCGCCTATGTGCACATGGGCTGGATCGGGGCCTTGCTGCTGGGGCTGGCGACGTGGTGGCTGGCATCCACGGTCATCGAGATCAGCGGCGCGGGTCGCGAGGCGACGGAGGGTGTGGTGGCCTTGCTGGCCGCGGCCATGCTGATCTATGTCGGCTACTGGCTGCACGACAATATGCATGCGAAGCGCTGGAAAGGATTCCTGCACGACAAAGTCGGGGGCGCACTCAGTACCGGTCAAGTCTGGCTGCTTGCCCTGATCTCCTTCACCGCCGCGTATCGCGAGGTCTTTGAAACGGTGCTTTTCTATCAGGCCCTGGCCCTGGAGGCGGGACCGGGTGCCGGAATCTATCTCATTGCGGGAGGTGCGGTCGGGTTGGCCATCTTGGTCATGGTCGCACTGCTGATCCTTCATTTCAGCGTGCGCTTGCCCTTGAAGCTGTTCTTTGGCGTCAATGCGCTGATCCTGATGCTGCTGTCCTTCGTCATTGCCGGGAAGGGGATCGCCGCGCTGCAGGAAGCCGGTTATGTGCCGGTGGACCGTGCACCCCTCCCCGAGTGGAACGCCATCGGGGTCTACGCCAACTGGGAAAGTCTGGGCGTACAGGCTTTCATGCTCATACTGGTAATGTCCCTGCTGGCTCTGTCCCGCCGCCGCGGGGCCCGGCACGGCGTCGTTTCCTGATCCACTTTCCTCCCCGCTTGGTGACCGGCGATGCGCCGAAAAAAACGCCCCTTGTAACCAAGGGGCGCTAGATTTCCGTCCTGGAGTTGTGGTTGACATCTGTAAGGCACGTCCTTGTACCAGGGAGACTTGCTTCAGATCACAACTGTGAGCGGTCGCGTTCGCCGCTCAGTGCGAGTGGTCGTGCGGTTCCTTCTCGTGCCCCGGGTGTTTGTGCTCGTGGCCTCCGAGTTCCTTCTCGCCGTGCTTGTGGCCATGACTGCTGTCGGCGCCATGGTCATGGGAATGGGTGTGCTCGTGCTCATGGCCGTGGGCATGTTCGTGTCCATGCTTGTGGGCATGCTTGGTGCCGTCCTTGTGGGTATGATCATGTTCGTGCTCGTGCTTGTGGGTATGATCATGTTCGTGGCTGTGCTTGTGGTCACCTTTCATCGCGTTTCTCCTTAGTTGAGTGTTGCTCGTACCATCCAAGTCTGATTTGTATCCATGTATCGCTGTCTGGGCGATTCAGTCCTTTCGCAGGAAGCGGGCCTTGCGCAGGGGTATCACCCTGCCGTCGAAGGAACTCAGAAACGGTCCCTGTCCGGGTTTGGTCTTGAAACCTTCATGTAACTGGGAGTCGTCCGTTTTCAATCGGCAGTGATCCGTGTTGTTTGGACCCGGGGCGTCTTTGATCCGGAAAAATCGTTTGAGGAATCGTTTCATTACGGCAACCTCGCCCTGATTGCAGAATGGACAGAAGTAATAAAAATAAATATTAGGTAGGAATAGTAGTGCATCGATAGGCAAAAGACAAATATTTTTATGAAGGTGAGCCAAGTATCTGGAAACGAAGAAATGACGCTTGTAGTGCAGATGTAGATTTCATTAAAAAACAAAATACTGGGGAATAAATACAAAGCCCCGCATGAGCGGGGCTTTTGGGAGTGGACCCTCGGGGAACAGTGGTCCGGGATCAGTCACTGTTGTTGAACACACCGAGTATCTGCAACAGGCTGAGGAAGAGGTTATAGATGCTCACATACAGGCTGACGGTCGCGAGGATGTAATTGTCTTCGCCACCGTGAACCAGCTGACTGGTCTGGTAGAGGATGAACCCGGACATCAGCAGGATGAACATCGCCGACATGGCGAGGCCAACCATGGGTAGCGAGAACAGCGCGGCAGCGAGCGAGCCCAGGAAGGCCACCAGTATCCCGACCATCAGGAAGCCGCCGAGGAAACTGAAGTCCTTGCGAGTCGTCAGGGCGTAGGCCGACAGACCCAGGAAGATCGCGCCCGTGCCGCCGAGGGCCGTCATGACGGTCTCGCCGCCGTTGGGCAGGCCGAGATACGCCTGAACGACCGGTCCCAGGGTCAGGCCCATGAAACCGGTCAGCGCGAAGACCGCAGCCAGCCCCCAGACGCTGTTGCGCAGCTTGTGGGTCAGAAACAGCAGGCCAAAATACCCCACCAGCGTCAGGATCAGCCCGGGGTGCGGCAGATTGAGCGCCATCGAAACGCCGGCCGTGGCGGCGCTGAACAGCAGCGTCATCGACAGCAGCAGATAGGTATTGCGAATGAGTTTGTTCGTGCCCAGCGCGGTCGTCCGGGTGTGCAGTACTGTATTTTGCAAAGGATTCATACGCTTTCAGAACCTCCTGTATCCATGACCTGTTCCAATATAGTGGCTCGCGCCGGTCGATTCAAGCGAGGATCCGTTTTCTCCCGCCGCGGTTCCGCCGTCGGCCTCTCTGGAAACAATCACCTTGCGCTCGAACTGGCATCCATGACGATTTGCTGTAGAATAGCCGCTCGCATCAAAGCCTTGGCTCAATCCAGCCGAATCCGGAGAGGTGGCTGAGCGGTCGAAAGCGGCGGTCTTGAAAACCGTTGAAGGGCGACCTTCCGGGGGTTCGAATCCCTCCCTCTCCGCCAAATAAAACAAACAGTTACAAGGAGGTCAGCAGTCAGGCGCCGAGGGAGTTTTCAGGCTCATGGGACACTTTTGGGACACTTTCCATGGCGACCATAGAGAAACGCATCGGTAAAGACGGCTCAGTCGGTTACCGCGTCCGTATCCGGATCCGCGGGCAGCACGTGACCAACACTTTCCCAAAGCTCGTCGAGGCGAAGGCCTGGGCCGCAGATACCGAGGCCGGCCTGCGGGCCGGCAAGCGGTTTTCCACGCAGGCGCAGCGACGCACGGTCGGCGACCTGGTCGATTACTACCTCGACGACTACCTCCCCACTAAAACGCGTAACCGCGATGCGGCGAATTACCGACGCCATCTGGCCTGGTGGAAGTCCCGCATTGGTCGGGTGCCGCTCATCGATGTCACGGGCGAGCTCGTGCTCAGGCATCGCAAGGCGCTTCTGCAGACGCTTGATGAGGCGAAGCGGGCCAAGGCCGAGGTCCAGGTTGTCGCCGGCGAGAAATCCACCCAGGGCCGCGGCAAGGCGCCGCGGGCGCGTGGCTCGGCCACGGCTAACCGCTATGTGGTTTCCCTCTCTCACTGCTTCAGCGTTGGCGTCCGGGTGCTGGAATGGATCACGCAGAACCCGGTCCGTAACGTCTCGAAGCTCCCGGAGCCCGGCGGCCGAATCCGCTTCCTGTCACCGGAGGAGATCGTGGCCCTGCTCAAGGCTGCCAAGGCGAGCGCGAACCCGGCTCTCTACCCGGTGGTGATCCTGGCGCTGTCCACGGGTATGCGTAAAAACGAGATCATGGGGCTGCGGCGCTCCGAGGTCGATCTCGAT
The DNA here is from genome assembly GCA_016716465.1 of Gammaproteobacteria bacterium. Lineage (NCBI taxonomy): Bacteria > Pseudomonadati > Pseudomonadota > Gammaproteobacteria > Gammaproteobacteria bacterium. The sequence goes on from JADJWH010000001.1 coordinate 644,292, forward strand.
CGCGCCGTCATCATGCTGCCGCCGGAGCGCACGAAAACCTCGAAGGGCCGGTCGATACCCTTGGTCGGCGCGGCTCTCGATGCGCTCAAGCTCTGGATCGAGGAGGCCGAGAAGGTTCCTCGCATCGATACCGACCTGGTGTTCCCATCGAGCCGCGGTTCCCAGCCACTCGACATTCGTGTTCCGTGGGAGAAGGCCCTGCAGGCCGCCGGCATCGAGGATTATCGGTTCCACGATAACCGCCATAGCGCAGCGTCCTACTTGATGATGACCGGTGCAAGCCCGCTCGAGGTCGCCGGAATCCTGGGGCATTCGAATGTCCAGATGACGGCGCGGTATTCGCACATGTCCGATCAGCATCGCCGCGCGGTGCTGGAGCGCCTGAATGCCGAAGTCTTCCGGTAATGACAAAACCCAGCCGGTACCGGCGGCCCAGGGATCTCTGGGCGCGCCGGCGCATGCGGTGGACATGGAGTCCTACTTGGCGCGCCTTGAGGAGGCTTTTGACGCCGGCCATAGTGAGGCGCTCTATCCCGCGCTGAATGCCTGCCTTGCACTCGACCATCCAGTACCTGACTGGGTGAAAAAAGGGTTTGCGAAGGCCTATAACGCATGGAGTTGCGGTGAAGCTGAAACGCTCGATACAGCCTTGGGCATCAAACGCCCGCACCTCAAAGTGGTGCGGAAGGAGCAGTACGCGGGGATGATCTATCTGCGCGTCCAGGAGCTTCATCGACAAGGTAAAAAAATCGATGATGACCTTTTCGCGACGGTCGCTGCTGAGTTCACTGTCTGGGCACCTGATCAATTCAAGAGCACGAAAGTGAAGGAACTCTACGCCGCACAGCGTGACGAGATCGCAGCGGCCCGCAAGACTCCCCCCAGGTAATCCCCCCCTCAGCGCCGGTTTTTTGCCCGGAAAACCGGCGTTACTCCCGCGGCCACGCATGGCACTGTTGCCCTGTGTTGCTTAAATCATCCATGGGGGTTCTATGTCCACCAATCAACATCGGTTCGAGCACCGGATCGGCGAGCAGATCCCAGGGGCGCGCCGAACCACGGATACTGAGGGGCAGGCACGGCCCCTACGAACCGTCCGCGTTTTGGCGAAGCGATATCCGGACGCGTTCTCGGAGGGCTCATTGAGATGGGCTATCCACAATGCCGAGCGGAATGGTCTGGCACGCTCGGGCGCCATCGTCCGTATCGGGCGGCGCGTGCTCATCGACGAGGAGCTATTTCTCCGCTGGATCGATGAACAGCAAAAACAACTCGCAGTTTGACCGATGGTCGATGAAATTGATCGGCCCGTGCGCGATATGGTCGCTGGGGAGTTCGAGCGCATCGAAATCTCGGAAATGCGAGCTTGAGCAGGAAATCCAATCGACGCCATGGGGGCGCATGGTTCGCGCGGATCCCAGTTGGGGTGCTCGAGCACCAGGCGGTCACGACACTCAGCCATGCGGGCTTTCGAGTATTGGTCTTGCTCGCGGCCATGTATCGGGGTCGCAACAATGGTGCTCTGGGCATCACCCCCGAGCAGGCAGCGAAGGCTGGCATCGGGTCACGGAATACGCTGTACCGCGCGCTGGCCGAACTGGGCAATCGCCAGCTCATTATCATGACGCACCCTGCGTCCCGCGTGCCCGCGCGGCCCACGATGTGGGCGATCACCTGGCTTGCCGTCGACGACACCCCATATTCTCGCGCATCGCCCGTGCCGAGCCATGCGTATCGCTCATGGTTGCCACCTGCCTGATCCTCATTGCGCGATTTTTTCTGATGCTCAAATTTTGCGCCCAAGGCTGTCAAATATTGCGCTTATGGAGCGCTCATCCGTTCCATGGGCGCAATTTTTGGGACCATGGAGCACTTTTTGCCCATTCCATGGGCTCAAATTTTGATCCCCTTCTAGATATCTACCAACCAGCTCTGCGATTTGGCGCGTCGCCAGTGGGTGTGCCATGACCCCGCCAAATATCGTTCTGGCAGACCTGTCACCCGAGGAACTACGAGCAGCAGCCGTGGATCTGTGTGAGCGCGGGTTGTTGACCTGTACGCGGGGTCAGCCCGGCGAGGAGAAAGCAACCTATGCCGTGGCATGGGCGCCCCTCGATTGCCCGGAGAGCTTCCCTCTGGAGGTCAGGCACCGCCACGAGGAGAACATGCGTCGCTTCCGCGAGGAGTCAGAATCAACACATGCCCACGCCGCTGGCTCGCTAACGATGGCTTTACCCGGCGCTATGTGCACGCCACTCTTACGCCCACTAAAACGGGGAGAAAAATAATCATGAACCGAACTCAAGGCTGGCTTATTGTCGAGCTGAACACCGGCGCGATGGATGGATGGTATCTGTCCGAGCCGCTTGCGCGTGATGCATTGCGGCATCATCACCAGGCATTCTCGCATGGGTTGTGGACCATGCTCGAGCTCCGTGAAAGCGTCATCAAGTAGTTGCCTATTCCGGACCATGCCCGCGTGACTGCGCGGTTGAAGATGCAGGCGATCGTCGAGCGAAATATCCGGACTATCGCTGATGTTGACCATGCGCGCATCCGCATGTCCCTCGAGCTCGGCGCCGAGGCGGATGAAATTGCCCGGGACTCGAGGCGCACGGCCGGCAGGCACCTGGCCAGCTTGCGAGATCAGCTCACCGATGAGCAGGCCTGGCGTGCCGCGCTTGAGGGCATGGGGCTGGATCAGCGCACGGCGATGCTGCTCATCGAAGGTGCGGCTGGTGGGCGAATTTGTAGGCGCGTGCAAACCAGGGAGGGATGTTGATGGTGCGGAGCCCCAACCAGCGCCCTCATGCTGTTCTCGCAATGGAAGAGATCGCCATCGCTTTTGCCGCCGACGCCCGGGCGGCTGCAGCCATCGCCATGAAGTTCCGATTGACCCGACTCCAGCGCCAGGTCATCGCGCGTATCATACAGCGCGCGGGAGATTTCCTGCTCGATCATATTCCCGACAAAGAGGGCCCATGACTACTGAAACCCCATACAGCGAGGACGTCCAAATCCTGGTTGGCCTCCCGAGCCATGGCGGCGATCTCGTGTTGCAGATCCGGATCGCAGGACAGGCAACCGAGGTCACCATGACGCCGGCGGGCGCCCGGGCGCTGGCCACCACCCTGCTGCAGAAGGCCGCGGAATATGACCGCTTCTTTCCCGGCGGGCCACCGCCAGCAAACTGAGATGCGAGATCCCGTCGGCACCGGCCTGCTGCTGCGCGCGCTGCGTACCTGGCTCGAGCAGCCCGACGATAGCGCGCTGTGCCCGGGCGGGGTACGCGCTTGGCTGCGCCTTGCCGTCCAGGCTTACGCCGATGAGGGGGTGCCCTTCGATCGCGCGCTGGGGCTCGACGTGCCACCGGGTGGCGCTCACTTGCGCCCGGCCGCGGCGCTACGGTTGGCCGAGCGCAACCTGCAGCTGGTCGTGGCACTCCGCCAGCTCTCGGGCGGCTGGCGCGCCAAAGCCCGCAAGATCGCCGCCGCGGCCGCAGGCCTGCGGGACGGTACCGAGGACTGGACCGAGGGCCTGGCGCGGGAGGAGGTGCGGATCCTGCTCGACCTGGTGCAGCACCACCCGGTTCTCCCGACGTCGCCCTCCCGGTTGCAAGAGGTGGCGGCTGGTGTCCGGTCAAATCCGGATTATGTCGGACACTTCGCCGCCGGCGGTAAGCTCCCCCGGAAATCCACGGAGGGCCGCCATGCCTCAGCCAAGAAACGCCGCACCCGCTCCACGCACTGACCAGCTGCTCCCGCTCACCGTTCGCGCCGCCGTTTCCCCGACCTCGATCAACGAGTCCGCACGCACGATCGAGGTCGTGTTTTCCACCGGCGCGCGCGTGCTGCGCGATGCCTGGGACCTGGGCCGCTACTGGGAGGAACTCGAGGTCAGCGCCCGCGCGCTCAACCTCGATCGCCTCAACGCCGGCGCGCCGGTCTTGGCCATCCATAACCAGTTCGACCTCGATGCCGTGATCGGCGTGGTCGAGCGGGCCTGGATTGCCGGCAATGAGGCCCGGGCGCTGCTCCGGTTTGCCGAGGACGAGGAAAGCGAAAAAGTCTGGCAGAAGGTCCGCGCCGGCTACCAGCGCTTGAAGATGGAGAAGGTCGAGGAGGTGGTCGACGGCGTCCCAGTCTACCGGGTGACGCTGTGGGAGCCGGCCGAGATCTCAATCACCCCGATCGCCGCCGACGCCGGCGCGGTCACCCGAGCCCAAGGAGACGTCACCATGCCGCACCACCAACCAAGCCCAACCCAGGCCTCCGACAATGCTTCGCGCGAGCAGCGCGCCACCGAGATCCGCCTGTCGTGCCGTACGGCCAAGCTCGACGACGCCTTCGCCGAGACTCTGATCGGCTCGGACCTCACGCTCGAGGCCGCGCGCAGCCGGATCGTCGAGGCCTGGGTGGCGGCTGGCCCGTCGAGTATCAACGGGCACATCGAGGCAGGGGAGGACTACACCAGCCCGAACTGGTCGCTGCGGGCGATGTCGGCGGCGGTCTCTGCCCGGATCCTGCACCAGGCACCGAGCGAGGAGGCGCGCCCCTTCTACTCGCGCCGCCTGACGGACCTGGCGCGCGATTGTCTCGAGGCGCGCGGGATCCGGACAACCTTCGACGGCGGGCCGCGGCTGATCGAGCGTGCGATGTCGAGCTCGGACTTCCCGACCTTGTTGCTCGACGCCGGCAACCGCTCGCTGGCGGCCTTTTACGGCGCCATCCCGCCAGGCCTGCGCCTGGTCGCGCGGCGGGTCGAGAACCGCGACTTCCGGCCCCGCACGAACGTCCGGCTCTCCACCGCGCCGGAATTGCGTAAGGTCCTGCCGGGAGCGGAGTACACGGCCGGGCCGATGGCGGAGTCCAAGGAGGCCTATCGGGTCGAGACCTTCGGCCGGCTGGTCATTTTCACCCGTCAGGCGATCGTCAATGATGACCTCGACGCCTTCTCCACGGTGCTGCAGCGCATGGCGCTGGCCGCGGTGCAGTTCGAGAACCGGACTCTGGTCGATTTGCTGACCTCGAACCCGGCCCTCGATGATGGCCACAACCTGTTCGACGACGCAAACCACCACAACCTGGCCGTGGCCGCGGCGCTGTCGGTCGATGCTATCGGGGCCGGGCGCACGCTCCTGCGGCTGCAGCAGGACCTGGGGAGCGAGGAGCCGATGGGGTTGCCCCCGCGTTACCTGGTGGTCCCGGCCGCGCTCGAGACCGATGGGGAGAAGCTGGTAACGCAGATCCAGGCAACCCGTGCCGAGGATGCCAATCCGTTCAGTTCGCGCCTCGAGGTGGTCGCGGATCCGCGCCTTGATGGCGATTCCCCGATCGCCTGGTATCTGTTCGCCGATCCGGCGCTCGAGCCGGTGATCGAGTACGCCTACCTGGAGGGCTTCGTCGGGCCGTTCCTGGAGACCGAGCGGGACTTCGACACGGATGGGCTCAAGAGCAAGGTGCGGCTGGACTTCGGCGCCGGCATCGTCGGGCACCGCGGTGCGGTAAGGAACCCGGGCGACGAATCGACTGAGTAAAGCCCCGGCCGGGAGGGTGCGGCGCGGTTTCCCTCACGTCCCGCGTGGCGAATCCCGGCAGGAGCCCGGCTCTCTCGCGGGTGGTCGCGAGGGGGCTGTGGGTCCTTCCTGGTAGGGGTAGGTGAAGGGGTGGCGGAGCAGCGCAAGGCTTCGTTAGTGTCTGGCGGAAAGTTTGGGTTGTCAATTCAGGTTGTCATTAATTAGTAATAACTATCCCTTCGAAAATGAGCTAGGGCTGAACCACTTGATTGATTAATAGCAAATATCTCTGACTAACGTGAGCCAGGTACCGCAGTTAGATTTTTAAATCGATCTTCTTGATACCAATATCATCAGCTACATATTTAGCTTAGTCTGAATCGAATTCCATTCAGCCGATAGGCGTTCGTTCAATTCATCAAATATTTTCGACGATAGGATTATAGCGGCATTTGCCTTAGAAGTTTCGTAAAAGGTAATACCTTCCAACGCTAGGGCATTGAATGTTGTAACAGGCGGACGAGTCTGAAATAACTTGTAGAAATCGGTAAATGTTTTCTCATGCCGAGTTCTTAGCCATTCAAGGCGAAGCCATTTTGAAAAAATTTGCTCACTAAAGATGGTTTGGGTTACTGCCACTATCCAGCCAAGTTCTGTACGACGATTAAACAGGAGGACTACCCAAATTAAAGCATATAGGGCTATTTTGTATCTTTCTCGACGCACCATCCGTAGAACAATTTCCTTGCTGAATAGGCTATTTTCGAATGTTTGCGCAGCCATCCTCTTTATCGGATCCGTAAAATTGTTGTTGTAGTATCCTTCAGTTTGTTGGTGAATTAGGCTGACATTGCAAGCGCTACTAAAAAAATCTAATCGACGATTATCTTCGGCTCGAGGAACCAAATACAGTCTCAGCATTATTCCAAAAGAGAACAGCGCAATGACTGTAATGCCGAAGAGCAGCAATATTAGGCTATATGCATCTGGATGCGTACCTCTATTAATTACAAGAACCAAATATGATAACAATGCGCCCAAATAAAAACTCACGTCAGACATGACCTCGAAAGTCTGAACGGCTGTGTAATAATTTGTGCGGATGGGGTCGCTACGAGACATTCGATCACCCGTAGGCAGGAAACTTATCGCCAAAAATCTGTTTCCAGAGTTCAATTGCACCTTTGTGGTCTTGATTTTCGCCATAGGTCTTATGCCAAGCAAAACGGCTCAGTTCAATCGCGGTGTCGAAGCGTTTTAGTACCTCTTGCCGGTCCTTAGCGGTCAGGTATTCATCAGCCCAGCCGAGGCCGTGCCAAAGATTATTCGTTAGTAGTGGTTTGGCACTATCGAAGAATTGAAATACACCCCATGGGGTGTCATCGAGATTGTAATTGAAAACATTGAGTGCCAATACTTCGATGTGGTAGCTCTGGAGATAATCACTATGTATACGGTTCCAGTGCTTAATCATTTTTATGATTCTTCTGAAGTTAGCTCCACAACTAGATGACTTTGCTTCAATGTCGCTCGCGTGAACTTTTGGTTTAGAAGAAATCCACTTGTCAGTGTTCGAGTCGGGTACTTCGTAGTGGATAATATTGCCCTGGTCATCTGCGACTCGACTGGTAGGTACGATATCGACATTTGGCCACGTCTGATAGTGTAAGGTTACTGCTTGCCCGTTCTTTCGAGCGCCGGTGCGCCACCCAGCTAATGCTGTACGCACGTCGTTTAGTACTTGCGTAGGGGTCTTGCCCTTTATGTGCTGGCCATAATGTAGAACGACAATTACGTCTAGGTCAGCATGGTTCTTTAGGGCTGTGAACTTCGGGATCGAGCCAGTGCTGAACGCTTCCAGTATCTTAAAATTTTTTTCTAGTGTGTTGACGATGTCATCGCGACGTCTGTTGGCAATCTCTCTGTGGTCGCCACTGAGATTGATATTATCGAAGAATTCGCTGAACGATGCCTCGACGGTGTAGGGCATATTATAGTTTCCATCTCTCTTAAGGGAACTGTGAACCGCACCGACCACTGGTTCTGATGCGTCACGCACTTAATAAATTTAATATGTGTATTCTGATGCCAAAGAGTATGTTGCGACTTTCGCCGTGCTGATTCTTCTAGCGATAGCCCGAAATCACTGCCTTGAATCACGCGCTCCTAATTATTTCTGTTCTGGTGGGCGCGGGCGAGGTGGTGGCGGCGGCGGAATATAGCCACTTTCACCCGGTTCTCTTGGTGGCGTCGGTGGTCTCGGTGTTGGCGCAGGTGGTTGAGTCGGCGGCTTTGTTGCCATGATTATTTCCTCCTGTTAGTTACAACGATATGTTTGCACCAGCAAAAACCGTTATACAGATGACTCCGATCAGGAATAACGTTGCGCCAGCCGCGTTAAGGAAGGCTGTCCATTTCGAATATCTGCCTCCGGCAGGTTGGTCGTAAATGGTTTTTCCATCGACTTGAGAGATGGCATGACGTAATGCCTGGTGGCTTAAGTAATAGGACGCAAGTACAGCAAAAGTGCTTAAGCCCCAGGAAAGCCAAGCGACTAGCAAATACCAGGGATATACGATCGAGTCAGGGCCTACAATGTCTTTTAGGAAGACAAACGAGATCCCAAGGGCACCACCTGAAAGCGAGAGAACAGTTTTATCGAAATCCTCTTGTGACTTCTGCTCTGCGGCAACCAGCCACTGTCGATATTCCTTCAGATCGACAGTCTGTCCTTCTTCACCGGAGGATGAGGTCATTTATTCGTGCGACGATTGTATGGGCGCTGGTTCGTCGGTTTTAGTGAAACTCCCAGGTCATGGGCCTTGCTACGGATGGCGTCCTCGGTTCGCTGGAGCTTTATACCCATAACGCGTGTGGGTGTATTCCCGCGTGCGAGCTGCTTCAGCTGTGCTTCCTGTGAGTCGGTCCACGGGTCGCGGTGATGGGCAGGCTTTTTGGTGGCCATGCAATTTCCCTCCCTGTTGTGCCCTGGTGGGTCATCGGTCCGAAAAACCGTTGCTCTGGATTCTACGGTTTTTCCTGTCCATGGGACAAATTTGGGACACTCACGTCAAAAATGGCCCCTTTTGGGGTGTGTTGTGGTGGTTGTAAGTAGCTGTTATTATTGCTGTTGATTGTTGACCACTATTGGTTTTCCCGGACTTGAAAACCGTTGAAGGGCGACCTTCCGGGGGTTCGAATCCCTCCCTCTCCGCCAACTCCCTCCAAAGGGGCCGGTCGGTTTCGGCTTCTTTGGAGAGGGTAAATTCGGGTGGATTCGAACCCCCGGATTCCATCAACGCTTCGCGGGATGCGCAACTTAATTTTCCTGCACCATACCAGTCAGCTCGCGTAATGATCTGATGCCGCACGAAGACAGGCCCCTGGTGTTCTTTCTGGCCGGTCCCACCACCACCGGCAAGACCGATCTCGCCGTCGAGATCGCGCGCCGTTTTCCCTGCGACATCGTCAGCGTCGACTCGGCCATGGTCTTTCGTGGCATGGACATCGGGACGGCGAAACCCGACCAGGCGCTATTGCGCAGCGTCCCGCACCGTTTGATCGATATCTGCGATCCGCTCGAGAGTTATTCCGCCGCCCGGTTTCGCGTCGACGCCTTGAGGGAGATTCGCGAGATCCATGGCCGCGGCCGGATTCCCCTGTTGGTTGGCGGTACCATGCTGTACTTCGAGGCGCTGGAACGCGGGCTCTCCAGATTACCCGGCGCGGATGCCGCAACGCGCAGACGGCTGGAACAGGAAGCCCTGGAGTTGGGCTGGGAAACCCTGCATGCACGCCTGTCCAGGCTGGATCCGGCGGCGGCCCGGCGCATTCATCCCAATGATCCCCAGCGGATACAGCGCGCACTCGAGGTGCATGCCTTGACCGGTCGGTCGATGAGCGAACTGATGGCCGAACGCGATGCCGAACCGTTTGTCTATCGCGCGGTCAAATTGCATGTTGAGGTCAGCGATCGCGCGCAGTTGCACGAACGGATCCGGCACAGGTTCCACGACATGCTGGCAAGAGGTCTGGAGGGCGAGGTTGAAATCCTCTATCGGCGCGGGGACCTGCATCCCGGGCTGCCCGCCATCCGGGCGGTGGGCTATCGTCAGTTGTGGCGATACCTGGCGGGGGAGCAAGACCGGGAAACCTCCATCGATCAGGCGATTACAGCGACGCGCCAGCTGGCCAAACGCCAAATGACCTGGCTGAGATCGGAGAATTCCGATGCCGGTTTTGACAGTTCTGATCCGAAAATTCGGGAAAAGGTATTGAATTACATTGGGGCGGCCGCATATTAAAAATCACGGATCAGGTGATACAATGGCCCGCGGGGGATACCACGATAGGGACATCACTTGTAGCGTCCTGTCTTTATTTGGAAAAGCAGGTGCTGAAAAGAATACAAACAATAAGGAGAAGTAAAATGGCGAAAGGACAGAGTCTGCAAGACCCTTTCCTGAATGCATTGCGCAAAGAACATGTTCCGGTCTCCATCTATCTGGTGAATGGCATCAAATTGCAGGGACAGGTGGAGTCGTTCGATCAGTTCGTGGTGCTGCTGAAGAACTCCGTGAGCCAGATGGTATACAAGCACGCGATTTCGACCATCGTGCCTTCGCGCAACATCAAGACGCCTTATGCGGACGACTCCCAAAACGGCGGTGGCGATGACTGATTGCCGCGGCAGGGGTGCCTGCGCGCTTGTTTGACAGACCTCAAAGCGGAACGCGGGCAGTACTCGTAACTCTGGATTTGCGTTCCCGTATCACGTGGGAGAACGCCGAAGCCTTCGAACAACTGGCCACTTCCGCCGGCGTCACCCCGGTCGGCGAGATACGCGGCGTTCGCGACCGGCCGGACCCGAAGCTGTTCGTTGGGACCGGTAAGGCTGACGAGATACTCGCCACCATCAAGGGCCGTCAGGCCGAGCTTGTTCTGTTCAACCATGAACTCACCCCGGTGCAGGAGCGCAACCTCGAGCGGCACCTGAGCTGTCGCGTCGTGGACCGCACCGGTTTGATCCTCGATATCTTCGCGCAGCGCGCCCGCACTTTTGAAGGCAAGCTGCAAGTCGAGCTGGCCCAGCTTCAGCATCTCGCGACCCGACTGGTGCGCGGCTGGTCGCATCTCGAGCGCCAGAAAGGCGGTATCGGGCTGCGCGGTCCGGGTGAGACCCAGCTCGAGCTCGATCGCCGTCTGATCGGTCGGCGCATCAAGCAGCTGCACAAGCGCCTGGAAAAGGTCCGCAGACACCGCCAGCTCAGTCGTAGCGCGCGCCGCAAGGCAACCGTACCCGCGGTGTCCCTGGTCGGCTATACCAACACCGGAAAATCCACCCTGTTCAACCGCCTTACCGGATCTGAGGTCTATGCGGCGGATCAGCTCTTCGCTACCCTCGATCCGACGCTGCGCCGGCTCGATCTCGCCGGATTCGGGCACGTGGTGCTCGCCGACACCGTCGGTTTCATCAACGATCTGCCGCCGGATCTCATCGCGGCCTTCCGCGCCACGCTGGAGGAGACCCAGGAGGCGGATCTGCTGCTGCATGTCATCGATTCCCGCGATGAAGAGCATGCCGCGCAGATCGCCGAGGTCAACCAGGTGCTGCGTGACATCGGTGCGGGCGATATCCCGCAGATCGAGGTCTACAACAAGATCGATCTTGGCGCGGATGCCGCGGCGCGGATCGATCGTGACGCGGAGGGAAGGCCGACGCGGGTCTGGCTGTCGGCGCGGGACGGCATGGGTATTGATCTGCTGCAACAGGCGATCCAGGAACGGCTGCTATCTCCTGTCGGCCACACGGCCGCGCAGGATGAGGGGCACGCGATGCGGACGAGATCGCTCCGCGCGCAGGTTCGCCTTGACCCCGCGGCCGCAGGCCGCATTCGCGCCCGGCTGCATGAATGGCATGTGGTCCGCGAAGAGCGTGTCGCCGACGGCGGTGAATGCATCATCGAGGCGATCTTGAGGCCAGATATGTTAGGATACCTGCAGCAGCAGGCCGGTTGCCACGTCGTTATCGACGGCGAGGCCTGCGGACGCCAGGGAACTTGCGGGGAATCTGGCGGCACCATACAATCAGCCACCGTGTAAAAAACAACACAAACGGACGAATCGTGAACGGAGCTATGAAGTTACCGATGGCGTGGAACGAGCCGGGAGGATCCCGGGGCAAAGACCCGTGGGGCACCCAGGGAGACAAGCAGGGACCGCCCGATCTCGATGAACTCGTCCGCAAGTTGCAGGAGAAATTCGGCGCCTTGTTCGGCGGCAAGCGCACCGGCAAGGGCGGCGGTTCGGGTCCGGGCCGTATGTCCTCGTTCGGGATCGGCACCATACTGCTCATCGCGCTGATTCTGTGGGGACTGTCCGGCGTCTATACAATTCACGAAGGCAGCCGTGGTGTGGTATTGCGTTTCGGGCATTACCACGAAACCACCGAGGCCGGCCTGCACTGGCACCTGCCATACCCGATCGAGGCCATCGAGGTGGTGAACGTCGAGGAGATCCGTACCGCCGAGATCGGCTACCGTTCGGGCCTTGGGGGCCAGGGTTCGCGCACGATGGCGCGTGAGGCGCTGATGCTGACCCAGGACGAGAACATCATCGACATCAAACTCGCGGTCCAGTACAAGGTCAAGGACGCGAAGGACTATCTGTTCAACGTCTCCAATCCGGACTTGACGCTGCATCAATCGGCCGAGAGCGCGCTGCGCGAGACCATCGGCAAGAGCAAGATGGACTTTGTGCTGACCGAGGGGCGCAGCGAAATCGTTGCGCGCACCGCGACGGTTACCCAGGAAATTCTCGATCGTTATCAGGCGGGACTGCTGGTCACCAGCGTCAACATGCAGGACGCGCAGCCGCCCGAAGAAGTGCAGGACGCCTTCAACGACGCCGTCAAGGCGCGCGAAGACGAGGATCGCCTGCGAAACGAGGCCGAGGCATATTCGAATGACGTGATTCCCAAGGCGCGCGGTGAGGCGGCGCGCATGCTGGAGGAGGCCAATGCCTACAAGGCTCAGGTGATCGCGGAAGCGGAAGGTGAGGCGAGCCGCTTCACGCAGATCCTCAGCGAGTACAAGCAGGCCCCCGAGGTGACCCGGGAGCGCATTTATCTCGATGCGGTGAGATCCATTCTGAGCAATACCAGCAAGGTGATGGTCGATGTCAAAGGGGGCAATAACCTGCTGTACCTCCCCCTGGACCGCCTGATTTCCGCGGATGGCAAGCGGGATACCTCCTCGGTTCCCGCTGATGCGGCGCGGGGCAGTGCCGGGATGACGAGCGATGATTCCTCGGTCGACCGGTCGCGCGCCAACTTGCGCAGCAGGGAGGTGCGCTGATGGCACGGAACAAGATGGCCATACTGATCGTTCTGGTCCTCGCCGTGCTCGGCGTGCTTTCTTCCGTATTTACCGTCAAGGAATGGGAACGGGCGATCCTGTTCCAGTTCGGCGAAGTCGTGCGGACGGATTACCAGCCGGGGCTGCATTTCAAGATCCCGGTCATCAACAACGTGCGGAAGTTCGACGGCCGCATCATGACGCTGGACGCCGAGCCCGAACGCTACCTCACTGCTGAAAAGAAAAACCTCATCGTCGATGCCTTCGTCAAGTGGCGCATCGACGATATCAAGCAGTATTACACCGCCATGGGCGGTGATGCCGATCGCGCCAACCTGCGTCTTTCGCAGATCATCAAGGATGGCCTGCGCGCGGAGTTCGGCAAGCGCACCATTCAGGAAGTCGTCTCCGGCGAGCGCAAGGAAGTGATGGAGGTGCTGGCCTTGAACACCGAAACGCAGGCCCGGAACTTCGGCATCCGCGTCATCGATGTCCGTATCAAGCGCATCGATCTGCCCGAGGACATCAGTACCTCGGTGTATCGCCGGATGGAGGCGGAGCGCGCGCGGGTGGCGAAGGATCTGAGGTCACGCGGTGCCGAAGCGGCCGAGCGTATCCGCGCGGATGCCGACCGGCAGCGCACCGTGATCGTGGCCGAGGCCTATCGCGAGGCAGAGCAGCTCCGGGGCGAGGGGGATGCCAAGGCTGCGGACCTCTACGCCGCCGCGTTCAAGCGTGACCCGGAATTTTTCGCCTTCTATCGCAGCATCAACGCCTACCGTGATTCGTTCAAGGACAAGGGTGACGTGCTGCTGATCTCGCCGGACAGCGATTTCTTTAAATATTTCAAGGATGCCAAGGGAAAGTAACGGCGGTGCCTGACAGGAGCCCGGGCTGGTCGAAAGGCTTCCGAGCGACGGGAAACGGCGGGATCGATGTGGCAGGATTTGCTCGGCGCGGTTGCCCTGATTCTGGTGATAGAGGGCATGCTGCCTTTTATCAATCCGACAGCGATGCGACGGGCCCTGCTGACCCTGGCCAGGATGGATGACCATGCGTTGCGATTCGCGGGTTTGACCAGCATGCTGGCGGGCGTGGTGATCCTCTATGTCCTCCGCTGAGCCGGGCCAGGGATGCTTTCATATCACCCCCATCGCTGACTGACTCGTTCATACATATCGCGCATGAAAAAATCCAGCCCGGAAACCGCCGTCAATCGTTGGGTTCTCCCCGACGGCGTGGACGAATATCTGCCGCCCGAGGCCGAAGCGCTTGAGCGGCTGCGGCGCGAATTGCTCGATATGTTCCGCAGTTGGGGTTATGAACTCGTCATCCCGCCGCTGATCGAGTATCTGGAGTCTCTGCTCGTCGGGGCGGGCCACGACCTCGAGATCGAGACCTTCAAGCTCATCGATCAGGCCACGGGGAGATTGCTGGGCGTGCGGGCGGATATGACGCCCCAGGCCGCCCGCATCGACGCCCATCAGCTGATGCGCTCGACCCCTGTCCGTCTCTGCTATCTGGATTCGGTGCTGCACACCCGCCGCAACGGATTCGCCAGTTCGCGCAATCCGCTTCAGCTCGGTGCTGAGTTATACGGGCATGCCGGCATCGAAAGCGACAACGAGATGCTGCGCCTGATGGTGCGTTGTCTGCGCGTCGCCGGATTGCAGTCATTCCATGTCGATATCGGCCATGTCGGCATCTTCCGCGCGCTGGCCCGCGAGGCCGGACTGGTGGAGGGGCGCGAGGCCGCTCTGTTCGATGCTTTGCAGCGCAAGGCCAAGCCTGAGATCGAGGCCTTTTTGGCCGACGGGACCATCACTGACCGCCACCGCCGCATGCTGACCGCGCTCGTCGATCTGAACGGCCACGGCGATGTCCTCGACGAGGCGCGCAGGATATTCAAGTCCGCGGGCAGGGAGGTGCATGAGGCGCTCGACAGCCTGCAGCAGATGGCCTCTGCGGCACAATGCCAGTTCGCGAGCATCAATCTCCACTATGACCTCGCTGAGCTGCGCGGCTACCGTTACCAGTCCGGGGTGGTGTTCGCCGCCTTTGCGCCCGGCTTCGGCCAGGAGATCGCGCGCGGCGGCCGCTACGATGAGATCGGCCGGCTGTTCGGTCGCACGCGTCCCGCTACGGGTTTCAGCACCGACCTCAAGACCCTGCTCGCGCTTGCCCCTGCCACGGCGGAACCGAAGAAGGGTATTCTGTCGCCGCCCTGGAGTGATGATGACGAACTGCACAAGCTGATACGCAGGCTCCGCGCCGAGGGCGAACGGGTTATTTACACCCTGCCGGGGCAGGCCGTGGACCTGGTTGAAATGGGGTGCGACCGCGTCATCGAGCGCCGCGACGGTCGCTGGACGGTGGTTGCGGCCGGCGCGCCGGCGGTATAAGGTACGCACCGGCGACAGGGGTATATTCTACGCATACAGGCGGGGCAGATGGGGAAAAAGGTTGTCATCATAGGCAGTCAGTGGGGCGACGAGGGTAAGGGAAAGATCGTCGACCTGCTTACCGAACAGGTCGATGCGGTCGTTCGTTTCCAGGGCGGACACAACGCCGGCCATACCCTGGTGATCAACGGCAGGAAGACCGTGCTGCACCTGATCCCCTCCGGAATCCTCCACGACAACGTCCAATGCATCATCGGCAATGGAGTGGTGCTTTCGCCGGAGGCGCTGATCGAGGAGCTCGACATGCTCGAGCAGCAGGGCGTGCAGTACGCCGGACGTCTGAAGATCAGCGGCGCCTGTCCGCTCATACTGCCGTGCCATATCGCGCTTGACCGCGCGCGCGAGGCCGCGCGCGGTACCAAGGCCATCGGCACCACCGGCCGCGGAATCGGGCCCGCCTACGAAGACAAGGTCGCGCGGCGCAGCCTGCGCCTGAGCGACCTGTTTCATCGTGAATTGTTCGCCGCCAAACTCGGCGAGATGCTCGACTACCACAACTTTACCTTGCAGAACTATTACAAGGCCGAGCCGATCGATTTCCAACGGGTGCTCGACCAGACCCTGGCCCTGCAGGAGCGCCTGGAACCGCTGGTCGCCGACGTGACGGAATTGATGTACCAGTACCAGCGGCGCGATGCGAGTGTTCTGTTCGAAGGCGCGCAGGGGACCATGCTGGATATCGACCACGGCACCTACCCCTACGTTACGTCCTCCAATACCGTGGCGGGAGGCGCCTCCACGGGTAGCGGCATGGGGCCGCTCGCCTTCGACAGCGTCCTCGGGATCACCAAATCCTATACCACCCGGGTCGGCTCGGGTCCGTTCCCGACCGAACTTTCCGATTCCGTCGGCATGCATCTCGCAAGCCGGGGGCATGAATTCGGTTCCACCACGGGACGTCCACGCCGTTGCGGCTGGTTCGACGCCGTCGCGCTGCGCCGCGCCGTGCAGCTCAACAGCATAAGCAGTCTGTGCATCACCAAACTCGATGTGCTCGATGGACTGGACACCATCCGGATCTGCAATGAATACCGTTACAAGGGCGCCGGCGCGGAGAAGCGCAAGGCCGCCATGATGTCCCCCGGCAGCGCATCCACTCTGGACGAGTGCGAACCGGTCTATATCGACATGCCGGGCTGGAAAAAATCCACCACCGGTGTGCGTAGCCATGCCGACCTCCCCGCGGAGGCGCGCGATTATCTCCGGCGTATCGAGGACCTGCTCGAGACGCCCGTCGATATCATTTCCACCGGTCCTGATCGCAACGAGACCATAGTCCTCAAGCACCCGTTTGCCTGAATCGCTCCGGGTTCTCCCGGAGTGAAGCCGGGAACCGGCCTGCGTCCCGCGGGCATCCCCCGTCAGCACCTGTTCATCCCGGATAGCGTGCACCGACATCCATCGGTGAGGATTGCATTCGTCCCGCTTTTTGTTCATAATGCGAATCCTTCTCATTTATAATCACAATTTGCGGGGGGGGGGATTTCCAATGCAGGCCTTCAGAATGCGTCGACCGCGCAAGCAGTCAGGCGCCGGCGCCATGTACGCGCCGGTTGAGAGGTAGGCCAGTGGGAGAGTCCAAAGGTCACCCGTCACGCTCGGATGAGAAGGATTCGAAATCTTCCCCTCCGCGGTCGATCGAAAGCGGCGAGTTGCTGGGTGGAGCGAATCAGGTATTTATCCGGCATGGTGGGCAGATATACACCCTGCGCCGAACCCGGGAGAACAAACTGATCCTGACCAAATAACCGCGAGTTCATTACAAGGTATTCAAACCATTCATCACCAGCCAGCCACCTAGGGTATGCGACCAAGGCAGTCAGCCATGATGAGATTCATCTACATAAACATCAGGAGACTGTATCGATGTACGCCTTACGTCATTCCCGAAATTCGCTGCGACCGCTGGTGCGGGCCATCCGGGCTTCCTTGCTGCCGGCAAATGCACAGACAAAACCGGATGCTGATCAGAAAGCCTCGCCCGCGCGCCTGCTTCCGCTGGCGGCGATGATGATGGCCGGACTTTCATTGAATGCGGTGGCAGAGGATGCCACTGATGCCCTGGAGAGTGGCGTGCAGCTGCCCGAGATCAATGTCAGCGCCGACGAGCTGGTCCCTCAGGAGGGATACCAGGCGACGACGACGCGTGTCGGCAGGACACCGCAAAACCCGCATGAAGTCCCCCAGGCCGTGACCACGGTAACGCGCACACTGATGGACGAACAAAAGGCGGGTTCCCTGCGCGAGGCGCTGCGTAACGTCTCCGGTCTCACCTTCAATGCGGCGGAGGGCGGTCGCGCGGGCGACAATATGATGCTGCGCGGATTTTATACCTATGGCGATATTTATCTTGATGGCATGCGCGATACCGCCCAATACAACCGCGAGATCTTCAATCTCGAGCAGATCGACGTCCTGCGCGGCGCCGGCGCCATGCTGTTCGGACGCGGTCAGGCTGGCGGCGTGATCAACCAGGTGAGCAAGACGCCGTATCTGGTGGACCGCAGCAAGGTCGGTGCCAGCGTGGGCAGTGACGACTACCGGCAGTTGACCGGAGATTTCAACAAACAGCTCGGCGAAACCACCGCTCTGCGGGTTAATCTGATGAAACGTGATGAGGGCAGCTGGCGCTCCAATCCGGCCAACGGGGACGAGCCGGAGATCCACCGCGACGGTGTCGCCGGCAGTTTCGGTTACGGTCTCGGCACCGACAGTGAGTTCATTCTCAGTCATGTGCGCACGAAGACCGATGACATCCCGGACTACGGTTTTCCGTTCGATGCCAACACGCGCGAACCGACGGATGCCTTCGACCCCGACACGTACTGGGGCACGGATCTCAACTTCGATGAGAGCAAGACGGATATCACCACCGCAACACACACCTATCGGTTTTCCTCCGAAACCACCTTGCGAACGCAGTTGCGCAAGGGTGATTACGAGCGGTCCTATTGGGCAAGAACGCCCAGCGCGACGCAGGCACCGAATGCGGAGGGTATCGTGACCGGCGGGGGTGACGGTGTGAACGCCGGACCGACGCGCATGATGGATTACGAGACCCTGGCCTTTCAGTCGGACCTGAACAGCGCCTTCGAGGCCTGGGGGATGCGCCACCAGTATGTGGTCGGTGTGGAATACCTCAATGAGGACAGTTTCCGCTCCGCGCTGGAGAATCTCGGTGGAACCACCCCTGTTGACCCGCCGCTGTTCGAGCCCTATGTCGGGACTACGACGGGCAACCCGGTCGAGTTCGATGCCGATTCGTACGCCATCTTCGGGCAGGACACCGTCGAGTTCATCCCGCGCTGGAAGGCCACCCTGGGGGCGCGCCGCGACTACATGGATGCGGACTATTCCAGCGATACCTCGCCGCAGCTCAAGTACGGCGAATGGAGCACGCGCGCGGCGCTTTCGTTCCACCCGACGGATGAAACGCACTACTATCTGAGTCGCAGCGATTCCTTCAGCCCGACGGCGGATCTCTACCAGCTCACGGTAACGCCCCTGCCGCCCGAACGCAGCGAAGTGCTGGAGCTGGGCGGGAAATGGCTGCTGCAGGGCGGCGATCTGGCGCTGCGCGCCGCGATCTATCGTGCCGAGAAGGAATGGGAGCGCAATAACGACCTTGAGACCACGGCGGCTGTCCTGACCAAGAAGCGTCGCACCGATGGCCTGGAACTCGAGGCGGCCGGCCGCATTACCGACAAGTGGCAGGTTTTTGCCGGTCTGGCCCTGATGAACGCGAAAATCCTCGAGGTGGCCGAGAACGTCAACGCCAATACCGGCGTGGTCACCAGCGCCAACCCCGAGTACCAGGGCAAGCGCGCGCGGAATACACCTCCCTATACGGCGAACGTGTGGACCACGTACAAGCTTTCGGACCAATGGAAAGTCGGCGGTGGCGCCGAGGCGAAGGGTGAACGTTACGGTTATAACCCGAGTGGTGCGGGTGCAATACCGACTCTGCCGGGTGACACGGAGTTCCATCCCAATACCGCGCCATCCTATGTGCGTTGGGATGCCCTGGTGTCCTATGAGCAGCCGACGTGGGACGTGACGCTGAACATACAGAACCTGCTCGACGATGTCTGGTACGACGCGCTCTACGACAATGGCGCGTTCACAATCCCGGGGACCGGACGCAGATTCATCCTGACCGGGCAATACAAGTTCTGATCATGGATGGAGTACAGGGCGATCACTGCGGGGGAAGGCGTCGATGCTGATCACCATCGATGATGTGCTGAGCCCGGCGGAATTGAACGACCTGAGAAGCAGGCTGGAACGGTCCGTCTGGACCGGCGGTGAGCTCACCGCCGGTCCCCAGGCGGCACTGTCCAAACACAACCGGCAGCTGGCGGAGGATGCCGAACATCTCCCGGTGCTGCGCCGCGTCGTGCTGGGAGCTTTGCAGCGCAATCCCCTGTTTTTCACCGCGGCTCTGCCGGCCCGGATACTACCGCCGTTTTTCAACCGCTACGAGGGCGATCAGAACTATTATGGCAATCACGTCGATGGCGCCATGCGGTCTCTGCCGGAGGGTGGTTACCTGCGCGCCGACGTATCCGCCACTCTGTTCTTGTCGGAGCCCGAGGAATATGAGGGCGGGTTGCTGTCGATCGAGGATACATTCGGCAACCGCGAGATCAAGCTTCGCGCGGGCAGCATGGTGATCTATCCCTCCAGTTCGGTACATCAGGTCACGCCGGTTACGCGCGGCCGGCGGCTCGCCTGCTTCATGTTCATCCAGAGCATGGTGCGCGACGCGGGGCGGCGCCGCATATTGTTCGACATGGATATGGCCCTGTTGCAACTGCGTCAGTCGCAGGGTGAGGCCGGGCCGGTGATACGCCTGACCGGTGTCTACCATAATCTGCTCAGACATTGGGCCGAGAGCTGATATGACACGTGACCCGCGGGAGTCGGAACTGGTGCCCGACGGCGCGTCCGCCGTGGAGATTTGCCCTGTCGAAACGGGCGGGCGTCGAACTCCGCCGGAACGCATCCCGCGCGAGATCGCCGCCGTCGCCGATTATGTCCCGCGCGCGCGCGCGCGCCTGGATGACAACGCCTGGGCGTATATCGACGGCGGGGCGGCGGATGAGCTGACGCTGCGCTGGAATCGCGAGTCCTTCGACCGCCTGCGCCTTAAACCGCGGGTGCTTGCGCTGGTGGCGGGCGGACACACGCGCACCAGGCTGTTCGGTGCTGAGTACGCCCATCCCATCCTGCTGGCGCCGGTGGCCTATCAGCGCCTGGCTCATCCCGAGGGCGAGCTGGCGGCCGCCCAGGCGGCGGCAGCGACCGACACCGCAATGGTGGTCAGCACGCTGTCCAGCATCCGGCTGGAACAGATCGCCGCCACCACGCCCGCCTCACTGTGGTACCAGTTGTACATGCAGGCCGATCGCGGGTTTACCCGTGCGCTGGTGGAGCGCGCTGAGGCCTGCGGTTGCCGGACACTGGTGGTGACCGTGGATGCGCCTCTGAACGGTATCCGTAATCGCGAGCAGCGGGCGGGTTTCCGCCTCCCGCCGGATGTGGCGCCGGTGAACCTGCAGGGAATGCCGTTATCGCCGGCGCAAAGACTGGAGCCAGGGCAAAGTCAGGTCTTCGACCGGATGATGGCAGTCGCACCCACCTGGGCGGATCTCGAATGGCTGCGTGGCGTTACCGCGCTGCCTATCCTCATCAAGGGGATTCTGGCGCCGGAAGACGCCGTAAAGGCGGCGGAGATCGGCGCGGACGGCGTGATCGTGTCCAATCACGGCGGCCGCACACTGGATACCCTGCCCGCCACCATCGACGCCTTGCCCGCGATTGCCGAGGCGGCAGCGGGGCGGTTGACCTTGCTGCTGGATGGAGGAATCCGGCGCGGTACCGATGTGTTCAAGGCCCTGGCCCTGGGCGCGCGGGCGGTATTGATCGGGCGGCCCTATCTGTATGCCCTGGCGGCGGCCGGACCGCTCGGGGTTGCACACGTCATCCGCATCCTGCGCGATGAACTGGAGGCCGCCATGGCCTTGAGCGGTTGCGCGACCCTGGATGAGATCGGGCGCCAGTCGCTCTTCGACGTTCCTGCCAATCGGGGGCGGGCGTCTCCCGCATTCCCGGAATGACGACCATGAGAAATCCTGAGGCCAGCATTACTGCCCTGCTATCCGTGGATCCTGTTGACGCGCAGACGCGAAGGGACGGCCAGGACCTGTTCTCGCGGGACAGCCTGCTGTCGCTGTTCGCCGTTATCACCGTCCATTTTGTCCTGTTGTTCTGGGTCAACCGGGTGCTGCTGCATGAGACAATCCTGCAGACGTCCTCGGCACCCACGGTGACGGGCGTCCTGCTGGCGCCGCCCGCGCCGGAGCCGATGATCGAGCCACCCAAACCCTTGCCGGTCCAGCGCCCCAAGCCACCCGACCCGACGCCTGAACCTGTGCCGTTGCCGGAACCGTTGCCCGAGATGCCGCTCAGTCCGCCTGAAGTGGAGATGAGCGACAGCGCCATCACGCAGGAGATCCCCACGCCGGCCCCGCCGGCACCGGCCGAGGAGGGTGAGCCCGAGCCCGAGCGGCCGCTGGTGATCCCGCCGCGCATCGACGCCAGCCAGCTCGACAATCCGGCGCCCGTGTATCCGACGCGTTCGCGGCAGATGCGGGAACAGGGAAGGGTCCTGCTGGATGTCTATATTCTGCCGGACGGCAGTGTCGGCGAGATCCGGTTGCGGGAATCGAGTGGATTTCCCGCGCCTGGACCGTTCCGCGCTGGAAGCGGTGAAGGGCTGGCGCTATGTCCCGGCCATGCGCGGCGGGGTGGCGATCCCCTACTGGTATGTACAACCCGTCAACTTTACGCTGCGTTGAACAGCCGGGCACGCGGGATGGGCAGCGAATTACGATCAATGCAAATGTTAGCGAGGAAGGCGATTCATGACGAGTAACTCCTACGATATGGCCGCCCTGTGGATGCAGGGTGATTTCGTCATCAAGGGCATCATGCTCCTGCTGTTGCTGATGTCCGTGGCGAGCTGGTATGTCATCGTGACGCGTACCTGGCGACTGATGAGGCTGCGCCGGGCCGCGCGCGCCGCCGCGGATTTCTGGCACGCGCAGAGCTTCGGGGAGGGTCTCCACATCCTGGATGCCCACAGCAAGGAAAATCCCTTTTACCGCCTGGCCCACGAGGGCAAGGCCGCGGTGGATCATCACGCCATGAACCGTTCGGATCTGCATGGACAGATGAGTCTGGCGGAATGGCTGACTTCCAGCCTGCGCGGGAGCATCGACGAGTCCGTCGACCGCCTGCAACATGGCCTGTCTATCCTCGCCTCGGTGGGTTCTACTGCTCCCTTCGTGGGCCTGTTCGGCACCGTCTGGGGGATCTATCATGCGCTGATCAGCATCGGTAACTCGGGTCAGGTCGGGATCGAAAAGGTGGCCGGACCGGTCGGGGAGGCACTGATCATGACCGCGCTCGGGCTCGCGGTGGCGATCCCCGCGGTGCTGGCCTATAACGCGCTGGTGCGCGGCAACAAGGGAACGCTGAGCCGGCTGAACAGCTTCGCCCACCAACTGCACGCCTATTTCATCACCGGTACGCCGATCTCCCGCAATGGGGCGGCGAGTAGTGCGGCGAAGACGGCGGTAAGTGCGGTTGCAGGGGCGCGCTGACATGGCCTTCGGCAGCGATTTCGATAACGGCGACGAGGTGATGAGCGAGATCAACATGACGCCGCTGGTGGACGTCATGCTGGTGCTGTTGATCATCTTCATCATCGCCATACCGGTATTGACGAACGCCATCAAGCTGGATCTGCCCCGCGCGGCGGCGAGTCCGGACGATGTGAAGCCCGAGCGCGTGACGCTGTCGGTCACGGCTGAGGGGAGGGTGCACTGGAACGATACGCTGCTGGTCGAGGGCGAACTCGAGCCGCTGCTGAACACGGCCGCCGCACAGCAGCCACAGCCGGAGATCGCCATCCGGGGTGATCGCAAGACCGAGTATGAGCATGTCATCCGGGTGATGGCCACGGCCCAGCGCGCCGGAATCCAAAAGCTGGGCTTCGTGACGGAACCAGCCGGGAATTAACTTGGCTGCGTGAATCTCATTGGGCAACTTTGGAAGCACTGTTTCTCTCGCCCAGTGCAGGATATCGCGTGATGCCCTGGTGTTCATGATCCATGCGGAGTTGGGTCGGCGGCAGGCCGCGCATCGTCATGTCATGGCAATGAGTCCGGGACGGGCAGTAACGCCACCCATCTCCTGCTGTTTCCTCTGAAGGATCAGTTGCCGCGATATCGGGGAATATTCATGCATCGAATTTTTCTGGAGGGCTTTGTGCGGATGCAGGAAGAAAGATGTCCCGCCCGGGCATGCCGTCTCAAATGATAGACACCAATAAAATATATTATATTAATAATTTCATATAGTTAAATATGTCTCATGTGTGGTTGCCATGTGTGGTACAAAAAGCACGGTATTATTGCAACGTTTGATTTGGGTGGTCGTTTTCACCTGATCATCAAACACGGGTCAACGCAACAAGCTTGAGATATAGATATTATTTAGTCTCACTACATTGTTTCGTTGGGTCAGTAACAACTGTTCTTTATCACGCTGTGGTGGAGAACGGAGGTGGGAAATTTGTGGGTAACAATGTAAATGAATCAAGACGCGACTTTCTCAAAAAGTCCGCGTATGTCGTGCCTGTAGTCCTGACATTGAAAGCAGCTCCAACCCTCGCCAGCACGGGTTCCCCAAAGAAGCCGCGTGACGATAAAGATGGCGGTACAAATCATCATGTAAGCCGCCGCAACAAGCGCAATAAACACATGAATTTTTTCCAGGCCTTTCGCGACGCATTTAGCAAGATCTTTTCGTAATCAGGTCCTACAATCCTTCTAAATGTGACTTCGTTTTGGGGCCCGATTTTCGGGCCCTTTTTATTGAGTTGCATGGTGAAAGCTCACCATGGTGTTTCCCGGCATCAGAATCAGGGAGCAAGGCTTTACAGCATCTCGGACAGGGGGCAGATCAAGGCATTAGGCGGGACCGCACTTCAGGCTATCGAGGATCATCGAAGTGCTGGACGGTTTCCAATCGACTGAAATGAACGCCATGGTCATGCTTGGAGGGTTCGGGAATTGAATCCGGGCGAAGACGCCATCCAGCCAGGCGTTGCAGCAAGGGCGGCGGAGAAGTTTGGAAGGTAATGACGGCAGCCGGTTTGCAACAACAGTGACCGGCTTTGCTGCGAGTAACAGTTGAGACGTATCTCTTGGTGGTGGTGATTTATATCAAATTGGTGCCGAGGAGAGGACTTGAACCTCCACGGGGTTGCCCCCGCTAGCACCTGAAGCTAGTGCGTCTACCAATTTCGCCACCTCGGCCTATTCCCGCCGCCGCGAAACTTCACGCGGCGACCGCGAAACTGCGCAACTTTACCCAGACAGTGTCATAATGTCAAACCGCGAGGCGCAGCCAGCGATATAAGTCCGCATTATAATAAGCACAGCCATGACAAAACAGCCCAAAATCGACCCCCACGCCGCCCGTGAGGCACGCAAGTATGAACTCCCGATCAAGAGCCGGGAGTTCATCCTGGAGCACCTGCAGGCGCGCGAGACTCTCCTCAGCCTGGAGCAGATCGCGCGCGAACTCGACATCAACGACGAGACGGGCATCGAGGCGCTGCGCAAGCGTCTGAATGCCATGGAGCGCGATGGCCAGCTGGTGCGCAACCGGCGCGGCCGCTACGGCGTGGCCAGCAAGATGAACGTGGTGCGCGGGCGCGTCATCGGTCATCCGGACGGCTACGGTTTCCTGGTGCCTGATGACGGCAGCGAGGATCTGTTCCTGTCAGCCAAACAGTTGCGCTCGGTCATGCACGGTGACCGGGTGATCGCCAAGGTGATCGGCGTCGACCGCCGCGGCCGACGCGAGGGCGCCCTGGTCGAGGTTCTCGAGCGTAATACCCATCAGGTGGTCGGTCGCTATTTCAGCGAGGGTGGACTCGGCTTCGTGGTCGCCAGCAACAAGCGCATCAGTCAGGACATCGTCATCCCGCCTGACCAGCGCGGTGGCGCGAATGACAGCCAGATCGTGGTGGCGGCCATCACCGAACAGCCGAGCCAGCATTCCCAGCCGGTGGGGCGTGTGGTCGAGGTGCTGGGAGATCGCATGGCGCCCGGCATGGAGATCGAGGTTGCCATCCGCACCCACGAATTGCCTGACCGATGGCCGGAGGCGGTGGAACGTGAGGCGGCGGTCTTTCCCGAGTCGGTGCCGGCGAGCGCCGTATACGGGCGCGAGGACCTGCGTCTGTATCCCCTGGTCACCATCGACGGGGAGGACTCGCGCGATTTCGACGACGCCGTCTATTGCGAGCGCAGCGGGCGCGGCTGGCGCCTGATCGTCGCGATCGCCGACGTCGCGCACTATGTGCAGCCCGGCTCCGCGCTCGACAAGGAAGCGCTCAACCGCGGCAATTCAGTGTACTTTCCGCAGCGTGTATTGCCGATGCTGCCGGAGGCGCTGTCGAACAACCTCTGTTCCCTGCGTCCCAGGGTCGACCGCTTGTGTCTGGCCTGCGAGCTCACCGTGAGCCGCGCCGGGAAGATTGTCGGTTACCGCTTCTTCGATGCGGTGATGTGTTCGCATGCCCGCCTGACCTATAACGAGGTGGCGGCCATGCTGGTGGAAGGCAATCCGCAACTCGTCGAAACGCACCGGGATTTGCTGCCTCATCTGGAGGATCTCCATCAGGTCTACAAGGCCCTGCTGAAGGAGCGTGAGAAGCGTGGGGCGATCGATTTCGACAGCAAGGAGACGCGCATCATCTTCGGGGACCGGCGCAAGATCAGCAAGATCGTTCCCTTGGTTCGCAACGACGCACACCGGTTAATCGAGGAGTGCATGATCGCGGCGAACGTGGCGGCGGCGGCGTATCTCCTCGAACAGGGGATTTCGATCGTATACCGCACGCATCCCCAGCCGGATCAGCAGAAACTCGAGGATGTGCGTGGATTCCTCGGCGGCCTCGGCCTGAGGCTCGCGGGCGGAGAGCAGCCCCGCGCGCGCGATTACGCGCGCCTGATGACCGAAGTGGCGGAACGCCCCGACCGTCGCCTGATCGAAACCGTGCTGCTGCGCAGTCTGCCGCAGGCGATGTATACCGCGGAGAACATCGGGCACTTCGGGCTTGCGCTCGAGGCCTATACCCACTTCACTTCGCCGATCCGCCGCTATCCGGACCTGCTGGTACACCGGGCGATCCGCCACGGCCTGAGCGGACAGCCGGCGGAGGATTTCAGCTACAGCGCTTCGGACATGCAGACGCTGGGCGATCACTGTTCGATGACCGAACGGCGTGCCGACGAGGCGACGCGCGATGCCGTGGACTGGCTCAAGTGCGAGTTCGTCATGAGCGAAATCGGCAAGGAGTTCGACGGCATCATCACCGGGGTGACCAGTTTCGGCCTGTTCGTCGAACTGGACGACATCTACGTGCAGGGGCTGGTGCATGTCACCACCCTCGGCGACGATTATTATCAGTTCGACCCGGTCAAGCACATGCTTTATGGTGAGCGCAGCGGGGTGACCTTCCGTCTGGCCGACAAGATCCGCGTCAAGGTGGTCCGCGTCGATCTCGACGAGCGGTCCATCGATTTCGTGCTGGCCGAGCCGGATTCGGCGCGGAAGGGCGCGGCGCGTTCCGGCGGCAAGGGCCGTGCGCGCACGGGCGGCGGGGCGAGCGCCCGCGGCGCCAAGAAGAGTCGCGGCCGGACACGCTGAGCGACGCTGTGAGCGGCAAGGGAGTGGAAGGCGCGCTGTATGGCATACACGCCGTGCTGGGCGTGTTGAGGCGTCGCCCGGAGGTAATCCGGAGCCTGTGGCTGGCGCAGGAGGCGCGCAATCCGCGCCTGGACGAGATCCGCACACTCGCCCAGAGACATCGCATCCCGCTCAAGAGCGTCAACTCCGATGAGCTCGACCGACGCGCCGGAGGAGAACGTCATCAGGATGTCCTCGCCCTGTTCGACCCTGCCGGCATTGCCTATTCCGAGCATGAGCTGGATACCCTACTCGAACAGGCGGGACCCAAACCCCTGTTGCTGGTGCTCGATGGCGTGCAGGATCCGCACAACCTAGGGGCCTGTCTGCGCACCGCCGACGCGGCGGGGGCGGATGCGGTCATCGTCCCGCGCGACCGCGCGGTCGGGATTACGCCGGTGGTATGCAAGGTCGCGAGCGGTGCGGTCGGACATGTCCCCTTCGTGCAGGTCACCAATCTCGCGCGCACCCTGCGGCGCCTGCGCGAGGCGGGAGTTTGGCTGGCGGGCACGGACATGGAGGGGGATACCCCCGTGCACCGGGCCGATTTCGATCGCCCGCTGGCCCTGATCCTGGGTGCCGAAGAGAAGGGCCTGCGCCGGCTGACGCGCGAGGCCTGCGACTGGCTGGTTTCCATCCCCATGGCGGGCGCGGTCGAGAGCCTCAACGTCTCGGTGGCGGCGGGAATCTGCCTGTTCGAGGCCCGCCGCCAGCGCCTCCTTGCCGAAGTAAGTAAATGATTTACAGGTAATTGCATCCGGTGCTGGATTCCACTAGAATAGCCGCCCATGTAATCCCGGTTACATGACAATTCGATCAACTCCTTGCCTTACCGCCGCGGGCGGAAGGCTGCCAATCCGTAAGGAGCGCTATGAGACACTACGAAATCGTGTTTCTGGTCCACCCTGACCAGAGCGAACAGGTCCCTGCCATGATCGAGCGCTACCGCTCGACCATCGAATCCGGCGGTGGCAAGATTCACCGCCTGGAAGACTGGGGCCGACGCCAGCTCGCCTACCCGATCAACAAGGTCCACAAGGCGCACTACGTGCTGATGAACGTCGAGGTCGGCAAGCCGACACTGGATGAACTGACCAGCGCGTTCCGTTTCAACGACGCCGTCATCCGCAATCTGGTGATCCAGCGTGACGAGGCGGCTACCGAACCGTCACCTCTGGCCAAGGTTGCCGGCAGGGAAGAGGGCTCGGAGTCCCACGCGCGCAGTGCCCGACCGGCTGCCTGAGGGTTACGCGCCCGCCGCGCAGGCGGTGAACCGGGTGGTACTGGAGGGCGAGGTGTGCCGGGCGCCGCAGACGCGCCTGAGTCCGGCCCGGATTCCGCTTACCCGTTTTACCCTTGAACACCGGTCGCGGCAGGCTGCTGCGGGCATCGAACGTGAGGCGCGGTTGCGGCTGGTCGTTGTGGCTGCGGGCGCCGCGGTGAGCCGCGATGCCGCGGTGTTGCAGCCGGGGGATCGCGTGCGGGTCGAGGGCTTCCTGACCCGCGGCAGTTACCAGGCGGAGGAACGGGACCTCGCCCTGCAGGCCGATGAGATCAGGCGTCTGTAGCAGTCCGGCGGTCTTTTCAGATATACCTATTTTTGACTTTTGACAGAGGAAGGAACATGAGCGATTCGAATCCGAGAGAACGTGATCGTGGCGAGCGTGGCGAGGGCGGCCGTGGCGGCCGTGGTGGCGGTCAGTTTCGCCGCAAGAAGTACTGCCGTTTCACCGCGGAAGGCATTAAAGAGATCGATTACAAGGATGTGCAGCTGCTGAAGAATTATGTGCTGGATACCGGGAAGATTGTTCCCAGCCGCATCACCGGCACCAGCGCCAAGTATCAGCGTCAGCTGTCCACCGCGATCAAGCGCGCACGCTATCTGGCCCTGCTGCCATACAGCGACTCGCACGCGTAAGCGACGCTCGACGCCGCCGTATGCAACGGCGTGCGGCGACCACAGGAAAGGGAGAAGCAGGGCGGCCACATGCGAGCAATCGCGGAATTCATCTTGCGCGGGCGTGCTCCGGCGTTGCTGGTGATCGTCGCCGGCGCCATGCTTACCGCGCTGTTGCCGATCTTCAACCATGTGAGCGGCGGGGCGCTGGCGTTGACGGCCCTGCGCAACGGCCCGCGCGAAGGCCTTGTGCTGGCGCTGGCGGCGGCGCTGGTCGTCGCCGTGGTAGCGCTCGTGGCCTCATTCGAGGCCGCCCGGATCGAGACCTTCCTGTTCATTCTTGCGCTGCTGGTCTGGCTGCCGCTGCTGGTGGTCGCGCAGGTCTTGCGCAACAGCCGTTCCATGGGGGCCGCGCTCGCGGCGGCGGCGGCGGTGTCCGCGCTGGTTGTGATCGGGTTCCATATGGTGGTGGGCGAAACGCAGACCTGGTGGCGTGGCGTGATGCAGGAGATGCTCGTGCCGATGCTGCAGCAAGCGCATACCGGACTGCCGGCGACGGATCTGGACAAGCTGGTCGATACGCTGGCCAAGGTGATGACCGGGATTCTGGGAGCGACGGTGTTCTATACCGCGATGACGAATCTGTTCATCGGACGCTGGCTCCAGGCCCTCGTGTACAACCCGGGCGGATTTCGCTCCGAATTCCATGCCATTCACCTCGGACGCTGGATGGCCGGAGTGGCGATCGTGCTGCTGGTGCTGGGCAATTTCGCCGGCGGCGGACTGGCCGACGTGTCGCTCGACCTGTTGTTTCTGGTCGGCGCGGTCTACTCCCTGCAGGGGTTGTCGCTGGTGCACGGCGTGGTGGCCGTGACCCAGGCCCACGTCGCATGGCTGGTGGGCTTGTATCTGCTGATGTTATTCGCACTGCCGCAGGTGGTGCTGGTACTTTCCGCGGCCGGTTTCGCGGACAGCCTGACGGATTTTCGTGCTCGCCTGAGCAGGAAGCACGCGCCGGCGGCGAATCGGGACGAGCCACCGCCGCCCGGGCCGGACAGTACGACGTAATTGATACTGGTAGGAGATGGGTATTCGGGTAGAGGGTGATGACAAGCGGCGGTGATGAGCTAACTGGTTGTAATCTCACGTGACTCATTACCCATTGCGCATTACCGTTCAAGTCGGATTATAGTTAAGCGAGCAACGAGGTAGACGACAATGCAAGTGATTCTGCTGAACAAGGTGGAAAACCTGGGCAATCTGGGCGACGTGGTCAACGTCAAACCCGGGTATGGACGCAATTTTCTCATTCCGACCGGCAAGGCCGCGCCGGCGACGGAGGATAACCGCAAGGCCTTCGAGGCCAGACGCGCCGAATACGAGCGCGCGGCGGCGGATGCGCTGGCTGAAGCCCAGGCGCGCCGTGACCGGCTGGCCGGCATGACCGTGGTCGTGACGCGCAAGGTCGGCGACGAAGGCAAGCTGTTCGGCTCGGTCGGAACCAGCGATATTGCCGATGCCTTCACCGCGCTCGATATCCTGGTCAAGAAGTCCGAGGTGCGCCTGTCGAACGGCGCGATCCGGCAGACCGGCACCTACGAGCTCAGTTTGCATCTTCACCCCGAGGTCAACGTCGACGTCAAGGTCGAGGTGGCGGGCGAAGAATAATCCCCCTGCCGTCAACGGCCATGGGAGCGTAAACAGAGGTGCAGGTTATGCAGGAACTCGCAAGCAACCCGGCCGGCGCGACGCGCATGACGGATTCGCTGCGGGTCCCTCCGCACTCGCTCGAGGCGGAGCAGTCCGTGCTCGGCGGCCTCATGCTGGACAATTCGGCCTGGGATACGGTCGCGGATCTGGTCACGGAAGGCGACTTCTATCGCCACGACCACCGGCTCATCTTCCGTGCCGTGAGTACCCTCTGCGCGCGCAGCGAGCCGGTTGACGTGGTGACGGTCTCCGAGTGGCTGGAGCAGCACAAGGAACTGGACAAGGCGGGCGGGCTCGCCTATCTCGCGGAGATCGCCAACAGCACCCCGAGCGCGGCCAACATCAAGGCCTACGCCACCATCGTGCGCGAGCGCTCCGTGCTGCGCCAGCTGATCCATGTCGGCACCGAGATCGGCAACGCGGCCTTCAACACGGAAGGCCGCGACTGCGCCCAGCTGCTCGACCATGCCGAACAGATGGTCTTCCGCATCGCGGAACAGGGCCGGCCCAATCAGAATAACTTCCGCTCGATCCGTGATCTGCTCGTCGACGTCACCGATCGTATCGACAAGCTGTACCACCAGGACACCCCGTATACCGGCGTGCCGACCGGTTTCACCGATTTCGACGAGCGCACCTCGGGCTTGCAGTCCTCGGACCTCGTCATCATCGCCGGCCGTCCTTCCATGGGCAAGACCAGTTTCGCGATGAACATCGCCGAGCATGCCGCCATCAAGAGTCGGGTGCCGGTAGCGGTATTTTCCATGGAAATGCCCGGTGAGCAGCTCGTCATGCGCATGCTTTCCTCGCTCGGACGTATCGACCAGCACCGGGTGCGCACCGGGCGCCTGAATGACGAGGATTGGCCGCGCCTGACCTCGGCGATGAGTATCCTGAGCGAGGCGCCGCTGTTCATCGACGATACCCCGGCGCTCAACCCGACCGAGCTGCGCGCGCGCGCGCGCCGCATCAAGCGCGATCACGGTCTCGGCCTGATCGTCATCGATTACCTGCAACTGATGCAGGTACCCGGCACCAAGGAGAACCGCACCAATGAGATCTCGGAGATCTCGCGCTCGCTTAAGGCCCTGGCGAAGGAGCTGCAGGTGCCGGTGGTCGCGCTCTCCCAGCTCAACCGTGGTCTTGAGCAGCGCCCCAACAAGCGCCCGGTCATGTCCGACCTGCGCGAATCCGGCGCCATTGAGCAGGATGCCGATCTCATCACCTTCATCTACCGCGACGAGGTCTACCACGAAGACAGCCCGGACAAGGGCATCGCCGAGATCATCATCGGCAAGCAGCGCAATGGTCCCATCGGCACCGTGCGCCTGACCTTTCTCGGGCCGTACACGCGGTTCGAGAACTATATCCAGGATTCCTACAGCGAGGCCTATGCATGACCCGTCCGGTGCGGGCGGCGATCGACCTCAAGTCCCTGCGCGCGAATCTGCAGCGCGTGCGTGCCGCCGCGCCGCTCGCGCGCGTGCTGGCGGTCATCAAGGCCAATGGCTACGGTCACGGGCTGGCGCGCGTGGCAGAGGCACTGCATGACGCCGATGCCTTCGGCGTTGCCAGCGTGGAGGAGGCGCTGGTGCTGCGCGAGGCCGGCATCGCGCATCCAATCGTCATGCTGGAAGGCTTCTTCGAGGCGGGGGAACTCGCCGAGATCTCCCGCCACAGGCTCTCCGTCGTGATCCACCATGAGCAACAGCTGCAGATTCTCGAGAAGACCGAGATCGCGCGGCCGATCTCGGTCTGGATCAAGATCGATACCGGTATGCACCGCATCGGATTTCCGCCCGGGCAGGCCGCCGCGATCTACCAGCGCCTGCGCGACAGCAACAAGATCGCGGCGCGCATCCGCCTGATGACGCATCTGGCCAATGCGGACGACCGCAATGATGAATATACCGCACGGCAGCTCACCGAATTCCTGGGTGCGATCGACGGCCTCGACGGCGAGCGCAGCGTCGCCAATTCGGCCGGGGTGCTGGCCTGGCCGCAGACGCATATGGAATGGGTGCGCCCAGGTATCATGCTGTTCGGAGTTTCTCCCTTTCTGGACGGCGTCGCGCAGCAGGAGGGGCTCAGCCCGGTGATGACGCTGAGCTCGCGTCTGATCGCGATCAACCGGTTCAGGCGCGGCGACGCCATCGGTTATGGCGGGAGCTGGATCTGTCCCGAGGACATGCCCATCGGCGTCGTCGCGATCGGCTACGGCGACGGTTATCCGCGCAGTATGCCGGCGGGCGCCCCGGTGCTGGTGCGTGGACAGCGCGCGGCGGTGGTCGGGCGCGTCTCCATGGATATGCTGTGCATCGACCTGCGCGATCTTCCGCAAGCTCAGATCGGCGACGAGGTGGAGCTCTGGGGACGGAATCTTCCGATCGAGGAGGTCGCCCGTCTCGCCGGGACCATTCCCTATGAACTGCTGTGCGGCATCACCCAGCGCGTGCCGATCATCGAGCAGGGGTGAAGTAGACCGTGGCCGTGAAACCCGGGAACAGATTTTAATATCTGTCCCCTCCGGCAGCGTTAGGGTGGGCACGTGATTAGTGCCCACGCAGGAACACGGGGACAGATTGTGAAATCTGTCCCCTCTGGCTACGGCAGGCGGGCACAGGGTTCGCGCCCACGCGGAATATACTGGGGATAGATTTTGAATCGGTCCCCTCTGGTGGCAGCATGAGGAACCTCGCGCGATGAGTACGGTCAAGACACGCGGCGGCGTACGGACGATCTATACCTGTACCCAGTGCGGCGCCCAGGCCCCCAAATGGGCGGGGCAATGCGGCGAGTGCGGGGCC
Source organism: Gammaproteobacteria bacterium (assembly GCA_016716465.1). Taxonomy (NCBI): domain Bacteria; kingdom Pseudomonadati; phylum Pseudomonadota; class Gammaproteobacteria; species Gammaproteobacteria bacterium. The sequence continues at coordinate 677,867 of JADJWH010000001.1, forward strand.
TGGAACAGTCTGGTGGAAGAGGTGCAGAGACCGGTTGCCCCGCGTCGACGCGGCGGTTTCGCCGGCGCGCCGGCCGAGACCGGGAGCCGGCTGCTGGCCGAGATCGAACCGGCGCACGAGATGCGTGTCGCGACCGGACTGGATGAACTCGATCGCGTGCTCGGCGGCGGCCTGGTGCGCGGCTCGGTGGTGCTGATCGGCGGCGATCCCGGCATCGGCAAGTCGACCCTGTTGCTGCAGACGCTGGCCGCATTGTCGCAATCCCATTCCACCCTGTATGTTACCGGCGAGGAATCCCTGCACCAGGTCAGCCTGCGCGCCCAGCGTCTGGGGCTCGATGCAAGCAGGCTGCGGGTTCAGGCCGAGACCGGTGTGGAGCAGGTGCTGGCCCAGGCGGCGAAGGACAAGCCCGCCGTCATGGTCATCGATTCCATCCAGACCATGCATACGGGCGAGCTTCAGGCCGCGCCCGGCGCGGTGAGTCAGGTGCGTGAATGCGCCGCGCAGCTTGTGCAGTACGCCAAACAGACCGGTAGCGCGCTGTTTCTCGTTGGCCATGTCACCAAGGAGGGCGTGCTCGCCGGGCCGCGCGTGCTCGAACACATGGTGGATACCGTGCTCTATTTCGAGGGCGACTCCGGCAGCCGTTACCGCGTGATCCGCGCGGTGAAGAACCGTTTCGGCGCAGTGAACGAAGTCGGCGTGTTCGCCATGACCGAACAAGGCCTGCGCGGCGTGAGCAATCCCTCCGCGATTTTCGTCTCGCGCCATGAGGCCCCGGTCTCCGGCAGCGTGGTGATGGTGACGCGCGAGGGCAGTCGACCCCTGCTGGTCGAGGTGCAGGTCCTGGTCGCCGAAAGCCACGCGCCGAACCCGCGCCGCCTCGCCGTGGGACTCGATCCCAACCGCCTCGCCATGCTGCTCGCCGTGCTGCAGCGCCACAGCGGTGTGGCGATGTACGACCAGGATGTATTCGTCAACGTGGTGGGCGGGGTCCGTATCACGGAGACGGCGATCGATCTCGCCGTCGTGCTCGCCGCGCTGTCCAGTCTGCGCAATCGGCCGGTGCCGAGCGATACGGTCGTCTTCGGCGAGATCGGCCTCGCCGGCGAGATCCGCCCGGTACCGAACGGCCAGGAGCGCCTTAAGGAGGCCGCCCAGCATGGCTTCCGGCGCGCCATCGTCCCGAAGGCGAATAAGCCCGCCAGAGGCTCGGTGTCCAACATCGAGGTCATCGCTGTGCAACGGCTGGATGAAGCGGTTGCGCAGTTATGAACACCCACAGGCTTGCAGGAGATTTTCCCGTCAATTTTTTGTCGGGCTCAGTTTTTGGCAATTTTGATCCTGGGTATTCATCGATTCACGGTTAGATTCCGGGTTTTGTATTTGCATTCCACCTATATACTTATAAAATCAGATTCTTGAGAGGGGGAGGGCTGGCAATGGAGACTGTATATAATGTTCTTGCGACAGACCTCGGCGTTTCTGATTTCATGTCTTGTTCTTCTTCTTGTTGTTCTTTCGCCTACGGCTAGGGCCCAGTTTGATCCTATCGCCCACTGGACCTTTGACGAACAGTCAGGTGTGGTAGCGGAGGACACTTCCGGCAACGGCAATACTGGCACTCTGATCGGCGATCCGGCGCGGGAGGCGGGCCGGCTGGGCGGCGCCCTCTCGTTCGATGGCGTCGACGACTATGTCGCGACGACGCTGATTCCCTTCGATCCGAGTATTAGAGACTTCACGGTGGCGCTGTGGTTTCGCGTCGACGCACGTGGCAGCGACGAGCACCTGATTTCCCAGGGTGACGGCTCGGGCACCGGCCGAGGATGGCTGGGCAACGACGTGAGTCGCGGCATATACAGTTTCCTGGGTCGGGTCAGGACAGATACGCAGTTCATCCCTGAGTTGGGTCAATGGCATCATGCCGCTCTGACGAAATCGGGGACAACAGTCCAGATTTACGTGGATGGTCAACTTAAGGCGACCAATCCCGATGTAAAAGTGGAACCGGCCGACGGCACGTTGTTTCTGGGATCGAACAAGACCGCGACGCTGGGGCATTTCAACGGTGCGTTGGATGATGTCCGCGTCTATGACGAGGTTCTGGATGCCGCGACGATACGCGCACTCTACGATAGCGGAGCATCCACCTCGCTGATTGCCCACTGGACCTTCGACGAGCCATCGGGGACGGAGGCGGAGGACGTTTCGGGCAATGGCAACACCGGGACGCTGGTGGGCGACCCGATCCGGGTGGCGGGCCAGCTGGGCGGGGCCTTATCGCTGGACGGTATCGACGACCGCGTCGATACGGTGAGAGCACCGTTCGATCCCAGTGCCACGGATTTTTCCCTCTCGATGTGGTTTCGAGTCGACGCCCAAGGCAGCGACGAGCACCTGATTTCCCAGGGTGACGGTTCGGGAATCGGCCGGGCATGGCTGGGCAACGACGTCAGTCGCGGCATATACAGTTTCCTGGGTCGGGTCAGGACAGATACGCAGTTCATCCCTGAGTTGGGTCAATGGCATCATGCCGCTCTGACGAAATCGGGGACAACAGTCCAGATTTACGTGGATGGTCAACTTAAGGCGACCAATCCCGATGTAAAAGTGGAACCGGCCGACGGCACGTTGTTTCTGGGATCGAACAAGACCGCGACGCTGGGGCATTTCAACGGTGCGTTGGATGATGTCCGCGTCCATGACGAGGTTCTGGATGCCGCGACGATACGCGCACTCTACGATAGCGGAGCATCCACCTCGCTGATTGCCCACTGACCTTCGACGAGCCATCGGGGACGGAGGCGGAGGACGTTCTGGGCATGGCAACACCGGGACGCTGGTGGGCGACCCGATCCGGGTGGCGGGCCAGCTGGGCGGGGCCTTATCGCTGGACGGTATCGACGACCGCGTCGATACGGCGAGAGCGCCGTTCGATCCCAGTGCCACGGATTTTTCCGTAGCATTGTGGTTCCAGATCGAGGATCTGGATGATGAGCACTTTATCTCGCAAACTGACGGCACGGGGACGGGGAGGGTATGGCTCGCGAAGGATGCCCGGCTTGGACTCTATAGCAATCTCGGCAACAAGATTACAAGTTCGCTAATTCCGCCAGTTTCCGGTCAATGGCATCATGCAGTACTGACCAAGGCCGGGATGACGCTCAGGATCTATGTCGACGGTTCGTTGAAGACGATAAACGGCGACGTCCTCGTAGAGCCGGCCGATGGTTTCCTGCGTTTGGGTTCAAAGAAGACCGGAGCCAGTAATTTTCTCCGCAGCCTGCTAGATGATGTCCGGATCTACAACCGTGCGCTGAACGAGCAGGAGGTTGTGGAGCTTTATCAAACTGTCTCATGGCAGGCATGGGCCCGCTGGGAAACTGCACTGGCAAGCAGTGTTTCATATCGCAACCCGTATTCGGATGTCACAGTCTCCGTGGCCTATACAGGCCCTAACGGTGAAGTATTTACCGGGAATGCCTACTGGGATGGTGGAAACATATTCCGTCTGCGTTTCATGTTCCCAACGCCTGGTACCTGGGTCTGGACTACATCTTGTTCAGATACCGGGAATACTGGGTTACATAATCGTTCAGGAACGGTGACCGTTGCGCCCTATACCGGATCAAACATCCTGTATGAGCGGGGTTACATAAAGGTAGGTGCAACTGATCGTTATCTGACCTACAACGATGGCACTCCATTCCTGTGGCTTGGAGATACCGCCTGGTCAGCTCCAATCGCGGCGACACAGGCTGAGTGGGAAGCCTATGTACAACTGCGCAAGGCGCAGAAATTCAATGTCATCCAGGTGCACAGCCGGGACGGATGGGTAAAGCTGACCACGGACACTGATGGCAATCCACCCTTCACGGGATCCGGGGCAACATTGGCCTGGAATCCCGACTATTGGCGCGGGGTGGAACGGAAAGTTCAGTATGCCAACGAGCAGGGTCTGATTGTATATTTCACTGCTGTACGCCAGCCTGCGCTGGATTTTCCGGAGACCGATTCAGTTGAGGTGGCGCGATTTGCGCAGAATCTGGCTGCACGCATGATGGGAAATTTCGTCGTCTATTCTCCCATTGCCGATGATGTATGGACAAGCATGGCCGACGTATCTGGTAATGCGCTTGCTTCGAGCTCGTCGATGCATCTGATTACGGCGCATCCGCGCTTTTTCCTGACACCAGCGCAGACATTCCACGATCGCGCGTACATCGACTTCGCCGGTTTGCAATCGGGAAATGGCTGGACGTACGATCCATATATCCCCGAGCCGCGTCGGCCCTTCGATGCCACACTGGCGAGTCAGGCCGCGATCGAGTGGACCCAGACCTTGTATAACCAGGTGCCGATAAAACCCGTCATAAATCAGGAAGTGGTGTACGACAGCCGGAATCTTCAGGCCAGTGATACTGTGAATTACCTGCAGCCCTATCCCGCCAGGTTGCCCAGAAGTACGGCATATCTCGCCATGCTTTCGGGTTCTGCGGGCATAACCTATGGCGCCGGCGGTGTATGGAACTGGGGCCAGAATGTGGGGAATGCCACCGCCGGTTGGTCACTGGCGGAATCCCTGGCAAGACCCAGCGCGACACAGATGCAATATATGTACGAGCTGTTTTCCGGGCTGAATTGGTGGGATCTGGAACCTGCCCACGGTCTGATTCAGAATCAATCATCTGACTGGCTCGCCAGAATGGTGGTGGCCAGAACCCGGGATGGTGGTTTGGGCGTGGCGTATCTTCCGGATAACGATGGCATCATATTGGATATGTCAGATTTCAGTGGTCCCATGAGTGTTCGCTGGTTCAATCCAATTACAAATGTATCGCTAGTCGATCCAACCCAGGTGATGAACACGGGAAATCATGCCTTCGCAAAACCCGGGGGCTGGTCTGACGCGGTGCTAGTGCTTCAGCGCTGAGCCGACGCATTTCCAAGAAAGGATCATCCGCCGGTCTGTGCCATCTTCAGCATAGACCGGCGGGATACTATTCCAAGGGCGCATCGTAGCCGATGCCGCTTGCTTTTCTGTTGAGATTGAGGGAAATTCATTACGTTGCCTGCCCCGGCGGATGCTCGAGCGGCGGGCGGCTTTCCGCGTCAACCAGGAGAGGTGGGCGAGCATGGCCCGTAAACCCGAGATAAAGAACGACAATCTTCAGTATCGGCTGTTGCGCGAAGGCCACATCAAGGAATTCAATGAGAGCAGGGCGCGTGGCGAACGCGGCGACCTGACGTCCAGTGATTTTCGCGGCATCGACCTGCGCGGCATCGACGCTGACGGCATCGACCTGAGCGGCTGCTATTTTCGCCAGGGAGACCTGCGCGGCATCGACTTCACCAATACGATCCTGGAGGGCGCCAGCATCCATGCCGCCAAGATCTCGGGCACCTACTTTCCGAAGGAACTCAGCGCGGAAGAGATACTGCTTTCACTTCAGCACGGCACCCGCCTGCGGTACTTCAGGAAATAATCCTCCCGTCTCCGGCCGACACCCGCCGTCGCCGATCCACCCCGACGTCCCATATTCCGGCGCCCGCGATCCCGGGGCGTGATCGGGCGCTTTTCCAGTACTGCATCCCCCGCTGACCCTGGCCACGAGGCTAACGTTTCGGCGCCATTGTGCCGATTCCAGCATCAGCCCGATTGAAATTCGTGTGTGAACACATGACATATATATGGAGTAAACCTAGAAATCATCTTTATAAATCTTTTTATCATATTGATTATTAAACATAATAGGCGTATATTTCTTGTCACATTCCCTGCCAAGACCGAGCGGCGGCATGAAAACCCGCGCCAGATATCAAGCCCTTGTCCTGATGTGCATTTCTCTGCTGGCGGGGGGGTGCAGCAGCTCGGAAACCGGGATGCCGGGCGGCGGTTCCTCCACGCCGACCGATCCGCTCGCGGTCGATGAGATCACCTCGGAGAATGCGCTCGCGCTGTCGCGATCCTCGCTGGATCTGGTTACCCGCCTGGTCGTGATCGGGCATATCGCGATCGCGATGGTCAAGGATGGCATGGTCGTGTTGAACGATCCCGACCGGGCCCAGGGCGATCTGGTCAATATCCCGGAATGTGCATCGAGTCCGGCGGGGTACGGACCGGAAACCAACCGCATCACCTACATGGTATACGGCGAGGGTTTTCGCCTGCCGGCCGGCGACTCGCTGCACGTTCCATTCTCGCAGTGCACAGTCGAGGGGAATCTGGTCGACAATTCTTTCCTGGATATCGCCGGACTCGAGATCAGCGGAGACCCTTCGGCCGCTTCCGGCAACTGGAGCATCGAGGCGCTGCTGTCACTCGGCCCCATGCAGTTCATCAATGACAACGCAACGCTGACCTCGATCACCGACAGCATGACAATGACGGCGACCCGCAGCAATGGTGTCCTGAGCATAACGCTCGCGGTCGGTGCGGATGTCGGCAGCGGCCAGACCGGTGGGCTCAACGCACAATTGTTGTCCCATCCCTTCATTTCGGGCGTGCGGGCGATCAACTATCAGCTGCGACCGTTTTATCTCGTCGTCAGCCAGAACGGAAACAGCGGGGATTACACCGTATCCGTGCAGTCGCACCCCACGGACGGCGCCAGCATCCTGAACCGATACGTCTCGAATCCCAGCAGCGAAATCCCGCTTCGTGTCGTGACCACCTCGCCGGTGCTATGGGATAGCGGGCGACCGGACGATTTGTCCGACACTCCGACTTCAGGTGCGGTCCGGTTCAGCGAGACCAATTGCACGAACTGCGGCAGCATACTCGCCACCGTCCAGAGTGACGGCGTCGCCCTGACGGTGAACGACGGCGCGGCCGTTACCAGCGACATTGTCGAGTGGGCCACGCTGGTCTCGCCGCCCGATCTCGAAGCCAGTCCCTAGGCTCCCGCGGCGTTCGCGCGCATTCCGGGTATTATCCCGATATTGCCCCATGCGGACAGGCACAGGAAGTGCCGTTGCACGTCCGCTCAGCTCAGCAATCCATCCAGCACCCGTTCATAGATCCGCGACAGGGCTTCAAGGTCGTCGACGCTCACATGCTCGTCGATCTTGTGGATGCTCGCATTGAGCGGGCCGAGTTCCACCACCTGAGCCCCGGTGGGCGCGATGAAACGCCCGTCGGATGTCCCACCGGAGGTGGACAGGCTCGTGTCGTGTCCGGTGACCGCGCGCACCGCGGCGCGCATGGCGTCCACGAGTTCCCCGGGCCGTGTCAGAAACGGTTCGCCCGACAGGCGCCATTCCAGCGTGTAATCGAGCGGGTGCCTCTTCAGTACGGACTCGACCCTGGCCTTCAGATCTTCCGCCGCGCTCTCGGTGGAGTAACGGAAATTGAACAGCGCCTCGATGCGTCCCGGGATGACATTGTCGGCCCCGGTGCCGGCGTTGAGATTCGAGAATTGAAAGGTCGTGGGCGGAAAGAACTCATTGCCCTGGTCCCATTGCAGCGCGCACAGCTCGGCGAGCGCCGGTGCCAGGCGGTGGATCGGGTTGTCGGCCAGGTGGGGGTAGGCGATATGGCCCTGTACGCCCCGGACGATGAGCTTCCCTCCGAGTGAGCCGCGACGTCCATTCTTGATCACGTCGCCGAGCCGCTTTTCGCAGGTCGGTTCTCCCACCAGGCAGCAGTCGATCTGGGTTCCGTGCTGGGTAAGATACTCCATCACCTTGCGCGTACCGTCGATTGACGGGCCTTCCTCGTCGCTCGTGATCAGAAAGCCAATCGAACCCCGATGGACGGGATGGGCGTCGATGAAGCGCTCGCAGGCGGTGATCATGGCGGCCAGGCTGCCCTTCATGTCGGCCGCGCCACGCCCGTAGAGGCGGCCGTCACGTACCGTGGGGACGAACGGGTCCGAATGCCACTGATCGAGCGGCCCGGTCGGCACGACGTCGGTATGGCCCGCGAAGACGAACAGCGGTGCCGCCTCGCCGTGGCGGGCCCAGAAATTCTCCACATCGCCGAAGGGCAGTCGCTCGACGTGGAAGTCCAGGGCCTCGAGGCGCTCGATCATGATTTCCTGGCAGCCCGCATCCTGCGGGGTGACGGAAGGACAGGCAATCAGGCGCTTGGCCAGTTCTAGGGTCTCGGACATGGGGCTGGGCTTCTGCTTGGGTTATGACTCGATTTCAGCGGTAGGTCACGCGGCGCACATACGCCTGCCGCGGCTATTATAGGTCATGCCCGTGCACCCCGGACACCCTGTGGGGCGGCTGTCCTGATGTTATGCGGCGAGTCCAGTGCCGCTCGGATGAATCATGCGATGAATATGGTTTCGCCATGGTCGCTCGAAGTTCCCCGGGAGGACAACCCGATGGGCCGCACTATTTTAAAGCGCCGCGGGATGGTAATGTCGTCTGCTGGTGCGCTTCTTCGGGTTCGTCTCTCGGTTCTATTCGTCGCATGCGGGCATCACAATCGGGATAATATCTCCTGTTATATCTCATGTTTATCAATTAAGTCATTATTTTAATTTTTATTTGATAATTTTTTTCTGGTTCGGGGATGTAGTGTGTGGCGGTGGAAATTCTGCCGGGGAAGAGTTGGCAATAAACCTGCAATGACGTGCAAGCATGGCGAAATCGTGGATGGGGAAGATGTTCTGCGCCCGGAAGGCGGCGCGGTAAACAGCGTGGCGCTGGATGTGGCCGCTGATGGCTGGGACGCGGCCCTGAGGTTGGTCTTCCGACGCGATGGCGCGCGCACGGTGCTCGCGCGCCGGTCTTCCTGCGGGCCGCTGCAGGTTCAGCGTCCGTTCTATCCCGGGGATGGCGTCTGCCACGTCTATCTGCTGCACCCGCCGGGAGGCGTGGTCGGCGGCGACCGGCTGGAGATCCGCGCTGAACTCGACAACGGAGCGCAGGTGCTGCTGACCACGCCGGCCGCAGGCAAGTTCTACCGCAGCGGAGGACGCATGGCGGCGCAGCTTCAGCACTTCACGGTTGCGGAAGGCGCCGCGCTCGAGTGGCTGCCGCAGGAGACCATCGTGTTCGATGGCGCGCGCGCACGCGGCACGACACGGGTTGAACTCGCTCACGGGGCGAGCTTCCTCGGCTGGGAGATCGTCTGTCTCGGGCGGCCGGCGGGAGGCGAGCGGTTCACGAATGGAGTGTTCATACAGGGCATGGAGGTGTATCGCCAGGGACGGCCCTTATTGCATGAGTGCAGCCGCTTCGACGGTGGCGGCGCCATCCTCGATGCGCCGTGGGGATTGAACGGTTGCCCGGTCAGCGGCACGCTGGTCTGCACTGGGAGAGACGAGGCCGATCTTGCCGTGGTGCGCGAGTCCTTGGGCGAGGACGGATGCGACGAGATGACCGGGGCCACGCTGCTGGAGGATGTGCTGCTGGTGCGTTTTCTCGGTACGCAGGCCGAACGTGCGCGCGAGCGTTTCCTGCGGGTATGGGAGGCGTTGCGGCCCAGGACATTCGGCAGGCCGGCATTGCGTCCGAGGATCTGGAATACATGAGGTTTCGCGAAGGGTAATGGGTAAACGGTAACAGGGCAGGGTGTCTGGAGTGGAAAGTCTCCATCACCCATCGCCAGACGTTCGTCAAACAGCCAGGAGAATGCGAAGTGGAGCTGACCCCACGCGAGAAAGACAAGCTGCTGATCTTCACCGCCGGGCTGCTGGCCGAGCGGCGCAAGGCCCGCGGCCTCAAGCTGAACTATCCCGAGGCGATCGCCTATATCTCGGCGGCTATCCTCGAGGGCGCGCGTGATGGTTGCAGTGTGGCGGAACTGATGAGCTACGGCGCCACGCTGCTGACGCGCGCGGATGTGATGGACGGGATCGCCGAGATGATCCCGGAGGTTCAGGTCGAGGCGACCTTCCCCGATGGCACGAAGCTCGTCACCGTGCATAACCCGATCGTCTGAAGAACCCGAGGATGGTGATGTGAGGCAAGGTTCCGGGATTTCCATCACCCATCACTCATTCCCTATCACCCCTTGTCATACCGGCTAACGAGGAGACCAGAATGATTCCCGGCGAAATCAGCACCGCGGACGGCGAAATCGAACTCAACGCCGGGCGCGATACCGTGACACTCAGCATCGCGAACTCCGGTGACCGGCCGATCCAGGTCGGCTCGCATTACCATTTCTACGAGACCAACGCGGCGCTGGCCTTCGACCGCGAGCAGGCGCGCGGCTTCCGCCTCAATATCCCGGCCGGCACCGCGGTGCGCTTCGAGCCGGGCCAGTCGCGCACGGTCGAACTGGTGCGCTACGCGGGCGCCGGGCGCGTCTACGGATTCAACGCAAAGATCATGGGGAAGCTCTGACGTGACTACGATACTGCGGCGCGCGTACGCGGAGATGTACGGGCCCACGGTCGGCGACCGTGTCCGGCTGGGGGATACCGAGCTCTGGCTCGAGGTCGAGCAGGACCGCACGGTCTACGGCGAGGAGGTCAAGTTCGGCGGCGGCAAGGTCATTCGCGACGGCATGGGCCAGAGCCAGGCCAGCGCGAAACAGGTGGTCGATTGCGTCATCACCAACGCGCTGATCGTGGACCACTGGGGCATCGTCAAGGCGGATATCGGCCTCAAGGACGGGCGCATCGCGGGCATTGGCAAGGCGGGCAACCCCGATGTCCAGCCCGGGATCGATATCGTCATCGGTCCCGGCACCGAGGTCATCGCCGGCGAGGGCCTGATCGCGACCGCCGGCGGCATCGATGCCCACATCCACTTCATCTGCCCGCAACAGGTGGAGGACGCGCTGATGTCCGGCGTCACCACCATGATCGGTGGCGGCACCGGACCGGCGGCCGGCACCAACGCCACCACCTGCACGCCGGGGCCGTGGAATATCGCCCGGATGCTGCAGGCCGCGGATGTGCTGCCGATGAACCTCGGTTTTCTCGGCAAGGGCAACGCAAGCCTGCCGCAAGCCCTGGAAGAGCAGGTCGCCGCCGGGGCGATGGGTCTGAAACTGCATGAGGACTGGGGCACGACGCCCGCCGCGATCGACAACTGCCTGGAGGTGGCGGAAAAGTACGACGTGCAGGTCGCCATCCACACCGATACTTTGAACGAGTCGGGTTTCGTCGAGGATACGCTCGCCGCCTTCAAGGGGCGCACCATTCATACCTATCACACCGAAGGCGCCGGCGGTGGCCACGCGCCGGACATCATCAAGGCCTGCGGTGAGGCCAATGTGCTGCCGTCGTCCACCAATCCGACGCGCCCCTATACGGTGAACACGGTCGACGAGCACCTCGACATGCTGATGGTATGCCATCACCTCGATCCGGGCATTCCGGAGGATGTCGCCTTCGCCGAGTCGCGCATCCGGCGCGAGACCATCGCCGCGGAAGACATCCTGCACGACCTCGGCGCCTTCTCGATGATCAGTTCGGATTCGCAGGCCATGGGCCGCGTCGGCGAGGTGATCACGCGCACCTGGCAGACGGCGCACAAGATGAAGGTCCAGCGCGGCGCGCTCGCGGGCGATCCCGCGCGCCACGATAATGGACGCATCAAACGCTACGTCGCCAAATACACCATCAATCCGGCGATCGCCCACGGCGTCGCCGCCGATGTCGGCTCGATCGAGACCGGAAAGCTCGCCGACATCGTGCTGTGGCGCCCGGCCTTCTTCGGCGCCAAACCGTCGCTGATCCTCAAGGGCGGCCTGATCGCCGCCGCGCCTATGGGCGACCCCAATGCCTCAATCCCGACGCCGCAACCGGTGCACTATCGACCCATGTTCGCCGCCCTCGGCGGGGCCTGCGCCGCGACCAGCGTGACTTTCGTGTCGCAGGCCGCGCAGCAGTCGGCGGTCGGCAGTCGCCTGGGCCTCAGGAAGCGCACGGTGCCGGTGTCCGGGACCCGCAATATCGGCAAGGCCGATATGATCCACAACGATTACCGGCCGCGGATGGAAGTCGATGCGCAGACCTACCAGGTGCGTGCCGACGGTGAGTTGCTGGTATGCGATCCGATGAGCGTGCTGCCACTGGCGCAGCGGTATTTTCTGTTTTGAAGATGTGAGGAGTGAGGTGTTCAAGAATAAACGCTTGCCTTTCGAATCCGTCAATGGGTCTCGCCGATTATTAGGACGTATGTTTCCTTTGCTCCTCACTCCGCACATCTCGCCGAACGATGTTGAAACTGACCGCAATCGTTCAATCCACTGAGGCCCCTGCCGCCATGCTGACGCTGAGCTTCGACCAGCGCCAGCGCAGCCGTCTGCGCGTGACGCTGGACGACGGGCGCGAGGCCGCGTTGCTGCTCGAGCGCGGCGCCGTACTGCGCGGGGGGTGCTGTCTGCGTTCGGACGACGGGGTCATCGTCCGGGTCATTGCCGCACCGGAGCCCGTGTCCACGGTCCCGTGTCCGGACCCGTACCTGCTGGCGCGTGCCTGCTACCACCTCGGCAACCGCCACATCCCGCTGCAGATCGGTACCGGCTGGGTGCGGTATCAGCAGGACCACGTGCTGGACGACCTTGTGCACGGCCTCGGCCTGCGGCCGGTGGCGGAGTCCGCGCCCTTCGAGCCGGAGGCCGGGGCCTATGGCCATCATGCCCCTGAGACGGGTGGCGGCACGGAACCCTCGCTTGCCCCCGAAGGGCGCGTCAGACCGGAGGAACACGCGGCGCTGCACGAATCCGCCCACGCATTCGGTCCGGCGTTGCTGGCGCTGCTGCGCCTGACGAGTTCGTCCCTGCCGGTGGGTTCCTTTGCCTATTCACAGGGCATGGAATACGCCGTGGAACACGGCTGGATCAGCGACGAGGCGAGTGCGCGCGCCTGGATCGCGGGCCTGTTGCGGCACAGCCAGGCCCTCCAGGACATGCCGCTGTTGCTGCGCCTGTGCCGGGCCTGGGAGTCGGATGATGCCGCAGAGGTACAGAGGTGGAATGCGCGCCTGCTGGCCGCGCGCGAATCGCGCGAACTTCGCGCCGAGGAACTCAATGTCGGCACGGCCCTGGCGCGCCTGCTCGCCGATCTCGGCGTGGCCAGGGCGGGCATGACGCCGTCGGAACAAGTCCCGAAGACGACAGACGGGATGCCGCCCTTGGGATATCTCGCGATGTTCGCCCTGGCCTGTGTCGAATGGAAAATTCCGCCGCGGGATGCGGTCTGCGGATACCTGTGGTCCTGGTGCCAGAACCAGGTTACCGCCGCGATCAAGCTGGTGCCGCTGGGCCAGACCGCGGGTCAGCGCATCCTGCAGACCCTGATCGAGTCGATCCCGGCCGTGGCCGATCAGGCCTTCGCGCTGGAAGACGAGGATATCGGTTTCACCGCCCCCGGTCTGGCGCTCGCAAGCGCCCGGCACGAGGGGCAGTACACACGGCTGTTTCTGTCTTAGAACCGGATGCGGGGACAGATTTATAAATCTGTCCCCATTTACTGAGTCCTTAGTCCTCTCTTTAACGAGGTAATTATGTCCAAACAAACCCTACGTGTCGGCGTCGGCGGTCCGGTCGGTTCGGGCAAGACCGCCCTGGTGGACGCCCTGTGCAAACGCATGCGGGAGCGCTACAACATCGCCGTGGTGACCAACGACATCTACACCCAGGAGGATGCGCAATTCCTCGTGCGCAGCGCGGCGCTGGCGCCGGAGCGCATCATCGGCGTGGAGACCGGCGGCTGTCCCCATACGGCGATCCGCGAGGACGCCTCCATCAATCTGGTGGCGGTGGACAAGCTGTGCCAGCGTTTTCCGGATCTCGACCTGGTGCTGGTCGAGAGCGGCGGCGACAATCTGAGCGCGACCTTCAGCCCCGAGCTGTCCGATCTGACCATTTACGTGATCGATGTCGCCGCCGGCGACAAGATCCCGCGCAAGGGCGGACCCGGCATCATGAAATCCGACCTGCTGGTGATCAACAAGATCGATCTCGCCCCGTACGTCGGCGCCTCGCTCGAGGTGATGGAGCGCGACGCGCGCAAGATGCGCGGCGCCCGGCCGTTCGTCTTCACCAACATGAAGACGGGGCACGGCCTCGATATTGTCGAGAACTTCATCCGCGAGGCGGGGCTGCTGGATGTCGCGTGAATGCCAGGACCAGGGACTAAGCAACAGTAGATCCCGCTGATTACGGAGGGAGGGTTGGCCTAGATACTGCGTGGAGATAGAGAGTGTTAAGTCCCCGGATTCCGCTGCGCTCCATCCGGGCTACAGTTTAATATTTTAATTAGTCCGGGTCCTGTCTATCCGCTTTCCGCGTCCACGCCCGGCGGTGTAATCTATGCGGATGCCCGCGGCACCCGTACCGACGCAATATCCCGTCCTCCGCCAACTCAAACGCCCCGCGCTGATCCTGGCGGGGTTGCTGATCATATATGCGCTCGCGGGATTTATCCTCCTGCCCGCAATCGCGCGCTCGCAGGCCGTGGATATCCTCAAGGAGCGTTACCGTCTCGATCTGGAGATCGGCAAGCTTCGCTTCAACCCGTTCACCTTTTCCGCGCGTCTCGAAGGCGTGAGCCTGAGCGATCCGGGCGGCGAGCGGCTGCTGGCGTTCGCGGCCTTTGGCGCGGATTTCGAGCTGCGCTCGCTGATCGATCGGGCCCTGGTCTTCAAGTCGGTCACCTTGAGCCGGCCCTATGTGCACATTCATCTGCGTGAGGACGGGACGGTGAACCTGGCGCGGGCCTTCGCGTCACCGCCGGGCGAGACTGCCGATGACGGACCCGCTTCGGCGCCCCCGGCACTGATCATCGGGGACATCGCGCTGAACGGTGGAGACCTGCACTTCACGGACAATTCTCAGGGCCGTGATTTCGATCAGCACTTCACGCCGCTCGACCTGCACGTACAGCGCTTCTCGACGCGGCCGGAGGATCGCTCCGATCTCGTCGGCCTGAACATCAGTATCGGTGAGAGCGGGCGGCTAACGGTCTCGGGCGATCTGTCGGCCATCCCGACCCGTTTCGATATTCAACTCGCTGCACGCGGCATCCCGCTGGCCATCTTCCAGCCCTATCTTGAGGATCGCCTGCCGGCACGTATCAGTGACGGGTCGCTCGACTTCGATCTCTCGCTCGCGCAGGGGGAGCCGGGACAGACCTCGCGACTGAAGCTGAGCGGCAAGGCCGCCATTCGCGGGCTCGCGGTCAAGCTCAAGGAGCGCGACGATGTGGCGCTGGCCTGGGAAGAGGTGGCGGCGAACGGCATGACGCTGGATCTGAGCCCCGATCGTCTCGCCATCGGCGAGATCGCCATCCGCGGGCTCGATACCTCGTTCAAGATCTACGCCGACGGCCGCACGAACGTCAGCGAGATGGCGCGCCAGGCGCGCGGGGAGTCGCCGGAATCCGCGGCGATGGCGCCGGAGGAACCGGCAGCGGCGGGTACGGATTCGACGACGTCCGGCTTTCCATACGCAATCGACCGCGTCGTCGTCGCCGGTTCGCACCTGATGTTCAGCGACACACAGATCCAGCCGAACGTGCGGATACGCATCGAGGATCTTGCCGGCGAGATACGCGGCATCGCCTCCGCTCCCGAAGCGCAAACGACCATCGCGCTCACCGGCCGCGTCGGCGAATATGGGAAGGCGAAGATCGACGGCGCGGCGCGACTCGCGGCGCCCAGGCAGGACCTGAAGGCCAGGGTCACGTTTGATAACGTCGAGCTGACCTCGTTCTCGCCCTACGCGGGCAAGTTCGCCGGTTACACCATCGACAAGGGCAAGCTGTTCCTCGATCTGGACTACACCCTGGCCGGCAGCCGCATCCGGGGCGAGAATCACGCCGTGTTCGATCAGTTCGAACTCGGCGACAGGGTCGACAGCGCGGATGCCCTCAAGCTGCCCATCAAGTTCGCGCTGTCGCTGCTGCGCGACCGCGAAGGCCGCATCGACATCGATCTGCCGGTGGAAGGCGATGTCGACGCGCCCGGTTTCAGGCTGGGTCCGCTGGTCGTCAAGGCGCTGGTCAATCTGGTCACGCGTATCGTCACCGCGCCTTTCGATTTCATCGCCGGCATGTTCGTTGGCGGGCCGGAGATGGAATACGCCGTATTCGCGCCGGGCGACGGCGCGCTGCCCGGCGCGGAGCGCGAAAAGATCCTGCCCCTGTCGCGCGCGCTTGCCGAACGGCCGCGCCTCGTGGTCGAGGTCCAGGGCTGGGCGGATCCCGGCGCCGATGCCGTCGCCCTGCGGCAGGGCAAGTTCGATGCCTTGCTGGCCGCCGCAGGCCCGCCCACGGACGCCGCGCTGGTCACCGCGTACGACGGTTTTTTCGGCGCCGGCGCCGTGGCCGCGTTGCGCACCGAACTTGCGGCCGGAGCCCGGTCCGATCCGGCGGCGGAGCCTGCCGGAGAGATGCCCGCCGATCCCGAGGCAGCGTTCCGGGCCGAGTTGAGCAATCGTCTGCTCGCCGCCCAGCCGGTGACCGACGAGGAACTGGCGGCGCTCGCCTATGCCCGCGGCGAACAGGTGATGGGCCTGCTCGTACAGGACGGCGGCGTGGAGGCGGAGCGCGTCTTCGTGCGCCGGGGCGAGATTGCCCGCGACGGCGAGGGCACGAGGGCGAAACTGATCCTCGATGCGCGCTAGGCGCATGACCATTGGGGGACAGATTTGAAATCTGTCCCCGTACACTACATCTCCCTACACCGCGCGCCGCGCGGCTTGCGAGCCCCAGATGAAAGACGCGTGCCGCCGCCACGCATCGGCGAGCGCGTGGCGGATATCGTCCGGTCCCAGGGCGGCGAGCCGGGCCAGGCGTTCGTTGAGGGCTGTGACACGGTCCAGGTAGGCGATCTCGTGCGCGATGCGTTCCATTACGCACTCGGGGTCGTCTTCCTCCAGCGTCCAGCGCGCCTGCAGTTGAGCGAGATGGCGAACCAGCTCCTCGCGCCCCGGTCCATGCTGGATCAGCGCTTCCATGACGGATTCGACCGCCGTGGCGCAGCGTCCTTCCATGCCGGGTTCGCAGCGCACGCGGATCCACCAGAGACCGCAATCGCTATAGAGCTCCAGACGGGACTCGACTGCATATGCGAGCCCGAGCCGTTCGCGCAACTCGTATTGCAGACGTGCGGAGAGCGGCGCCCCGGCGGCGATCTGTTCCGCGAGCAGCAATGCCGGATAGGCCGGTTCGCCCAAGGTCGGTACCGGCATCAGCCAGAGCAGGTCGGAACCGTCGCCGCCCGCGGGTCCGTGCAGGGAGCAGGGCGTGAATTCCGCTGGCGGCGCATCGCGCTGATCCCCGGCGGGCAGTTGCTCCAGCGCACGACAGGCCTCCACCAGTTCGTCATGACGGACATCGCCCGCCGCCACGACCCAGATCGCGGGACCGCGCAGACGGGACGCGCAATATTCCTGCACTGCCGCGGCATTGGCCCGGGGTCTGTTCCCGCTCCCCAGGATCGGCCGGGCGAGCGGGTGTCCATCCCAGACGCGCCGGAGCGCGAAGGCCTCCTGCTCGTCCCACAGGGACTGCGAGGCCATCCGGCGCTCATGCCATACCGCGGGCAGTTCGGCGGCAAGTTCCTTCGCCCCGAGGCGCGGTTCGAGCAGCAGGGCGGCGAACAGGCCTGCCAGCGCGCCCACGCGATCACCGGTCACCAGGCCGTGAAAGGCGGTAAGTTCACGCATGGTGCGGGCATTGACATGACCGCCCAGCACCGCGAATTGGTCGGTGTAACGACCGCCGCCGTGGAACAGCAGATGCTCGAGCAGGTGCGCGTAGCCATCCTGGCCGGGGGTTTCGTGGCGTGAACCGTTGCGCAACCAGAGCCCGAGTGACGCGCTGCGCCGGCCGGGCAGCGGGCGGCTCAGGACGCGGACACCATTCGCGAGTGTGGTACAGGCCGTCATGCCGGTTCCGCCGTGGGCTTCGGAGAGACGCCGGTGTAATAATCCTCCCGCGCCCGCAGCAGGCGCAGCGCGTCGTCCCTCTCGACGTCGCGGCGCGTGAGCGGGATATCAAAGGTGATCGTGGCGCCGAAGCGTTCCGGCGCCTGCGCATCGCGCCGTACCTTGTCGAATACCAGCAGGCGCGTGCCGAGGGCGAAGGCTTCCTTCAGGTCATGGGTGATCATGAATACCGTCATGTCGGTCGCGCGCCACAGGCCGAGCAGCAGGCGGTGCATATCGGCCCGGATCCCCGGGTCGAGGGCGCCGAACGGTTCGTCCAGCAGCAGGATCTTCGGACGCTTGATCAGGGCCTGCGCGATGGCGAGACGTTGCTGCATGCCTCCGGACAGCGCGCTTGGATACTTGGCGGCCGCCCCCTCCAGCCCCACCGACTGCAGGGTCTCGTCGACACGGGTGAGCGCCTCGCGCCGCGCCGCGCCGAACAGCCGGCCGCTCAGGGGAGAGGCGCCGAGCTCGAGGCCGAGCAGGACGTTGTCGCGCACCGTCAGGTGCGGAAAGACCGAATAGCGCTGGAACACGATGCCGCGTTCCGGTCCCGGCTCGGCGCGCAGCGGCGCGCCGTCGAGCTCGATTGCGCCGCGGCTCGGGGATTCCTGGCCGAGCAGCATGCGCAGGAAGGTGGTCTTGCCGCACCCCGAGGCGCCGACGATGGTGCAGAATTCGTGTTCCTGCACGGTCAGATTGATGCGCTCGAGGACGACCTGCGCCTCGTACTGCTTCCAGACATTGCGGATGACGAGCCGGCTCATGCGCGCGGCATCTCCGCGTGATACCAGGGGAACAGTCGCCGCGACAGCCGGCGCAGGAGCAGGTCGAAGGCATAGGCCAGCAGGGTGATCCAGGCGACGTAGGGCAGGATGAGGTCCATGGCCAGATAGCGCCGCACCAGAAAGATGCGATAGCCGAGTCCGTCGGTCGCCGCGATCGCCTCGGCCGCGATCAGGAACAGCCACGCCGCGCCCAGCGAGAGCCGGACCGCGTCGAGCAGGCGCGGCAGGATCTGCGGCAGCACCACGCGCAGGATGACCAGCCAGGTCGAGGCGCCCAGGGTCTGGGCCTTGATCAGCTGTTCCGGCGGGATCTCACCCGTGCGCAGCGCGAGGTCACGGATCAGGAAGGGCGTGATGCCGATGACGATCAGCACGATCTTCGAAACCTCGCCCAGCCCGAACACGATGAACAGGATGGGCAGGATCGCGAGCGGCGGAATCAGCGAGAGCACCGCCACCAGCGGAGCGAAGGCCGCGCGCAGGCGCGGGATGACGCCGATCAGCACGCCCGCCGCCAGCCCCAGCAGGGCGCTGATCAGGATGCCCGAGCCCAGACGCAGCAGACTGCTCGCGGTGTCCTTCCACAGCAGGATATCGCCGCTGCGCGCGTCCGGCTCGAAGGCGACCTGCTGGATGGCCGCGCCGAAGGCGGCGAAGGAGGGCAGCAGCTTGTCATTCGGATTCGACGCGAGACGCAGGTCCGAGCCGACGATGTAGGCCGCCACGATCAGCAGGAAGGGCAGCGCGCCCAGGGCGAGCGCGCCGGACCTTCCGGGATGCTGATTGAGCAGGCGGGGCATGGACTAGAGATTGCCGTCCGCCGCCATCTTCATGTAGGCCGAGGTGAAGCGCAGCTTGACGTTGCCCTTGTCGCCGAGCAACTTGTCACCGGGGAAGCTGATCCCGACCGCATCGACGCTGCGCGCACCCTCGCCGAGGATCCCGTGGTCGAAGGAAAATGTGCGCACATGGTCCATGGTCTGGATCAGATCCGCACTGTCGGTGAACTTCACCGCGTCGGCGGCGGCATAGAACATCTTGGTGGTCTTGAGCTGGCTGTCATAGCCGGCGAGATCGGTGCCGGAGGCCTGGCCCATGTGGGTCCGCGCCGCGGCGCCCGCCGCATCCTTGGCGGACATCAACGCCATCGTCTCGTACCAGGCGCCGGTGAGCGCCTTGCCGAGGGCCGGATTGGCGCTGAGCGTCGCGCTGTTCACCACCATCATATCGATGATCTCGCCGGGGATCTGGCTGGAATCGAAGACGGGTTTGGCGCCCGGCATGGCCGTGACTTCGCTCAGCTGCGGGTTCCAGGTGACCAGGGCGGTGACATCCGGCGAGGAAAAGGCGGCAACGATATCGGCGTCGGAGGTATTGACTACGGTGATGTCCTTCTCCTTCAGACTGACCGTATCGAGCGCGCGCGCGAGCAGATAATGCGAGACCGAGAGCTCGACCAGATTGACCTTCCTGCCCTTGATGTCCTTCAGTGCGGCGGCGTTCTTCAGGATGATGCCGTCGTTGCCGTTGGAGAAGTCGCCGACGATCAGGGCGGTGGAATCGACGCCGCCGGCGGCCGGGATGGTCAGGGCGTCCATGTTGGTCATCACGCAGCCGTCGAAGGCGCCGGCGGTGTACTGATTGATGGATTCAATGTAGTCGTTGATCTGCACCACCTCGATATCGATGCCGTACTTGTCGGCCCATTTCTTCACGATGCCCTGGCTGGCGGCGTATTCCCACGGCATCCACCCGACGTAGATGCTCCATGCGACGCGGAACTTGGTCTTCTCGGCGGCGAGCGCGCCGGGGGCGGCGCCGAACATCAGGAGGGCGAAGGCGAGCAGCAATGCGGATACGGCGGAAACTCTGGACGTTTTCATATTTTCCCCTTGAGCTGTCAGTTCTGTTGCGTCAGACCGAGTGCCGGGGAGGTATGCGCCGAGACGGACCGGAGAAGCCGGCAGGCACCGTCAGGACATCACACATCCGCGGCCTGTGCCTCCCGGGCTTTTATCCCGCCGTGTATCCGAGCTCTCCGAACCGGGGACAGATTTATTTATCCGATCTGTCCGCGTGTCGTGCCGCCCGGACTGCATCCCTTGGACCAGCCATCCCTGGGAACGGGGACAGATTTAAAATCTGTCCCCGGTACAAGAGACCGGAACCCTAGATGCTCTGAACAGGGTTTAGCAATTAGCATGCCGCGCCCATGGGCAAGGCCTGTGGCGCGAGCTAACAGATTGACTGTTCTTGCATTCGCCTGTGCGATCTTCACCGTGGCTCGCGCATGACTGAGCCCGCGCGACAGTCCGTCGCGAATAATTGCCCCATCATGGTGAGGCGACACTTCGAAATGCGCGGAAATGGTGCCTGATAAGCGAGTCAGGGCCGGGCGCACGGCGCGTGTTCCGCGGGAATCCGTGCCGGCATTCCATCATCGAACTGTTGGCTATTCCATCACTTAGCCGATGGCACGCATTGTCCCGGTTCATGCCTGGTGCAGGATGGTACGCCGCTTGCAATCTCACAGGGCAAGCGGCCATGGCCGCGATAATCAGCCTAT
The DNA here is from genome assembly GCA_016716465.1 of Gammaproteobacteria bacterium. NCBI lineage: Bacteria > Pseudomonadati > Pseudomonadota > Gammaproteobacteria > Gammaproteobacteria bacterium. The sequence continues at coordinate 699,072 of JADJWH010000001.1, forward strand.
CAGGATGACTAGGGTTCCGGTTCCGCGTGGTACGCGGGGACAGATGTAAATCCGTCCCCGATGGCGATGCGGGGCGACTGGTCCGAGAGTCATCGGCCTCCGGCGCGGAGGTTACACGGCGGGATAAAAGCCCGGGAGAGCAGGCCTCTCTCGACTTTTGTTCAACGGTAACCGTTCAGACCAGGAGGACACATGGCCGATTTTTCCCGATACCGTTCCCGTACGCTGAAACCTTCGCTGCGCAATCCGGCGCACCGGCACCACCCCTCGTTCGACAAGACCCAGCTGCATGGCTGGAAGGCCGCGCACAAAGAGGCCGAACTGTCACATAGCGGCTGGGACGCGGAGGAAAGGCGCTGTCTGGAGCTCGGACTGCCGGGTGCGGACAGCATCCAGGACAAATCGATCCCCACCTTCGCCCGCGGCGAGCTGCCGCACTATGCGGGCATCAACACCTTCATGAAGGCCCCGTACTGCGAGGACATCAAGGATGTCGGCAAGTACGATGCGGCGATCATCGGCGTGCCGTTCGATGGCGGCACCACCTACCGGCCCGGCACGCGCTTCGGGCCACAGGGCATCCGGCGCATCTCGGCGCTGTATACGCCCTATAACTACGAACTCGGCGTCGACCTGCGCGAGCAGATGACCCTGTGCGATACCGGGGACGTGTTCACGATCCCGGCCAATATCGAGAAGACCTTCGACCAGATCAGTCGCGCGGTCGGTTACGTGTTCGCGAGCGGGGCGCTGCCGATCATCCTGGGCGGCGACCACTCGATCGGATTCGCCACGGTACGCGGCATCGCGCAGCAGACCGACAAAAAGATCGGCATCATCCACTTCGACCGCCACGCCGACATCCAGGAAAAGGATCTCGACGAGCGCATGCACACGACGCCGTGGTTCCATGCCACCAATCTGCCCAACGTGCCGGCGTCCAATCTGGTGCAGATCGGCATCGGCGGCTGGCAGGTGCCACGCCAGGCGGTGAAGGAGGCGCGCAAGCGCGACACCACGATCATCACGATGAACGACGTGGAGAAGCTCGGCCTCGACAAGGTGGCGGAGATCGCGCTGGAAACCGCCTGGCACGATGCGGACGCGGTCTATCTGAGCTTCGACATCGACAGCGTGGACGCCGGCTTCGTGCCGGGCACCGGCTGGCCGGAGCCGGGCGGTTTCCTGCCGCGCGAGATCCTCTATCTATTGGGCATGGTCGCGCGCGAGGGCATCTGCGGCATGGAGGTCGTGGAGGTCTCGCCACCCTACGACGTCTCTGACATCACCTCGCTGATGGCGATGCGGGGCATCGTCGACGTGCTCGGCACCCTGGTCGCCCACGGCAAGATGGGCGCGCACCGGCACATCATTCGTGGCAGGTGAGCGGAGGCATGGCATTGAAACTTGATCAGCCGCGCCGTGGGCGTGCTTCGGGGACAGATTTAATCAAATCTGTCCCCGTTCATGCGCAGATGGAGCGCAGCGGAATCCGGGGATCAATTGATTGTTCCCCGGATTCCGGCGCGTTGCGCCTTCATCCGGGCTACATGGATAGCGCGCAGAGTGATCTTATTTAACCCGCCCCTGGATTATGAAATGAGCAGACATAGCCGAATGGGAAGTGATTTTTTTACAGGCCGCAAACATCTCCACGTTAAAAAACTGCGCCATTCGATGGCATTTGCGCGCGAACGTGATGCGTGATGGTGCGATTTTCTTCACTCAGGCGTTGCATAAAAACACGGAAAAATTCTATCTCGCTAATCAATAAAGAAAATATTTTTGTGGCACAAAGGATGCTATTCCCAGTTCGTACTTTGTTCGAACAAAGCACAGGGTTGGATCAAGGCAGTTTTATCAACGTGAAATAGGTAGAGGGAGACATAGGAAATGCATACGAAAAAAATCAGTCGTTTGATGCTCGCGGCCAGCCTGGCGGCCCCCGCCATGGTGTTCATGCCGATGAGCGCGCAGGCCGGCGCGACCGCCAATATCGGCGTTGCCAATATGTATCTGTGGCGCGGCATGGATGTGAGTGCCTCCGATGCACAGGTGAGCGGCACCCTGCAGTACAACGCCGACAGCGGTTTCTACGTCGGCGGCTGGGCCTCCAGCACCTGGGCCGGCGCAGGATATGAGCTCGACCTGTATGGTGGTTATGGCGGCAGCGCGGGCGATTTCAAGTACGACATCTCGTTTTGGGAGTACCTGTATCCAGAGGCCGGCTTTGTACCGGGTGACGATGTCGGTCTCGGCGACACGGATGCCTCCGACTTGGTGCTGAGCGTCGCCTACGACATGTTCTCGGCCGCCGCCTACGTCAACACGGACAGTGATCTTCCCGATGCGGTCTATTACACCCTTGGTGTTTCCTCGGGCAAATTCGGCGGTACGTTCGGTTTCTGGACCGGCGATGATGATGCCCTGGACTACAGCCATATCACGCTGAGCTACAACCCGATCGAGTCGCTCACCTTCAAGCTGAGCATGGCTTCCTCGGGCGATACGGAAGTGGAAGAGGATCCCCTGGTCCAGGTTTCCTATACCTGGGGTTTTGATCTGTAAGTCATGATGTCGATCCACGCTGTCTAGACTTCGGGGGGCGGGGCCCGCGGGCGCCGTCCCCCGATTCATTTCGTCATTCACCCGCCATATACAAAAGAAGAGGAAGGGGATCATGAAAAATCACAAATTGCTGAGTTGGAGGAATCTGTTTGGCTCGCTGGCTGCCGTTGCCCTGACCGCGGGGACCCTGACCGCGCAGGCCGCCGACACGATCAAGGTCGGTGTACTGCATTCGCTGTCCGGCACCATGGCGATCAGCGAGACGACGCTGAAGGACACGGTCCTGATGCTGGTCGATGAGCAGAACAAGAAGGGCGGCCTGCTCGGCAAGAAGCTCGAGGCGGTGGTGGTCGACCCGGCGTCGAACTGGCCGCTGTTCGCCGAGAAGGCGCGCGAGCTGATCCAGAAGGACAAGGTCGCGGTGGTGTTCGGCTGCTGGACCTCGGTGTCGCGCAAGTCCGTGCTGCCGGTATTCGAGGAACTGAACGGACTGCTGTTCTATCCGGTGCAGTATGAAGGCGAGGAGTCCTCCAAGAACGTGTTCTACACCGGCGCGGCGCCCAACCAGCAGGCGATCCCGGCGGTGGACTACCTGATGAAGGACATCGGCGTGAAACGCTGGGTGCTGGCCGGCACCGACTATGTGTACCCGCGCACCACCAACAAGATCCTCGAGGCCTATCTGAAGGCGAAGGGCGTCAAGTCCGAGGACATCATGATCAACTACACGCCGTTCGGCCATTCGGACTGGCAGAGCATCGTGTCCGACATCAAGAAGTTCGGGTCCGAGGGCAAGAAGACGGCGGTGGTCTCGACCATCAACGGCGACGCCAACGTGCCGTTCTACAAGGAACTCGGCAACCAGGGTATCTCGGCCGAGGACATCCCGGTCGTGGCATTCTCGGTCGGCGAGGAAGAGCTGTCCGGTCTGGATACCGCCCCGCTGGTCGGGCACCTGGCCGCCTGGAACTACTTCATGAGCATCGATACGCCGGAAAACGCGGCCTTCATCAAGAAATGGCATGACTTCATCAAGAACCCGAAGCGCGTCACCAACGACCCGATGGAGGCGCACGTGATCGGTTTCAACATGTGGGTGAAGGCGGTCGAGAAGGCCGGCACGACGGATACCGACGCGGTTGAGAAGGCGATCATCGGTATCGAGACGCCGAACATGACCGGAGGCATGGCGAAGATGCTGCCCAATCACCACATCACCAAGCCGGTCTTCATCGGTGAGATCCAGGATGACGGCCAGTTCGAGGTGGTCTGGAAGACCGACGGCCTGGTGCCTGGAGACGCCTGGTCCGACTTCCTGCCCGGCAGCAAGGATATCGAGGCCGACTGGGTGACGCTGAAGTGCGGTAACTACAACACCAAGACCAAGAAGTGCTCCGGACAGAATTACTGACCGGTGGGGACGCCGGCACCGGGAATACCGGTGCCGGCGCCTCGATTTTCGAACAGTTTTCCAGATCGGTTGCATGGGCCATCCCCGCGTAGACGGGGGGCGGACACCGGGCGGCCCTGGCCGGGCGCACACCCCCTCAGACGGGGATGACGCAGCGGACGGGGCGGTTTCTCACCGCAAATTATCGAATTAGGGGCACGGCATGAAGCGATTCTCCGTCGATCCGCGTGTATTGTGCCTGGGCGTGCTGTTGTTGCTGGCCACGCTGACGCCGCCTCCGGCGCTGGCGCAGGCCCCGGCGAGTGACGAGGCCCTGAGCGAAGCGGTCGCCGGTTTCACGGCCACCGATTTCGCCGCCAAACAGTCCGTCGTGGAACGGCTGGCGCAGATGCCGCACCGCCGTACGGTCGTCATTCTGACGGCGATGCTGAATGGCGATCTGTATTATCGCAAGGACGATGAGCGTGTGGTTATCGCGCAGACCGGCGATGGGGAACTCGCGTTGTTCGATCCCGTCACCGGAGAGGCGCTGGGTGCCGCCGCCAAATCCGACCTCAAGAAGGTCACGGTCAACAATCCGCTGCGCGGCCTGCTGCGCAACGTCATCGGGCAGTTGAGCCTCTCGAGCCCTGAGCCGGTCGACCGCCTGGCCGCGGTGCGCGAGATCATGAAGGATCTGTCACCCGACGCGATCGATCAGCTGCGCGCGGCGGAGAGTCGTGAACAGGATTCCCGCGTACTGGAGCAGATCCGTGACGCGCTCGCACTCGCCGATCTGCAGGGCCAGGATAGGGCGCTGCGTCTGGCCGCCATCGAGCGCCTGGGCGCCAGCCTGGAGCCTGAGGTACGCAATCGCCTGGCGGTGCTGGCCGAACCGGACGCCGGCGGCAATATCGCCGGGGCCGACGCCGAGTTGCGCCAGGCCGCGCGAGCCGCGCTCGCGCGCATCGACAGCCGCGTGCAGTTCTATCACCTGCTGGAGACGGTATTCTTCGGCATCAGCCTGGGCTCGGTGCTGCTGCTGGCGGCGATCGGGCTGGCCATCACCTTCGGCGTCATGGGCGTGATCAACATGGCGCATGGCGAATTGATGATGATCGGCGCCTACACGACCTATGTCGTTCAGCTGCTGATGCCGCAACACATCGACCTGTCGCTGTTCGTCGCCGTGCCGCTGGCCTTCATCGTGGCAGGCCTGTTCGGGATCCTGATCGAACGCGGGGTGATCCGCTTTCTCTACGGGCGTCCGCTGGAGACCCTGCTCGCCACCTTCGGTATCAGCCTGGTATTGCAGCAACTGGTGCGTTCGATCTTCTCGCCGCTCAACCGCTCGGTCGCCACGCCATCCTGGATGAGCGGGTCGCTGGAGATCAACAGCGTGCTCTCGCTGACCTACAACCGGCTGTACATCGTCCTGTTCAGCCTGCTGGTGTTCGCCGCATTGCTGTTGATCCTGAAGAAGAGCCGGCTTGGCCTGCAGGTGCGCGCGGTGGCCCAGAACCGCGCCATGGCGCGCGCGATGGGCGTGCGCTCGGACTGGGTCGATGCGCTCACCTTCGGGCTGGGCTCCGGCATCGCCGGCGTCGCCGGGGTCGCGCTCAGCCAGCTCACCAATGTCGGTCCCAATCTCGGCCAGGCGTACATCATCGACTCCTTCATGGTGGTGGTGTTCGGCGGGGTGGGCAATCTGTGGGGAACCCTGGTCGGCGCGCTCTCGCTCGGCGTCGTGAACAAGTTCCTCGAGCCCTGGTCGGGCGCGGTGCTGGCCAAGATCTTCGTGCTGGTGGCGATCATCCTGTTCATCCAGAAGCGCCCGCGCGGACTCTTCCCGCAGAAGGGCCGGGCGGCGGAGGACTGAGCCATGCTGTCACGCGGACTCGTACGCAGCCTGCTCGAAAGCGATCGCGGCGGACAGATATTCCTGCTCATCCTGGCCGCCGTCGCGGTGGCGATCCCGGTGGCCAACCTGCTGATCCCGGAGGGCTCGCCGCTGCATCTCTCCGCCTACACGGTCACGCTGTTCGGGAAATACCTGTGCTATGCGCTGCTGGCGCTGGCGCTCGACCTGATCTGGGGCTATTGCGGCATCCTGAGCCTGGGGCACGGCGCCTTCTTCGCCCTGGGCGGCTACGCCATGGGCATGTACCTGATGCGCCAGATCGGCGACCGCGGCGTGTACGGCGATCCGGTGCTGCCGGATTTCATGGTGTTCCTCAACTGGCAGGAACTGCCGTGGTACTGGTTCGGCTTCGACCAGTTCTGGTTCGCGCTGGCCATGATCGTGCTGGTGCCGGGCCTGCTGGCCTTCGTGTTCGGCTGGTTCGCCTTCCGGTCGCGGGTCACCGGCGTCTATCTGTCGATCATCACCCAGGCGCTGACCTTCGCGCTGATGCTCGCCTTCTTCCGCAACGACATGGGCTTCGGCGGCAACAACGGCCTGACCGACTTCAAGGACATCCTCGGCTTCAATCTCCAGTCGGACGCGACCCGCGTGGTCCTGTTCCTGGCCTCGGCGCTGGCGCTCGCGGCCGGTTATCTGGCCTGCCGCTATATCGTGAACTCCAAGCTTGGGCGCGTGGTGGTGGCGGTGCGCGACGCCGAAAGCCGCGCGCGCTTCATCGGTTACCGGGTCGAGCACTACAAGCTGTGGGTATTCGTGTTCTCGGCGATACTGGCGGGCATCGCGGGCGCGCTCTACGTGCCGCAGGTCGGCATCATCAACCCGAGCGAATTCTCGCCGCTGAACTCGATCGAACTGGTGGTGTGGGTCGCCGTTGGCGGGCGCGGCACGCTCTATGGGGCGGTGCTCGGCGCCGTGCTGGTGAATTACGCTAAGACCTGGTTCACCACCGAGTTCCCGGAGGTGTGGCTGTTCGCGCTCGGCGGCCTGTTCGTGTTGGTGACCATCCTGATGCCGCGCGGGATCGTCGGCCTGTTCGCGAAGCTGCGCGGCGGAAAAGGCGCGGTGCGCAAGGCGAAGGAGGCGACATGAGCGTCGGACCCGACGCGATGGACGGCGATGGCATGGCGCACGCCACCCCCGAGGATGCGGTGGATACCAGCCACGGCCCGATTCTGTACCTGGAGAACGTCTCCGTCAGCTTCGACGGGTTCAAGGCGCTGAACGAGCTGACGCTGTACGTCGACGACGGCGAGCTGCGCTGTATCATCGGCCCCAACGGCGCCGGCAAGACGACGATGATGGACGTCATCACCGGCAAGACGCGGCCGGATTCGGGTACGGTGTTCTTTGGCCAGACGCTCGATCTGACCCGGATGTCAGAGCCTGATATCGCGAGCGCCGGCATCGGGCGCAAGTTCCAGAAGCCGACCATCTTCCCCGCCCATACCGTGTTCGAGAACCTGGAACTCGCCATGCAGGCCGACAAGCGCGTCTGGGCCTCGCTGTGGGCGCGCCTCTCCGCCGAGCAGCGTGACCGCATCGAGGAGGTGCTGGCGCTGATCGGGCTCAAGGACCAGCGCGGCCTGCGCGCCCAGTCGCTGTCGCACGGCCAGAAGCAGTGGCTGGAGATCGGCATGCTGCTGATGCAGAACCCGCGCCTGCTGCTGGTGGACGAGCCGGTGGCGGGCATGACGCACCAGGAGATGGACCGCACCGCTGAACTGCTGACCGGACTGGCCGGGCGCCACTCGGTGGTCGTGGTCGAGCACGACATGGACTTCGTGCGCTCCATCGCGCGCAAGGTCACCGTGCTGCACGAAGGCCGCGTGCTCGCCGAGGGCGGCATGGACCAGGTGCAGAACGATCCCCGCGTCATCGAAGTCTATCTGGGGGCCTGACATGCTGGAGATACGCGCGCTCAACCAGTTCTACGGTGAGAGCCATACCCTGTGGGACGTCGATCTCAGCCTGCCGCAAGGCGGCTGCCTGTGCCTGATGGGGCGCAACGGCGTCGGCAAGACGACCCTGCTGCGCTCCATCATGGGCCTGCAGGCCATCGCCTCCGGGACCCTCCGTTTCGACGGCCAGGACCTGCATGCACGCGCCGCCGAGGGGCGCGCGCCGCTCGGCATCGGCTACGTCCCGCAGGGACGCGAGATCTTCCCGCTGCTGACAGTGGAGGAGAACCTGCGCATCGGCCTGCCGGCGCGGCGCGACGGCAACCGGCGCGATATCCCGGAGCGCATCTTCGACCTGTTCCCGGTGCTGAAGCAGATGCTGAGGCGGCGGGGCGGTGATCTCTCCGGCGGCCAGCAGCAACAGCTTGCGATCGGCCGCGCGCTCGTCCTGGAACCCACGCTGCTGATCCTGGACGAACCCACGGAAGGTATCCAGCCCAATATCGTGCAGGAGATCGGCGACATCATCCGCCGCCTGAACGAGGAACAGAACCTCAGCATCCTGCTGGTCGAACAGAAACTCCCGTTCGCGCGCCGCGTGGCGAAGGAGTTCTGCCTGATGGATCGGGGGAGGGTGGTGGCGACAGGGGATATTGGGCAGCTCAGTGAGGGATTGATCGATCAGTATTTGAAGGTATAGTCCGTAGGTTGGGCAGAGCAACGCGAAGCCCAACAATTTTCAATCCTAGTCATGTTGGGTTTCATTCCATTCAATCCAACCTATGGATACTAGCCACGCACTACCAGCCATGCGATAAGTAAAGGTAAACCATACAGTACCGATGCGATGAAATAACCTGATACGGAACCCCTAAATCTACGCGTGGTTATTATCTCTTTCCATTCCTCTTCGGAGTAGAGAGACTCGTGAAACACGGTCAATATTAAGTGGTAAATTCGGTACGCAGAATATACTGACAACGCAGACATTGCCACTAATAGCGCTAGACCAAAACCCAACGCTCCATCGATGGCCGAGAAGATCTGGTACCCAATTGCAAATAGTATGAAAGGAATAATATTTATTACAATGATCGAGATAAACAAACGTGCTAATAGACGCTGCTGTTCTTTTCGCTCAGGTTCTTGCCACAGGCCCCATGGAAATGCTCGAAATGAACTCATGCCCGATAGCAACGCACCATACAAAACTGCGTAAAACACAGAGAAAAGTGTTTGGGCCTCAGTCATCTTTTGTGACACTGGGCATAACAAGAATTCATGATCAAAAATGATATATAAACCGGGCTACACGACGTATAGTATCGCAGCTCCATCAATAATTCGTTGTGTGGCATGGTAGCGACTGTGAGAAGCGCATCGGCGAAATCCGCTAACACAACAAACATCGAACCAGCTATTTATCTCGCAACAGTTCGTTGATCCCCACCTTAGACCGCGTCTTCTCGTCCACCTGCTTGATGATAACGGCGCAGTACAGGCTGTGGCTGCCGTCCTTGGCGGGCAGGCTGCCGGGGACGACGACGGCGCCGGGCGGCACCTTGCCGTAGACGACCTCGCCGGTCAGGCGGTTGTAGATCTTGGTGCTCTGGCCGATGTAGACGCCCATCGAGATCACCGCGCCCTCGCCGACGATGACGCCCTCGACGACTTCGGAGCGCGCGCCGATGAAGCAGTTGTCCTCGATGATGGTCGGGCTGGCCTGCACCGGTTCCAGCACGCCGCCGATGCCGACGCCGCCGGACAGGTGCACGTTCTTGCCGATCTGGGCGCAGGAGCCGACGGTGGCCCAGGTGTCGACCATGGTGCCGCTGTCGACGTAGGCGCCGATGTTGACGTAAGAGGGCATCAGCACGACGCCGGAGGCGATGTAGGCGCCCTTGCGCGCGCTCGCCGGCGGCACCACGCGCACGCCGGCGTCACGGAATTCGCGCGGGTTGTAGGCGGCATACTTGGGCTGCACCTTGTCGTAGTAGTTGGTGAAGCCGCCCTTCATGAAGCTGTTGTCCTCGATGCGGAACGACAGCAGCACGGCCTTCTTCAGCCACTGGTTGACGACCCATTCGCCGCCCTGCTTCTCGGCGACGCGCAGCTTGCCCTGGTCGAGCAGGTCGATCACCGTGTTGACCGCCTCCTTGACGTGGGTCTCCACGCTGCGCGGGGTGATGTCGGCGCGGCGCTCGAAGGCTTCATCGATGATGCGTTGCAGGTCGTTCATGGTGCATTCTCCGTATCTGCTGAAGGGGACAGATTTCAAAATCTGTCCCCGGGGGTTACCCGGGGGTTACGTTCGTTCAATGTAGTTTCGGATCCGCCATGCCGCCTCCATGCAGTCCTCCAGCGGCGGCACCAGGGCCATGCGCACGCGGCCGCGGCCCGGGTCGATGCCATGGGCGGGGCGCGACAGGTAGCTGCCCGGCAGCACGGTGACATTTTCCGCCGCGAACAGGCCACGCGCAAATTCCGCGTCATCACCCGGTGTCTGCGGCCACAGATAGAAGCTGGCGGGCGGGCGCTGAACCTCGAGCACCGGCGTGAGGATCTCCAGCACGGCGTCGAATTTCGCGCGGTACAGCGCGCGGTTCCGGATCACGTGTTCCTCGTCGCCCCAGGCCTTCAGACTCGCGGCCTGCGTGTGCGGCGGCATCGCGCTGCCGTGGTAGGTGCGGTAACGATGGAAGGCCTCGATGATCGCGGCGTCGCCGGCGACGAAGCCCGAGCGCAGGCCCGGCACGTTCGAACGCTTCGACAGGCTCTGGAAGATGATGCAGCGCTTGTATTCGGTGTTGCCCAGCGCGGCGGCGGCCGCGAGCAGGCCGGGCGGCGGATCGAGTTCATCGTCGTACAGCTCCGAGTAGCATTCGTCAGCGGCGATGATGAAATCGAAGCGCTCCGCGAGCTCCAGCACCGCGCGCATCCCGTTCAGGCCGATCACCGCGCCGGAGGGATTGCCGGGCGAACAGAGATAGAGCAACTGGCAGCGTTGCCAGGCCTCGGCCGGGACCGAGGCGAAATCGGGCAGCCAGTGCGTTTCGGCAGTGGTGTTGATATACCAGGGCTCCGCGCCGGCGAGCAGGGCGGCGCCCTCGTAGATCTGATAGAACGGATTGGGCATCATGACCCGCGGCGAGCGCGCGCGATCGACCACCGTCTGCGCGATGGCGAACAACGCCTCGCGCGTGCCGTTCACCGGCAGGATATGGCGCTCCGGGTCGAGGCTCGCGGCGGGCAGGCCGTAGCGCCGCTGCAGCCAGCGCGCGATCGCCGCGCGCAGCTCCGCCGTCCCGCGCGTCAGCGGATACTGTTCGAGGCCGTGCAGGTGGGTAATGAGTTCCTCGGCGATGAAGCCGGGCGGCGGGTGTTTGGGTTCGCCCATGGCCAGGCTGAGCACGGATTTATCCGCTGCCGGCTGTACCCCATGCTTGAGGCGAGCCAGCCGCTCGAACGGGTAGGGTTGCAATCGGGCGAGATCAGGATTCATGTAATTTAATTTATGAAGTTATAGCTGTAACCATATAAAGAAATTAAAATTCAGTCGATTTATTATGGCCGAGTTAAAAATGGGGACAGATTTAATTTTTGCTCGGGATTCCGCATTTTACACGGGGCACATCTTCAAAAATAAAATCTGTCCCCATTTTTTGGCCGCCTTCTTTGCATCCCGTCATATTAATAGGCCGAGCACTGGACACTCAAAGCACGAGCCTGCCCGTTGCGGTAAGATGGCGGCCTTTCGGCCCGGAAGGGCCTGGCTGAATCGAAGTCGCACAGTATAAGACAAGCATCCATGCCATCCAAACCCGTCGTGGCCGCCATGCTGCCGCTTGCCGCCCTGTTGTTCGGCGCCGCCTTCTGGGGGGTGTCGTGGTTTCCGCTGCGGGAACTCGAGGCGCGCGGCCTGGTCGGGCTGTGGTCCACCCTGATCATCTACGGCACGGCGCTCGCCATCGGGCTGGTCGTTCTGGCGCTGCGGCGTGAGCGGCCGCGGTGGAGCCTGTGGATACTGTGGCTGCTGCTCTCCAGCGGATGGTGCAACGTGGCCTTCATCCTCGCCGTGCTCGAGGGCAACGTGGTGCGCGTGTTGCTGTTGTTCTACCTGTCACCGCTGTGGACCGTGCTGCTGGGGTGGCTGATACTGAAGGAGACGCCGTCGCCGGCGGCGCGGCTGACCCTGGCGGTGGCGATGATCGGCGCCGTGGTGATGCTGTGGGACGCATCGACCGGGGCGCCCTGGCCGCGCAGCGGCGCCGACTGGCTGGCCATCACCTCCGGCATGGCCTTCGCGCTCAACAACGTGGTCGTGCGCCGGCTGCAGGATGTCCCGCTATGGAGCAAGACCACGATTGCCTGGGCGGGGGTGGTCCTGCTCGCGGCCGGCTGGATCGCTCTGGACGGCGTTGCGTTCCCCCCGGTGAGTAGCGGGATCATCGGCGGCGCGATCGCGCTCGGCGCCTTCGGCATGGCGGCCATGACACTCGCCGTGGTGTACGGCATGACGCATATGCCGGCGCATCGCGCGGCGGTGGTGCTGCTGTTCGAACTGGTGGTCGGCGCGGCCTCGGCGCAATGGCTGACGGATGAGATCGTCAAGCCCCAGGAGTGGGCGGGCGGCGCCCTGATCCTGCTCGCCGGCTGGTTCGCCGCGCGCGCCCAGATGCGAAGTTCTCATTAATTATCCCAGTGGAGACATGGGGGTGCGGGAGGAATCGAGAAAGCCCCTGAATTGCCGCGCCGCGGGGGATCTGCGGCGGTCGGACTGCGCGTTGTTTCACCGACTGCCCAGCCCATCCCGCGGTCTTGAGCGGGGATTTCCCGCCTGACCCGTGGCCTTGAGCGGGGACAGATTTGAAATCTGTCCCCGGCCTTAGATTGATTGAGGTATCAGGGGCATTCTGGTAACGTGTCAGCATTCTTGAACGGAGCGCGATCGAACAGGCCTGCATGACCAAATTCATCTTTGTTACCGGCGGCGTGGTGTCATCCCTGGGCAAGGGAATCGCGTCGGCCTCCCTCGGCACCATCCTCGAAGCGCGCGGTCTGAAGGTCACCCTGATCAAGCTCGACCCCTACATCAACGTCGATCCGGGCACCATGAGCCCGTTTCAGCACGGCGAGGTATTCGTCACCGACGATGGCGCCGAGACCGACCTCGATCTCGGCCACTATGAGCGCTTCGTCCATGCGCGCATGTCGAAGAGCAACAACTACACCACCGGGCGCATCTACGCCAGCGTGATCGCCAAGGAACGCCGCGGCGATTATCTGGGCGCCACGGTGCAGGTGATCCCGCACATCACCGATGAGATCAAGCGCTGCATCCGCGCCGGCGCCGGCGACGCCGACATCGCCCTGGTCGAGATCGGCGGCACGGTCGGCGACATCGAGTCGCTGCCGTTCCTGGAGGCGATCCGACAGCTCGGTGTCGAGCTCGGCCACGAGAACGCCCTGTACATGCACCTGACGCTGGTGCCCTACATCCCGGCGGCCGGGGAGATCAAGACCAAGCCGACCCAGCACTCGGTGAAGGAACTGCTGTCGATCGGCATCCAGCCCGATATCCTGATGTGCCGCGCCGACCGGCCGCTGCCGCGCGACGAGCGGCGCAAGATCGCGCTGTTCACCAACGTTCAGGAGCGCGCCGTCATCTCCGCGATCGACGTCGACTGCATCTACAAGATCCCGCTGCTGTTGCACGAGCAGGGCCTGGACGACCTGGTAGCGGAGAAGTTCCGCCTCGAGGTGCCGAAGGCCGATCTGTCCTCCTGGGAACGCATCGTCGAGGCGCTGGAACATCCGACCGGCGAGGTGACCATCGCGCTGGTCGGCAAGTACACCGACCTGACCGACGCCTACAAGTCGCTGTCCGAGGCGCTGATCCACGCCGGCATCCATACCCGCACGCGCGTGCGCATACGCTACATCGATGCCGAGGAGATCGAGCGCAGCGGAACCGGCGTCCTGCGCGGTATGGACGCGATCCTGGTCGCCGGCGGCTTCGGCGAGCGCGGCATCGAGGGCAAGATCCGCGCCGCCGGCTATGCCCGCGAACAGAAGATCCCGTACCTGGGCATCTGCCTCGGCATGCAGGTCGCCGTCATCGAATTCGCGCGCAGCAAGGCCGGGCTGGCGGGGGCGCACAGCACCGAGTTCAATCCCACCACGCCGTACCCGGTCATCGCCCTGGTGACGGAATGGACGACGGCGGAGGGACAGGTCGAGCGCCGCACGCAGGATTCCGATCTCGGCGGCACGATGCGCCTCGGCGCCCAGCAGTGCCGCCTGGTGCCGGGCACCCGGGCGCGCGAACTGTACGGCAAGGACGTAATCTCGGAACGCCACCGCCACCGCTACGAGGTCAACAACGGCTTCCTCGATGCTTTGCAGCAGTCCGGCCTGGTCATTGCCGGCCGCTCGCTCGACGGCCAGCTGGTGGAGATGATCGAGCTGCGCGACCACCCCTGGTTCGTGGCCAGCCAGTTCCATCCCGAGTTCACCTCCAACCCGCGTGACGGGCACCCCCTGTTCAGCGGATTCGTGCGCCAGGCGCGCGTCCTGTCCGAGCAGGGCGCGAAGCGCGCGCTGGCGGAGGCCTGACCGCCATGAAGCTGTGCGGTTTCGAGGCCGGGATCGACCGGCCGATCTTTCTCATCGCCGGCCCGTGCGTGATCGAGAGCCGGGCGCTGGCGCTCGAGACCGCCCAGGCGCTGAAGGAGCTGACCCAGCGCGTCGGCATCCCGTTCATCTACAAATCCTCTTTCGACAAGGCCAACCGCACCTCCAGCAAGAGCTACCGCGGTCCCGGCCTGGAGGAGGGGCTGCGCATCCTGGAAGAGGTGAAGAGCCGCATCGGGGTGCCCGTGCTGACCGACGTGCACGAGGACACGCCGCTGGACGAGGTCGCCGCCGTGGTCGACGTGCTGCAGACCCCGGCCTTCCTGTGCCGCCAGACCACCTTCATCCGGAACGTCGCCCGCCAGGGCAAGCCGGTCAACATCAAGAAGGGTCAGTTCCTCGCCCCCTGGGACATGAAGAACGTGGTGGAGAAGGCGCGCGAGACCGGCAATGAACAGATCCTGGTGTGCGAACGCGGCGTCTCCTTCGGCTACAACACCCTGATCTCCGACATGCGCGGCCTGGCCGTCATGCGCGAGACCGGCTGCCCGGTCGTGTTCGACGCCACCCATTCGGTGCAGCAGCCGGGCGGGCGGGGCGCCTCCTCGGGCGGCCAGCGCGAGTTCGTGCCGGTGCTGGCCCGGGCGGCGGTGGCGGCGGGGGTCAGCGGCCTGTTCATGGAGACCCATCCCGATCCCGACCGCGCCCTGAGCGACGGCCCCAACGCCTGGCCGCTGGGCCGCATGGAGGAACTCCTGCGCACCCTGCGCGACCTGGACGCGGTGGTCAAACGCGCCGGCTTCATCGAAGCCGATTTTTGAAATTCCCCCGGAAAAGCGTAAACTGTGCGCCGTGAAACCGGCACCATTAAAAAATGGGGACAGATTTATTTTTAACGGAATGCTCTCAAAAAAATGGCAGGAAATGGGGACAGATTTAATTTTTGACCGGAGACTGTTCACTGAACGGAGGTCATCTCACAAAGATAAAATCTGTCCCCATTTTCTTACCCGCCCCCATTTTTATCCACTGTTATTACCCAACCTGCTTTGAGCAAGGAACACGATGGCCAAGATAGTTGATGTGATCGGGCGCGAGATCCTGGATTCCCGCGGCAATCCCACCGTCGAAGCGGATGTGATCCTGGAGTCCGGGGCGCGCGGCACGGCGGCGGTCCCGTCCGGCGCGTCCACCGGCTCGCGCGAGGCGATCGAACTGCGCGACGGCGACGCGCGCCGCTACGGCGGCAAGGGCGTCACCCGGGCGGTCGAGAACATCCGCCAGGAGATCCGCGGCGCACTGCTCGGCAAGGACGCGATGGACCAGGCGGCGATCGACCGCATCATGATCGGACTCGATGGCACCCCGAACAAGTCGCGCCTCGGCGCCAACGCCATCCTCGCGGTGTCGCTCGCGAACGCACGCGCCGCGGCCGAGGCCGCGGGCAAGCCGCTCTACCGTTACCTGGGAGGCGAGGGCGGTTTCACGCTCCCGGTACCGATGATGAACGTGGTCAACGGCGGCGTGCATGCCGACAACAGCCTCGACATGCAGGAATTCATGATCATGCCGGTCGGCGCCCCGAATTTCCGCGAGGCGTTGCGCATCGGCGCCGAGGTGTTCCATACCCTGAAGAAGGTGCTGCACGAGCGCGGGCTCAATACCGCGGTGGGCGACGAGGGCGGCTTCGCGCCCAGCCTGGCCTCCAACGAGCAGGCGATCGAGGTCATCCTCGAGGCCGTCAGGCGTGCTGGCTACAAGGCGGGCGAGGAGGTGTTCATTGCGCTCGATCCGGCCAGCTCGGAATTCTACAAGGACGGCGCCTACCACCTCGAATCCGAAGAGCGCCGGCTGAGCTCGCCGGAGTTCGCCGCCTACCTGCAGGACTGGGCCACGCGTTATCCGATCGTCTCCATCGAGGACGGCATGGCGGAGAACGACTGGGACGGCTGGGACCTGCTGACGCGCAAGATTGGCGACCGTGTCCAGCTGGTCGGCGACGATCTCTTCGTCACCAACACGAACATCCTCAAGGAAGGCATCGAACGCGGCATCGCGAACTCGATCCTGATCAAGGTCAACCAGATCGGCACCCTGACCGAGTCGCTGGCCGCCATCCGCATGGCCAAGGACGCCGGCTACAGCGTGGTGATCTCGCACCGTTCGGGCGAGACCGAGGATACCTTCATCGCCGACCTGGCGGTCGCGACCAGCGCCGGCCAGATCAAGACCGGATCGCTGTCGCGCTCGGACCGCGTGGCCAAGTATAACCGCCTGGTGCGCATCGAGGAGGCGCTGGCCGCCAATGGCAAATACGCCGGCCGCGGCGCGCTGCGGTCCTTCCGCAAGGGGTGAGAAACGTACTTGGCGACCGGGGCCCTGACCAGAAGACGAGGCGGCGCGGCGCCGCGGTCGGCGCGCAAGGGCCAGCGTACGCCATTCTATCTGCGCCTGTTCGCGGGAAATCACAGCCGTCTGGTTTCGCGCGCCACCCTCGCGGTACTGCTGTTCCTGCTGGTCGCCCTGCAGATCCGCCTGTGGTCTCACGACGGCGGCATCGCCAACATCTGGCGCCTCAATTATGAGATCGCGCACCAGAAACAGGAAAATGAAGGATTGCGCGAGCGTAACGAAGGCCTCGAGGCCGAGGTCGCCGATCTCAAGCAGGGGGCGGCGGCCGTGGAGGAGCGCGCGCGCGCCGAACTCGGCATGATCCGCAAGGGCGAGACCTTCTTCCAGACCGTGGAACCCTGAGGGCGCGGCATGACGGGCGCCGCCGCCGATCAGGGCCCGGCCTACTGGGTGGTGATCCCCGCCGCGGGCGCCGGCAACCGCATGGGCGCCGCCACTCCCAAGCAATATCTCGAGATCGCCGGCCGCACCGTCATCGAACATACCCTGGCGCTGTTTTCCACTCATCCGCTGGTTTCCGGCATCGTCGTGGCGCTGGCGCCCGGCGATGACGCCTGGGCGCGCCTGGCGCCGAGCGCCACCTGCCCGCTGCACACGGTAACGGGCGGGGCGGACCGACACCACTCCGTATTGAACGCCCTGCGCCGCCTCAGCGAGCTGGGACGGCCGCACGACTGGGTGCTGGTGCACGATGCCGCCCGGCCCTGCCTGCGTCGCTCCGATCTTGACCGCCTGATCGCCATGCTGCAGGAGCATCCGGTCGGCGGGCTGCTCGGCGTGCCGGTCCCCGATACCCTGAAGCGCGTCGACGCGAAGGGCAACGTGGTCGAGACGCTGACGCGCGACGGCGTGTGGCGCGCGCTGACGCCGCAGATGTTCCGCCTCGATGCGTTGCGGACCGCCCTCGAGGCGGCGGTCGTCGGTGGACGCCGGGTGACGGACGAGGCAGGCGCGATGGAGCATGCCGGCCATGCCGTGCGCATGGTGGAAGGTCATGCCGACAACATAAAGATCACCGCGCCGGGGGACCTCGCGCTGGCCGAGGTGTTCCTGCGCCGGCAACGGGAGGAGACCGAATGATCCGTATCGGCTGCGGCTATGACGCCCACCGTTTCGCGCCGGACCGTCCGCTGATCATCGGCGGGGTCGAGATCCCGTATGACCTCGGCATGCTCGCGCACTCCGATGGCGACGTGCTGATCCACGCCCTGTGCGACGCCCTGCTCGGCGCCGCGGGGCTCGGCGACATCGGCCGCCACTTTCCGGACAGCGCCGCCGAGTACGCCGGCATCGACAGCCGGATCCTGCTGCGGCGCGTGCTTGAAGAGATCCGCAAGCGCGGCTACGGCATCGTCAACGTCGACGCCACCCTGATCGCGCAGAAGCCCAAGTTCGCGCCCTACATCGAGTCGATGACCGCCATCCTCGCCGCCGACCTCGGCATTCCCATCGACGGCGTCAACGTCAAGGCGACCACCACCGAAGGCATGGGCTTCACCGGCCGCGCCGAACGTTGGTCTGCGCCAGCTTCACCCGGTTCTCGTACGCCTCCCGCGCGATGCGCACGTCTTCGAGGAAATAGGGCAGTTCCTTCAACAGCAGGGCCTGCGGGCCATCGACCAGGGCCTTGCTCGGCTCGGGGTGGAAGTCGACCAGGATCATGTTGGCACCGGCGATGACGCCCTGGGCGGTGACATGCAGCATGTCGAGGATGCCGTCCGGGCAGCGGGCGCGCGAGCCGACCGAGTGCGACGGGTCGATGCACACCGGCATGCGCGTCAGGCGCTTGATGACCGGCACGTGGGCGAAGTCGACGAAGTTGCGGTGCGGGTCGCCCATGTTGGTCTTCATGCCGCGCAGGCCGAAGATCACCTTGCGATTGCCCTCGCTGGCGAGATATTCCGCCGCATTGAGCGATTCCTCCAGCGTGATGCCGAAACCGCGCTTGAGCAGCACCGGGAACTCGTGCTGGCGCCCGGTGAACTTGAGCAGCTCGAAGTTCTGCGTGTTGCGCGTGCCGATCTGCAGCAGGATGCCGGTCGGATTTCCGGTCTGCTCCAATGCCGCCTTGATCTCCATGATGTGCGCCTCGTGCGTCACCTCCATGGCGATGCACTTGATGCCGTACTTGCCCGCCAGCTCGAACACATAGGGCAGGCAGTTCTTGCCGTGGCCCTGGAAGGAATACGGGTTGGTGCGCGGCTTGTAGGCGCCCATGCGCGTGCACACCTGGCCGTTCTCCTGCAGCGCCTTCATCATGCGCTCGACGTGCTCGGGATTGTCGACGGCGCACAGGCCGGCGAACACGTGCAGGGTATCCTGGCCGAAGCGCAGTCCGTTGTATTCAAAGGACGTAGGACGGTTGTCGCCCTTGTGCCGTCCGAGCACGCGGTACTCCTCCGACACGCGCACCACGCGCTCCACGCAGGGCAGTTCCGCCATCTCCGCCTCGTTGAGCGCGAGGGTGTCGCCGATCAGATAGATCTCGGTCAGGGTCTGCTTGGTGCCGACCTCCTGATGGATGCGCGCCTGAATGTTCCGCAGATGTTCCAGATGAGTCATCAGCTGGCGGAATTCGGCGCCGTTGCGGTCGGTGTTGGGGGAGAGGATCAGGATCATGGTGGTGGTTACCTGTTATATGATTGGGTAGTTTCTTCTGTATAGGCTTACTGTGCGTTCAGTGAGGCGTGAGGCGTTAGGTGTTAGGTGTGAGGAGGAAAAGCCAACAAAACTATTTAAAAAAGTACTTGCCAGGAAAAATGCAGCGATCATGCTCTTGTTGCCTCACGCCTCACGCCTCACGCCTCACGCCTAGTCTCTGAACCTCCGCGTCAGATCTCCGTACGCATCGATGCGCCGATCGCGCAGATAGGGCCACATCCGCCGCACGGCCTCGCCGTGCGCGCGGTCGATCTCGACGACCAGCACCTCGGGTTCGGCCGCGGCTTCGGCGAGGATCTCGCCCTGCGGTCCGCAGATGAAACTGTCGCCCCAGAATTCGATGCCCTTCGACTGGCCGGAGGGGTCGGGCTCGCGGCCGACGCGGTTGCAGGCGGCGACCGGGATGCCGTTGGCGATGGCATGGGCGCGCTGGATGGTGCGCCAGGCATCGCGCTGGCGTTCGCGTTCGGGCTGCTCGTCGCGCGGGTCCCAGCCGATGGCGGTGGGGTAGAGCAGGATCTCGGCGCCGGCCAGCGCCATCAGGCGCGCGGCCTCGGGATACCACTGGTCCCAGCACACCAGCACGCCGAGGCGTCCGGCTGAGGTGTCGATCGGCGTGAAGCCGAGGTCGCCCGGCGTGAAGTAGAATTTCTCGTAATAGCCGGGATCGTCCGGGATGTGCATCTTGCGATAGGTGCCGGCCAGCGACCCGTCGCGCTCGAAGACGACGGCGGTGTTGTGGTAGAGCCCGCTGGCGCGGCGCTCGAACACCGAGCCGACGATCACGATGCGCAGCTCGGCGGCGAGCGCGGCGAGCGCGCGGGAGGTCGGACCCGACGGGATCGGCTCGGCCAGGTCGAAGACGGCGGGATCCTCGGTCTGGCAGAAATACGGTCCGGCATGCAGTTCCTGCAGCAGGACCAGCCCGGCGCCGCGCGCCGCCGCCGCGCGGATGCCGGCCACGCTGCGCGCGAGGTTATCGTCGCGGTCGGCGCCGCAGGCCTGCTGTACCAGTCCGAGTTTGATCGCGGTCGTGCTCATTGGGCCGGGTTCGTTACGGGATCGATGCCGGCATGCCTGGCAGCACCCCGGCGGGAATCTGCATGGTAGCACAGTGCAGGCTGCCGTTCTGCGAGATCAGCGGCAGGCATGGGATATCGATGATGGCGCGGCCCGGAAAGCAGGCGGCGATGCGGTCGAGGGCGATCCGGTCGGCGGGATCGCTGTACACCGGGACCAGCACCGCGCCGTTGATGACGAGGAAATTGGCGTAGCTCGCCGCCAGGCGACGCCCGTCGCGATCCCGCTTGGGCTGCGGCAACGGCAGCGGCACCAGTGTGTAGGGCCGGCCGTCGGCATCACGCAGGGCCGCAAGTTCCGCCGCCATCGCCCGCAGCGCGGGATGATGTTCGTCAGCCGCATCCTCGCAGGAGGCATAGGCGATAGTACGCTCGTCACAGAAGCGCGCCAGTTGATCGACATGGCTGTCGGTGTCGTCGCCGGCCAGCCAGCCGTGCTCCAGCCACAGCACGCGGGCGATGCCGAGTTCGGCATGGAGAAATTCCTCGATTCGCGCGCGTGACCACCCGGGATTGCGCGTGGGCGCGAGCAGGCACTGGGTGGTGGTGAGCAAGGTACCCCGGCCGTCGCAGTCGAAGCTGCCGCCCTCCAGCACGAAGTCGGAACGGCGCAGCGGCGTGTCGCCGAAGGCGCCCTGGGCGTGCAGGCGGCGCGTGATTTCGTTGTCGTTGCCGGCCTCGAACTTGCCGCCCCAGCCGTTGAAGGTGAAGTCGCACAGTATCGGCCGGCCGTCCTCGATGAGGGTGATCGGTCCGTGGTCGCGCACCCAGACATCGTTCGACGGGGCGGTGAAGAACTGCGTGGCATCCATGTGCGCGCGGGCGCGCTCGAGCATTCCGGCGATGTGGTCCCGGTGCCCCTCGTCCTGGCAGGTGATGATGAGCTGCTGATGGCGACTGATCGCGGAAGCGATGGCGGCGAACACCGGTTCTACGCCCGGCAGCTCGTCCCGCCAGTCGCTGTCCGCGCGCGGCCAGGTGAGCATGACCGCATCCTGGGGCTCCCATTCTGCCGGCAGGCGGCGCGGGCATGCGGGAATCGAAGGGGACATCGTATGGCCTCATCTGCGGCATTGGAGGAAGCCGCATATGATGCCATCAAATTCCCGGCCGTGGTATGGGCCGGCTCAGGGGGTTGCGGGGCTGGACACGCCGGTGACGCTGTGGATGACGTACTGACGTTCGAAATACACGGTAAAGTCCGGGTAGATCCAGCGCGTGATCGGGGGATTGCCGACCGCGGGCAGGATCTTGTCGGGTTTGCCGAAGGCCTGTTCGACCGTGCCCATGGTGGTGGCGCGGGCGGGCGCTGGCGCGGCGACGGGATCCGTGGCGGGCGCCGCCCGGGCCGCGGTCGCCGTCAGCAGCAATGCCGTGGCGAGCGCGATGGACATGTGACGGGCGGGAAGTTTCATGGCTGGTCGCTTCCAGTGTGTAACGGGCTCACAGGGAAGCGGCGGCGGGAGAAAAGTCTTTAAGGGTTCGGTACGGGGACCTGAACCCCGTCACAGATTTCGCGTGGACTCAAGCGAATCTGAATGCTTGACGCAGTTGCGACCAGCCGCCTTGGCGGCGTAGAGCGCGCTGTCGGCCTTCTCAAACAGACTCTCGCTGTTGTCGCCCTTGCTGTAGCAGGACACGCCGAGGCTGACCGTGACGGGAATCCTGTGATCGCCATAGATGAGCTCATTGGTTTCGACCGCGGTGCGGATGCGCTCGGCGAGGCGCATCGCGCCCTGCTTGTTGGTATTGCTGAGCAGAATCAGGAATTCCTCGCCGCCGCAGCGAAACAGGATATCGGTGCGACGCGTGCAATCGGTGAAGATTTCCGCCACGGCCTTGAGGACGTAATCTCCTGCGAGGTGGCCGTGGCTGTCATTGATCTGCTTGAAGTGATCGAGGTCCGCCGCGATGAGCGACAGTGCATTGCCGTGCCGCCGGGCAAGCTCCGTTTCGCGGATCAGGGCGCTGTTCATGGCGCTGCGGTTGTTGATACCGGTCAGCGGGTCGGTCAGCGCCGCGGTCAGCGCGTGCCGGTACATGATGGCGTTGCGCAGCGGATAGACCAGGCAGCACAGCAGGTGTTCGAGCAGATGGGTCTCGTTGGCGCTGAACTTCTTTCGGCGCGTGAAGACGAGCTGGCCGAGCGTCTGTGCCGCCACCACCAGCTGGTAGGAGCAGGAGTGCTTTTCCGGTTTGCCGTTCGCAACCGCGATCTGCAGCGGCTGGTACTCATAGCTCACGCTGTCGTGGGGGACCAGGCCGTGGATCTGCTGGGAAAAGACTTGGATCAGTTGGTCGAACTCGAGCGTGGTCTGCAGCATGCCGGCGATCTGCAGGGCCTTCGCGGTTCCTTCGGGCAGGCCGGTGTCAGTCTCGATGGCGCTGGACATCAGGGCCAGGTTGCCTAACTCGTAGGCCGGCTCGCTGCCTTTCTGTTTTTTCGTTTGCGGCATAGCTTGAGCGCTTCCCCAGTGCCCGCCATGAATCCTGCCCCAGAAAACAGCAACTTCCGTGCCACAGGCAGCCCGGATGAATTCTTTCTTGAATTTTAAAATGTTAGAGCAGGAGCTTTGTCATTCTTAACATACTCTTCCGGCGAAGAAAATAGGCCCGCGGTGAGTGGCCGCCAACAATACGGCGCGCGGGCGCGGGTCTTCCTCATCAGACGTCTACAAAGATGCCAATAATTTGTTGATTTGAAAATCGAGTTTTTCCCGTATGCATGAGCGCTACCGTGAGGCGGGCTTTGCCGGGCTTGCCGATAGACGCATCCGTGCGCATGATGGGACGGTCCACGGAATGTCAACGTCGCCATCGGCGCCAGGGAAGGTGCGCATGGAAAAGACTCTGCTTCATTCAACGGAGGAATTGTTGCGGCTGGTGGAGGAGCGCAGTCCGCCGCCCGACCGGCCGCTCGGGCGCATCCTGCTCGAATCCCGTCTGATCGAGCCGGCGCAATTGGAACTGGCCCTGGCCCGGCAGCGCCGGGAGCGCAGCAAACACCTCGGGCGCATCCTGATCGAAAGCGGCCTGCTGAGCGCGGGACAGATCCATGAAGCGCTCGCCGCCAAGTTCGGCATCCCCTGCGTCACACTGGAACACCTGCCACTGGATGCCGCCGTGCTGGCGCGACTGCCGGCCGAATTCGCCGCCCAGCACACGGTGCTGCCCCTCGCCGAGTGCGGTGAACGGCTGATTGTCGCGCTGGAGAACCCGCTCGACGCCGCCATACTGGAGCTGATCCGCTTCAACACCGGCGCCAGCGTGGTCCCGGTGCTGGCCTCGGCGCAGGATATCGCGCTCGCCCACAATCGCTGCTATGCGCAGGCTGATGAAGACGAGGCGCTGGAGGTGGTGCGCCCGGAAACGCCGCGCAACGGCGAGGTCACGGAGACGCCCGAGGATCCGGTCGCGCGCGAGGCGACGCGCAAACCCATCGTCCGTCTGCTGAACGCAATTCTTGCGCAGGGCATTATGCGGCGCGCCTCCGACATCAATATTCGGCCGGATCGCGAGCGCGTCGGTGTCTATTACCGGGTCGACGGCGCCCTGCAGTTCTCCCGCTCGCTGCACAAATCGCTGCTGCCCGCGCTGGTGAGCCGGCTCAAGATCATCGGCCACATGAATATCGCGGAACGCCGCCTGCCGCAGGAGGGCAATACCCGGTTGCAGCGCGGCGGACGCGATATCGATCTGCGCATCTCGGTGATTCCGACCGTAAACGGGGAGAGCGTCGTGATCCGCATCCTCGACAAGGAGGTCGGCCTCAAGCCGTTCACCGGACTCGGCCTGCCACAGCACGAGGCGGGTGAGATGTTGCGCATCCTGCAGCGTCCGCACGGACTCCTGCTGGTCACCGGACCGACCGGCTCGGGAAAATCGACCACGCTCTACGCGCTGCTGAACGAGATCCGCGCCACCGGCGCCCATATCCTGAGCGTGGAGGATCCGGTGGAATACGGCATGGAGGATGTCGAGCAGGTGCAGATCGCGGAAAAGATCGGCCTCGGATTCGCCCAGGTGCTGCGCCGTTTCCTGCGCCACGATCCGGATGTGATCATGGTCGGGGAGATCCGCGACGGCGAGACCGCCGCCATCGCCTGCCAGGCCGCGCTCACCGGCCACCTGGTCATGAGCACGCTGCACACCAACAGTGCTCCCGATACCGTCGCGCGACTGATCGACATGGGCGTCGAGCCGTACATCCTGGCCTCGATCCTGCTCGGGGTGATGTCCCAGCGGCTGATCCGCCTGAATTGTCCGCAGTGCAGCCGGCAGGATACGGCCAGTGTCGCGACGCGATATGCGAAGACCGGCGCGGGAGAAGGAGGGACCGGATTCCGCCGCGGCGCCGGTTGTGCCGGCTGCAATCTCACCGGCTACCGCGGCCGCGGGCTGATCTGCGAGGTGCTGCCGGTCACGCCTGAGGTCGCATCCCTGATCAGCGCCGGCGCTCCGGCCGCTGCGCTGGCCAAACTTGCCCGGGAACAGGGCATGACCTCGCTGCTGGACCAGGCGCTGCAGCTGGCCCGGGAGGGCAGGACCTCGCTGGAAGAGGCGCTGGCGGTCGCCGGCGCCTGAGGCATGGAGGAGGAACGAGGCCTTAGCGCTTATAATGGGGTCATTGCACCCGGACTGTGCCTTGACCAGGAGTTTCTTCATGCCGCGCCTGTCCCATCATAACTGGATCGTTCCGCTGGTCTTCGGATTTACCCTGGCCGGCTGCGGGACCGGCAGCGGCGGAGGCGGCAGCGCGACCACGGCGACCGGTGTCCTCAAGGACGCCAATGTCGCCGGCCTGAGCTATCGGTCGGGACAGGAGGAAGGTGAGACCGGCGCGGACGGGAGTTTCACCTACGAAGTGGGAAACGATGTCACGTTTTCCATCGGCGATCTGGTGGTGGGCACCGCCCCCGGGCAACCCGTGATCACGCCGCTGGATTTCGTTCCGGCCAGCGGAGTCAATACGACCGCGGTGCAGAACATCGTCCGCTTTCTGCTGTGGCTGGACACGGACGCGATTCCTTCGAATGGCATCGAGATCAGCCAGGCGTTGCGTGAGCACGCGGAGGCCACGCCGTCGATCTGGAAGCCGATCGCTTTCAATGTCAGCGAAGATTTCAATCGGAACTGGACCTGCTCTTCACGCTCGCTGCCGACGGCACTCGATGCACGGGATCATCTGACAAATACCCTGTTATGCCTGCGGTCGGGGGCCTTCCGCGGGACGCTGGCGGGCGGCGATACAGGCAATCTCGGGCTGATGGTCGACGCGCAAACGAACGAGTTGCGCGGTTTCGTCGCCCGTAACGGCAGCCCGGCCATGCTCGAACTGGAGGGAAGTTCCGCCGTCAGCCTGGATCAACAGGCCTTTTTCATCAGCACGGCCACGCCCGCCGGTACGACTTTCATGGGGCGGCTGACTGATCCGGATACCGCCACCGGCTCCTGGACGATTCCGCTCGCGCAGCCGCTCAACGGGACCTTCCAGGGCGAGCGAATCGGAGGCCAGGGCAATGCCCGTTATCGTTTCACCGCCACCTACAAGAACGGCACTAACGACCTGGCCGGACTGTATACCTTCGATATCGATGCGGCCAGCGGCGTGACCGGCGTTGCCTACGGCGTCGATTCCGATGAGTCGACGACCCTGTCGGGGGTCTACGACAGTCAATTTCAGACACTCATTGCCGTCACCCCGGGTCAGCTTGTCAGGGTTGACGCCGCTGTGGACCTGACCGCGGGCACCCTGAACGGCAGCGATAGCCTGGGAAACACCGTCACCGGCAGCGGCTGCCGCCTGAACTAGCGAAGCCCGTCCAGCATCACTGAATCCCATCGGCACGGGGATGACCTCCGCGCTCTGCCGTAACCGACTCCGGCTGGATTCAGGGGCATTCGTCCGTGTGAAAAATATTTTTTCCGCCTCCTTGACTCCCCCCTGCGTCCGGTTTGATCCTAATACCGGTTTTCGGGGTGCGGCCGGAGCCCGCATAACACGGAACGCGACGATTGATACGATTGATGATGGGCACATCGCAAGAATCCGACATCAGGATCAGGTCGGCGACGCGGCAGGATGCGCGGGCGCTCGCGCAGATCGAGCAACGTTGCTTCGACCCGGCGATTTACGGCCACATCCTGCTCAGTGAGAGCGAGTTTCACCACATGATCGGTCGCGCGCGCGCGCAGGTGATCGTGGCCGAAACGGCCGGACGTGTGATCGGCTACGCCGCGGTATTTTATCTGCGCGCAAAACGCCTGACATGGTTCTATTCGCACGCCGTCGAGCGCGAATACCGCGGCCTCGGGGTCGGCACGCGCCTGTTTCAGGGCGTCGAGGCGCTGGCGGTCGCCAACGAGTGTCCCTGCATGATTCTGGAGATCCGCGGGAAACGGGAACTGTACGAACGTTACCTGCGTTACGGTTACCAGGTGATTCGCGAGATCCCGAGGTTCTATCCCGACGGCAGCGCCGCGACCCGCATGGGCAGGCTGATCGCGGAAAACGCATCTGCTTCGCCGCGGAGAATCCTTGTCTAAGACTAGGATCGTCTACTCGGAGTGCTCCAGCATGTACTCAAGCGCGGAACGCAATTCGTCGTCGCTGCAAGCGGCGCAGCCGCCGCGCGCCGGCATACGGTTGAGACCGCTCAGGGTGCTATCCAGCAATGCGTCCTTGCCCCTGGCGATGCGGGGTGCCCACGCGTCCCGATCGCCAAGGCGGGGGGCGTTCATCATTCCCGGACCATGACACATCTTGCAGGCCTTGCTGTAAATATCTGCGCCGATCTCTGAAGACCCGGCAGGCTGCGCCGCGGCGGCGGTGGCGAAGATGCCAGACAGCAGGATGCATAGAGTAGATCGTTTCATGGCCGGCTCCTGTGGTTCATCGTCTGATGATTGCTGTTCGCATGGATCTGCTCCTGCGAGCGCTCCTTACGCGGGTTGCGCCGATTGTGCCATGATCCGGCGTGCGCATTCCAACCCGCTGCGCACCGCGCCCTCCAGCGTCGAGGGATAACCCGTCGCGACCGCATCGCCGGCCAGCCAGCAGGCTTCCAGCGGCGTATCCACCCCGGGGCGCAGGGCATTGATGCCCTGGCGGCTGAGGAACGTCGCGCGTTTCTCGCACAAGGTGAAGATTTCATCCGGTGCGGGCCAGTGCGGGAAACAGGCCGCGAACTCGGCGGCGACGCGCTGCTGCAGGACGCCGCGTTCCAGGTCCATGTGTTCTCCCGGACCGCTGATGACCGCCGCGATCAGTCCGGGTTCCCCGCTCGCCCCCAGGTCGAATGCCCATTGGGCAAGCATGCCGTGCAGGCCGACCATAGGACAGTCGAGCCGGACCGCGGCGGGATAATGCAGGTACACGGTACAGATCGGCGAATATTCGAATGCCGCGAGGCGTCGCGCCAGCACCTGCATGGGGGCGCAGTCATTGATGAGGTGCAGGCAGGCCGACGGCGGCAGGGCCAGGATGACGTGATCGGCCTCCAGGCGCGTGCCGTCGGCCAGCACGACGCCGGTGATCCTGCCGCGCGAGACCTCGAGCCCGGTGGCGCGACGGTTGAGCAGGACGCGGCCGCCGCGCCCGGCGATGAATTTCCGCGCCGGTTCCGGAAAGGTGTCGGCCAGGCCGCGGCGCGGCAGCAGCAGGTCACTGTCGCGGCGGTCATAGGCGAAGGCGTCGCGCAACACACGCAGGAACACTTCTGCCGAGGCCTCGTGCAGCGGCGTATTGAGCGCCGCGAGGCAGATCGGCTCCCACAGTCGCGCGACCGCTTGCGGCGACTGTCCGTGACGGTACATCAGTTCCTGCACGGAATAGTCTTCGCGCAGATCCCTCGAACGCGCGGCGGCGAGACAGAATCTCAGCGCGCCCCATTTGTCCGCCCGGCTCAATCCCTCGGCGCCGTACAGCCCGCCGAGCAGATGGAATGGCGCCGGCAGGGCGGCGAGCCTGAGGCGCAATGAGCGGGAAGGCGAGGTGGACAGCGAGCGCAGTTCGAACGGGCGGCGATCGAACACGGCATCCTCCGGGACGCCCATCGCGGCGAGCAGGCCGAGGATGCCGTGATAGGCCCCGATCACCAGGTGCTGCCCGCTGTCATACTCGCGTCCGCGGTGCCGGATGCGGGCGGCGCGGCCGCCGAGGCGTCCCGCGGCCTCGATCAGCGTGACCTCGGTCTGGTGCCGGCACAGTTCCACGGCGGCGGCAAGGCCGGACCACCCGCCCCCGACGATGAGCACGCGGGTCATGTCAGTCGGCGGTTTCCGCCAACCGTTTTTTCTGTTGCCGCTTTTCCTGTTGCACGGTCTTCCAGGCCAGCCACAGCTTGCGCACGGGGGTGAGGCTGATGCGGTGCTCGAGGACCTTGTAATCGTCGGCGGCGATCTCCTTCAGCGTCTCGAGATAGATCGCGGCCATGGCCAGGCCGCCGCGCTGGGCATGGCGATCCGCGGCGGGGAGCAGCTCGAAGGCCTTGCGGTAATAGGAGCGGGCGCGGTCGGCCTGGAAGCGCAGCAGGGCGCGGATCCGATCGGTGGTCTGGTTTCCCATGATTTCATTGAGACCCACCCCGAAGCGGCGCAGCTCCTCGAGCGGGATATAGACCCGGCCGCGCAGGCTGTCCTCGCGCACATCGCGCAGGATGTTGGTGAGCTGAAACGCGGTGCCGAGATTGTGGGCGTATTTCAGGGTCGCACGGTCGGTATAACCGAAGATCTCCGCCGACATCAGGCCGACCATGCTGGCGACACGGTGGCAATACAGCGAGAGATCCTTGAAGCTCTCGTAGGTATCGTGGTCGAGGTCCATCTCCATGCCGTCGATGACCTCCAGGAAATGCTCGGCCGGCAGGTTGAAGCGCTGGATCGGGATGGCGAGGGCGCGCGTGACCGGGTGTTGCGGCGAGCCCGCGAACAGGCGCCCGATCTCCTCGCGCCACCAGGCCAGCTTGGCGCGCGCCACCGCCGGGTCGAGGTTCGCGTCGACCACATCGTCCACCTCGCGGCAGAAGGCGTACAGGGCGATGATCGCGCGCCGCTGATCCGGTGGCAGGAACAGGAAGCCGTAGTAAAAACTCGAGCCGCTGCGCGCGGCCTTCTGCTGACAATACTGATCCGGGGTCATGCCGGAAAAGATACAGGAAAACCCGCTGAAAACACAGGACCGAGGGATGAACAAAATGCCGCCCGAATACAGGCGCGGAGCGCCGGAATCCGGGGGCCGTGGACCTGATCCCGGATTTCGCTGCGCTGCATCCGGGCTACGATTGCGACATGTTTTTTTATTGACCTGGTCCCTGGCCCTGAGTCGATAGTCCTGTTTTTGTAATGGACATCCACAGCAATCCCATCCGGTCCATTCGCGTCAGCCGCGGCCGGCGGAAGACATCCTCCCGCTGTTTTGCGAGGCGGTCGAGCACGCGGCGGGCACCGAACAGAATCATGCGCAGTTCGAGTCCGAGGCGGCCGCGCAACTGCCAGCCGAGCGGGGCGCCGGTGACCAGGAGCGCGCGGATGCGGTCGAGCTGAAGATCGACCAGGCGGAGCATCGCGGGATCGGTGCGGCCCGCGGCAATCGCATCCTCACTGACACCGCATTCGCGCATATCCTGTTGCGGAAGATAGATGCGGCCGTGTTCGTGATAATCCTGACGGATATCCTGCAGGAAATTGATCAACTGCAGGGCGCTGCAGATCGCATCGGAGAGGGAGAGCTTGCCGGGTTCGGCCTCGCCGTACAGGTGCAGCAGCAGCCGGCCGACGGGATTGGCCGAACGGCGGCAGTAATCCAGCACCTCGGCGAAATCCTCATAGCGCTTCCGCGTCACGTCCTGGCTGAAGGCGTCGAGCAGGTCGTGAAACAGCGGCAGCGGGAGCCGGAAGCGCCGCCGGCAGTCGTCCAGCGCGATGAAGACCGGGTCGTTGCCCGGGTCGCCCGCGGCCATTTCGTCCAGGCGACGCGCAAAGTCGCGCAACAGGGCGATCCGGGTCTCGGGCGCGCGCGCCTCCTCGTCGGCGAAATCGTCCGCCGTGCGGGCATAGGCATAGATGGCCGCGACCGGGCCGCGCAGGCGCGCGGGGACGGCGAGCGAAGCGACCGGAAAATTTTCGTAATGGCGGCGTGCCAGGCCGAGGCAGTAGTGATAGGCGTCGCGCACCTGCGCGGCGGACGGGGCGGACATCAGCCCTCCGGTGTGTCGTCAGTCATGCGCCGCACATCCTGCTCGATCTGTTCCGGTGCGTCGAGCGGCTTCGCGCCGCTGATGCCAAGCTCGGTGAACTTGCGCGCGCCGCTCATCACCTGGCGCTCGTAGGAGCCGACAGCCTTGTTGTAGGTCTCTACACTCCCCTTGAGCTGGCGCCCGATCTTGTCGAGGTGCTCGCCGAAGGTGGCGAGGCGCTTGTAGAGGTCTTCGCCGAGATCGCGTATGCGTTCGGCGTTTTCGGTGATGGCCTCCTGGTTCCAGCCGAAGGCGATCGCGCGCAGCAGGGCGACCAGGCTGGTCGGCGTGGCGAGGATGACCTTGCGGGCGAGCGCATCCTCGAGCAGGGCCGGATCGTGATCGAGCGCGGCGCTCAGGAAGTGTTCGCCGGGGATGAACAGCACGACGAAGTCCGGGCTGTGCTTGAACTGGCTCCAGTAGGCCTTGCCGGCCAGTTCCTGCACGCGCTCGCGCACCTTGCGGCTGTGGCGTTCCAGGTGCTGGCGTCGCGTCGCGTCATCGGCCGCCTCGACCGCGCTGAGGTAGGCGTCGAGCGGTGTCTTCACGTCAACCACGATCTCGCGCCCGCCCGGCATGCGCACGATCATGTCGGGTCGGATCGCACCCTCCGTGGTGCCGGTGTGCTCCTGTTCGTAGAAGTCGCAATGCTGCACCATGCCGGCAAGCTCGACCAGCCGGCGCAGCGTCAGTTCGCCCCACTGTCCGCGCACCTCGGGACGGCGCAGGGCCTGCACCAGATTGCGCGTCTCGCCGTGCAGCAGCTGCTGGGTCTGGGCCAGTGACTCCAGGTGCTTGCTGATCGAACCGTAGGCCTCCTTGCGCTCGTGCTCGATCTCGCGGATCTGGCTGCGGGTCTTTTCCAGCAGTTCCTTGATCGGCGCCACGAGGTGCTCGATCGCCTGTTCCTTCTTGGCCAGATCACCCTCGGCCTGGATGTGGAATTGCCTGAGCTTTTCCTGCGCCAGGCGCAGGAATTCGGCATTGTTGTTCTTCAGCGCTTCCAGCGAAAGCGCCGCGAAGGTATCACCGAGTTGTGAACGCGCCTGTTCCAGCGCCTGCAGCTTCTCCTGCGCCGACCGGCGTTCGAGTTCGAGCGTGGTGTTCAGCTCGGCGAGGCGCAGCTCGAGCGCGAGCTGGCGGCGCTGGGCGTGCAGGCGCGCCAGGATGAAGCCGGCGAGGAAGGCGGCAAGGACCGCGACGCCCGCGAGGATCAGTCCTTCCGCTGTCATGCGCGCGCGCGCTCAGGCATGGGCGTTCAGCCAGTCGAGAATGTCGAGCGGGGTGTCGATCATCCCGTCCGCGTCCCATTCATGCGGGCGGTCATCCTGTCCCAGGTACCCGAACAGCGCCACCAGGGTCTTCATGCCGGCGGCGCGTCCGGCCTCGATGTCGCGCCGGGCGTCACCGATGTAGAGACATTGTTCCGGCGCCACGCCGACCAGTGCGCTGGCGTGCAGCAGCGGTTCGGGGTGGGGCTTGCGGTTGCGCGTGCTGTCGCCGCTGATGACGCAGGCCGCGCGCGGCGCCAGGCCAAGGTCCTTCAGCAGAGGTTCCGTCAGCCAGGCGGGCTTGTTGGTCACGACACCCCACTTCACGCCGCGGTTCTCCAGCGTGGCGAGGACCTCATCCATGCCGTCGAACAGACGCGAATCCTGCATCAGCCGCTCGCGGTACAGGTCCAGGAAACGCTGGCGCAAGGCCGCGAAACTCGCGTCCTGCTCATCGATCCCGAATCCGACCTGGACCATGGCGCGGGCGCCGTGCGAGACATGCGGACGGATGACGTCAAACGGCAACGGCTCCAGCCCCCGCTCCGCGCGCAGGACATTCAGTGTCGCGGCGAGATCGGGCGCGGTGTCCACCAGCGTGCCGTCAAGATCGAACAGGAAGCAATGGGGAATCTGGTTGGTATTGGAGGTCATGAATAAAGAACTCAGGACTCAGGACTCAGGACTCAGGACCGGGGACTGAGAAAAACAATACGGTTCTGTTTTTGGCATCGAGCCTGGATAACCATCTACGAAAAAAAATGTTTTCACTTGGCCCTTAGTCCTGAGACCTCAGTCCCGTGTCTTGACGGCATGCACCAGATAATTCACATCCACGTCATGTCCCAGCGCGTAGCGCCGCGTGAGCGGATTGTAGCTGAGGCCGGCAAGTTCACGCACTTCAAGTCCGGCGGCGCGCAGCCAGCGGCCGAGTTCCGAGGGGCGGATGAAGCGGGCATAATCATGCGTGCCCTGGGGCAGCATGCGCAGCACGTATTCCGCGCCGACAATGGCGAGCAGATAGGCCTTGGGGGTGCGGTTCAACGTCGAGAAGAACAGGTGCGCGCCCGGACGCGCAAGGTCCGCGCAGGACTGGACCAGTGCGGCCGGATCGGGCACATGCTCGAGCAGTTCCATGCAGGTGACGACGTCCGCCGTGGCGGGCGACTGCGCCGCCAGTTCCTCGGCGCCGATGCAGCGATAGTCGACCTGTCGCCCGGTTTCGAGCAGGTGCAGGCGCGCAACCGAGAGCGCGGACGCCGCCAGATCGATGCCGGTGACGCTGGCGCCGAGCCCGGCCATACCTTCGGCGAGAAGTCCGCCGCCACAACCGACATCGATGACCGCCTTCCCCGCGATCCGCGCGCGCGCGTCGATGAAACCCAGGCGCAACGGATTGATGTCGTGCAGCGTCTTGAACTGTCCCTGGGGATCCCACCAGCGCGCCGCCAGGGCGTCGAACTTGGCGACTTCGGCGGGGTCGACATTGGTCCTGGTTTCGCTCATATCGATCAATGTGTCATGCCTCACGTCTCAACTCATCGCTCTTCCCGATCTTCTCCCGCCACATCTCGGCATTCACCAGGATGGCATCCTCGTCCAGGGTCGTCAGGCGACGATCCTGAGCAGATGGCGGCCGGCGACCCAGACGTCGCTGACCTGCTGGCGCCCGCAGGCGTAGACCAGTTGCGAGATGGGGTGATAGACGGGACGGGATTCGATGTCACCCAGGCGAACCGCGACGACGTCGGCGGATTTTCCGCGCCGCAGGGAACCGATCTCATCATCGAGGCCGAGGGCGCGCGCGCCGTTGAGCGTGGCCATGCGCAGGGCCGTAGCGGCGGGCAGCGCGCTGGCATCGCCGGCCACGGCCTTGGCGAGCAGGGCGGCGGTGCGCATCTCGCCGAACATGTCGAGATCGTTGTTGCTGGCGGCGCCGTCGGTGCCGAGCGCGACGTTGACGCCGGCCCGCAGCAGCTTGTGCACCGGACAGAAGCCGCTGGCGAGCTTGAGGTTGGATTCGGGACAGTGGATCACCTGCGCGCCGGTGTGCGCGAGACGCGCGATCTCGGCGTCGTCGAGCTGTGTCATGTGTACGGCAAGCAGGCGCGGGGACAGCAGGCCGAGCTGTTCCAGGCGCGCGATGGGCCGCTGTCCGTGGTGTTCGAGGCTGCCGTTGATCTCATCCGCCGTCTCGTGCACGTGCATGTGGACGGGGATATCCAGCTCGTCGGCCAGGGTGCGGATCTTGTGCAACGGCTCGTCCGAGACGGTGTACGGCGCGTGGGGGGCGAACACGGTGCGGATGAGGGGATCGCCGCGATAGCGGTCGTGCAGTTCGAGACCCTTGGACAGATATTCCGCCGCGTCCGCCGCCCAGGCGGTGGGGAAGTCGATCATGATCAGGCCGATCGCCGCGCGTATGCCGGCATGGCTGGCCGCGCGCGCCGTTTCGTCCGGGAAGAAATACATGTCGTTGAAACAGGTGGTGCCGCCGCGCAGCATCTCCGCGATGGCGTGCTGCGAGCCCTGGAAGACGAACTCGGGGCCGACCCAGGCCGCCTCAGCGGGCCAGATGTGATCGCGCAGCCATTGCATCAGCGGCAGATCATCGGACAGACCGCGGAACAGGCACATCGCGGCATGGGTATGCGCGTTGACCAGTCCAGGGATCAGCGCATGTTCGTCCAGGCGCAGTTCCTGCGCGGCGCCGTAGCGGCGCACCGCCTCGGATGAAGGCAGGATCTCGGTGATACGCCCGCCCTGGATCGCGAGGGCGTGGTGTTCGTATACCGCGCCTTCCGGCTCGACCGGGATGATCCAGCGCGCGTGAATGAGGGTGTCGACCGTCGTCATGGAAAGGCCTGCCGGAATCGGGGTCCCGCTAGTATAGCGGGAAGCCGCGCCGGAAATCACCCGCGCGGGAGCAGGCCTACTCGGTGTGGCGGACGATGTAGATCTCGACGCGGCGGTTGCGTGCGCGTCCTTCGCGCGTCCAGTTCTCGTCGATGGGGGTATGCTCGCCCAGTCCGCCGAGGCGGACCAGCTCGGCTGCGATCCCCTGGCCGAGCAGATAATCGCGCACGGCGTTCGAACGGCGGTCGGACAGGAGGTCGTTGTAATTCTCACCGGCGGTATAGTCGGCATGCCCCTGGATGATGACGCGATCCACGCCCGTCGCGTGCCGGAGATATAGCGCCGCGTCGTCCAGGACGTTGCGCGCCTGCTCGTCCAGCAGGTCCTGGTCATGCGCAAAGAAGACATGGCGCAGGGGAATGAATTCGAACCGGACGCCGACACCGGTCGCGGATCCTGTGGTATCCGCTGCCAATACCGGCGTCGCGCCCTCGTCGGCGGCGGAGCTGACGCCTGTGACCAGCAGGGCGGCGGCCATGGCGTACGGAAGCG
Source organism: Gammaproteobacteria bacterium (assembly GCA_016716465.1). Lineage (NCBI taxonomy): Bacteria > Pseudomonadati > Pseudomonadota > Gammaproteobacteria > Gammaproteobacteria bacterium. Next base: position 734,551 of record JADJWH010000001.1, read on the forward strand.
AATGCGAACGGGATCTCATCCTGGGAATTATCGGCCGCGACGAGCGTCTCTTAACTGCGCCGCACGGGTCCGGAGTGGTAGAATATGGCCCTGCCTGCCCCCCGGGCGGCGGTGCCGCCTCCAGACGGCATCCATGACCAACTGACACGGAATTACCCGCGATGAACCTCGATACCCATGACAGTGTTCGGCCCATACTCTGGCGCGACGGAAGCCTGTGGTTGATTGATCAGCGGTTGCTGCCCCAGCGCAAGGAGCAGGTCATCTGCCGGGATGTTGCGGCGGTAGCGGAAGCGATCCGTAACATGACCGTGCGCGGCGCGCCGGCGATCGGCATCACGGCCGCCTACGGCGTGGTGCTGGCGGCGCGCGACCGCTTCGATACCGCGCCCGGGTCATGGCGTGAGGCGATCGAAGAGGACCTGCAGCTCCTCGCCGGCACGCGGCCCACCGCGGTGAACCTGTTCTGGGCGATCGACCGCATGCGCGCGGCGATCGCCGACTGCGACGGCGGCCCGGGCGTGCGCCTGCTGGAAGAGGCGCGCGCGATCCACGAGGCGGATATCGCCGACAACCGCAGGATGGGTCAGATCGGCGCCGCGCTGATCGAGACGCCCTGCGCGGTGCTGACCCACTGCAACGCGGGTTCGCTGGCGACCGGCGGATTCGGTACCGCGCTCGGCGTGATTCGCGCCGGCTACGTCACCGACCGTATCCGGCGCGTCTATGCCGACGAGACCCGCCCCTGGCTCCAGGGCGCGCGGCTGACGGCCTGGGAACTGCTCGAGGACCGCATCCCGGTGACCCTGATCGCGGAGGGCGCGGGCGCCCACCTGATGAAGCAGGGCGAGGTCGGCTGGCTGATCGTGGGCTCGGACCGCATCGCCGCCAATGGCGATGTGGCGAACAAGATCGGGACCTATGGGGCGGCGATTGCCGCGCGCCATCATGGGGTCAAGGTCATGGTGGTCGCGCCGACCTCGACCATCGACATGAACACGCCGGGCGGCGGGGCGATCCCGATCGAGACGCGGCGCGAGGAGGAACTGCTCGCGCTCGCCGGGCAGGGGATCGCTGCCGCCGGGGCGCGCGCCTGGAACCCGGTGTTCGACGTGACTCCGGCCGGACTGGTCGATGCAATCGTCACCGAAAAGGGCGTGGTGCTGGCGCCCGACGCGGCCAAGATGGCCGCGCTGATGAAGCCCTGAGCCCGCCCGGCCCAGGGCGGCGCCTCACCCGTTAGGAGAAGGTGCGGCGACCGTATGCCTTGTGCTAGAATCCGCCTTTTAAAACGCCCCCGTAAACGGGAAAAATAAATTCAAGGGATCAGGAAGACATGAGTCGGTTGCCGCGCCAGGCGGCGAGCCGACACCTCGAACCATTCCATGACAGATTCCGCTAAAGAGATTCTCCTCACCAACATCGAAGAGGAGATGAAACAGTCCTATATGGACTACGCCATGAGCGTGATCGTCGGGCGCGCGCTGCCCGATGTGCGCGACGGCCTCAAACCCGTGCATCGCCGCGTCCTGTACGCGATGCACGGCCTCAACAACGACTGGAACAAGCCCTACAAGAAATCCGCCCGCGTGGTCGGTGACGTGATCGGTAAATACCATCCGCACGGCGACACCGCGGTGTACGATTCGATCGTGCGCATGGCCCAGCCGTTTTCCCTGCGTTACATGCTGGTCGACGGCCAGGGCAACTTCGGCTCGGTCGACGGCGACGCCCCGGCGGCGATGCGCTACACCGAGGTGCGCATGTCGCGCATCGCCCATGAGATGCTGGCCGACCTGGAAAAGGAAACCGTCGATTTCGTCCCCAACTACGACGAATCCGAGCAGGAACCTTCGGTGCTGCCCGCGCGCATCCCGAACCTGCTCATCAACGGTTCCGCGGGCATCGCGGTGGGTCTCGCCACCAATGTGCCGCCGCACAATCTGAACGAGATCGTCAATGCCTGCATTGCGCTGATCGACAACCCGGCGATCGACATCCAGGGCCTGATGGAACATGTTCCGGGCCCGGATTTCCCCACCGGCGCGATTATCAACGGCGTCCGCGGCATCCACGAGGCCTACCGCACCGGGCGCGGGCGCATCTACCTGCGCGCGCGCGCCCACTTCGAGACCGACGAGGCGGGTCGCGAGCGCATCATCGTCACCGAACTGCCGTACCAGGTGAACAAGGCGCTGCTGCTGGAGAAGATCGCGCAGCTGGTGAGGGAGAAGCGGCTCGAGGGCATTTCCGAGCTGCGTGATGAGTCCGACAAGGACGGCATGCGCATGGTCATCGAGCTGAAGCGCGGCGAGATGGGCGAGGTGGTGCTGAACAATCTGTATCTGCACACCCAGATGCAGAACGTGTTCGGTATCAACATGGTCGCGCTGTCCGAAGGACAGCCGCGCCTGCTCAACCTCAAGCAGTCGCTGGAAGCCTTCCTGCAGCACCGGCGCGAAGTCGTCACGCGGCGGACCATCTTCGACCTGCGCAAGGCGCGCGAACGGGCCCATGTATTGGAGGGACTGACCGTCGCGCTGGCGAACATCGACGAGATCATCGCCCTGATCAAGGCGGCCCCCGGCCCGGCCGAGGCCAAGGCCGGATTGATGGCGCGGAGCTGGCCACCCGGCGTGCTGACCGAGATGCTGGCCCAGGGCGATGCGGGCCTGGCGCGGCCCGAGGGACTGGCGTCGGAGTTCGGTCTGCTCGCGGACGGATACCGCCTGTCGGACGTTCAGGCGCAGGCGATCCTGGATCTGCGCCTGCACCGCCTGACCGGTCTGGAGCAAGAAAAAATCCGCTCAGAATTTAGAGAGATAATCGAGGCAATTAAAGAGCTAATTGAAATACTGTCGAATCCGGGACGCCTGATGCAGGTCATCCGTGACGAACTCCTCGCGGTGCGTGAGCAGTTCGGCGACGCGCGTCGGACCGAGATACAGCACGACCAGACCGATCTCTCGATGGAAGACCTGATCCCGCCGGAGGACGTCGTCGTCACGATTTCCCACGGCGGCTACGTCAAATCGCAGCCGGTCGAGATGTACCAGGCTCAGCGGCGCGGCGGTCGCGGCAAATCGGCCACTTCGATGAAGGAAGCCGACTTTATTGATAAACTCTTCGTGGCCAACACGCACGACGCCATCCTGTGCTTTTCCAGCCATGGCAAGGTCTACTGGCTGAAGGTCTACGAACTGCCGCAGGCGAGCCGGAACGCCCGCGGCAAGCCGTTCGTGAACATACTGCCGCTGGAAGAGCACGAACGCATCAACGCCGTGCTTCCGGTGCGCGAGTACGCGGATGACAAGTTCATCTTCATGGCCACCAGCAACGGGACCGTGAAGAAGACGCCGCTGACGGATTTTTCGCGTCCCCGCTCGAACGGCATCATCGCCATCGAGCTGGAGGAGGGAAATCACCTCATCGGGGTGGACATCACGGACGGCAGCAAGGATATCCTGCTGGTATCCAGCAGCGGCAAGGCGGCGCGTTTCACGGAGAGCGACGTGCGGCCGATGGGCCGGGTCTCGCGCGGCGTGCGCGGCATCAAGCTGGCGGAGGATCAGCGCGTGATCTCGCTGCTGATCGTGGACGACAAGGGCTATGTGCTGACCGCGACCGAGCACGGTTACGGCAAGCGCACCTCCATCGGTGAGTACCCGGTGCACGGGCGTGGCGGGCAGGGCGTCATTTCCATCCAGACCTCCGAGCGCAATGGCCAGGTGGTGGGCGCGGAGCTGGTGTTCGATGGCGATGAGATCATGCTGATCACGGCGGGCGGCACGCTGGTGCGGACCCATGTGGACGAGATATCGGTACAGGGACGCAATACCCAGGGCGTGCGCCTGATGCGTCTCGATGAGGGTGAACGTCTGGTCGGCATCGACCGGTTCGAGAGTCTGGAAGAAGAAGAGTCGGAGTAAGCACAGACATGACACGCGTCTACAATTTCAGCGCCGGCCCGGCCATGCTGCCGGAGGAAGTGCTCAAGCGCGCCAGCGAGGAGATGCTCGACTGGCACGGCAGCGGCATGTCGGTGATGGAGATGAGCCATCGCGGCAAGGCCTACCTGTCGATCGCGCGACAGGCCGAAGCCGACCTGCGCGAGCTGCTGGCCATCCCGTCCAATTACAAGGTCCTGTTCCTGCAGGGCGGCGCCAGCCTGCAGTTTTCCATGGTGCCGATCAACCTGCTGCGCGGCAAGCGCACGGCGGACTATATCAATACCGGCGCCTGGTCGAAGAAGGCGATCGAGGAGGCGCAGCGCTTCTGCGAGGTGAACGTCGCGGCGAGTTCGTCCGCCAGCAAGTTCACCACCGTACCGCCGCGCGCCGAGTGGAAGCTGAATCCGGACGCCGCCTATGTGCATTACACGCCCAACGAGACGATCGGCGGCGTGGAATTCCCGTTCATCCCGGACACCGGCGCCGTACCGCTGGTCGCCGACATGTCGTCCACGCTGCTGTCGCGGCCGATCGACGTAACCCGGTTCGGCGTGATCTATGCCGGCGCCCAGAAGAATATCGGCCCCGCCGGCCTGGTCATCGTCATCGTGCGTGAGGACCTCATCGGCGCGGCGCTGCCCGGCATGCCGGTCATGCTCGACTACAAGACCCATGCCGAGAACGAATCGATGTACAACACCCCGCCGACCTACAGCTGGTACATCGCCGGCCTGGTGTTCGACTGGCTGAAGCGCCTCGGCGGCCTGGCCGCGATGGCGAAGATCAACCAGCGCAAGGCGGCCAAGCTGTACGACTACATCGATGCCTCCGGTTTTTATCGCAATCCGGTCGACAAACCCAGCCGCTCGTGGATGAACGTACCCTTCACGCTGCCGAACGAGGCGCTCGACGCGGTCTTCCTGAAGGAGGCCGATGCGCAGGGGCTCACCACACTGCAGGGCCACCGCTCCGTCGGCGGGATGCGCGCCAGCATCTACAACTCCGTGCCCGAGGCCGGGGTGGACGCGCTGGTGGAATTCATGAAGGGTTTTGCCAAGCGGAACGGGTAAATACCTCAGGACCGAGGACTTAGGACTGAGTAGGCAACACCATTCACCCATCACCTGTTGTGATTGCTGAGGTGTCATGTACAAGATTCTGACCCTGAATAACATATCCGTCGTCGGGCTCGAGCGGTTTCCGCGCGAATCGTACGAGATCGCATCCGAGATCCAGCATCCGGACGCGATCCTGCTGCGTTCGTTCAAGATGCACGGCATGGCGCTTCCCGAAACGCTGAAGGCGGTCGGACGGGCGGGAGCGGGTGTGAACAATATTCCCGTTCCTGAGCTGAGCAAGCGCGGCATACCCGTGTTCAACGCCCCGGGGGCGAACGCCAATGCGGTGAAGGAACTGGTCGTCGCCGGCATGCTGCTCGCCTGCCGCAACATCTGCCAGGCCTGGGATTTCGCCCGCAACCTGGAAGGCGACGATGAATCCATCGGAAAGCAGGCCGAGGCGGGCAAGAAGGACTACGTCGGTTTCGAGTTGCCGGGCCGCACCCTCGGGGTGATCGGACTCGGCGCGATCGGCATCAAGGTCGCCAATGTCGCCATCGATCTCGGCATGCGCGTGATCGGTTATGACCCCAAGATCACGGTGCAGAGCGCCTGGCGGCTGTCTTCCGAGGTACAGCAGGCCGCAAGCCTCGACGACATGCTCACGAAGGTCGATTTCGTCACCTTCCACGTGCCGCTGAACGACGAGACCCGCGGCATGATCAATACGGACCGCCTCAAGCGCATGAAGAATGGCGCGGTGATCCTGAACTTTGCCCGCGAAGGCATCGTCGACACCGCCGCGGTACGCGCGGCCATCGACGCCGGCAAGATCTATTCCTATGTGTGTGATTTCCCCAGCCATGAACTGAAGGGCCACAAGCGAGTGATCGCCTTGCCGCACCTTGGCGCCTCCACCGATGAGGCGGAAGAGAACTGCGCCGTCATGGTGGCGGATCAGGTGCGCGACTACCTCGAGAACGGCAACATCTTCAACGCGGTCAATTTCCCGGAGGTGCAGATGCCGCGCACCGAGGGTTACCGGATCGGCATCGCCAACGCCAATGTACCCAATATGGTCGGCCAGATTTCGACCGTGATGGCGCAGGCGGGCCTGAACATCATCGACCTGCTCAACAAATCACGCGGCGAAATCGCCTACACCCTGGCCGACGTCGACCGCAAGATCCCCATCGAAGTCATCGAAGGCATCCGCAAGATCGACGGGGTGCTGAATGTGCGGGTCATTGATTAAAAAATCAGGACTTAGGACTCAGGACTAAGGACTAAGTTAAATGCCAATAATAAAAAATAAATCCAAAGCAGCCGAGCGATTTGTTTCAGGCGCTAAATTTAGCCTGCGTGTTTTCACTCAGTCCTTAGTCCTGAGTCCTTAGTCCTGTATTTTGATCATGTCCGACGAAGACCTGCTGAAAACCATCCGCGCCCGCATCGATCAGATCGACGGGAAGCTGCAGGAGCTGATCACCGAGCGGGCGCGATGCGCGCTCGAGGTGGCGCGGCTCAAGCATGCCTCCGGCGATATGGATTACTATCGGCCGGAGCGCGAGGCGCAGGTGCTGCAGACGGTGCTCGGTCGCAACCAGGGGCCGCTCGACGACGAAGTGGTGGTGCGCCTGTTCCGCGAGATCATGTCTGCCTGCCTGGCGCTGCAGCGCCCGATCGCCGTGGCCTATCTCGGACCGGAAGGCACCTTCACCGAGGCCGCGGTATTCAAGCATTTTGGCCAGGCGGTGAGCGCGCGCCCGCTGGCCGCCATCGACGAGGTCTTCCGCGACGTCGAAGCAGGCGCCGTGGATTACGGTGTGGTTCCGATCGAAAACTCCTCCGAGGGGGCGGTCGATCACACGCTCGACATGTTCATGAGTTCTCCGCTGAAGATCTGCAGCGAGATCGAGTTGCGTATTCATCACAATCTGATGGGCAAGGCGGACGCGACGGGCGGGATCAATCGTGTCTATGCGCACCAGATGGCCCTGGCGCAGTGCCGCGAATGGCTCAACGCGCACCTCTCCGGCGTCGAATGCATCCCGGTCAGCAGCAACGCCGAGGCCGCGCGTCGGGCGCAGGAGGAAGCGGGCGCGGCCGCGATCGCCGGCACCAACGCGGCCGCCATCTACGGCCTGGAGATTCTCTCGTCCAATATCGAGGACAAGCCGGACAACACGACCCGCTTCCTGGTGATCGGTCGCAAAATCCCCGCGCCGAGCGGACGCGACAAGACTTCCCTGCTGGTCTCCACGTCCAACAAGCCCGGCGCGCTTTATCGCCTGCTGAAACCCCTGGCTGAACACGGGATTTCCATGAGCCGTATCGAATCGCGGCCTTCCCGGCGCGAGATGTGGGAATATGTCTTTTTCATCGACATCGAGGGCCATGCCCAGGACGAGAAGGTGGCGGCGGTCATCCGGATCCTGGAAAATGAGGCGGCTGTGCTCAAGGTGCTGGGTTCGTACCCCTGCGCCGTGTTGTAGGGGACGGACTGAAGTCCGTCCCCATGAACGCTCATAAACTGAGTCGGGGACGGATTTGAGATCCGTCCCCGACACCTAAATTACACCTGAATGAAACAGGCGCAACAAATGATCATCATCATGAAAGCCAGTTCGACCGAGCCGCAGATCGAGGCGGTGGAGAATCATCTGCGTTCGCTTGGACTGCAACCACACACTTCCCGCGGCATGCAGCGCACCGTCATCGGTGCGATCGGCGACGAACGTGAGATCGACCTGGACCGGATCGGTGTACAGGACGGGGTGGAACGCGTCGTGCGGGTGATGAAGCCCTATAAGTTCGTGTCGCGCGAATCGCACGAACAGGACACCGTCATCGACGTCAAGGGGATCCCGATCGGCGGCAAGACGATACAGATCATCGGCGGGCCCTGCTCGGTGGAGACGCCGGAACAGATGGAGGCCGCCGCCGCCGGAGTCGCCGCCGCCGGTTGCCGCCTGATGCGGGGCGGAGCATTCAAGCCGCGCACCAGCCCGTATTCCTTCCAGGGCAAGGGGGTCGACGGACTGGCCATGTTCCGCACGGCCGCGGCCCGTCACCAGCTGCCCATCGTCACCGAGCTGATGGACGTGCGCATGCTGGATACCTTTCTCGAGCAGAAGGTCGATGTCATCCAGATCGGCACCCGCAACATGCAGAACTTCGACCTGCTCAAGGAGGTCGGGCGCAGCACCCATACGCCGGTGATCCTCAAGCGCGGCCTGTGCGCCACGATATCGGAATGGCTGATGGCCGCGGAGTACATCGCCGCCGGCGGCAACCATAACATCATCTTCTGTGAACGCGGCGTCCGGTCTTTCGAGGATGCCTACCGCAACATGCTCGACGTCACCGCGGTGCCGGTGCTCAAGCGCGAGACCCATCTGCCGGTACTGATCGACCCCAGCCATGCGGGCGGCAAGGCCTGGATGGTGCCGGCGTTGTCGCGCGCGGCGATCGCCGCCGGCGCCGACGGCCTCCTGGTGGAGATGCATCCCAACCCGCCGGCGGCCTGGTCGGACGCCGACCAGGCCCTCAGTCCGCGCGAGTTGGCGGATTTGATGGTCGAGCTGCGCGGCATCGCCCGGGTGCTGGGGCGCGATCTCTAGCGCGTCGACCCGCGCCGCCCCGACATGTCCCTTGCCGCTCCCGCACAACGACTGACCATCATCGGCGTCGGCCTCATCGGGGGTTCCCTCGCGCGGGCGCTTCGACGCGAGCATCCGGGTATCGAGGTCATCGGTTGCGGCCGGCATTTGCCCAATCTGGAGCGCGCGCGGGAACTGGGCGTCATCGATCGTTACGAGACCGACCCGGGACGCGCCGTTGAAGGTTCAGACCTGGTTGTGGTGGCCGTGCCGGTCGGCGCCATCGGACCGATATTCGCGGCGATCGCCGGCCATCTCGCCGACGGCGCCGTCGTCACCGACGTCGGCAGCACCAAGGGGAACATCGTGGATGCCGCGCGCCGCAGCCTGGGCGTGCGGCTGGCGGATTTCGTCCCTGGACACCCCATCGCGGGCACGGAACGCAGCGGCGTCGAGGCCTCGTTCGCGGAACTGTTTCAAGGCTGCCGGGTAATCCTGACACCGCTTGCGGAGACGCGCCGAACGGCGCTCGAACGCGTGCGCGCGCTGTGGTCACTCGCGGGCGCGCGCGTAAGCGACATGGACGTGCGGCACCATGATGAAGTCCTGGCCGCCACCAGTCACCTGCCGCACCTGCTCGCCTATACACTGGTGGACACCCTGGCTCGCATGGACGACAGCGAGGAGATCTTCGACTACGCCGCGGGTGGCTTCCGGGATTTCACCCGCATCGCATCCTCCGATCCGGCCCTGTGGCGCGATATCAGCATCGCCAACCGCGACGCGATGCTCGATACGGTCCAACGCTTCACGGATAACCTTGCCGCCGTCACAGAGGCGCTGCAGCGCAACGATGGCGATACGCTGATGAAGGTGTTCGCGCGCGCGAAGGAGGTGAGGGATCGGTTCGCGGAAAAGGGCAAAGTGAAGAGCGAGGAATGAAACGTTAGGTGATGAGTGAAGGGTGATGGGTGATCATAACCAGTTCATTGACCCATCACCCATCACCCATAACCATCTTCAAAGTTGCAATGACGACTAAAGAACATATCTTCGACATCACCCCCGGCGGCCGCCTGAGCGGTGAAATCCGCGTTCCCGGCGACAAGTCGATTTCGCACCGCTCCATCATGTTCGGCTCGCTGGCCGAGGGAGTCACCGAGGTGGAGGGGTTCCTGGAGGGTGAGGACAGCCTGGCGACACTGGCGGCGTTCCGCCGCATGGGTGTCGCCATCGACGGGCCGGCACAGGGGCGGGTCACCATTCGCGGCGCAGGCATGCGCGGGCTGAGTGCGCCCGACGGCCCGCTCGATCTGGGCAATTCCGGGACCTCGATGCGCCTGATGGCCGGGCTGTTGTCCGCGCAGTCCTTCGATACTGAACTGACCGGCGACGCCTCGCTGTCGCGCCGGCCGATGCGCCGGGTGACACAACCGCTGGCATCGATGGGCGCGCGTATCGAGACGGAGGCCGCGGGCACGCCGCCGCTGCGCATTCGCGGCGGATCGCCGCTGCGCGGCATACGCTACGACATGCCGGTCGCAAGCGCCCAGGTCAAATCCGCGCTGCTGCTGGCCGGGCTCTATGCCGACGGCGAGACCTGCGTGACCGAGCCCGCGCCCACGCGCGATCACACCGAACGCATGCTGACCGCCTTCGGTTATCTGGTCACGCGCCACCACAACACCGTCTGCGTGAAGGGCGGAGGGCGGCTCAATCCGACCCGCATTGCGATCCCGGCGGATATTTCCTCGGCGGCGTTCTTCCTGGTCGGAGCCGCGATTGCGCCGGGGTCCGACGCGACGCTGACCGATGTCGGCATCAATCCGACGCGCATCGGCGTGATCAACATCCTGCAGCAGATGGGCGCGCGCATCGATATCCTCAACAAGCGCATGTTCGGCGGCGAACCGGTGGCCGACCTGCGCGTGCGCGCGGGCATGCTCAAGGGCATCGACATCCCGATCGAGCAGGTCCCGCTGGCGATCGATGAATTTCCCGCACTCTTCATCGCCGCGGCCTGCGCCGAAGGCCGGACGGTGCTGACCGGCGCGGAGGAACTGCGCGTCAAGGAAAGCGACCGCATCCAGGTCATGGCCGACGGCCTGCGGCGGCTGGGCGTCATGGCCGAGCCGACGCCGGACGGGATTGTCATCGAAGGGAAGGGCGTAGCCGGTGCCAAGGGGACAGATTTAAAATCTGTCCCCAATGGCGCAACTTCTGTCCCCGAACATCAGGCGGTATTTTCCGGTGGTGAGGTCGAGAGCCACGGCGATCACCGCATCGCGATGGCCTTCGCGGTGGCCGGCTTTCGTGCCGCAGGCCCGATTCGCATCCGCGACTGCAAGAATGTGGATACCTCGTTCCCGGGGTTCGTGGGACTGGCGCGGAAATCCGGATTAAAAATCAAAACACAGGACTTAGGACTCGGGACTGAGTGAAAATACAAAAATTCAAAGGATCGAAGAAAGGCGGGTCACCTTCAGGCCGTGATTCCCATCGCGAGTTCTTCATAAACTTAATCCTTATCTCAAATCCCTAACGTCTTGTTTGCAGTTATGGTTGATTCAGTTCCAGTCATCACCGTCGACGGCCCCGGGGGAGTGGGGAAGGGGACGGTCAGCCGCATCGTTGCGGCGCGGCTGGGCTGGCACCTGCTGGACAGCGGGGCCCTGTATCGTCTGGTCGGGCTGAGCGCCCTGAAACGGGGCGTCGCGCTGGATGACGAGGCGGCCGTGGCCGCGCTTAGCACCCACCTGGACGCGCAATTCACCGGTAACAGCGGCGATAATACCGTCATCACACTCGATAATGTCGACGTGAGCGACAAAATTCGTACGGAAAGCGTCGGTTCGGCAGCGTCCCGGGTAGCTGCTCTGCCCGCCGTGCGCGAGGCCCTGCTGGAACGTCAGCGTCGGTTTTGCCGCCCGCCGGGCCTGGTGGCCGATGGCCGTGACATGGGGACGGTGGTGTTTCCGGGCGCCCAACTCAAGGTCTTTCTGCAGGCCAGTCGGGAAGAACGGGCATCAAGGCGTTATAAACAGTTGAAGGACAAGGGAATCAGTGTTAGTCTTGATGCCCTTCTGAGGGAGATTGAGGAACGCGACGCGCGGGACAGCACCCGTCAGGTCGCACCGATGAGGCCGGCGGAAGGCGCGGTGATTATCGACACCACGCATATGGGTATCGCGGGCGTGGTGGAAAACATCCTGCGCGCCTGGAATGGGCGCCCGAATTGATTCACCGTCGGCCTATTCTTCAGCCGTTCCCGCAGTTTAAGGTGGTAAAGGCAGTCAGGTAAAAGGTGCCCGCCGTCGGGACACAGGTCTCGTGGCGCGGCTGACATTAAATCGTCTGCACACGCAGACACAACCAAGGGAATTGCCCGGCGCAGGCCGCGGCAAGGAAACGTAACCCCAATGAGTGAAAGCTTCGCAGAACTTTTTGAACAGACACAGATAGACAAGCAGATGCGTCCCGGCTCCATCGTCATCGGGACCGTCGTCATGGTCGGCTCCGACGTCGTCGTCGTGAACGCCGGCCTCAAGTCCGAGGGCATCATCCCCATCGAGCAGTTCATGACCGACGGCCGCGTCGCTGACGTGCGCGTCGGTGACGTGATCGAAGTCGCGCTCGATGCCGTCGAGGACGGCTCCGGGGAAACCCGCCTCTCCCGCGAGAAGGCCCGCCGCATCAAGCAGTGGGACCTGCTCGACCAGGTCATGGAGAAGGGCGACAAGGTCGTCGGACGGATCAGCGGCAAGGTCAAGGGCGGCTTCACCGTCGACATCGGCGACATCCGCGCGTTCCTGCCCGGCTCGCTGGTCGACATTCGGCCGGTGCGCGATCTCACTCATCTGGAAGGCAAGGATCTCGAATTCAAGATCGTCAAGATCGACCGCAAGCGCAACAACGTTGTCGTGTCCCGCCGCGCCGTGGTCGAGAGCGAAGGCAGCGCCGAGCGCGAGGCCCTGCTCTCCAACCTGGAGGAAGGCCAGGTGGTCAAGGGCGTGGTCAAGAACCTCACCGATTACGGCGCGTTCATCGACCTCGGCGGCATCGACGGCCTGCTGCACATTACCGATATGGCGTGGAAGCGCATCAAGCAACCGTCCGACATCGTCAATATCGGCGACGAGATCGATGTCAAGGTGCTCAAGTTCGACCGCGAGCGCAACCGCGTCTCGCTGGGCCTCAAGCAGCTGGGCGAGGATCCGTGGGAGAATCTCACCCGGCGTTACCCGGTGGGCGCCAAGGTCTTCGGCAAGGTCACCAACATCGCCGACTACGGCTGCTTCGTCGAGATCGAAGAGGGCGTGGAAGGCCTGGTGCACGTTTCCGAGATGGACTGGACCAACAAGAACATCCATCCCTCCAAGGTTGTTCACCTGGGCGACGAGATCGAAGTCATGGTGCTCGACATCGACGTCGATCGCCGCCGCATTTCGCTCGGCATCAAGCAGTGCCAGTCGAACCCGTGGGAGGATTTTGCCAGCCGCCACAACAAGGGCGACAAGATCTCGGGCGTGATCAAGTCGATCACGGATTTCGGCATCTTTGTCGGCCTGGAAGGCGGTATCGACGGCCTGCTGCATCTGTCGGACCTGTCCTGGAACGCCGCGGGCGAAGAGGCGGTGCACAATTACAAGAAGGGCGACGAGATCGAGACCGTGATTCTGGCGATCGATCCCGAGCGCGAACGCATCTCGCTCGGCATCAAGCAGCTCGAGCGCGACCCCTTCGAGCTCTATGTCGCTGAACACCCCAAGGGCAGCATCGTGACCGGCAAGGTCACCACGATCGACGCCAAGGGTGTGACCGTGCAGCTGGCGGACAGCGTGGAGGGCTACATCCGCTCGGCCGACCTGTCGCGTGAGCGTATCGACGATCCCCATACCGTGGTCAGCGTCGGCCATGAGGTGGAGGCGAAGTTCACCGGCGTGAACCGCAAGAACCACACCATCATGCTCTCGATCAAGGCGAAGGACGAGCATGAAGAAGCTGAAGCGGTCAGGGAATACAGCCGTTCCGCATCCGAATCCGGCGGCGCGACGCTGGGGGATCTGATCAAGGAACAGCTCGACAAATAAAAAAACAGTGCGACGATCCCACAGGGATGTGGGCATCGGCACGCGAATGTAACGGGTTTCGTTGGATAACGGGTAGTTAGGGATAATTCCGGTATTGGGGGCCACTGTAATGACGAAATCGGAACTAATAGAAATAATCGCGCAACGACAGAAGCATCTTTCCTATAAGGACATCGAGTTCGCGGTAAAAACAATGATCGAACAGATGGCGCAGTCGCTGGCCAGCGGCGAACGCATCGAGATTCGCGGCTTCGGCAGCTTTTCCCTGCATTACCGCCCCCCCAGGATGGGACGCAACCCCAAGACCGGTGAGGCCGTTCCTCTGGAGGGCAAACACGTGCCCCATTTCAAACCCGGCAAGGAACTGCGCGAACGCGTCAACAGCGGACCGGCGCAGGAGAAATCCAGACCAGGCGATCCGCAGATGATGTCGAGAGAGATGCAGTAAGGCCTAGTCCGCCGCCGGCCCGCGCGCCGCTCGCAACCCTGCGTCATTGAGGACGGATGAAGCGCATTATCAGTCTGGTATTCTTCCTGGTCGTTCTGATCTGCGGCCTGTTCTTCGGGTTGTTGAACGCCGATCCAGTCAGGATCGACTATTATTTCGGCGCGCGTGAACTCCCTCTCGCACTGGTTCTGGTCATCACGCTGCTCGCGGGCGCCGTGTGCGGGGTGCTGGCCGCGCTGGGTGTGATCTTCAGGAAGAACCGCGAAATCGGGCGGTTGCGCAAGGAGATCAGGATCGCCGGCAAAGAACTGAGCAATCTCCGCGCGCTTCCCTATCAAGACGAACACTGATGCCGCAGGAACTGTTGTGGCTGCTGTTGCCCGTGGCCGCCGCCTCGGGCTGGTTCGCCGCATATCGATACCTGACCCGGGGGCGCACTCCGGGGATCCGCATCGAACCCGAGTACTTCAAGGGCATCAATTACCTCATCAACGAGCGCCCGGACAAGGCGATCGAGGTGCTGGTACAACTCGTCGAGATCGACAGCGAGACGGTCGAGCCGCATTTCGCCCTCGGTAACCTGTTTCGCCGCCAGGGGGAGGTCGATCGCGCAATCCGCATTCACCAGAACCTCGTCGCGCGTCCGCAGTTGACCCGTGCGCAATCCAGTCGCGCCCTGTTCGAACTCGGCCGTGACTACTATCAGGCCGGGCTGCTGGACCGGGCTGAGAACCTGTTCCGGGAGATCGTCGAGCGCGACTCGAAAAACACCCATGCGCTGCGTCTGCTGGGAACCATATACGAGCAGGAAAACGAATGGGAAAAGGCGATTGCCATTACCTCCATGCTGGATGGCAACCGACCGGTGCTTGCGAATTATTACTGCGAGCTCGCCGCCCAGGCGCTTGCGGCCGGCGACCACGTCCGCGCGAAGAAGATGCTGAGGCGCGCCTATTTCAAGGATCGCCAGTGCGTGCGCGCCAGCCTGCTGGCAGCCAGTCTCGCGAGTTCCGAAGGTCGCTACAAGGCGGCGATAAAATCCCTGCAACGGGTAAGCCGGCAGGACCCTCAATACCTGTCGGAGGTCGTGGCGCCGTTGCTGGAATGTTATGAGCAGATCGGGAAACCGGAACAGGCGATCGATTTCCTTGCCCCGGCGCTGCGCCGGCAGGGCGCCTTTCACCCGGTGATGCTGTTCGTCGAGTATCTGCGGCGGCAACGCGACGAAGGCGAGGCCCGACTCTACCTTGAGGCGTACCTCCATGCCCATCCTTCGCTGCCGGGCCTGGCCTATCTGCTAGAATCCCTGGGGCAGGGGGCGGATGCCAGGCGGGGGAATGACCTCGGCACTGGGCTGCGCGTTATTAATAAATTGCTTGAAAATATACCTATGTATCATTGTTCTAACTGTGGTTTTAAAGGAAATACTCTCCACTGGCAATGCCCGGGATGCCGGCAGTGGAACACCGTCAAACCCTACCAGGGACAAGCGGCATGAGCGGCCGGACGACGGATCAGAAACGCATCATCGTGGCGCTGGATTACCCGGATCCGAAACAGGCGCTTGCGATGGTGGATCGGCTGGATAGTACCCTCTGCCGGGTCAAGGTCGGCAAGGAACTGTTTACACGCGCCGGGCCGGGCCTGGTCGAGCAATTGACCGGCCACGGCTTTGAGGTATTCCTGGATCTCAAGTTTCATGACATTCCCCATACGGTCGCGGCCGCCTGTGCCGCCGCGGCCGATCTCGGCGTGTGGATGGTGAACGTCCATGCCCAGGGCGGCCGGCGCATGCTGGAGGCGGCACGGGAAAGCGTGGAACGCTTCCCGTCCCGTCCGCGCCTGATCGCGGTAACGGTGCTGACCAGTCTGGACGACGCCGGATTGCGCGAGATCGGGTTTCAGGACAGTGCGGAGCGGCTGGTGGAACGGCTGGCGGCGCTGGCCGCCGATAGCGGGCTCGACGGTGTCGTATGTTCGGCACGCGAGGCGGCGGCACTGCGCACGAGACATGGCCCCGGTTTCACCCTGGTTACCCCGGGTATCCGCCCGGCTGGCGGCGCACAGGACGACCAGCGGCGCATCATGACCCCGGCGGAGGCGATACGCGACGGTTCCGATTATCTGGTCATCGGCCGCCCGATCACCGGCGCCGTCGATCCGGTCGCCGCGCTGCGCGCCATCCAGGCGGAGATCGCCGGAATCTGTAATTGACCCCGCGAAAGTTTGTGCTAGGCTGGATCGCGCTTTCCCAAAGCGACGCGGCAGGACGCCGCGTGTCCATCCATCAGGTTAAAAGGAGTTAACCAATGAAAACCTTGCACAGCATTCTCCTGGGAATCGTTCTCGCGGCCGCCAGCCTCACGGCCGCCGCGGCAAAACTCAACATCAACGAGGCCGATGCCGCCGCCCTGGCCGAACTGAGCGGGATCGGCGCGGCCCGGGCGGAGGCCATCATCGCCTATCGCAAGGCGAATGGTCCCTTCAGAACCGTCGATGACCTCGCCAAGGTCAAGGGCATCGGGCCGGCCTTCATCGACAAGAACCGGGATCAACTGACCGTGGGGGATGTGGCAAAGCCTTCCCGGGAGGCCTCCGCGGACTGAACAACGCTACCGAACCCGGCTTTCTGACGGCCCCCTGTCACGGGGGCCGTTTTTTTCTCCAGGGGTGGCGTTTGCCGCACCGGTCCAATACAATACTTCGCGATATCGGATTAACCGATTGATTCTAATTATTCTTTCCCGGTCTGATCGTGATGAACATGGAACCCAGGCACCCTCTGAAGACGACCGCTCCCCCGGATCTTCTGCGCTATGTTGCACCCGAGGACGAGATCAGCCTGGTGGATCTGTGGTTGATCCTGTTGCGGCACAGGCGGCTGATCGCCGCGATCGTGGTGGTTGCGTTCCTGCTGGGCCTGGCCGCGGCCGCGCTCAAGACCGACCGTTACGCCTATACGACGACCATTCAAATCGCGCGCGTCGGGGACCAGCTTCTGGAACAACCGGATACACTGCTCGCCAAACTGAATGAAAGCTATATCCCATATGTCCTGCAGCAGCGGCTCCAGCAGGAACCGGGCGCCATGGCGATCCATGCCGGCGCCGAAATCCCGAAAAACAGCAACCTGATCCTGATCCGCAGCGAAGGCCCCGAAGCCGACGCCGACCTCCACCTCAAGGTGCATGGCCAGATCCTGGACCGCCTGGCCCAGGACCAGGACCCGGCGATCGACGTCGTCAAGCTCAGCATGGAGAATGACCTCAACCGGCTCCGCAATCAGCGTGACAAGCTCAAGGATCAGGCCGAATCCCTGCAGTCCCAGGACCAACGCCTGAACGAGCAGGAGGTTCTGCTGAAGAATCAGCTCAAGGATCTCAAGAAATTGATCGATAGTTCTGAATCGAACCGGAACAAGGCCCTGCGGGAAGTTGAGGGTGAGGCGAAGGCGATGACCCTGATGCTGATCGACACCGAGACCCGGAAGTACATGGATCGGGAAGCGGAGATCGAGGAACGTCTCCTGGTCGGGTTGCCGCAGGAGCGGGATACGCTGAAAAACGGCCTGGCCGATAATCTCCGCAGTCAGGCGGAACTGCAGGAACGGCTGCGGGAGGCGGAGGCGAAGATCGTGAATATCCGCTACACACGACCCATCACGCCCTCCCTGCGCTCACAGAATCCGCTGGGTGTCAGCAGAGAAGTCATCGTGATCCTGTCCGGGATTCTTGGACTGATGCTGGGCATTTTTTCAGCGTTCATCGCCGAGTTCCAAATCAGGATCAGGGAGAGGCTGGACGAGCAGGCCCAGTAACCGATAAGCCGTTCGCGACGCCTCGAGAGCCGCCTTGGGTAGTGATAATGCGTTCACAGGATATTCATCTCTGACATTTTCCCCTTTGGTAGAATAACGCCATGATGATACAACCGGTTATCCTCTCGGGCGGCTCGGGTACGCGCCTGTGGCCGCTCTCGCGGGAATATTATCCCAAGCAACTGCTGGCTCCCGTCAGCGACCGGACCCTACTGCAATCCACCGTGTGCCGCCTGGACGGATTCGACGGTGGTTCCGGTCCACGCATCGCTGCGCCACTGGTCATCTGTAACGAGGAACACCGGTTCCTGGTGGCGGAACAGATGCGACAACTGGGCAAGCCACCCGGGCAAATCCTGCTCGAGCCGGTCGGGCGCAACACCGCGCCGGCGGCGACGCTGGCGGCGCTGCACGCCGGCGCGCGCGACGAGGATGTCGTGCTGCTGATCATGCCGGCGGACCATCTGATCCAGGATGAAGCAAGCTTCCGTCAGGCCGCCCTCGAAGGCGCGCAACTTGCCGCACAAGGCTATGTCGTCACGTTCGGTATCGTGCCCACGCGCGCCGAGACGGGCTACGGCTACATCCGCAAGGGCGACATGATCGCCTCTATCGGTCCCCAGTCCTCAGTCCTCAGTCCTTTCCAGATAGACAAGTTCGTCGAGAAACCCGACGCCGTTACTGCACAGTCCTACATCGATTCCGGAAACTATCTCTGGAACAGCGGGATCTTCATGGTACACGCTGGCGTGTGGCTGGAGGCCATCGGGCGATTCCGCCCTGACATTCGGGCGGCGGCAGAGCAGTCCTATCGGGGCGGCAAACAGGATGGTGATTTCTACCGGGTGGACAAGCCTTCGTTTACCTCCTGCCCAAGCGATTCCATCGACTACGCCGTGATGGAAAAACTCACCGTCTCACCCGTCATGCCTGACGCCTCGCCAGCGAAAGCGGCGGTAATCCCGCTCGACGCCGGCTGGTCGGATGTCGGCGCCTGGTCCAGCCTGTGGGAAGTATCCCCTCAGGACGCGGATGGGAATATCCTGCGCGGCGATGTCCTCGCGGAAGACACGCGCAATTCGATGTTGTATTCCGAACACCGGCTGCTCGCGGGCGTCGGTCTGGAGAACATCATCGCGATCGAGACGGCCGACGCGGTGCTGGTCGTTCATCGGGACCGGGCCCAGGACGTCAAGGAGATCGTCGGGCGTCTGAAGAAGCAGGGTCGTAGCGAGCACCAGATCCATCGCCGCGTGCACCGACCCTGGGGCAGCTATGAGGGCATCGACAAGGGAGAGCGCTTCCAGGTCAAACGCATCACCGTAAAGCCCGGCGCGTCGTTGTCATTGCAGATGCACCACCACCGTGCCGAGCACTGGGTCGTCGTCAGCGGCACCGCCCGTGTTGTCTGCGGCGACAAGGAATTCCTGCTCAGTGAAAACCAGTCCACCTACATTCCTATCGGCGTCACCCATCGTCTGGAGAACCCCGGCACGCTCCCGCTCGAACTGATCGAAGTCCAGTCGGGCTCGTATCTGGGGGAGGACGATATCGTCAGGTTCGAGGATCATTACGGGAGGAAGTAATGGGCGATGGGTAATGGGTGAATAAATATTCTGGTTTTCATCACCCATCACGTATTACCCATCACCTCTCGTAAAAAACGAGGATATAACCAATGTCCAAAACAGCACTGATCACCGGCATCACCGGCCAGGACGGGGCCTATCTGGCCGAGTTTCTGCTGAAGAAGGGTTATACCGTTCACGGGATCAAGCGGCGCACCTCGCTGTTCAACACCGATCGCATCGATCATCTATATCAGGATCCGCACGTCGACAACCGCCGCTTCATCCTGCATTACGGCGATATGACGGACTCGAGCAGTCTGATTCGGATCGTACAGCAGGTGCAGCCGGACGAGATCTACAACCTCGCCGCGCAGAGCCATGTCGCGGTATCGTTTGAGGAGCCGGAATACACCGCCGACTCCGACGCCCTGGGCGCGCTGCGTTTGCTCGAGGCCATCCGTATTCTCGGGTTGGAAAAGAAGACCCGGTTCTATCAGGCCTCGACCTCCGAACTGTACGGCCTGGTGCAGGAGGTCCCCCAGAAGGAGACGACGCCGTTCTACCCGCGCTCGCCCTATGCAGTGGCAAAGCTCTACGCCTACTGGATTACAGTCAATTACCGTGAAGCCTACGGCATCTACGCCTGCAACGGCATCCTGTTCAATCATGAAAGCCCCGTCCGCGGCGAAACCTTCGTCACCCGCAAGATCACTCGCGCGATGGCCCGCATCAAGCTTGGACTGCTCGAGTGCCTGTACCTCGGCAATCTCGATGCCCGCCGCGACTGGGGCCATGCGCGTGACTACGTCGAGGCACAGTGGCTGATGCTGCAGCAGAAAGCCGCGGAAGATTTCGTCATCGCCACCGGCATCCAGTACAGCGTGCGCGATTTCGTCGACGCCGCCGCCGCTGAGCTCGGCCTGCGCATTATCTGGAAAGGGACGGGTATCGATGAGAAGGGCTATGACGAGGCTGGCCGCTGCGTCGTCGCTGTCGATCCACGCTACTTCCGTCCGACCGAAGTGGAAACCCTGCTGGGCGATCCCACCAAGGCCAAGACCCGACTCGGCTGGAATCCTCGCACCAGTTTCAAGGACCTCGTCGCTGAAATGGTGCGGGAGGATCTTAAGGCCTCCGAGCGCGACGAGCTTTGCCGGCGCGAGGGATTCAGGACATTTGATCACCACGAATGAAACGTAGGACTAAGGACTTAGGACTAAGGACTGAGTAAGATCAAATACACAGTGCTGATAATCCTGCGGGGAGGAGGCGTTTATGGCTGGCAAGAAAGACATCAAAATTTGATTGCCTGGCAGGAAGCCAGAAATTTCCAAAGGAGTATTTATGAATGACAACTGCAAAAGAGTTTAATAGAGACTTTGGTTTGAAAGATCAGATGAGAAGGGCATCCGTGTCGGTCATGTCGAACATAGCCGAAGGTTTTGACAGGGGTGGGCGTGCTGAGTTTCACCAATTTCTGGTGGTAGCCAAGGCATCTTGCGCCGAACTGCGCTCCCAGCTGTCTTTTGAACTTGAAACGCAGGCTATATCAAAGCCAAGCATTTTGAGCAGATGATCTTGTTAACTCGGGAAGTTTCGAGAATTATCTCTGGCTTGCGCAAAGCAGTACAACATCAGCGCAAGTCTTTTACTAAGTCCTTAGTCCTTAGTCCTTAGTCCTTAGCCCCATGGTCGCACCAATTGTTTCTCAGCAGTATTCGGTTCCACAAACTGCGTCCATATATGTCGCTGGACATAGAGGCCTGGTTGGCTCTGCGTTAGTGCGGCGGCTTCAGGCC
The DNA here is from genome assembly GCA_016716465.1 of Gammaproteobacteria bacterium. Classification (NCBI taxonomy): domain Bacteria; kingdom Pseudomonadati; phylum Pseudomonadota; class Gammaproteobacteria; species Gammaproteobacteria bacterium. The sequence goes on from JADJWH010000001.1 coordinate 755,886, forward strand.
GCCGGATACAGGAACCTGATCCTGCGTACGCACCGGGAATTGGATCTGGCAGATCAGGAGGCGGTTCGGAATTTTTTTCAGCAGCACAAGCCGCATTATGTACTGCTTGCGGCGGCGAAGGTCGGTGGCATTCTTGCCAATGACACCTATCCGGCGGAGTTCATCCACGAGAACCTGGCCATACAGACCCACGTCATTCACGAGGCTTGGCGTTCCGGTGTGAAGCGGTTGCTGTTTCTCGGATCCTCCTGCATCTATCCCCGCGACTGCCCGCAGCCGATCAGGGAGGAGTATCTTCTCACCGGGCCGCTGGAAAAGACCAACCGCGCCTATGCCCTAGCCAAGATCGCCGGCGTCGAGATGTGCCGCGCCTACAACCAGCAATACGGCACCCGCTATCTTGCCGTGATGCCGACCAACCTGTACGGTCCGGGAGACAATTTCGATCTGCAAAACTCCCATGTCCTCCCGGCGCTAATCCGCAAGGTGCACGAAGCCAAGCTCACCGGAGCTTCCACGGTCACGGTATGGGGCACCGGAGCCCCGCGCCGCGAGTTCCTGCATAGCGATGACATGGCCGACGCCTGCCTCTTCCTGTTGAGCCTTGACGATGGGAACTTCTCATCACTCCTCATGCCTCACGCCTCACCACCGTTGATCAACATCGGTTGCGGCCAGGACATAACCATACGTGATCTGGCGGAAACCGTTCAGCGCGTTGTGGGCTTCGAAGGCACTCTGGTATTCGATTCTGGCAAGCCGGATGGCACCCCACGAAAGCTGCTGGATGTTTCACGGCTGAGCACGCTGGGCTGGGCGTCACGCATCGGTTTGGCCGATGGCATCGCCCAGGTCTACCGCTGGTATCTCGAGCAAACCGCCACGCAGGCGCGATGACCCGCATGGTCCCATGAAAGGGAAAGGAAAAGCGCTGATCCTCGACCGTGATGGCGTGGTCAATCTGGACAAGGACTATGTCTACCGAATCGAGGATTTCGAGTTCATCGACGGAATATTCGACCTCTGTCGGGACGCGGCCGCTCAAGGCTATCTGATCCTCGTCATCACCAACCAGTCCGGGATCGGGCGCGGCTACTACACTGAGGCAGATTTCCAGGCCCTCACTGGCTGGATGAAAGCCAGGTTCCAGGAGGAGGGGGTGACCATCACCCAGGTCTATTTCTGCCCCTACCATCCCGTTCACGGGATCGGGAAATACAAACAGGATTCCAATGACCGCAAACCCAACCCCGGTATGATCCTCAAGGCGGCACAGGACTACGATCTGGACCTCTCAAACTGTATACTCGTCGGGGATCGGGAGTCCGACATGAAGGCCGCCCAGACCGCCGGGGTAGGCCATAAGGTCCTGTATCGACCGGATGAAGACCCAGATGTCCAGACGCGTGCGGATTATGTCGTCAGCGACCTGACCACCGTGCTCGAACTGGTGATGGAGTAACGCTAGGAGTGTTATCGATAATGGGTTATGAGTTATGGATGACTGGAACATTGAATGGGTCATCCTGTGAACACTCACATTGTTATTTCCACGACAACCCATTCTTTGATCAGAGCTCGATCTTGGGATAAATTTCATTACCCATAACCGATCACACTCATCACCGATCATGACCGACCCCATACTGAAAGCGATCGAAGATCACCAAAAGGTGCTTGCCGCCGTCCGGGACCAGCTCGTCCCGGAAATCCATCGGGTCGCGCAATGCCTGGTCGAATGCATCGAGGGCGGTCGCACGATCTTCTGGTGCGGCAATGGGGGAAGTGCCGCGGATGCCCAGCATATCGCCGCGGAACTGGTTGGCCGCTTCGAGCGTGACAGAAAGGCCATGGCCTCCATCGCGCTGACCACCGATACCTCGATCCTGACCAGCGTGGGCAACGATTACGGCTTCGACAGCATCTTTCAGCGCCAGGTCGAGGCACTGCTGCGCCCCGGAGATGTGCTGGTGGGACTCTCTACCTCGGGCAACAGCCCGAATATAGTGCGCGCCATCGAACAGGCAAACGGGCAGGGGGCCACCACCATCGGCCTGCTCGGCAGGGACGGCGGCCAATTAAAGAAACTGTGCCGCCTGTCGATTGTTGTACCGGCACAGAACACCGCGCGGATTCAGGAAATGCATGGGCTGATTGGACATGTACTGTGCGATCTGATCGAACGGGGGTGCGGGAAATAGATTGGATATGCGTTATGGGTAATGGGTGATGAGTATAGAAAGTATCTGTACATAATCACCCATTACCCATCACTCGTTACCTCTGATTCATGTCGCAGAGCCAGAATTTGAAGATAACCTTGATAAACAGAAAACCCGGAGATTTATCATGAGTGACAAGAAAAGCACCAACGTCGTCTGGCATCAGGCCACCATCGACCGTCAGATGCGGGAGGCGATGAATGGGCACAAGAGCGTCATCCTGTGGTTCACGGGGTTGTCCGGCTCCGGGAAATCGACCCTGGCGCATGCCGTGGAAGACAAGCTCCACAAGATGAAATGCCGCACCTTCGTGCTCGATGGCGACAACATCCGCCATGGCCTGTGCAATGACCTGGGATTCTCCGACGAGGATCGCGTGGAGAACATCCGCCGCATCGGCGAGGTGTCGAAGCTCTTCGTCGAGGCCGGCGTCATCGCGATGACCGCCTTCATCTCACCGTTCCGGGCCGACCGCGAACGCGTTCGTGGCCTGGTCATGCATGGCGATTTCATCGAGATCTACTGCAAAGCTTCCCTCGAGGTATGCGAGCAACGCGATGTAAAGGGTCTGTACAAAAAGGCGCGTGCGGGCGAGATCAAGGCCTTCACCGGCATCACTTCACCTTACGAGGCGCCCGAAAACCCCGAGATCATAGTCGAAACAGGCAAGGATCCGCTCGAAAAATGCGCCGACCAGGTCCTCGACCTGCTGCGCGCGCGCGGCATCCTGAAAAACTAGGCAGTGGGGACAGATTTCAAATCTGTCCCCATATCAGGCAGCACCAATTAAGCAATATCCCGAAGCCCATGACTCTGGAAGCCTGGTTCACCATAGCCGTCATCGGTCTATGCCTGGGACTGCTGATCCACGGACGCACGGCCCCCGATATCGTCATGATGGCGGGGCTCACCCTGTTGCTGGCAGCCGGGATCCTGACCCCGGCCGAAGCCCTCTCTGGCCTGTCCAACGAGGGCATGGTCACAGTCGGGATCATGTTCGTCATCGTGACCGGACTGCGCGATACCGGGGCGATCGCCTGGATCGTGCAACACCTGCTCGGCATCCCGCGATCGACGCTCCATGCCCAGCTCCGCCTGATGACGCCGGTCGCCGCCATGAGCGCGTTTCTCAACAATACCCCGGTAGTGGCGATGATGATTCCGGCGGTACAGGACTGGGCGCGACGGCATCAAATCTCCGTGTCGAAGCTGATGATCCCGCTCAGCTACGCCACCATCGCCGGCGGTACCTGCACGCTGATCGGCACCAGCACGAATCTGGTGGTCAACGGCATGCTGATCAAGGAGACCGGGCAGGGCCTGAAGATGTTCGAGCTGGCCTGGGTCGGCATCCCGCTGGTCATTGTGGTATTTCTGGGCATCATCCTGCTGAGCCGCTGGCTGCTGCCCGACCGGCGCCCGGCCATCAGCCAGTTCGAGGAATCGCGCGGCTACACCGTGGAGATGATGGTCGATCCCGCTGGCCCCCTGGTCGGCAAAACGGTCGAGCAGGCCGGCCTGCGCCACCTGCCGGGACTGTACCTGATCGAGATCGACCGAGGCGAGCAGGTGCTGCCCGCCGTCTCACGCCTCGAACGCCTGCAGGCCGACGACCGCCTGATCTTCGCCGGGGCGGTGGAATCGGTCATCGATCTGCAGAAGATCAAGGGTCTCAACCCGGCCACCAATCAGATCTTCAAGCTGGGCATGCCACGCCCGGAACGCTGCCTGATCGAGGCGGTGATCTCCAGTGGCTGCCCCCTGGTCGGCAAAAGCATCCGTGAGGGCCGCTTCCGCACCCTCTATAACGCGGCGGTGATCGCCGTGTCGCGCAGCGGTGAACAGCTCAAGGGAAAGATCGGCGACATCGTGCTGCGCCCCGGTGACACCCTGCTGCTGGAGGGGCATCCGTCCTTCGTCGAACAACAGCGCAATTCCCGCGATTTCTACCTGGTCAGCCGCCTGGAAGGTTCCAATCCGCTTAGTCACGACAAGGCACCGATCGCCCTCGTCATCATGCTCTGCATGGTGCTCGCCGCCGCCCTCGGCTGGCTGAGCATGCTGCAGGCCGCATTGCTGGCCGCCGGCGCCATGCTGATCACCCGCTGCACGCGCGGCAGCAACGCGCGCGCCGCGGTAGACTGGCAGATCCTGATCGTCATCGCCGCCTCGCTCGGCATCGGCAAGGCACTGGAAACCACGGGCGCCGCCCAGGCGATCGCGGATACCTTTCTATCATCCACCGGAGCAGGGCCGCTGATGGCGCTGTTCATCGTATATATCATGACGGTAGTATTCACTGAGATCGTCACCAACAATACCGCTGCGGCACTGATGTTTCCCATCGCCATGGCCTTGAGCAAATCGCTCGATGTGAGTTACATGCCCTTCATGATAACCATCACTGTCGCCGCCTCGATGAGCTTCGCCACACCGATCGGCTATCAGACCAACCTGATGGTACTGGGACCGGGGGGCTATCGCTTCACTGATTATATGAAGCTGGGTATCCCATTGACCATCATGGTGGGGATCCTGGTGATGCTTATCGTTCCAAAGGTATGGACGTTCTGAGCTTTCTATTAAGAGAAAGCGCATGGTTAATCCTGATAAGCTTTTCAGCTCTGAAAGTTCTTTCTGAAACAATCTTACCTAGTATTTACGACTAACTTCCCACGTAGTTATCTCTCACGAAGATAAATTAGTGGTTCTGTTACGCAGCAAAACCTTGACCAGAATACGTCAGTACTATAGTCTGCGTTCAATTAATGAACATATTATTGAGCATATAGCTATGGTGTGGGGAATATGACGAATACCGATGAAGTCCGCTATCGTATCCTCAAAGCTCTAGATACCAACCCATATCTTACTCAGCGTGGCCTTGCTCGGCAGTTGGGAATAAGCCTTGGAAAGGCTAATTATTGCCTTAATGCATTGATCACTCGCGGCTGGGTTAAAGCCAGGAATTTTCAAAAAAGCAATAACAAGCGCGCATATTCGTACGTACTTACCCCGAAGGGGCTGGAAGCCAAGGCGATAGTCGCGGCGCGGTTTCTAAAGCATAAAATGGATGAATATGAGGCTATACGGAAAATCATCGAAGAGCTCAAACGTGAAGCCATGCAAGACAGCCCATCTTAATTTCATGCAGACATGACTATATATGTTCTTAGCTTGACACAGGCTCGACCTGAGTGGGTGGCGCGCGAGATCCCAGAGACCATATGACTCCTAGACAACCTTTGACTGAAATTGTCCGGCTGTGCAACGCGCTGCTCACTAGCGGCATCAGCTTCTGCCACTGGAAAAGCAACAATGCTCTGCAGAGATCCATGACGGGCGAGAATGATCTCGATCTGCTGATCGCTCGCCGGGATGCTGGGAGCTTTCGTGCCATCGCGTTTTCTCGCGGTCTCAAGCTGACGCGTGGAACCGGCTTCCGGAACATTCCAGGTCTCGAGGATTATTTCGGATACGATGCCGAGAGCGGCCGGATATTTCACGTTCAGGCGCATTATCTCCTGGTGCTCGGACATGACACTACGAAAAATATCTGGCTTCCGGTCGAGGCGGCCTATCTGTCAACGGCGACTCGCCAAAAAAACGTTAGTCTACCGACACCATCCGTAGAGATGGAATTGGCGATTTTTTGTATACGCATGGCACTGAAATTCTCATTACTAGGCATCATCCGAGGTCGCGGCGTACTGACAGGAAATGCACTAGAGGAGTTCAATGATCTCATGACTCGGGCAAACTGTACGCTTACAGGCAGCGTACTTTCCCAGCATCTCCCCATACTCAGAGAAGACTTAATGCAACGATGCATCAAAAGTCTACAGCCTGGAGCAGGCATCTTTCTGCGCCACATAGTCAACAAACAAATCCGACATGCCCTATCCGGCTATCAGCGGTCAGGTTGGTTACGTGAGAGCATCCGCCGCCAAAAAGTGCGGCTACAGCTATTGCTGGGACGTCACTTACCCGCATATCTACCTGGACGAAGGCTTGTATCTGGAGGCTTGACTATCGCCATTGTCGGTGGGGACGGCGCGGGGAAATCGACCGCGATCTCTGGTATCACGAAGTGGCTCCAACCAGATTTTGATATTGCTGTGCTTCACATGGGGAAGCCTGAGCGAGCACTCTTCAGCTATCTTGTGGACGGGTTTCTGAAGCTCACCGGAATCAGACGCAGATACGCCGCTTTGAGTGACATACAATCTTTTCCAGGTTACCTCTGGATGGTGCGCTCCGTCTTATACGCCCGCGACCGCTATCGCTGCTTCAAATATGCGCAACAAAAGGCTTCCCAAGGCAGAATTGTTATCTTTGACCGCTACTATTTTCCGACATTCTCCACCATGGATGGTCCGACCTGTCACATGGCTATGAAACACCGGAATAATTCAATAACCACGCTACTGACAGCCTGGGAGCGGGGCTACCTCGATCGCATAGCGATGCCTGGCCTAATGATTCACATAGCTGTCAATATCGAGACAGCGGTGACAAGGAAAGTTGATGAGCTGAGCGATTATGTACGCCGCAGAAACGAAGAGATAACCGAGAGCAGTTGGCTAAAACAGCAGGCTATTTATATAGATGGGAATCTTGGAACGCATGATGTTATTCGTCAGATAAAGCAAGTTATCTGGCAGCATTTATAAGTATAGAAGCCTATCAAATGAATTCCAGCATTGAATCCCCGGTTATAGAAATAGCTGGAGTGTCAGGAGTCGGCAAGACTACTCTTATCAGAAATCTGGTTTGCAAAAATAACCTTGCAATCAAGATATCGCTAAGACATCTATTATCTAGTAACACAGCCATACTTCGATATGCCGCCCTGGCTGCATGGAACTATAGATCACTATTTTTCGCTAGAGCGAATTGGATTGATATTCCAGAACAATGCTATTTGCTTAGGAAACGGATCATATATCGAATTGAGGAGATGCGATCGCTGGCGCGCATACTGGCTTTCAGCTCAGAAGATTGTCAAATCAAATCAGGACTACGCTCCCCCAGATTGATTGATCAAGGACCAATATACAATCTGGCATTTCTTGAAGTTATGCGTACAAGCGAGGCGCGCCCTGAGCTTAAGGACTTAACTAACTTTCTGTGCAAGAAGATAGGCAATCGTATCGATGGAGTGATCTATTTATATGGGTCGGATGAAAAATTAATGCCTAGACGAAAATCTAGAGCTGACTGGAATAAATATCAGAAAGTATTTATAACAGATAGAAACATCGCATTGCATCATGCGGATTACGTGATAGCGTACAAACATATTATCAATTTACTGCGTCATCAGAAGCAGATCCCTGTGTTTGACCTGGATACCACCCAGATGAATATTGATGATGTTACAGACGCAGCTGCATCGTTCCTGTCCAGCTATCGTGCTGATATGAAATCCAAACAGCCATAAATGGGATGGCAATAGACCATGCGCTTAGGTAATACGGCCATATTAAATAGCCTAGCAGCAATAGCTGAGTTCATTTCTCGCAACATCATGCTGCTTATATTGACACCGTTTCTTGTTCATGGCCTGGGTAACTCAGTATATGGAATATGGAAAATCCTCGAGAGACTGATCACTTATCTTTACGTGGCGGACGGCCGACCAACTCAGGGACTTCAATGGATGATTGCCAGCCGTCAAGGCAGTGGTCATTCAGATGAGAATAGGATTGCTGTAAGGCATGCAATTGCAGTCTGGATGGGATTTATTCCTATCGTTCTATTTCTTGGCGGAATGCTAGCCTGGTTTGTGCCCGCATGGATTGATGCAACATCAGATCACTACATGCAGATCAGGATTGCCACCATTGTTCTGGTGATGGGGTTTCTATGTATTGGACTAGGCTCTATTGCCATCTCGGTACTCGTTGGAGTCAATCTTGGTTACAAGCGTGTATGGGCGACATTAACGGTGGTTATCCTCACCGGTCTGCTCATGGCCTTAAGCTTGAGGTATGAATATGGGCTAATTGGTATAGCGTCAGCAAATGCTGCTGGAAGCCTGGCTGGTGCACTATTGTTTATGTGGATCGTACGCATCAATGTAGCCTGGTTTCCGGGAATTGTGCCATTATTTAGAGGTGCTGCCAGATTTTTGCGCTTGAATATATGGTTTGCATGCTGGACGCTCATCAATAAGGTGATTCTCAATAGTGATATTGTGATTTTGGGTATGATTCTGACACTCAGCGCAGTAACTGAATATTCAATTACCTCTTTTGCGGCTCAAACACTAGTTACCATTATCGCCCTCATCGTCGGCGCTTCGGTGCCCGGCATGGGTAATATGGTCAGCAATGGTGATGATAGACGTGTCATCGAGACGCGCCGTGAATTGCTGGATTATGTATGGTTTGCGTGCGCAATTGGCGGCTCTCTTATCATCGCATGGAACAATGCATTTATTACTTTATGGGTAGGCCACGAGATATATGCAGGGAGACTTGTAGATGCGCTTATCCTAGTTTTCTCAATCCAAATTGCGATGATAAGAAGCGATGCGTTCATCATAGATCTAACCTTGGATATTAAGAGAAAAGTTTTTATAGGAGCAATATCAGCGGTTTTATCTGTCACTTTGGCGTTTGCTCTTGTCCCTGAGTATGGTCTCGTCGGTTTATGTATTGCCATGATTATTGGCCGCCTACCAATGACATTTCTATTTACAAAGATTGTTCACAAGAGATTTAGAATCGATAATTCAATATATGACGTAGCCCGGAGATTTATTGGCGCTCTAATATGGATTATCTTGTTATACGTCATATCAAATCAGATGGATGCCTCAACCTGGATCTCATTTTTGTCTGCATGCCTTCTTACAGTCACCTTTGGGATACCTTCTTGCTTCTTTCTAATGTTTGGCGCTTCAGATCGGGCTCGTATGCTTGCAAGGATACGATCCTTCAAAACATTGCCTGAATATAACCACAGCAACTGGAGATAGTAATGATCCTGAAGCGGACTAGATCAGCATTAGTTGATACAGCAAGATTTATCTATCTTAATACGCCATCAAGAGCGCTACGTCGCGCTTATTTCAGGATGTTCTGCGCGCTGATGCGGGGAAGAAAAACTACAATATCTATCAATAATCTTCGATATGAGCTAGACCTTGGCGAAACAATAGATATTGCGCTCTATCTCGATCGATTTGAGCCGGAAGTAGTATCCGCCATCAAGAGATATACGATGCCGGGCATGACGGTTCTAGATATTGGAGCTAATATTGGCGCGCATACTATTCTATTTGGCGATCTGGTTGGCCGCAGCGGTGCCGTGTACGCATTCGAGCCAACTGATTTCGGGTACAACAAACTAATAAAGAATATACACCTGAATCCAAATATGAATATATCGGCATTCAAGCTTGCATTAGCCTCAACCAATCAATTCTCTAAAGAAATTACATTCCGATCAAGCTGGAGAACTGATGGAAAGCGAAACGATGTTTCATCAAAGACTGACTTTAGACGTCTAGATAATTGGATATCAGAGCAGGAGATCTCGCGCGTAGATCTTGTAAAAATCGACGTTGATGGCAATGAATATTCAGTATTGACTGGCGGAGAAACGACAATTTCAAATTATCGACCCGTGTTTCTAATGGAGGCTGTCTCTCGACATTTCGAAAGTGATGATCAAAATCCATTTTTGCTACTCAGAAATCACGGATACATGTTTTCTGAAATTAAAATGATCAATGAGTATAAAGATGTCGATTCAATCCGACGCCTTCTCCCTGAGTATGATCCGGAAATGACAACATCTATTAATCTAATAGCTCGATATTGCAAGTGAAATGGCGTAGAAAAGTCATGAATAGCACGATCCCAGAGCCGCATGTAATGCCGATAGATAGGGAGAAATGGAAGGAAAAGCTCTCTCTCTGCAACTTTATTAACGCCTATTATCACTACCGAGATCTTGTATCAGTTGGCGGAATTAAATCCGTACTTCTTATTGGGCCAGGACAAGGTCTCGAAGCTGGTATATTGCGTAGCCGTGGATTTTCAGTAACAACATTTGACATTGATAATACCTTTAGGCCAGACATAACAGGAAGCGTTCATGACATGACGATGTTCAGTAACAGTCAGTTTGACTCAGTGATCGCATCGCATGTCCTGGAGCATCTTGCAGAGCCGTATCTTGATCAGTCTCTGTCAGAGATTTCCAGAATTGGACGAAGCGCACTGATATATCTTCCAGTTGCAGGGAGGCATATGCAATTTCGATGGATTGCAGGATTCAAAAATATCGACCTAACGTTCACAATCGATCTATTTAACTATTTCAGAAGACATGATGGAAAATCTGCTAAGTACTGCAGCGGCCAACATTACTGGGAGATTGGGGTAAAGGGTTTCAGAAAAAAAGAAATCACACAAAGGATTCGCAATCATTTCGAAATTCTTCATAAATATCGAAACAAGGATTGGCCTCCTAGTTACAACTTTGTATTGAAATCGAAGAGCTTCAAATGAATATATTATATTCATTCAACAAGAAAGGTCGTGAGGCAGAGTACTGGACACACGAAATATCATTGGCCTCTGATCATGAGTACAAATTTATACCTTTTAATCATGGAGAGCTTCTCGACCCAAAGCTATATGTGCGCGCCCAAATTCTCGATGATCTGTATTTTAATAGAGATAAGCAACTCATGCATCTCTATAACGAATTTGAATCAGCTCTTAACAAATACAAGATTGATGCAGTAGTTGTAGATAATAGATTTCCATATCACCCAGACTATCTGCGAAAAATAAAGGCATACAAGGTTCTCAGAACTACTGATGGGCCAGTAGCTGCATACGATCGCGACCTTGCCTTCCTTCATGCTTATGACCATGTTCTTTATCACAGTCCCGCGTACAGCCCGGACATGGGCATGGAGGAAAAGCTCCGGTATTGCGGCGCTCGTAGAGTCGACTTCTGGCCGCTCGCTGTATTTGACGCTTTATATGACAAGGGCAGATCAGAAACCTCTCTTTTCTCACAGAAAAGGGATATCGATTTGATATTTATCGGCGCCCAGCATCTTAACAAGATGCCGCTATTAGCGGATGTTAAACGTGCATTTGGCAGAAGATTCTATCTATATGGCGTCACCACTCTGAAAAGGAATATTTATTTCAACATTAAATTTAGATTACCAGGCTGGATTAGATCAGTGCCATTTACAAAATACGTATCCTTATACCAAAGAACAAAGATCGGAATCAATGTTCATAACCGAGGAAAATATACAGTAGGTAATTATCGGTTGTTTGATCTTGCTGCTAACGGGGTAATGCAGATCTCTGATGGTGGTGAATATCTACAAAGCTTTTATGACGTTGGAAGTGAAATTGTTTCTTATGATAGCTCAAGAGAATTAATTAACAAGATTAGCTATTATCTCTCTCATGAAGACGAGCGTCTTAACATTGCAATTAATAGTTATAGGCGAGTGATGAGAGATCATCGACTAAAGACAAGAATGAGAGACCTTGGGAAGCTAATATCGAAAGGTATTAATAATTTTTAGATTCTTAGTTCGACAATAATTTCTGAGTAATCATATCAGGCTTCTCTAATGATGCAACGGAACGGAATGCTTCAGGATATTTTGGGAAGAAAATTTTCCTTGAAATACTTGGCCTGGTTATTTGGTCTCGGGACCGCCTGGCTCAGCATGATTATGCTTTCTTCTCCAGAGCACCGCATGATCTATTATGTATTGACTGCCGCTAGCCTCGCTCTCGTATGGCTCATGTTATTTATAAATTCGAGAGACGCAGGAATCCGAATTTTTGATGTTGGCTTATTATGCGCGATTGCAACATTGTTATATACAGCAGTACCACTATTAAATTATATCGCGGGTGAGTTTGCATTTACTGCATTAAGTGACAGTCGTCTTCAGAGCTACCAACCCAGCCCTTACGAGCTAAGCATGTTTCACTGGAGGCATGTTTTATATATATGGGCATTTGTCATTACGTACTCATTGATGCGAGGTCGCCAATCTATCTCTCAAGCTCCGCACCGCAGCTATGTCAGCAATGCACAACTAATTGTGATTACTACGATGCTTTTCGCAATGTCTATGTACTTCATTTTTATAGATTACGCACTTGGAATCACATTCAATCCATCATATGAAGAATTAATGGATCAAAGAAAAAGTGGCGCGGCAGAGACGGGTCCACTAATTCTGCGACAAGTATCGAATTATTTATGGGGCATGTTTTTTATTCTGAAGCTGGCGCTATTGTATGCAATTCTTGCCAGGTATCGAAAGCCAATGTGGCGCGCTACATTTTACACCTGGATGATAGTGGAAATTGGCTATGCGATTTATGTGATGGGATCAAGAACTCAAGTTATATTGTTATTGGTTGCCGCAGTGCTTCTCTTTGATTATCAGGTTCGCCGAATTCAATTACGAACAGCAACAATAGCTGCCTGCATTCTTCTTGTATGCTTTCTATTATTTGGGTATATCAGAGGGCTAAGCCTGAGTGATTCAAATGTGGCTGGAGTTAGTATTTTATCTGCCACAAACGAATTTCAAGCCCTACTCGGCACTGCTTTTGACGTCTGGAAGCGGACTGAAAACGGAACATTGATTGCGCCATGGTATGTACATCTATATGACTTTATCAGTTTGTTTCCGCCACAGCAGATTTTCCCATTTGATAAGCAATCTGCGTCACAATGGTATTTGGAGGCAACTGATCGTAGCGGGATCTCAGGAAAAATGTGGGGGGTTGTATCGCAATCTATCATTGGACTTGATTGGATTGAAATTCTTGTAAGAGGAATATTGCTAGGTACTGTTTGTGGTTTATTGCACCGATATTTCGTCAAAAATCAAGAGAGTTTTATGACGGTGCTTTTGTACTTATGGCTGTGCCTTACTATTTATTACACCTTTCGCGCGACGACATTCTATGCAACGGTATGGTATCTATATGAATTTATTCCAATCTACATAGCGCTGAAATATTTGCCACAGATGCTAACAAAAACTATAAAAGCGACGTAATCCTAAGATCCGTCATTTGAAAACTTGATCCCATACAAATATTCAGTAAAAGCTGCATTAATCCATTGCGACGACATCGAAATATTCTTCATGTCACCCCAACGCTAGGCGGGGGAGGTGCTGAACGTCAACTTGCTATGCTTGCATTGGAGCAGGCAAAAAATGGTATGAATGTCCATGTGGCGACCCGCAGGGGTGGGCACCACGAAGGATTAATGCGTAGCCATGGGGTTGTTATACATCTTCTAGGAGATTTTCGGTATGCCCACCCGCTGTTGTTCAGACGCCTCTGGTCGTTGATCAAGACGATCAATCCGGATATTGTCCAGACGTGGCTTCCTCAGATGGATATCGTCGGCGGCCTCGTCGCCACGGTGGCAGGGAAACCTTGGGTGCTGAGTGAGCGAAACTCAAAAAAGGCATTTACGCGGCCTCCCAGGTCGGTCTGGTGGCTGCGCCGCCAGGTCGCCAGGCTTGCTTCTCTGATCGTTGCCAATTCACAGGCGGGTTGCGACTACTGGTTGGAACACATCGGTAAACCGGATCGCCTGGCGACGATATCTAACGGTCTGGACCTGGCGGGCATTCGTACGGCGCGACCGCTTGGCATTCCTGGAGCTGATCCAGATGGCGGCAGCTTCCTGTTGGTCGGGAGATTGCTTCCACACAAGTCTCCGCAAACGCTGGTCAGGGCGCTCCGCATCGTCCGTCATACCTATCCGGCACGCGCATTGATCATTGGCGATGGTCCGCTACGTGATGAATTAGACAACTTGATACGAGAATCAAGTCTTGGCGATTCGGTTTCGGTGATGCCGTATCAGACGGAGTGGTGGGGTTACTTGAAAACCGCGACCGCCCTGATCAGCATGAGTCAGTATGAAGGGCAGCCCAACGTTGTTCTCGAGGCCATGGCGGCCGGATGTCCGATCATCGTGAGCGATATCCCCATGCATCGTGAGATCCTCGACGAATCCACCGCCGTCCTGGTGCCGGTCGGCGATGCCGCTGCCTTGGCAGGCGCGATGATTTCGCTGATCGCACATCGGGACGAGGCGTGCCGGCGCGCGGAACTGGCGCGGCAATCCGTTGCACGGATGAATATGGAAACCGTTGCCCGAAATTATGAGCTGCTGTACGAGCGGGCGCTAAGATAGACTCTGCTATGATGACGGCAGATAACCCCGCACCGGCATTGGATTAACTAACACACGCATGCTAAAAAAATATAAATATATGGCCCTCGGATGCATCACCTGCATACCCAAGGCCCACGATATGCTGCGGCGGGGAACCGGCGGGACGACGTCCTCCCGCTATTGTTACTCGGTCTGGCTGCGGCACCTGGTCACTGCCGCAAAGGCGGGATTGCCCTCATTACCCATGCATGTAGCCGAACTTGGCCCCGGTGATTCCATTGGCATCGGCCTCGCTGCGCTGATCACGGGAGCTGACACCTATTCGGCCCTCGATGCGATCCCGCACGCCGTCTCGGCGCGCAATATCGTCGTTTTCGACGAACTCGTCGAATTCTTCCGCAGACGCGAGCCGATTCCCGGTCCCGAGGAATTTCCCCGCGTCCGACCCACCTTGAACGACTATTCCTTTCCCGACTGGTTGCTACCGTCTTCCAGGCTGGACACTGCACTGGCGCAGGACCGCATCGGACACCTCCGTGCCGACCTGGTCGCCGGCACCGGCGCCATCCGCTACATCGCGCCGTGGAACTCCGAGAGGCTGATCGAGGCGGGAAGCATCGATCTCATCGTTTCCCAAGCCGTGCTGGAACATGTCGACGACCTGCCCAATGCCTATCGGGCGATGGCCAGATGGCTGAGGCCGACCGGCTACGTCTCCCATCAGATCGATTTCAAGTGCCACGGCATGGCCGAGGCCTGGAATGGTCACCTCGGCTATTCGGATCTGGCCTGGAAGATCATGCGCGGCAGACTGCCCTATCTGTTGAACCGCAGGGTCTACTCCGAACATCTTGCCTGCCTGCGCGATGCCGGCTTCATCATCAAGAATGAGCAGATCGCGGAAAGTTCCGGCGCACTTACAAGAGACCAGCTGGCCCCACGGTTTCGGCACATCACTGAACAGGACCTACGGGTGTCCGGCGCCCTGATCCAGGCCATGTTAGCCGGCTGATCGATTGGCGATCTGACGTGAATAATTATCTCGTGACCGCCAACCTCGTCGGCATGAGGCCCTGCAGCTGATGTGCGGCCTTGTGGGCTTTGTCGATCTGCGGATTTCTTCGGAAGACGCCGAGCGCCGGCTTCGCGTCATGACCGATACGATCCGTCATCGCGGTCCCGATGACAGTGGCATCTGGTACGAGCCGGAAACCGGCCTCGGGCTGGGACACCGCCGCCTCTCCATTCTCGATCTGTCCGCGGCCGGTCACCAGCCCATGGCGTCGGCATCCGGAAGGTTTGTCATCGCCTTCAATGGCGAAATCTACAATCATCACGACTTGCGGGACGAGCTTGTCAAAAAGCGGCCTGATGTGATATTCCGCGGCCACTCCGATACTGAGGCCTTGCTGGAGGCCATCGACTGCTGGGGCGTCATGTCAACCTTGCCCCGCCTGAATGGCATGTTTGCCTTCGCCGTCTATGACAAGCTCGAAAATATTCTATATCTGGTACGTGACCGCATCGGGGAAAAACCCCTGTATTTTGGCTTTATTAACACCACGCTGGTGTTCGCTTCCGAGTTGCGTGCCATTCATGCAGCCTTTCCCCGTAATCTTGGCCTTGATCGGGACGCCCTGGATCTGTATTTCCGGTTCGGTTACGTGCCCGCGCCGAGGTCGGTCTTCGCCGGCATTGCCAAGGTCGAGCCTGGGCATGTCCTGGCGTTCCGTGTGACCAGGACGTCGTGCCGGCTCGTCAGTGATGCCGCCTATTGGTCAGTCGGGGATATGGTAACGGCAGTTCCCGACCCCGTTCATGACTCAGAGCAAGCCGCAAACGACCTCGATCGGCTCCTGAGTGATGCCGTCAGGATCCGGATGGAGGCCGATGTCCCGCTGGGGGCGTTTCTCTCCGGTGGGATTGATTCCTCCCTGATCACCGCCCTGATGCAGCATCAGAGCCGGGAGCGTGTGCGGACGTTCACCATCGGTTTCGACGATGCCCGCTTTAACGAGGCGCCCTATGCCAGGGCAATCGCCGACCGTCTGGGGACCGAGCATACTGAGCTGTACGTTACTCCCAAGGACGCGCTCGATGTCATCCCGAGGCTCCCCGCGATCTTCGATGAACCGTTCGCTGACGTCTCCCAGATCCCGACCTATCTGGTTTCCCGGATGGCACGCGAGCACGTCACCGTGGCCCTGTCCGGCGATGGCGGCGACGAGCTGTTTGCAGGCTATCAACGCTACCAGCTGGCGCTGAAGCTATGGCGGCACCTCGACAGGCTTCCATACCACCTGCGCAGCCTGGCGGGATCGCTCCTGCGCGGGATACCGTTCACTCTGTGGGACCGGCTGGGTTTCCTCATGCCGGATACGCTGGCCGCCGGCCGCTTCGGCGACCGCGTCCACAAGTTCTCCGAGATCCTCGGCACCCGTGATTTTGATCGACTGTATTCCAGGCTGCACTCATTATGGAGTTCCACCGGGCGACTGATGCCAGGACATGCCGACAAGCTGGAATTGCTCGCAGCGCCCGCCGTAATCGAAGGGGTCCGTCCATGGCTCGAACGCATGATGGCCTGGGATCTTGTGACCTATCTGCCGGACGACATCCTGGTCAAGATGGACCGGTCTTCCATGGCGGTCAGCCTGGAAGGACGGATACCCTTACTCGATCACCGGGTGGTCGAGTTCGCCTGGCGCATGCCGGCCGATCTGAAGCTGCGCGATGGTACGGGAAAATGGCTGCTGCGCCGGGTACTGGATAAATACCTGCCGAGAGATCTGATCGAGCGCCCGAAGAAGGGGTTTAAAATACCCTTGGAAACCTGGCTCAGAAGCAATCTGTCGGAATGGGCGCGTGATGTCCTGGATCCACGCCTCCTGCGCAGTCAGGGGCTGATCAATCAGCCGCTCGTGAGCGCCATGCTCGAGCAGCACTTGACAGGGAAACGCGCCTGGACGTCACAGTTATGGACGATCTTGATGTTCCAGTGCTGGTATGGCGATATGCAGCGCACAGGACATGAACCAAGGGCATAGAGAGGTAATCGTGCGTGTCTTAATCACAGGCGGGTCGGGGTTCATCGGTACAAATCTTGTCGAGTACTACGTGAATCGGGGTCATGCTGTAGTCAATGTCGATATTGCCGCGCCAAAGAATCCGGAGCACGGAAACTACTGGATAAAGACCGATATCCGGGACGCTGTAGCGATCAGCCGCCAGGTTCAGAAGTTCCGCCCGGATATCCTGTTGCACATGGCCGCGCGCACCGACCTTTTCGGAAAGGACATCAACGACTATGAAGCAAACACCGCGGGCGTCTCCAATATCATTAGCGCAGTAAAATCGTCAGGCTCCGTCCGCCTGGCCATTTTCGCTTCCTCCATGCTGGTGTGCCGGATTGGCTACCGGCCCACTGATGAATTTGATTATTGCGCGAGTACGGCCTACGGGGAGAGCAAGGTCGAGGGCGAGTGGCGGGTACGGAGGGAGGCGGGCGACGCATTTCCCTGGCTCATCGTCAGGCCGACATCAATCTGGGGCCCGTGGTTTGCATCGCCTTATCGCGATTTCTTCACTGCCGTACAGAGAGGCTGGTATGTTCATCCTGCCGGCAGGAGAATCAGAAGGTCCTACGGCTTTGTCCTGAACACGGTTCACCAGATCGACCGCCTGATCGAGAGAAGCGGCGGGGATCTGGTCGGTAAAGCTGTTTACATCGCTGACTACGAGCCGATCGAACTCAAATCATGGGCAAATGAGGTACAGCGCTGTCTGCGGGCGAAGCCCGTCAGAGAAGTGCCACTCTGGGCCTTCCAGATTGCGGCCAAAATCGGCGATTTTTTCAAATCTCTTGGCTGGAATACAGTGCCAATGTCAAGCTTTCGCCTGAATAATCTCCTGACGGAAATGATTCACGACACAGCGCCTGTCCACTCGGTGTGTGGTCCGCTCCCGTACACCATGCCGGAGGCGGTATCCCTGACCTGTGACTGGCTGCGCAGCAACGACGGCGGCCGATGAAAATATTGTTTTCGGTGCACGGTTACAAGCCGGCCTGGCGGGTGGGCGGCCCCATCCTGTCGGTATCCGCCCTTGCCGAGCGGCTTGTCAGCAAGGGCCATCAGGTCATCGTGTGTACCACGAACATGAACCTCGACCAGGAACTGGATGTCCCGCTGAATACTCCGATCAACATCAAGGGCGTGGAGGTATACTATTTCGCCTGTGAGGAATACCTGAAACGGTATTTTTCCAGGATCGGCTATCTGTCGAAATCGATTGGGACCCTGTATTCACCCACTATGGGGCAAGCACTACGGGAATTCGTGCCCAAGGTAGATATCGTCCATGTGCATCTGCCCTTCGTTTATCCCACTATGGCGGCGGCACGGGCCGCCTTCAAGTTCGACAAGCCGCTTTTCTATCACCAGCGCGGCGTATTCGATCCTGCTCGATTGAGGTTTCGATCGCTGAAGAAGAATGCCTATATCTCCCTGGTTGAAAGACCGATACTCAGGCGCGCCACGACACTGATTGCGCTGACGGAGGCGGAGCGCGAGAGCTATCGACGGCTTGATGTTGAAACCCCGTGTGCAGTCATCCCGAACGGCATTGATCTGCCGGAACTATCCGTGCTGACCGATAGTCAGGTGGAATTGCTGAGATCGGTGGGAATCGAACCCTCACACAAGGTCGTGCTGTTCATGGGACGCTTGCATCCTATCAAGGGTGCCGACCGCCTTCTGGACGCATTCTCCCGTATCGCAGCCGAAGTTCCTGATGCCCATCTGATCATGGCGGGTCCGGACGAGTTCGGAATACACCAGGACTTTCTGTACAAAACCCGCGAATTGGATCTCGCCAGTCGCGTCTCCTTTCCGGGGATGGTAGAGGGTGACCTAAAGCGGGCACTGTTGCTGCGCGCGAACCTGTTTTGCCTTCCTTCCGATGCGGAAGGATTTTCCATGGCTATACTCGAGGCACTGTCTTACGCGATTCCGGTGATGATATCGCCGGGCTGCCACTTCGATGAGATCGAAGCTGCTGGCGCCGGATGGGTGGTCAATGCGGATGTTCCAGCCATGGCGAAAGCACTCCGCGCATGCCTGGCCGACATCCACCACCTTCGTCAACACGGAATGCTTGGGAGAAGGTTGGTGGAACAACGATATGGCTGGGATACGATTTCCGAGCAGATCCTGTCGGCCTATGAAGAGGGAATCGCCCGACATGCGTCCCGGCAGCGGACATGACGAGATTCGTGCTGGATGATCGGTCGATGAGCAGCAAAGCCACGAAAGCAGAGGGCGGTCTCCGGACAGTGGGACGATTCAAGCAAACGCGTCCCGACATGCCGCTCGTTTCCGTGATCACTGTGACATATAACCGCGCCGCCACCCTGGTGGATACGATTCACAGCGTCCTTGCGCAGACATATTCGAACATCGAATATATCGTGATCGATGGTGGCTCGACAGACGACACGCTGGAGCTGCTACGCAGCAATGATCACAGCATAGATTACTGGATGAGCGAACCCGATACCGGTATATACGACGCCATCAACAAAGGCATCCGGACGGCTCGTGGCGAATACATCGGACTGCTGAATTCCGACGACTACTTTTCGTCCAATGAATCCGTCGCGGCAATCGTATCCACGCTACGTTCCGGCAGCTTTGATGCCGTGCACGGAGATCTCAAGATCGTCTCCAGAAAGGACACGACTCATGTACAACGGTATTACCGGCTGAACGGATTCAAGCCCGGTCATCTCCGCTATGGCATTATCCCCGCCCACCCGACCTTCTACTGTAAGCGGAGCCTCTATGAGAAGGTCGGTCCGTACAAGACGGATTATCGCGTGTCGGCCGACTCAGAAATGATGATCCGCACGATCATCAGAGCCTCGGCGAAGCTGGGATATGTCGATCGTGATCTTGTCACCATGCGTTCCGGTGGAATCAGCAACAATGGAATGCTCGGGAGAATCCATCAGAACTTCGAGATCGTGCGCGCCTGCCGCGAGAATGGTTTATATACCAATATCGTTCTGCTGATAGCGAAGATACCGCTCAAGCTGATGCAGTATCTCAGGCGACAGCAATGAAGCGGCTGTTGCTCACTGGCGCTACCGGATTCGTGGGGAGGACATTGCTACACCGTCTCTGTCGCGACGCGATATATGACCCGAAACTGATAACGCGGCGCCCGATCCCGGGCCTGCCCGGTCATATAGAGGTGACGCATGTTGATGACATTGGGCCCACTAACAACTATAAGGAGGCGTTGGCTGGTTCAGAGGTGGTCGTCCATGCGGCAGCGCGCGCGCACAGGATCAATGACCGGGTCGCGGATCCCGTTGCCGAGTTTCACCGGGCTAATACCGAGGCTACGCTGAATCTCGCCAGGCAGGCCGCCGATGCTGGCGTGAAGCGCCTGGTCTTCATCAGCACGATCGGGGTACATGGTACCGAGACCCATGACGAGCGTCTTACGGAGGACTCGCCCATCCTGCCACATTCCCCCTATGCGCTGTCCAAACACGAGGCTGAGATCGGCCTGCGCGCGCTGGGGCAAGTTACCGGGATGGAGATCGTCATCATTCGGCCGCCACTAATCTACGGTCCCGACCCGCCCGGCAATCTGGCACGACTGCTCGCGCTGGTCTCCCGTGGCTGGCCGTTGCCATTCGGCCTCGTAAGGAACAAACGAACTCTGGTTGCGCTCGACAATATCGTCGATCTGATCGTCCGTTGCATCCAGCATCCCGCCGCCGGGGGCAAGATATTCCTCGCAGGGGACGCCGAGGACGTCTCTACGCCAGAGATCATCGCCTGCGTAGCAGAGGGCATGCGCACGAGAATTACGCAGCTGCCCATTTCCCCGATAGCGCTCAAGACGGGCGCCCGCCTGCTTGGCCGGCCTGCCCTGTACCAGCAGCTGTGCGGTTCGCTACAGATCGATATCACGCGAGCGCGCCGCCTGCTCGACTGGACACCCGCCACAACATCCCGTGACGGTCTGATTGCAATGGGGCGGTGGTACAGGGAGAATGTCATGTCGAAACAGACAAGCCCAGTTTAGCTAAATCTACCCAAAGAACCGATCCATGTCAGTACTCATTCCTCTGCTCGTTCCGGTTTTCGCTCTGAGCTGTGTCATGGTATATCTGCTAAGCCGCACCGGTTCGCTGCTCCGGATTATTGACCATCCCAACGAGCGATCTCTTCACCAGATACCGACGCCTCGCACAGGCGGACTGGGAATCTGGGTCGGGAGTCTCGCCGGACTTGGTGCTGTCTCGCTGCTGTTCGGAGAGGTGCTGGAGGTTATTTGGTTAGCAACTGGTGCATTGATCATAGCTATCATCTCATTCATTGATGATCGTTTACATGTACCCGTTAGGATCAGGCTTTCAATCCATCTGTTGGCAGCAATAACCCTCGTGATTGGCGGATTACAATGGCAATCCATTGAATTACCCGGATTACATATTAATCTTCCCCCTGGAATAACGCATGTATTAAGCGTGTTGTTCATCATCTGGATGACCAACCTCTACAATTTCATGGACGGTATGGACGGCCTCGCCGGTGGTATGGCCGTATTCGGCTTCGGCACCCTGGGTATGCTCGGTCACCTTGCAGGGGATGACTTTTACGCCGCAATGTGCTGGATGATTGCGGCATCCTCTGCCGGATTCCTAGTGTGGAATTTCCCGCCGGCACGCATCTTCATGGGTGATACCGGCTCCTCTGTCCTCGGGTTGCTGGCCGCGGCGCTGTCTTTGTGGGCGGATCGGGATGGACTGTTCCCGCTATGGACCGCCATGCTGATCTTTGCTCCGTTCGTCTTTGATGCGACACTGACCTTGGCGCGTCGTACTCTTCAGGGAGAACGCATCTGGGAAGCGCATCGCAGTCACTATTACCAGCGTCTGGTTCAGGCGGGATGGAGTCATCGACGTACCGTACTGTGGGAGTACGGGTTGATGCTGCTGTGCAGCGCGGGCGCCTTCTACGCCTTTCGTGCCTCGACGGCGGGGCAGTGGATGATCATCGGAATGATCCTCAGCACATGCCTGGCTGGCGTGGTCGGAGTGCGTCATATCGAACGACGCCACTTGGCCAGCCGGATGCCGAAAATCTCCTTGTAGCAACCTGATTCCTGGAAGCAACCTTTCCCTACGATTCAACGTGTATTTATACGATAGTATTAACCCGAATATCCGCTATCCTCGGGCGGTAAAATCGCATTAACATCGCATAGATATTGCAGTACAATACGCCGCATTGCTTCAATAACAAAAAATTCTTACCAAATCAGCGATTAATACTGATATGGTGGGTAACTTGGCAAGAGGAGTGGGCCTTGGCCTCAAAGCGCCGGATCGCGATCGTTGCTCATGACCTCTGCATGGTCGCGGGCGCCTGGTTCCTGGCTTACCTGACCCGCTATAACTTCCAACTGTCCGCCGGTGTCTGGCCGGTCCTGTGGCAAACCCTCCCAGTGGTGATAGCAGTCCAGGGGCTGGTCCTGTGGCGTTTCGGCCTCTACCGTGGTGTCTGGCGCTTTGCCAGCGTCCCGGACCTCTGGAACATTATACGTGCCGCGGCTATCGGTGTTTTCATCATTGCCCTGGCCGAATTCCTGATCAATCGGCTGGCGGGCATTCCGCGCGCGATCTTCCTGCTGTACCCGATCTATCTGGTGCTGTTGCTGGGAACGCCCCGCCTGGGCTACCGCATCTGGAGGGATTACCGGCTCGGAATGCTGAACGGCGCCAACCGAAAACGGGTACTGATCCTGGGCGCCGGCCGGGCAGGGGAGATGCTGGCCCGCGACATGCGACGGGATGGCGGCTATATCCCGGTGGGATTCCTCGATGATCAGCCGGCCCTGAAAGGCTTCAAGGTCCATAATCTGCCGGTGCTGGGCACAATCGACCGGCTGCCCGAGATCGCGCGGGACCATGCGTTGGACCTGGTGATCATCGCGCTCCCGTCTGCGACCAACGCCCAGATGCGGCGGGTCGTGGAGATCTGCGAGCAGGCAGAAATCGAGTTCCGCACACTGCCCAACCTGCGGGATCTCGGGGCTGGGCAACCCACCGTATCCGAACTGCGCGAGGTCAATATCGAGGACCTGCTCGGGCGGACCCCGATCACGCTGGACTGGAACCGCATCAGCAAGGGTCTTGCCGGACAGACGGTCCTGGTGAGCGGAGGCGGGGGCTCGATCGGCTCCGAGCTGTGCCGCCAGATCGCGCGCCTGCGACCCGCTGCCCTGGTCCTGTTCGAAAACAACGAGTACAACCTGTTCGAGATCGAGCGCGAACTGCGCGGGAAGCACCCCGACCTGGTCCTGCATGCCTATCTGGGCGACGTGCGCGACCGCGCCTCGGTGGTCCGGGCCTTCGAGCGATTCAAGCCCCAGGTGGTGTTCCATGCCGCCGCCTACAAACATGTCCCCATGCTGGAATCCCAGGCCCGCGAGGCGGTGCGCAACAACGTGCTCGGTACCCGCCTGATGGCCCAGACCGCCGACCGCTTCGGCTGCGAGGCCTTCGTCATGATCTCCACCGACAAGGCGGTGAATCCGGCCAATGTGATGGGCGCCAGCAAGCGGGTGGCCGAAATCTACTGCCAGTCCTTCGCCAAGCGCTCGCGCACGCGTTTCATCACGGTGCGTTTCGGCAATGTGCTGGGATCAGCCGGGAGTGTCATTCCGATCTTTCAGAAGCAGATCAAGGCCGGCGGCCCGGTGACGGTCACTCACCCGGACATCACGCGCTATTTCATGACCATCCCCGAGGCGGCCCAGCTCATCATGCAGGCGGGGGTGATGGGCGAGGGCGGGGAGATCTTCGTGCTCGATATGGGTGAGCCGGTGCGCATCGGTTATCTGGCCGAGCAGATGATCCGCCTGTCCGGGAAGACCCCTGGAGAGGACATAGAAATTATCTATACCGGCCTGCGTCCAGGCGAGAAGTTCTACGAGGAGCTGTTTTACGACCAGGAGGAGTATAAATCCACCGGGCATGATAAAATCCTCCTCGCGCATTCTGTCGTCGTCGACTGGTCGATGCTGACGTCGGATGTGCGCGCAATTGAGGAAGCGGTGGAGAGATACGATGAGGGGGAGGTTCACCGCCTGCTCAAACGGATTGTGCCTGAGCTCGCCGCTCAACAATCGCTTTCCAATGTCGTCCCCTTCGAACGTGCGAGCGTATGACATACAAGGTTACCAAAGCCGTGTTCCCGGTCGCGGGAATGGGCACCCGTTTCCTTCCGGCCACCAAGGCGAATCCGAAGGAAATGCTGCCCATCGTCGACAAACCCCTGATCCAGTACGCCGCGGAAGAAGCGATCGCGGCCGGTATCAAGGAACTGATCTTCGTCACCAGCAGCGCCAAGCGCGCCATTGAAGATCACTTCGATAAGAACTACGAACTCGAATCCGAACTGGTCGCGCGCAACAAGCGCGACCTCCTGCGCAAGGTGCAGGGCATCCTGCCGAAGGGCGTATCGTGCGCCTATATCCGTCAGCCGGAGGCCCTGGGGCTCGGGCATGCCGTGTTGTGCGCCCGGTCGGTGGTCGGCAACGAACCCTTCGCGGTGATCCTCGCCGACGACCTGATCGACAACGGTGATCACAGCTGCCTCAGACAGATGGTGGATCTGTTCGGGGAGCGGGGCTGCAGCCTGCTCGGCGTGGAGCAGGTCGATCCCGCCGAGACCGATAAATACGGCATCATCACCCCGAAGCGGATCGGTGACCGCCTCTACCAGGCGGAAGCCATCGTGGAAAAGCCACGGCCGGAGGAGGCGCCTTCCGCGCTGGCGGTGGTCGGCCGCTACATCCTGACCCCCGGCATCTTCGATTACCTGGAAAACCTCGGCAAGGGTGCCGGCGGCGAGATCCAGCTCACCGACGCTATCGCGCAGTTGATGGGCAGCGAGACAGTGCTGGGCTACGAGTTCGATGGCATCCGCTATGACTGCGGCAGCAAGCTCGGCTATCTGCAGGCCACAGTCGAATACGCGCTCAAGCACCCCGATCTGCAACAGCCTTTCCGTGAGTACCTGCAAAAGTTCTGCCTGCTGGAGTGAGGAGACCCCGGGGGTCGTGATCATCTGAAATAACATCCGCAGCAGGCACTGGAGGGGGCCGAATGCGGAACTTGCACAATGTCTCGGAGGAACCGGTTCCGGCGGTGGAGCCGTTACAGGTTAAAGACCATCCGGCTGTGCACCTCCATCCGACCCGTGACGATTTTCATGGTGACCGGGACGAGATCAGCCTGCTCGACCTCTGGTTGACCCTGATGCGCTGGAAATGGTTGCTGGCCGGCGGCTTGGTGCTTGGAATCGGCGGCGCAGCACTCGTGGCGCTGTTGATCCCCGACAAATCGCAGCTGAATACCACGATCGAGATCGGCGCCCTACCGGCCAACGGCATCGCCACGCCGCTGGAATCGCCGTCTTCGATCAAGGTCAAACTCGAAAATTCCTACATCCCGCTGACACAGCGCCAGTTTCAAGAAAAGTACGGCAATGGCAAGGACAGCTTGCTCTTCGTGAATGTCATGTTGCCCAAGGACAGCAACCTGGTCGTACTCGAGAGCCGGGCGCCGGAACAGGACTTCGACGGCCGCTATGTCGAGTTTCATCGCGAGATCTCCCGTCAGCTCATCAATGACCACGTGCGCAAGCTTGCGGTACAGCGTCACCGCTTGGAGATCGATACGGCGCGGGCGCGAATGACGCTGGATGCGCTGCGCGACAAGAAGGCACTGGAAGTGAAGCGGCTCGCGCTCGAAACCAAATATCGTCAGGCGGAGGCGGAGATGCAGCGCGTGAGCGATCCAGGCATCTTCGAGGCCCGGCGCAAGGCGCTGGAAAACCAGGTCCAGGCGGCAAAACTCAAGTCTGATTCACTCAGGGGGCGGGAACAGCTCCTGCGCATGCAGCTGGGCCAGCTGGATACCCAGAAGCACCTGCTCGAGGCGCAGGCCACTCAGCTCGACGGCCAACTCCGTAGCGCGGGTGCGGCCCGGATCCGTGCCGTCAGCGAAGTGTCGGACGAGAGCCGCGCCATGACCCAGCTCCTGATCGACAACGAAATCCGTGAGAGCTCCGACCGGCTCGCCGTGCTGCAGGAACGACTCCTGGTCGGAGCCGCCAACGAGGCGCTGGAGATCAATAACGCGATCGAGGAAAACAAGCGCGCGCAGCTCCTCCAGCGCGACGAAATCCTTGAGTCGGAAGCGCAACTGGAGCAGTTCCTACGGGAACACGAGATTTCCATCCAGGAAGAGGAAAACCGGTTGCCCGAACTGAAGGCCCAGATGGCCCTGCTCATCGCCGAGCACGAGTATTCCGTGCAGGAGCAGGAATACGCCGTCAAGGAGCTGGAGAACCGGCTGGAAAACTTCACCGATACCCGCATCGTCTCCGAGCCCGTGCGTTCAATCGGAAACTCGGGTACTTCGTCCAGCGTGATTCTGGCCCTGGGCGCCATTTGCGGGATCATGTTCGGCGTGTTCGCCGCACTGTTCGCCGAATTCCTCAGGAAGCTCAGGCTGGCCCGCCTGGCCGGTTGAAGTCAGAGGTAAGGGGACGGATTTAAATCCGTCCCCTTTGTCTTGGTTTAGTCCGATTCGTGTTCCCGCCGCGGGGCATCTGCCGTGGCACGGGACTCCGTGGATACGGCTGGCGGGACCGGCGTCGACGCGGCCGCGGGACGCTCATGATCCCGTTGCGAGGTGATCGCCGAATGGAGCGAGCTGGGCCGGAAATCCGGCTTGGCAGGCTCCACGATGGAACTCACCGGAGCCGCGAAGGTCGTGACCGGCGCCGGGCTGTGGGGTATCGCTGGGGCAGGTGGCGCACTTGCGACAGCCGTAGCGACGGGCGTCGGCGGGATGTTGTCCCTGCGTCCCGTATCATTGCTCACCGGAGCGGCATCGCCACTGCCTGAATTGGCAGCATGCGCCGGTTCAGGGCGCTGCGGCTGACCCGACCCGCGGTTGCCGCCGCCTTCACCGGATCTTCCCGCGCTGTCGCCACCGGCCGCGTCGCGATTCTGAGAGCGGCGGCGTCCGCCGCGGCGGGAACGCTGCCGGCCCGAACGACTGCCCGCACCCTGACTCCCTTCACCACCGCGGTCGCCCTGAGCAGGCCGGGTCTGCTGGCCGGATTGCGGTTGCGGCTGATCCGCAGATTCGGTCGGGCGCGGATTCTCCGCCGTCTCCTGTCTCGGCTCGGCCGGTGGCTTTACGCGCGGCTCACCGCCGTGACGGCCAGTCGAACCCTGTCCGCCACGTCGTTGTTGCGGCTGGTTTCTTGGGCCGCCGCGCCCGCCACGGACTCCCTGCCGGTCACCCGCACCGTCATGGCGTCTCTCCTTGCGTTCGGAGGGTTGCGCGCGGCTGGCGGCGGCCTTGGGGGGCTCTTCCTTCTGTCCGCCGAAGAGTGTGGACCAGAGCTGCTTGATGAACCCGCCGCGAGCGGCGGGTTCACCATGCGAGCGCGGTTCTCCCTCGACTTCCGGAGCATCCTCCGGCCGGCTGGCCGGCGCCGGGGTCAGGGGCTTGATGCCTTTGACGAGCGGCGCCTCGGGGATCGGCTTGGGCTGGGCCAGCGGAACGACTTCAGCCTTGGCCTCGATCTCGCTCGCGAGCTCGTAGCTGGCCTTTTCCTCGGTCTCCGCCGGCAGATCTTCCTTGCGGAGGCGCTTGACCTCGAATTTTGGCGTCTCCAGGGCGGAATTCGCGATCAACAGGATCTTGATGCCCTGGCGCTTCTCGACCCGCGAGATCGCCTCGCGCTTCTCATTGAGGAGGAAGGTCGCGACATTGACCGGGACCTGGATGATCAGGCGGCCGGTGTTCTCCTTCATGGCCTCTTCCTCGATCACGCGCAGGATCGACAGCGCCAGGGATTCGACGTTGCGGATCGTGCCGAGGCCGTTGCAGCGCGGGCAGATGCTGTAGGCGGATTCGCCCAGCGAGGGCCGCAGGCGCTGGCGCGACATCTCGAGCAGGCCGAAGCGCGAAATCCGCCCCATCTGGACGCGGGCGCGGTCCTTCTTCAGCGCCTCCTTGAGGCGGTTTTCGACCTCGCGCTGGTTGCGCGCGGGGGTCATGTCGATGAAATCGATGACGATCAGACCGCCCAGGTCGCGCAACCGGAGCTGGCGGGCGATCTCGTCCGCCGCCTCCAGATTGGTCATCAGGGCGGTTTCCTCGATGTCGCCGCCCTTGGTCGCGCGGGCAGAGTTGATATCGATGGCGACCAGCGCCTCGGCGTGGTCGATGACGACGGCGCCGCCCGACGGCAGGCGGATCTCATGATGGTGGGCCGCCTCGATCTGGCTTTCGATCTGAAACCGGGTGAAGAGGGGGATTTCTTCCTGATAAAGCTTGAGCTTGTTGAGGTTCTGCGGCATCACCTGCTGCATGAAATCGCGCGCGCGCTGGTAGACCGCCGGGTCGTCGATCAGGATCTCGCCGATGTTCGGCCGCAGATAGTCGCGGATGGCGCGGATGATGATGTCGCTTTCCTGGTAGATCAGGTAGGGGGCGCGGGTCTCGGAGCTGGAGGCGGCCTCGATGGCCTCCCACACGCGCACCAGGTAGTCGAGGTCCCACTGGATCTCTTCGGCGCTCTTCCCGATGCCGGCGGTGCGCACGATGATGCCCATGCCATCCGGGATCTGCAGGGCATTGATGGCCTCGCGCATCTCGTTGCGGTCATCGCCCTCGATCCGGCGCGAGATACCGCCGGCGCGGGGATTGTTGGGCATCAGAACCAGATAACGGCCCGCCAGGCTGATGAAGGTGGTCAGGGCGGCGCCCTTGTTGCCGCGCTCCTCCTTGACCACCTGAACGACGATCTCCTGGCCCTCTTTCAGGGCATCACGGATCTCCACCCGCCGGTTGTCGTCGGATGCGGTATCGAAAACGGTGGGGGAGACTTCCTTGAGGGGCAGAAAGCCGTGGCGATCCGCGCCGTAATCGACGAAGGCCGCTTCCAGGCTGGGCTCGATGCGGGTGATGCGGCCCTTGTAGATATTCGACTTTTTCTGTTCCCGCGACGGGGTTTCTATATCGAGATCGTAAAGATATTGCCCATCAACCAGTGCGACCCGCAACTCTTCCGGCTGAGTCGCATTAATCAGCATTCTCTTCATGTTTCAGCAATCCTTAAGTGTAACCATGCACGCTGCTCAGCGCGGAATTGCTGAATCGTAACTGTTTGCAATGATCTTATGACATTACGTTTGCGCCAGGTTGTGTGCCAAGGGCAAGGTCATCGTATCGTCTCATATCGGTCCACAGTTCGTATTCAGCCGCACCCGCGTGCGATGACGTGGATGGTTGTGTTAACTTTCCCGTTCAAACCTTTGGGTTTCGAACGGCTGTGTATTCAATACCTCAGCGGATGCCCGGCACCGTCAAGTGGGACGTGCCCGTGAATCCCTGCATAATCATTACATTGATTAGGAAAGTTGAAGTTGAGTTCAACGCTTCCGATGACTGTGCTGCCTTACCTCCTTAATATTTGCGAAGGTGAGCGCGGACAAGCGGGCCGTTCCGGCCACTCCTGTCACGAAGTCTTTCCAATGCACGTCTGCCGCGACTGGTAATATGTTGCGCCGATGTCCTGGGACGATCGGGCATACAATTTCTCCCACCCGTGATAAACGCCTTGCTAATATATCAATGTTTTAAAGTCGCTTCAAACAGTTATCGTATATGGCCGGAGAAACTCAAGCGAGAGATGAAGGACGGGAAGGGAGAGGGTCCGGGCGCGCGCGTGGTGGAAATCGAGCACAGCCGCGGGGGCCAGCGCATCGATAATTTCCTGCTGACCCTGTTCAAAGGGGTGCCGCGCAGCCATATCTATCGTTTGCTGCGCACCGGTCAGGTGCGCGTCAACAAGGGGCGCATCAAGCCGACCTACCGGCTCAATGTCGGGGATCAGGTGAGGATCCCGCCGGTCAGCTACTCAGAATCGATGCCGGTGAAGATCGACGACAGCCGGCGGGCACTGATCGAGGGATCCATCATCCATGAGGACGAGGACATCATGGTCCTGGACAAGCCGGCGGGGCTGGCGGTTCATGGCGGCAGCGGGCTGCGTTTCGGCCTGATCGAGGCGCTGAAGGAAATGCGGTCGGGCAGCCCGGAGATCTCCCTGGTGCACCGGCTCGACCGGTTCACCTCAGGCTGTCTGCTGGTGGCGAAGAACCGCGCCATGTTACCGGCGCTGCAGGAGCAATTCCGCACGGAACGCGTGGAAAAGCAGTACCTGACCCTGGTACGAGGCCGATGGCAGGGCGGGGCGCGTACAGTGGATCTGTCCCTGCACAAGGGCCGCCTGCAGTCCGGGGAACGCATGGTCCAGGTCGACGAGGAGGAGGGCAAGGACGCCGAGAGCCGCTTCATGCCCGTGGACGTCTTTGCGGAGGCCAGCCTGATGCAGGTCGTGCTGAAGA
Source organism: Gammaproteobacteria bacterium (assembly GCA_016716465.1). NCBI lineage: Bacteria > Pseudomonadati > Pseudomonadota > Gammaproteobacteria > Gammaproteobacteria bacterium. The sequence continues at coordinate 786,842 of JADJWH010000001.1, forward strand.
CGGGACGCATGCACCAGATCCGCGTGCACGCCGCCGGCGTGGGGCACCCCGTGGCCGGCGACGATAAATACGGCGATCCCGAATTCAATCGCAGGATGCGGGAGTTCGGCCTCAAACGCCTGTTTCTGCACGCCCAGGCACTGAGTTTTTATCACCCGCGCACGGGTCGCCTGATGAGCCTGTCCACGCCGCTGCCGGATACCCTCAGCCAGGTACTGGACCACCTCCCACGATAGATACGGAAATTGGGGACAGATTTATTTTTTGAGGCGGGATATTCTGAGAGACAGATCAGTTTTCTGAAAAAGCTTTATCCCAGAACAGCCTGGAAAAGTACCCGAAATAATTTTGTATTAATCCGCCCGCCTTTCGATAAATAAATCTGTCCCCATTTAGGACTTTTGGATTATTGCCATGTCGCTGCCTTACAAGCTCCTCGTTTTCGACTGGGACGGGACTCTGATGGATTCGGAGGCCCGCATCGTCAGTTGTCTCTCGATGACCCTGTCCGATCTCGGGCTGCCCGCGCTCGCGCGCGATACCCTGCTCAACGTCATCGGGCTTGGCCTGCCGGAGGCCGTGGCGACACTGCTGCCGCAGGCGGATACGGACCTGATCCGCCGCTTCATCGACCGTTATCGTTATCACTTCCTGTCCGATCACCACGCGCAGGCGGTACTCTTTCCCGGCGCGAAGGATGTGCTCATCGAACTGGACCGACAGGGGTATCTGCTCGCGGTCGCCACCGGCAAGGGTCGGCGGGGACTGGATCGTTCGCTGGAGGATACCGGCTGCGGCACGCTGTTCGCGCAGTCCCGCTGCGCGGATGAGACCGCGTCCAAGCCCCATCCCCGCATGCTGCTCGAGATCATGGATGTCCTCGGTGTCGAGCCGCGGGAGACGCTGATGATCGGCGATACCGAATACGATCTGCAGATGGCGCGCAACGCCGGCGCGCACGCGCTGGCGGTGAGTTACGGGGTGCATACCCGCGAGCGCCTGCTGGCCTGCGCGCCGCTGGGGTGCCTGGAGACGATCACGGATATTCTTCCATGGCTGGAAGGCGTGAGGCGTGAGGCGTGAGGCGTGAGGCGTGAGGCGTGAGGCGTGAGGCGTGAGGCGTGAGGCGTGAGGCGTGAGGCGTGAGGCGTGAGGCGTGAGGCGTGAGGGTGAGGCGTGAGGCGTGAGGCGTGAGGCGTGAGGCGTGAGGCGTGAGCAAAATGCTTGCCGGCCTCATTTATTCTGTCAAGCGCTTTCTGGGCTGACGCTTCCGTTTTTATTTCTAACTCCTGACGCCTAACCTCTCATGCCTCGCGCTTTCCGAAATACACAGAAACCATGTCCATCCTTTACAATCAGGATCGGTTACCAGAAGGACCACAGAAAATGTCTGATGAGAACAAACCGCAGGACCCATGGCTGGGCGAGGCGCAAGCGCCGCGGGCCGGAGCAGGGAAGGGCGCGGGTGATGAGACCTGGGCGCGTGGCGTGCTGGAAAAACTGGTCCAGTCGACGCTCAAGGAGCAGCGCAGTGCCCGTCGCTGGGGCATCTTTTTCAAACTGGCGTTCCTGGGTTATCTGCTGCTGATCCTGTATACCTACTGGCCCGGACAGTTCGTCGATGAGAATCTGGCGGGCCGGCATACCGCCCTGATCGACATTGATGGCGTGATCGCCGATGACCGCGACGCCAGCGCGGATTACATCATCGACAGCCTGCGCGAGGCCTTCGAAAACAAGAATGCCGCCGCCATCGTGCTGCGCATCAACAGCCCGGGCGGCAGCCCGGTCCAGGCCGGTTACATCAACGATGAGATCGCGCGCCTGCGCGTGCAGCATCCCGACAAGAAGGTCTATGCCGTCATTACCGACATCTGCGCCTCCGGCGGCTATTACATCGCGGCGGGCGCGGACGAGATCTACGCCGACAAGGCGAGCATCGTCGGCTCCATCGGCGTGCTCATGGACGGCTTCGGCTTCGTGAATACGCTCGACAAGCTGGGCGTCGAACGGCGCCTGATCACCGCGGGTGACCACAAAGGTTTCCTGGATCCGTTCTCGCCCTTGAAGCCCGACGACGAGCAGCATATACGCGCGATGCTGGCAGAGATCCACCAGCAGTTCATCGATACCGTGAAAAAGGGTCGCGGCAACCGCCTGAAGGACGATCCCAGCCTGTTCAGCGGTCTGGTATGGACCGGCGAGGACAGTCTGAAACTCGGCCTGATCGACGGCCTCGGCAGCACCAGTTATGTCGCGCGCGAAGTCATCGGCGCCGAGGAAATCGTCGACTACACCTACCAGCCACCCTACTTCCAGCGCTTCGCCGAACGCATCGGCGCCGCGGCGGCGGAAGGGCTGGAGGGAATATTCAAGGTGGAACTTAAGTAAGGTGAGGCGTGAGGCGTGAGGCGTGAGGCGTAAGGCGTGAGGCGTGAGGCGTGAGGCGTGAGGCTTGAGGCGTGAGGCGTCAAGAGTTTGCTCGAATCATTTTTCCTGTCAAGCACCTTATTGTTATTTTGATCTTACACCTAACGCCTCACACCTCACGCCTCACTAAAGTACCTTAAAGTACCTTGATACCCTCCGCCTCCAGCATCCGCGTCAACCGGATCAGCGGCAACCCGATCAGGGCCGTCGGGTCGGGACCTTCGAGGCGTTCCATCAGCGCGATGCCGAGCGCTTCGGATTTGAACGACCCGGCGCACCCGTACGGCTGTTCGCGCTGCAGATAGGATTCGATCTCCGCGCCGGTCAGCCGCCGGAACGTCACATCGCAGGTCACGACATCGACCTGCAGCCGGTTCTCGACCGTATTCAGCAGACAGAGCGCGGTGAAAAACCGCAGGGTCTGACCCGAGGCGGCGCTCAGCTGGGCGACCGCGGCCGCATGGCCACCCGGCTTTCCTACCATGCGTCCGTTCAGGACGGCCACCTGGTCGGAGCCGATGATCAGGGCATCGGGATGGTCCTGCGCGATCCGGCGGGCCTTGGCCTCGGCGAGGCGGCGCGCCAGGTCTTCGGGCGTTTCCCCCTCCCGGGCGCGCTCGTCCACCTCGGGCGATAACGCCGTGAACTCCACGCCCAGCCGCCGCAGCAGGTCCTGGCGAAAGGGAGAACTGGAGGCCAGAATCAGGCGCCTGGGCGTCGCCTCCGGGGACAGGGTCATGGTGAATTTCCGAATTCCTTGATCTTCCGCCAATTTGTCTGGGGCATCCCGGCATTGGCGGAGCGGACCGAATTTTATTAATAGATTTTGACAGTTAGGACGTCTAAGCCTATCATGTGCCGCTATGTCTGGTCGACTTCCGGAGACTGTTCAGTGGGACCGTCTGACCGAGGGCGGCGAAACCCTGCGCGGCTCGATGCCGTTGCGGGGGATGACGCGCTTGGCGGGCTGTCTGCTGGACGACCAAGGCGATGTGGACGTCGAACTGGAGTCTGGTATAGACGGCCAGAAGGTCAGATACCTGCGCGGAAATCTGCGCACGACCCTGACCCTGGTCTGTCAGCGCTGTCTGGAACCGCTGTCTTACCCCCTCGACATCGACATCTGCCTGGGTTTGCTGCTTTCGGAAGACGGGATGGAAGGACTGCCGGAGGTCTATGACCCCTACGTCCTTGACCGTCGCGCGGCGGAATTGCGAACCATCGTGGAGGACGAAATGATGCTGGCCTTGCCGCTCATTCCGATGCACGATGCCGGCCGTTGCCATATCGACGCGGCATACAGCGTGGAGGAGTCCCCGGCGACCGCGCGGGACTCCGGAACGCGCCAGCCGTTCGCGGGACTGGACGCCCTGATGAAGGGCAAACCGGGTTGATGTGCCATGCGCGCCGTCGCGCGCGACCCGGCGTAAGAATGGTTTTAACTTTCAGGAGCAAGGAACATGGCAGTACAAAAATCGAAGAAATCCACGTCGCGGCGCGGCATGCGCCGGTCCCACGACAGCCTCACGGCACCGACCTTGTCGATCGATCCCACCTCGGGTGAAACGCACCGGCGTCATCATGTGACGCCGGACGGCTATTACCGCGGCCGCAAGGTGATCGACACCAAGGAAGGGGAAGTCTAAGGCTTGAATTTAACCATAGCCCTGGACGCGATGGGCGGTGACCGCGGTCCGGCGGTCACCGTCCCCGCGTCGCTTTGCGCCCTCAAGGATAACCCCGATCTGCGCCTGATTCTGGTCGGTGATCAGGACACGCTGCTGCGTGAACTGCAGCAGCGGGGCGCCGCCACGAATGAACGGCTGATAATCCGGCACGCCTCGCAGCAGGTGAGCATGGAGGAATTGCCGTCGCAGGCGCTGCGCACCAAAAAGGACTCCTCCATGCGGGTTGCGATCAACCTCGTCAAGGAGGGCGCCGCGGCCGCCTGTGTCAGCGCGGGCAATACCGGCGCGTTGATGGCCACCGCGCGTTACGTGCTGAAGACCCTGCCCGGGGTGGAACGTCCGGCGATCATCTGCGCGTTGCCGACGATGCGCGGCCATACCCACATGCTCGACCTCGGGGCCAATGTGGACTCCAGCCCCGAACATCTGTTCCAGTTCGCCGTCATGGGCTCCGTGCTGACCAGTGCCGTCGACAATGTCGAGCGCCCCACGGTGGGCCTGCTCAACATCGGCGAGGAAGAGATCAAGGGCAATGAACGGGTCAAGGAAGCCGCGCGTTTGATCGCCGAAAGCGGTATCATCAATTACGCCGGCTTCGTCGAGGGCGACGACATCTACAAGGGCACCGTGGACGTGATCGTATGCGACGGTTTTGTCGGCAACGTGGCCTTGAAAACCAGCGAGGGCGTCGCCCGCATGATTACGCATTTCCTGCGCGAGGAATTCACCCGCTCTCCGCTGACGAAACTGATCGCCGTGGCGGCGAAACCCGCATTGCGCGGCTTCCGGGACCGGATCGACCCGCGCCGCTACAACGGCGCCAGCCTGATCGGCCTGCAGGGCATCGTCGTCAAAAGCCACGGCGGCGCCGACGAGATCGCCTTCGCGAATGCGATCAAGGAGGCGGTGCTGGAAGTCAGGAAGAACATCCCGCAGCGCATCGGCAGCCAGCTCGAATCACTTCTGCTGGACAGGAAGGCGGGCTGATGTACGCGCGCATCGCCGGCACCGGCGGCTATCTTCCTGCCAGGGTGCTGACCAACGCCGATCTCGAAAAGATCGTCGAAACCTCCGACGAGTGGATCGTCGAGCGCACCGGAATCCACCAGCGGCACGTCGCCGCCAAAGATGAGACCACCTGCGACATGGCCGAGGCCGCGGCGCGGCGCGCGATCGCGGCGGCCGGCCTGGAGCCGGCGGACATCGACCTCATCATCATCGCGACCACCACGCCGGACAAGGTGTTTCCCAGCACAGCCTGTCTGCTTCAGCAGCGGCTCGGCATCCATGGGCCGGCGGCCTTCGACATCCAGGCCGTGTGCACCGGATTCGTCTACGCCATCAGCGTGGCCGACAAATTCATCCGCACCGGCGCCGCGCGGCGCGCCCTGGTCGTCGGCGCGGATACGCTCTCGCGCATCGTTGACTGGAAGGATCGCACGACCTGCGTGCTGTTCGGAGACGGCGCCGGTGCGGTCGTCCTGGAAGCCAGCGAGGAGCCCGGCATCCTGTCGACCCATTTGCATGCCGACGGCGCCTATCAGGAGATGCTGATGGTGCCCGAGGGTATCTCGCAGGGTTATGAACGCGTACAGGACGGCAAGGCCTACATCAAGATGCAGGGTGGAGAGGTATTCAAGTTCGCGGTCAATTCCCTGGAACAGATCGTCGACGAAACACTCGCGGCCAATCGCATGCAGAAGAGCGACATCGACTGGCTGGTGCCGCACCAGGCGAACATCCGCATCATCACCGCCACGGCACGTAAACTGAAGCTCTCGATGGAGCGCGTCGTCGTGACCGTGGGCAGTCATGGAAACACCTCGGCCGCCTCCATCCCGCTCGCGCTCGACGTGGCCGTACGCGACGGCCGGATCAGGCGCGGCGAGATCCTGCTGTTCGAAGCGGTCGGCGGAGGCTTCACCTGGGGCTCCGCGCTGGTTAAATATTAGTGAGGCGTGAGGCGTGAGGCGTGAGGCGTGAGGCGTGAGGCGTGAGGCGTCAAGAGTTTTCTCGAGTCATTTTTCCTGTCAAGCAGCTTGTTTTTGATCTTACGCCTGACTCCTAACCCCTCACGCCTCACCTGTACCGATTTGGCAAGATATCGATGAACATGGAAAACGAAACAGAAACAACGGAAATCAAACGCCTGGCCTTCGTCTTCCCCGGCCAGGGCTCGCAATCGATCGGGATGCTGGCGGAGTTGGCCCAGACCTATCCGGGCGTGACGCAGACCTTCCAGCAGGCGTCCGATGTGCTCGGTTACGACCTGTGGCAACTGGTGCAGCAGGGACCGGAATCGGAACTCAATCGTACCGACCGCACTCAGCCGGCGATGTTGGCCGCGGGCGTCGCGGTCTGGCGCGTCTGGAACAGTAACGGCGGCGTCGCCCCTGAAATTCTCGCGGGGCACAGCCTCGGTGAATACACTGCCCTGGTGTGCGCCGAGGCGCTGGATTTCACCGATGCGATACGGCTCGTGGCCGATCGCGGCCGCTTCATGCAGGAAGCGGTGCCGCAGGGTCAGGGCGCCATGGCCGCCATCCTGGGCCTCGAGGATGCTCAGGTCATCACCGTGTGCAAACAGGCCGAGCAGGGTGATGTGGTGACGGCCGTGAATTTCAATGCGCCGGGACAGGTGGTGATCGCCGGATCCGCCGCCGCGGTGGAGCGCGCGGTCGCGCTGGCTCGCGAAGCCGGCGCCAAGCGCGCCATCACGCTGCCGGTGAGCGTGCCGTCGCATTGCGCCCTGATGAAGCCGGCGGCGGAAAGCATGAAGTCGGTGCTTGCGAAAACCGCGTTGCGGAAACCCGTGATACCGGTGCTGCACAACGCCGATGTCGCGCCCCACGCCGATGCTGACGGTATCCGTGATGCCCTGGTCAGGCAGTTATACAGCCCTGTGCGATGGGTGGAAACGGTGCGCGCGATGGAGGCACGTGGCGTGAACAGCATCATCGAATGCGGGCCGGGCAAGGTGCTCGCCGGTCTCAACAAACGCATCGGACGCGAACTGGTCACACTTTCCGTGTACGATCCGGATTCGCTCGAAGAGGCGCTGTCGGTAGTGTGATGGAACTGCGTGATCGGTGACGGGTGAAACTCGCCGCGGGTTCTCATCACCCTTTATCCCTAACCCATCACGCCTTTTTTATCTGGAGGATCGGACTTGCATAGGCTGGATAACGAAATCGCGCTGGTCACCGGCGCGACGCGCGGGATCGGACGCGCCATCGCGGATGAACTAGGTCGCCTGGGCGCGACCGTGATCGGGACGGCCACCTCGGCCGAGGGCGCGGAAAAGATTACCGCGCATTTCAGTGCGAACTCCATCAAGGGTTCCGGCCTGGTGCTGGATGTCCGCGATCAGGACTCGATCGAGTCCGCCCTGAAGGTCGCGGCCGAGCGCCATGGCGATCCCAGTATCCTGGTCAACAACGCCGGCATCACTCGCGACAATCTGCTGTTGCGCATGAAGGACGAGGAATGGTCGGATATCCTGGAAACCAACCTGAGCTCGGTGTTCCGCTTGTCCAAGGCCTGCCTGCGCACGATGATGAAGGCCCGCAAGGGCCGCATCATTAACATTTCCTCGGTGGTCGCCCTGACCGGCAATCCGGGTCAGAGCAACTATGCCGCCTCCAAGTCGGGTATCATCGGCTTCAGCAAATCGCTCGCGCGCGAGGTCGCCTCACGCGGCATCACGGTCAATGTGGTCGCGCCCGGTTTCATCGATACCGATATGACGCAGGCGCTGTCGGCCGCCCAGCACGAGACATTGCTGGCCCAGATCCCGCTCGGCCGGCTCGGCAGGCCGGAGGATATCGGCGCCGCCGTGGCGTTTCTGGCCTCGCCGGCCGCGTCGTATATTACCGGCGAGACACTTCACATCAATGGTGGCATGTATATGTCATAAAAGGTTTTTTTGCGGGAATCAGGACGCCGTCGGAGGACTCCGGAGAGACGTTTTTTCACTGGCATATCTCGGATCTTTCCAATAAAATACCCGCTCGCGGCTACGGGCTACCATATATTGTGTATGTAGGGAGGAAATCAACACCATGAGTAACATCGAAGAGCGCGTCAGGAAGATCGTCATAGAACAGCTGGGAGTCAAGGAAGAAGAGGTAACCCGGGAGGCATCCTTCGTCGACGATCTGGGCGCGGATTCTCTGGATACCGTAGAGCTGGTCATGGCGCTGGAAGAGGAATTCGAGTGCGAGATCCCCGACGACGAGGCGGAGAAGATCACCACGGTACAGCAGGCCATCGACTACATCACCACCCATCAGAAGGGATGACCGCCCGCCGCAGGACCGGAGCGCGCCGTCAAGAGCGCGTCCGTAATCTGTAACCCGTATTCATGTTCATCTGGCTTGTCACCGGGCCGTTCACCACTGATACTCATGCCTGAAACCCGGCCGCCGGCCCCGCCGACGCGCCGGTCATGGCATCCGAGGTCGCGGCGGCCGCCCATGGCCGCCGCGAACATCCTTGATCAATTGACAGGAAGCTGAACCCTTGAACAGCAAACGACGCGTCGTAATCACCGGGCTCGGCATTGTCGCGCCCGTCGGGCTCGGAGTGACCGAATGCTGGGAGAACATTCTCGCGGGCAGGAGCGGCATCGGACCGATCGAACGCTTTGAGGTGTCCGCCTTTCCGACCCGCATCGGCGGGGCGGTAAAGGGCTTCGATCCGGCGGACTACATTCCGGCGAAAGACGTCAAGAAAATGGATCCCTTCATCCATTACGGCATCGCCGCCGGGGTGCAGGCGATTCGTGACTCCGGCCTGGAAGTGACGGAACAGAATGCTCCCCGCATCGGCGTCGCGATCGGCTCGGGCATCGGCGGCCTGCCGGGCATCGAGAAGGGTTATGACGCCTACCTCAACGGCGGGCCGCGCAAGATCTCGCCGTTCTTCGTGCCGAGCAACATCATCAACATGATCTCCGGCAATCTGTCCATCATGCACGGCATGAAGGGGCCTAACCTTGCCATTGTCACGGCCTGTTCCACCGGCACGCACAGCATCGGCGAAGCGGGCCGCATCATCGAATACGGCGACGCCGACGTGATGGTGGCGGGCGGCGCGGAGATGGCCACCTCGCCGACCTGCCTGGGCGGATTCTGCGCCGCGCGCGCGCTGTCCGCGCGCAACGACGCCCCGACCGCGGCCAGCCGTCCGTGGGATCGCGACCGCGACGGCTTCGTGTTGAGCGATGGCGCCGGCGTGGTGGTACTGGAGGAATATGAACATGCCAGGGCGCGCGGCGCGCGCATCTATGCCGAGCTGATCGGCTACGGCATGAGCGGTGACGCCTATCACATGACGGCGCCACCGGAGAATGGGGAGGGCGCGATGCGCTGCATGCAGAACGCGCTGCGCAATGCGGGCCTCAACCCGGACGCCGTCGACTACATCAATGCCCACGGCACCTCGACGCCGGCGGGCGACAAGGCCGAGACGCTGGCGGTGAAGGCGGCCTTCGGCGATCACGCGCGACGCGTGGCGATGAGTTCCACCAAGTCCATGACCGGCCACCTGCTCGGCGCCGCGGGCGGCATCGAGGCGATCTTTTCAGTGCTCGCGATCCGCGACCAGGTGGCCCCGCCGACCATCAATCTCGACAACCCGGATCCCGACTGCGACCTTGACTACGTCCCGCACCAGGCGCGCCCGATGAAGATCGACGTCGCGATCTCGAACTCCTTCGGTTTCGGTGGCACCAACGGAACCCTGGTCTTCAGGAAGCCGGGCTAGATCGCCGCGTCGGTTGCCGCATCACCCTCGGTCCACCGCCCATTTCATGGTGAGCCAGACAAGCCAGGACCCGCACCCGCCGCGGCACGCCGTGGCGGACGCACGGCCTAAGGTGCGCCGTCTTGATTACGCAGGCGACCTCCTTCCTTTGCATGAAGCCGATCCACTGCGTTATCCCTGCCTGCTGGAGAGCGTCAGCCACGGAACACCTTCGGCGCGCTACGACATCCTGTTCGCGGCCACGGATGAACAGCTGATACTGGACCGGAACGGCCTGCGCGGATCCGTCGCCGGGGACGCCGCCACGGACTTCCTTGCGCAGCTGGACTGCTGGTGGCAGCAGCACCGCCGCCCGCCGGATGAGTCCCCGGCACTGCCGTTTACCGGCGGATGGTTCGTGTTCCTGGCGTACGAGCTCGCGACCCGCATCGAACCGCGCCTGGCGGATCTCCCGCCGCCGGAGGACGATCTACCGCTTGCCGCGGCGGTGCGCTGCCCGGCCGCGCTGATCCGCGACCATACCGCGGACTGCATCTATCTGGTGGAGGAGCCCGGGCACGACGTGCTGTCCGCCCGTATCCTGCGGAATCTCGCGACCTGCTCCGGCCAGGATACGGACGTGCCGGGGCCGCTGGTCGAGACCAGAATGCGGGAGGATGACCCCGAGCATTTTCTCTCCGGTGTCGAACGAATCAAGCGTTATATCGTCGAGGGCGACGTGTTCCAGGTCAATCTGTCCCGCGCCTGGATCGGCGCGATCGACCCGGCGCTAAGCGACGCGGACCTCTACCGCCGCCTGCGCCGCAGCAATCCCGCACCGTTCTCCGCCATCGCCCGAATCGGAAACACGACGATCATCAGCTCGTCTCCCGAGCGACTGTTCAGCGTACGCGGGGACCGTATTGAAACACGGCCGATCGCCGGCACCCATCCGCGCGGAACGGATCCTGACAGCGACGGCGAGCTTTCGCGCCGCCTGCTGCAACACCCCAAGGAGCGCGCGGAACACATCATGCTGATCGACCTCGAGCGCAACGACCTGGGTCGTGTCTGCCGTCCGGGCAGCGTAGAGGTCAACGAGCTGATGACGCTGGAATCCTATGCGCATGTGCATCACATCGTCTCGAACGTCGCCGGCCGCCTGGACGAATGCACGACGCCCGGCGCGATCATCCGCGCCGTCTTTCCCGGCGGTACCATCACGGGCTGCCCGAAGATCCGCTGCATGGAGATCATCGGCGAGCTCGAGCAACGCGCGCGCGGCGCCTACACCGGATCACTCGGCTACCTGGACGGCAACGGCAATATGGATTTCAATATCCTGATCCGCACGCTTCAGCGCCAGGCCGGTCGCCTGATCCTGCGCGCTGGCGCCGGCATCGTCGCCGATTCCGATCCCGCACGCGAGCTGGCCGAGACCCGCGCCAAGGCCCGCGGCCTGCTGCGCGCTCTCAACACGGAGGATTAGGACGTGTCATCGAGCCTGATCAACGGACAACCCGGACACACGATCGACCTGCACGACCGCGGACTCCTGTATGGGGACGGGCTGTTTTCCACGCTGGCGGTAAAGAAAGGTGAACCACAACTCTGGGAACGGCACATCGAACAACTGCAGGAAGGCTGCCGCCGGTTACGGTTTGCCCCGGTCGACGCCTCCCGGCTGCGCGCGGAGTCTGCCGTGCTCTGCGCGGGGACGGTGCGCGGGGTTCTGAAGATCGTGCTGACACGGGGGCCCGGCACGCGCGGGTACCGCTTCGATGCCACTGCGCCGGGGACGCGAATCGTGACGCTGGCACCGGCCCCGGAGTATCCCGCGCAGTATTATCGTGACGGGGTCACAGTACGTCTGTGTACAACGCGGCTCGGCGCCAATCCGGCGCTGGCCGGTGTCAAGCATCTCAATCGACTCGAACAGGTGCTCGCCCGCGCGGAATGGGACGATGCCGGGATCGCCGAGGGCTGGATGCGGGACGGACACGGCCATATCGTCGAAGGGACCATGAGCAATCTCTTCCTGCTGCGGGACGGCGCGCTGCTGACCCCCAGGCTCGATGAGTGCGGCGTGGCTGGCGCCATGCGTGCCACGATCATCGCGTGGGCGCAGACCGTCGGCCTGCGCGTGACGGAATGCCATCTGGATGAAGAAGACCTGCGGCGCGCCGACGAAGTATTTCTGTGTAACAGCCTGATCGGTGTTTGGCCGGTACACCGCGCTGTCGGACGCACATGGACTCCCGGTCCGGTCACGGCGCGCGTCACGGCCGCGATCGGGGCCTTCAGCCTGATGCCGGAAATACCGCGGCCCGATATCACTCACGACGCGGGTGGAATGAACTGAGCATGCGCACCTGGCTTTCAAAAATTCTTGGTGTCACGCTCATCGTCGTGAGCTTCACCGCGGGCTGGATCCTGATCGACCTGCAGGCCTTCCTGAACCGCCCGCTGGTGCAGAACGGGCAGTCCGTGGTCTATGAAGTCCGCCCCGGCAGCGGCCTGATCAGCGTCGCGCGTGACCTCGGCAAGCTGGGGCTGGTCGAGCATCCTTATTATCTGGTGTGGTATGCGCGCTGGCGCGGCAGCGCCGACCGCATCAAGGCAGGGGAATACCTGATCGAGGGCCTGATGACGCCCGCCCTGCTGCTCGACAAGATGGAGCAGGGCGATGTGATGCGTTATTCGCTGACCATTCCGGAAGGATGGTCGTTCCGCCAGATGCTGGTGGCGGTGCGCGCGCACGAGAAGATCCGCCACACCCTGGATACCGAGGACGGTGCTGTCATCATGGAACGGCTCGGCCATCCGGGTGAACACCCCGAGGGCCGCTTCTTCCCGGACACCTATCTGTTCCCCTCCGGCACCACCGACCTGGCCCTGCTGCAATACGCCTATGCGGCAATGGAACGGCGCCTGGAACAGGAATGGCGCGACAGGGCACCCGACCTTCCGCTGGAGACGCCCTATCAGGCCCTGATCCTCGCCTCGATCGTCGAGAAGGAGACCGGCAGCGCGGATGAACGTCCCCGGATCGCGGGCGTTTTCATCCGGCGCCTGCAGAAGAACATGCGGCTGCAGACCGATCCGACCGTGATCTACGGTCTGGGCGCGAAATTCGACGGCAATCTGCGGCGCCGTGATTTGGAGGCGGACACCCCGTACAATACCTACACGCGCGCGGGCCTGCCGCCGACGCCGATCGCCCTGCCCGGTGGAGACGCCCTGCACGCCGCGCTGCATCCCGCACCGGGAAATGAGCTGTACTTCGTTTCACGCGGAGATGGCACGCACCATTTTTCGGCGAGCTTCGACGAGCACGCCGGCGCGGTCAGGGACTATCAACTGAACGGGGGACGGGGCCGGAAATGACGGCGACAGCGGGACGCTTCATCACGCTCGAAGGCATCGAGGGCGTTGGCAAAACGACCAATATCGAGTTTGTCCGCGCCCTGCTCGAGGCGCGGGGCGTGGAGGTGGTCGTGACGCGGGAGCCGGGCGGAACCCCGCTCGGGGAGGAGATCCGCGCTCTGCTGCTGGATCATCGCCATGACGGCATGGCCGCCGATACCGAGCTGCTCCTGATGTTCGCGGCACGGGCGGAGCACATCGCGCGGGTGATACGGCCGGCCCTGGCCGCCGGCCGCTGGGTGGTCTGCGACCGCTTCACCGATGCCACCTTCGCCTATCAGGGCGGCGGACGCGGGCTCGGCTTTGAGCGGGTGGCGCTGCTGGCCGACTGGGTCCATCGCGACCTGCAGCCCGATCTCACGCTGTTGCTCGACCTGCCGGTGGAGACCGGGCTCGGGCGCGCCGGCCGACGCAACAGCGCAGACCGCTTCGAAAGGGAGAAACTCGATTTCTTCGAGCGCGTGCGCGATGCCTATCTGCGGCTCGCGCGGCAGGAGCCGCGGCGTTACCGAGTCATCGCGGCGGACGCGCCGCTCGAACATGTGCAGGCAAGGCTGCGAGAGGTGATGACGGAATGGCTGGCGACCCGGATTCGCTGAACGCGCCGCTGCCCTGGCAAGCGCCGCACTGGGAACGGGTGCGCGCCCTGCGTAAGGCCGACCGCCTGCCGCACGCGCTGCTGCTGTGCGGCCTGCCCGGGATGGGCAAACACCATTTCGCGCGCCTGCTCGCGCATGCGCTGCTGTGCGAATCGCCCGCGGCCTCGACCCTGCCCTGCGGCGCATGCCGCTCCTGCCGGCTGACGCAGGCCGGGTCCCACCCCGACCTCCATCGATGCGAGCCGGAAGAAGACAAGTCCGTCATCAACATCGACCAGATTCGGGCCATCGGCCAGTTCCTGGAACTCAAGGCGCACTATGCCGGACGCAAGGTCGTCATCATCCATCCGGCGGAGCAGATGAACCTGAGCGCCGCGAACGGCCTGTTGAAGATGCTGGAGGAACCGCCGTCCGGCGTACATATGATCCTGGTCAGCGGCCGTCCCGCGGCCCTGCCGGCGACCGTGCGCAGCCGTTGCCAGAGGTTGAACCTGGCCCTGGAGGATCCCGAACCGGCACTGGACTGGCTGGCGTGCAGACCCGGGATAGGGCAGGGTGAAGCCGCCACCCTGCTGGCGCTGGCGCAGGGTGCCCCGCTGGCCGCAGCCGATCTTGCCGCCCAGGGCCATCTGGCGCGGCGACAGGAGATGTTGAAGGAGCTCCAGTCCGTCGTCCGGCTTCAGTCGGATCCGCTCCAAGTGGCGGAAAACTGGCTAAAGTTTGATGCCAAAGCATCGCTATATTGGTTACACGGATGGCTGGTCGACATGATCCGATTTCAGTCCTCGGATCAGCCGCCCCGCATCAGCAACCCCGATGGACAGGACACCCTGGCGCGGCTCTCGTCGGAACTGAATGGCCCATGGTTGTTCGAACAACTGGACCGGATCTCCCGGGCCTTGCGCCTCCTGGACGGCTCCGCGAACGCCCAGCTGGTACTTGAAGAGGCCTTGCTGCCCTGGGCACAACGGGAAAAGGATCGGGTCCCCGGTTGACAGATTTTGCGATATTTCCCATTTATCATACTGATAAATAAAAGATAATTAATTCATGAGCGACGCGACAGGAGCAGGGGAACACGCCGCCGGAGGCAGCCCGCGCCAGGGCATTCTGTCGCTGGCGATCAAGGACAAGGGCTCGCTCTATTCGGCCTATATCCCCTTCTTCAAGGGCGGCGGCATCTTCATCCCGACGAACAAGAACTACGCCCTCGGCGACGAGGTCTTCATGTTGCTGACCCTCATGGAAGAGACGGAAAAGATGCCGGTCGTCGGCCGTGTGGCCTGGATCAATCCCAAAGGCGCCCAGGGCCATTTCGTCCCCGGCATCGGCGTACAGTTCACGGACAAGGACGGCGAGGCGGTACGCAACAAGATTGAGACCTATCTCGCGGGCGCGTTGAAATCCGACCGCATGACCCATACCATGTAGCCTGACGATTCTGCCGGCGCGAACCCGCATCCGCGCCTGTCGATTTCCGTCGATTTTTCCTTCACGACCGCGAGACACCCCAATCGGAACGAGGCCGATGCTTCTCGTCGATTCGCATTGCCATCTCGACCTGCTCGATCTGCCCCAGCTCGGCGGCAGTCTGGAGGAGGTCATGGAACGCGCCCGCGCACAAGGCGTGGGGCGAATGCTCTGTGTCTCCATCACGCTGGAGGAATTCCCGCGCGTGCTCGCCCTGGCGAAGGCCTGGGAACATGTCTACGCCTCGGTCGGCGTACATCCCAACGAACGCGATGGTCGGGATCCCACGGTGGCGGATCTGGTCAGTATCGCGAAGGCGGAGAGCAAGGTGATCGCCATCGGCGAGACCGGTCTCGATTACTTCCGCAGTAATGGCGACATGGACTGGCAGCGGGAACGCTTCCGCCGCCACATCGCCGCCGCGCGCGAGACCGGGCTGCCGCTCATCACCCATATGCGTGACGCGACGGAAGATACCCTGAAGATCCTGGGCGAAGCGGGCGGGGCGAACGTCAGAGGCGTCATGCACTGTTTCACCGGGGACCTCGCCACCGCGCAGGCGGCGATCGAACTCGGGTTCAGCATCTCGTTCTCCGGCATCCTCACCTTCAACAGCGCAACTGAACTGCGCGAGGTCGCGGCACGCATCCCGGAGGAATACCTGCTCGTTGAAACCGATTCGCCCTATCTGGCACCGGTGCCGCACCGTGGCAAACCGAACCATCCGGCGCATGTGCGCCATGTGGCGGAGTGTCTCGCCGGTCTGCGTGGGGTATCACTGGAGCGGATCGCGCGTATCACTACGGACAACTTCTCGCGCCTGTTCGGCGTCGAGATCGCGGCCTGAGCCGCTTCAGACCGCTACGAGCACCAGTTGCATCGCCTTTTCCAGTGACTTGCGCCGGGTGTGGAAATGCGGTGAGAAACGGATCCCGCCGCCGCGCATGGCGCAGATGACACCTTGATCACGCAGGATCTGGTACAGCCCCGCAGTGGGCAGGGCGCGGTGCCGGAAGGTCACGATACCCGAGCGGCGGCCCGGATCCCGCACCGAGAGCAACTCCAGGCTGTCCGGATTATCATCAATAACTTCAATCAAATAAGAACTATTGTTCAGAATCATTCTTGATACAGTCTTCAGGCCGATCTCAAGTAGCAGGGAAAGACTTGCCTCCAGGGCATGAATGCCGAGCAGATTCGGGCTGCCGCATTCAAAACGGCGCGCGAAACGGGCGGGACTCCAGTCGGCGCGCGCGTAATCGCCCATCGCCTCGACCATGTGCCAACCGAACTGCCTCAAGATAATCCGTTCGCGCAGTTCGGGGCGCACGTAGAACAGCGCGACGCCTTCCGGCCCTAGCATCCACTTATGGCCGTCAGCGGCGACGAAATCGGCCTGTATGGCCTCGAGGTCGAACTCAATCGCACCCAGGCTCTGGATCGCATCGACACAGAACAGGATCCCGTGCCGGCGACAGAATTCACCGATCCGTTCGAGGTCCATGCGCAGACCGGTGGCGTACTGGACCGAACTCACCGCGATCAGGCGGGTGCGCTGATCGACGCACCTGAACAGCAGCTCTTCCGGCGGCGTCACACCATCGAGCGCAGCCTGGCGCAACTCCACGCCCTGTGGAGCCAGGGATTGCCATACGACGCGGTTGGAAGGAAACTCCTGGTCGGTGGTCACGATGTTGTCACCGTCGCGCCAGGACAGGCCATGGGCGACCACGGAGAGGCCTTCCGAGGTATTCTTCAGGAGAGCGATATCCTCCGGCATCGCGCCCTGAATCAGCCGGCACAGAGACTGACGCAGATTCGCTTCCGTGCGCAACCAGCCCTCATAGGTAGTCACGCCGCAGGCATGACTCTCCTCCGCGAATCGCGTCACCGCGGCGACGGCGCGCCTGGGCCAGGGCGCCACACCGGCATGATTCAGGTGAATACAACGGTCTTGCGGCGGAAATTCCGCCGCGATAACCCGATCGATCTCCATGGCTCCGCCTCGAGTGCTAGTGCGACGCATCCGCCTGCTGTTTACGGCCGCCATAGGCCGCGGCGAAATCGGCGACCTGCATCTCAAGCCTGCGCAAACACAGGCCCGCGGCCTCGGAGCGTGCGTCGGCGGCGACCAGCCTCTCGGCCTCGATGACGGTGTTGGAAAGCTCGGAAATCCCGAAATAGCAGACCACACCCTTCATCTCATGGATGATGGCGTGCAGGTCCTCGCCGGACTCGGGACGCAGGGCCTCCTTCAGACGCTCATTCAGGTTCTCCAGTGAAGTGACAAGCGCCGACTCCATCCCCATGAAATTCTGAATCATTGCTTGCCCACTCGGCCTGCCGGGATCCATCGGCCGGACAGGGCGTATCGGGACCGGACTGCGCGGCGGTACCGGCGCTTCCGTCCGCGCGCTGCGGAGAGAATCGATCAGTTTCCACAACCTGTGCTCGTCGAGCGGCTTCAACAGACAGGCATCTATGCCATAGCGAACCAGATTTTCCGGGGTATCAAAAAAGATGTCGGCGGTCAGGGCGATGATCGGCACGGATCGATATTCAGGCCTCAGCGAACGAATGCGGCGTGCCGCCTCGCTGCCGTCCATTCCGGGAAGATGGATGTCCACGATCACCAGATCATAGGCCTGTTCACCGGCCCGCTCCAGCGCCGCCAGCCCATTGTCGGCCTGGGTAACGATCAGCCCGCGGGTCTCCAGCACCGCGGTGATCAGGGCGCGATTGAACTCGTTGTCCTCGGCGAGCAGCACGTGGACGCCTTCATAACGAGTGGCTTCCGAGATCCCGTTTGACGGCTGTTGTCCCGGATACGCCACAGTCACTCCGAGCAGTTTGCCTACATTGTGGTAGAGGGCATCGCGCCGCACCGGCTTTTCCATCATGATTGCCCGCCGGCCGACCAGCCTTTCCGCTTCGCCCATATCCTGGCGGTTCAACAACAGCAGCAACGGGGGCTCACCTTCAATACCTAGTATCCCCAGCAATACATTCAGGCTGATCACGCCGGGAATCCCGTCGGTAATGCCGGCCCCCAGTATCAGAAGATCATAGGGCTCTCCCACCGCTTCAGCCTCATCGATCATGGGTTTTATCTGGCAGCGCGAACGGGCCTGGTACAGATTCATCGACCACCCCAGCAGCAGGCTGCGCACCGCCCTCAAGGCGGGCTGATGATCGTCGTACAGCAGAACCTTGCGACCACGGATTCCTTCATCGATAGCGAAATCATCCTGTACCGGCTGCCGCAGGCAATTGATGGTGAAATGGAAGCAGGATCCCTTCCCGGGTTCGCTCTCGGCGCCCAGTTCACCGCTCCATAGCTCGACCACCCGGGAAGCGATCGAGAGGCCCAGCCCGGTGCCGCCATAGCGGCGCGAGATGGAAGCATCTCCCTGGTGGAAGGGCGTGAAGATTCCATTCATCACTTCGCGCGGCATTCCGATCCCGGTATCCCTGACGCTCACCTCGATGAGAGCCCACTCCCCGGACATCTCCCGGACGGTGACGTGCACGTCGACGTATCCGGCCTCGGTAAACTTGATCGCATTGCTCAAAAGATTGAACAGCACCTGATTGATGCGACCCGGATCACCGATGAGGCGCGTCGGCACATCGGAATCGAACCGCAACGAGAGCTCTATCCTCTTATTGCCGGTTTCGGCGCTCATCATGCTGATCACGTCCTCGAAATCCGTGCGCAGGTCGAATGAGACCTGCTCCAGATGCACCGTTCCGGATTCCAGCTTAGAAAAGCTCAGAATGTCGTCGATGATCCGCTTCAACTGGCTCGATGCCTGTCCAATGATGCGCGCGCACTCATGAACCGCTTCGGTATTCGCGGCGGTGTTGAGGAGAGATTCGATTTTTGAGCTGTATCCGATGATCGAACTCAACGGAGTCCTGATTTCATGGCTCATGTTGGCAAGGAACACACCCTTATTGTAGCCGGCATCAAGCGCTTCCTTGCGCGACTGGTCGAGCTCTCGGTTCTTCTCCTGCAGCGAGGTTATGGTGTTCGTCAGCTGCAGCGACAGCTTCTTGAACTCGGTGATATCCTGCAGCATACCGATCAGCCTCGGAGTGACGACTTCGTTGGTCCTGATGTAACAATAGAACCAGTGATATGCTCCATCCCTGACCTGCCAGCGATATTCGAATTCATGATAGCCATCGACTTCGATGGAGGCCATGCCGTACAGGAATCCGTCCCTGTCTTCAGGATGCATTCTGTCGATCCATAACGCGGCGTCGTCCACGAATTCCTGCGCGTCAAATCCGGTGAGATTCTTTACGCTCTGAGTCATGAATACGACCCTGCGGTTCCCGGTCGTCTCGGCGTGAAAGACGGCGACGGGCAGGGATTCGAGCAACAGCGAGAGTTTGTTGGTGGCATTTCTGACCTCCTCCTGCAACTGGGACTGGGAGGACTCCATCGCGGCGGCCATGTCGTTGAATCCGCTTTCCAGCGCACCGAGTTCGCCGCTGGACAGACAATCAACCCGCGTCTCGAATCTGCCCTTACGGATACCATCCACCGCGCGGCTCAGGCGCATGATCGGCCCGACAACACCTTTGCCCATCCAGAAGGCGAGCAGGGCGCAGAGCAGCGAGGACCCCAGGGTCAGCAGGACGATGTTCCGTACGATCTCCCGCTGGCGCGCCAAAGTGCCCGAGCGTGAGAGCCTCAGTTCGACCCGGCCGATGGTCGAATCCTGCGCCAGGCGTGAATTCGGATCCTCCCGGTATTGTTCCGCATTGTCAGAGATCATGATCCCAGAACGCTGGACCGGGGCCGTGAACAGCAACAACAGATGATCCTGCGGGATTTTGCCGGCGGTGTCGCCGCGCCAATCTGCGGCAACGGCATGCGCAACGGTTTTTCCATCGGCATTCAGAATGGTCACGTCGTAGACGTCGTCTCCACCCGCGGCGATGTCGGCAAGCGCCGCGAGCTGTCTCGCATCTTCAGAAAACAGGGCAAACTCGCTCTCTCGGGCCAGATGGCGCACCAGGACATCGCCACGCTCGCGGAGCGTGGTTTCGCTGTCCTGGATGCGAGTCCCCGCCAGGTAGGTGCCCAGAATCAGGCTGATGATGAGCAGCGGCGTCAGGGTCAACAGCAGAATCCGCGTCCTGATGCTGATATTGATCAATTCTGCGCCCTCCAGGTTTCCGCCTGTTCCAGCTGTATCAGTGACTGGGTCAGGTACTGGCCCGTATGTACCCTGAGTTTGAGCGATCGGGCGACCGATTCATTGATCGCGATATTGAAATATTCGGGATACTGCGGGGAAGGGAGGGACCAGCTGTCGGAGCCCCTGTTCCCGGCCGCGAGCGCCGCCCGCAGCGCGATCTCTGCCGCCTGGCGTCCAACCTGTTCCGGATCGGTATAGACCGCGCCCAGCGCGCCCGCATCGACAAAGGCCTTCGAAAACCCGATGACCGGGATCTCTTTCTGGTAGGCCATGTAGAGCAGCCATTTGGCGACATTCGGGGTCAAGGCATCGGCATCGGGAACCGCGAGTATCACATCATTCGTTCCAAGGATCCCCTTGATACCGTCGATCGGCTTGCTGGTCGCCGATATGTCCATGGCGCGCAGGCTGAGCCTGCTGTTTGCCGCGGCCGTCTCGAGCGCATCCACCAGGTGCAGGGAACGTTTTCCGAGGATCACCCCGCAACGCCTGTGATGAGGCAGGGCAAGTTGAATGAAGCGGACCTGCCGGGCGATGGGCTGCTCGAGGTAAATGGCGGAAACCGGGCCCGCGTCCTGATCCGGATCGATCTTCCAGATCGCCTCGAACGCGTCCCGGGTTGTCAGGATGTTGAGGACGGCGCCCTTGCCGGGAGCGGTCTTGAGCACTTGCGCGGCGTTCGTCCCGATCGGGACGATAAGATCGTAGTCATTGCGCGAGACCACCTCCGCGCGCGACGCATCAGTTTCCTCCGGCGGCAGGGTCCGCCGTGATATCTCGAATGGAACTGCGCGTCCGGCGGATTTCAGCAGCGTCCTGGAAAAGCTCTCCGCGGCAAGGTGGTAGGGGGTGCCATCTCCGCTCAGAAGCAACAGGACCTTGTAGGGCGGCGAGCCGGATGCGCCGGCCGGAACAATGAGCAGCAAGAGTACCGGGAACAGCATCATGATCCAGCTGCGCCATACGGTACGGCTTCGGAAAATCATGAAACCCATTCCGGAATGTTCCGTCTATATCCTCACGCCCAGTTGCACATAGGTCCGCCTGTCGAAGATATTCTCCTCCTGGAATTCCGCGTACTCTTCGTCCAGGAGATTCTGCACGAGAACACTGATGCTGGACTCCAGCCCCCCCAGCAGAAACTTCTTGGTCAGTTTCGCGTCCCATCGCCGGTAGGACGGCAGGAAGTTGCCGTCGCCACCCCAGTCCATGTCGCTCAGATAGAAGAATGCCACACTGGCCTGAAAACCGTTATCAAATCCATGACTCGCCAATGCGCTAACGGTATGGGTGGGCACGGCATCGCTGATGTTTTCATCATAACGCACCGGCTGATCCCCTTCGATCCGCCGGATGAGCCGGCCGGTAGCGTCGGTATAGGCATACTGAAGGGAAAACAGCGAGTTCCGCGCAGGACGGTACACAAGCTGAAATTCGGCCCCGGCGGTATCGACATAACCGTCGTTGACACGGACAAAGCTGCCGGTCGCCTGGTCGGGGGGCAGGAAGGGCGAGATCAGGTCGGGATAGGTGAGGTCCCGGGGATGGGTGATGATTTTGTCCATACGTTCCTGGAATATCTTGAGATCGAGCTCAAGGTGGGATTCGGGAAGAATCCCGCGGTAACCGATCTCATATGACTCGATCGTCTCCGCTTCAATGGACTGATCCGAGACAAACTGGATGTCCAGTAGGGTACCATCCGCGAAACGGACCGCGTTGAATTCATAGTATTCATAAATCGAAGGCGACCTCAGCGCCCGCGTCGCGACCGCGCGCAAGGTGTGATCGGGCACCAGTTCATAGTTCGCCGCCAGCCTGGGGGATACGTGGGTCCCGATGATGCCGTTATCCTCGATCATGGCACCGGCATTCACGGTCAGTGAATGACTCGCTGTCCATTCGGCGTTGGCGAACAGGCGTCGTATGTAATCGCTGCGCGGTTCGGAAGTACCCAGGACCTGAAAGCTCTCAAGGGTATCGATCCGGTAGCTGGCGCCCCACACAAGCCGCCAGTCCGCGCCGGGCGCGAGCGTGTGCTGGACCTCGATATCGTCGCGCCTCACGGTTCCGTCGTAGCGGCTGAGTGACAAGAGCTGATCCGGCTGCCCGAATATTAAGGGTATCAGCGCCGGATCGACACCGAAGAGGGAGGACAAGGGGCCGATCTGATAGGTGTCCGACCAGTCGAGATAATTGGAGTAGGCCTGTACATGGACCTCGCTCATCGCGCTCAGCGCATGACGCCAGCGCGAATATACGAAGAAACTCCGGGTATCCTTGTCACGATCGGGCGAGGTGAGCGGGCTCTGTCCCCAGGCGCCGACCGGTCCCTGGGTCAATCCCATCTGCAGGTCGACATTGTCATTCGGCGTCACGTCATAGACTGCACGCAGGGAGATGCTGTTCAGGGATTTGTCGTCATTCACGTCCTCGAAGCCGTCATCCGCGCGATAGCTCGCCGTCACGCGGTAATCAAGCTCGCCGTTGCTCCCCGAGTAGCGCAACATCCCCGCGCGCGTATCGAGCGAGCCCCGGGTCGCACGTGCTGTCAATCCACGGTCCTGAAAGGGTTGCCGGGTAATGATGTTGACGGTGCTGAGAAACGCATTGGAGCCGTAAACCGGCGCGTTCGGGCCACGGATCACCTCAATGCGTTCGATGTCGTCGATATCGATATCCAGATGCGTCCAGTCGACGATGGAAAACAGCGGCGAATACACCGAGCGCCCGTCGATCAGCACCTGCATCCTGTTGGACCAGGCGTCCTCGTTCCCATGGTATGTCACGCTGGTGATGTTGCCGTTGGGATACGTCACCTGAAATCCCGGCACCAGCCTTAGCAGGTCCGGGATGTCCAGCGCGGTCGACGCCTCGATCATCTCCCTGTCGATGACCGTCACGGAGGCGGGCGCCCGGGCGGGCGTCTGCAAAAGCCTGGAGGCAGTGATGACGAGAGGGATCTCCGTCAGAATTTCCTCTTCCGTGAGGTAGGTCTCGGCGGCAGGCAAGGAAGCGGGAACAAGTCCACACAACAACAGCGATGCGAGTACGCTTGATGGTTTCACTGTAGTTATTATCGTGCCGATGATCCGCAAGCCATCCGTGCCGCGGACTGTAGCCGACGCGGTGCCGGCCATCGTGTTATCAGGTCTGGATCCGGTTCACACCGCTTATCCCGACAGCCCCATCTTCTGGGATACTATCACGGCCTGCGTCCGGTTACTGACGCCCAGGGCCTTCAGAATGGCCGTGACATGGACCTTGACGGTGTTCTCCGACACGTTCAGGTGGCGGGAGATATCCTTGTTGGTCTCACCCTTGGCCAGCAACCGAAGCACTTCCTGCTGCCGATGTGTCAACCTGGAAAACATGTGCGCGGACTCCGCCAGCACGATGGATCCCTCGACCGGAGCCGTGCTGATAGTATTCGCGCCATTAACCGCCGCGTTGACCGGCTCCATCAGCTCCGGCGGAATATACGTACCCCCCGACAGCACGAGCTGGATCGCGCGCACGATCAGTTCCTGATTGGTGGCCTTAGGAATGAACCCGGCGACACCGCGATCGAGCACCTTGTGCATCAGCGCCGGGTCGTCGGAAGCCGAGATGACAATGACGGGAATGGAGGAGAAGCGGTCACACAGAGTCGTGACCAATGAAAAACCGTCCGTCAGCGGCATGAAATAGTCGAGCAGGATCAGATCGAGATCCGGATTATTTTCGACCATCTCCACAACTTGCCCGCCATCCTTGGCTTCAACTACCAGGAGATCGTTATAGACACTCTCCAGAGTGTTTTTAAGACCTTCTCTGATGAGATGATGGTCATCAGCAATAAGGAACTTCAACAATCCCTCCCCCCAAGATCGGTATTGTAAGTTTTTGCTGCGGCGCGGACCCCTTATCGCTTTGAATATCTATTAGAACGGGTCTAACTTTTATAGGATTGAATTTAGAATTAGTCAAATATTAATTGTTACCACGCATGGTTTCATATTTTGATACGTATTGTCAGTAATTAATTATAGCTAGTTATTTATAGCTATCTGCATGCCCAAAAAATGATCAATATCAATAACCAAGCATTTTCCTCAAGTATTTTTCAGGCCCCGTATCTGGCGGCAAATGCAGTGGGGGTTTGGCCGGAAAGCCTTGCATCTACCACTGCCCTGAATATGGAGTCCGTCGTGTCCGCATGGGTCGATCTCGAAAGTCCACAAGACTCCCCCAACGTTGGGAGCATGCTCGTTCGGGGCTGCTGATCTGGTGGAGATCCGGGCAAGGTTTCATCGCTTAGGCCCATGAAGAGAAAGCGGGGGAGGTGGTCGCTCCGGTCTATGCGGACCCCCCGCCTCAGCTACTTACCAAGACCTTGCCCGCGAGTCCAGGTGGGTAGTAGTTACTGCAATTTCTGTGGTGGTCTTAGAAAAAACTGGCCCCTGATCAAAATCAGGGGCCAATATGCTTATGTGCGCGGAGAGGGGATGGGCCACACATTAGCACCATATCGCCAGCCTCAAGATCGGGGCATGGGGATGGCGATATACCCATACAATCGACAGGCCTACTATTATCTTTATAGGGGTTTGGATGAAATAAACCGCCATCCGTAGCGGTACAACATCATCCATCCAATTGAATCCGGAGCTTGTCCAGTGCACCGCAGATCTCTCTATCACCCGCCTTCGCGGCCTCGATCTTCTCAGCCACGATCACAAGCAACACTACCTCTGCATCCTGCTGGCTCAGTTCCAGCGTGATGAACCGGGCGCTCATAGCGCACCCGGCCAGGTCGAACAATAAACCGCGGCGTGAGTTGAGAAGTCACTTATACTTGTTATTTCTTATATTTAGATCCTATTTTTTCGACAACAATCTGATCAGGACAATTAAAAATTAAACTCGCATTTTCCATAGCTCTATACATGTCTTTAATACAAGCATAAAACAACCTTATGTGACTAGATCTAGAAATCACGCTGGAAAATAGAAGATGTTGGGCTCCTTCAGCATCAAAATCCAAAAGCAGCTCTTTTATTCGTTCAGCTTTTTCATCAAGAGAGGAATGAAAAAACTCAACATTAAACCAATCATCAATGTATTGATTAGTAGAAAATTCATTGCCTGTGAATGATGAAATCATAGGATTATTTGAGTCAAAGTTCTTTTTAATTGCTTCGAAAAAGTCAAGCATGTTCTTTTCTGTAAATTGTTTCTTTACGGTGTTAATAACCTTATTAAAGTGACTAGGTTCACGCTGATTTATAAAGTGCCTGAAATCCAAATATAGTGATTTTGCCCTATGTCTTCCCGGATAATTCGCATCAGTGATTTGTATTTTTCCGGTGCTCTCATCATTTAATAAATTAAGTCTACGAGAACCAACACCAACGTCGTAAATATTCGCAAAAAATTCTCTGGCCCGTGCTTGGGGTGCGGGGTTGCGTGCGGGGTCTTGGGCCTGTGGGGGGGGCCGGGCGGGTCCCTGCCGGGCACTCCAAAAGCCGGCCTTCTCGCGTTCCCTCAGCGGGGCCGCCGTCCGTTGACCCATAATTATTAATCTGTCTCCATTCATATTCGCTGAAATTATTATTTAAAATTATTGTGGACCATTTATATGGTTTACTAGGACCACCTTCACATAATCCATCTAGATCTACGTAAGGATCATTAAGCGACATTATTTAATTCTCCAGTTAACCGCATTACGCAACATCTAAGTTACCGCAGGGTGTCCTGTCGATTTCTCTCAATACTTTCATTAAATGTACGTTTGCCCGAATGCAAGCAATCATTAAAAATCCGCCAACCACGCCATACATCATTAATCTCACCCAGGTCGGCTCGATGCTCAAGTAAACGTATTGCGGCTGGGGGTGGCTCTCGGTAGCCACGTTCCCAGCGCTGGAAGGTTCTGAGGGTCACGCCGCACAGATCAGTGGCTTCAATGAGGGTTAGATGTGCCCGTAGACGGGCGGCACGAATCGGACGCATCCGCGTCGAAGAGCAATTAGTACGCCATTTCCAAACGTTTTACCGGAATGGGTGAGAACCGCCTCAGCCATCCCCTGATTAGTTCGCATAATACATATTATGTTAAATACTCGCTGGCAATGCTGGATCTTGTCCCTGCAAGTGCGCCACCAAGGCAGGCATTAGCAGAGTTACAAGATGCCGCTCACTGCGCCACGTTCGCAGTCAGGGTCCTGGATGAACTTAGGGAACAGGCGAATTCTCGGAGACTGCAAAAACGTGAATACGGCAGGACCGCACCGGTCAAAACCGCCACATGAATGAGGCCTGCGTATTGTTGATACCGTAGGCGTAGCCGCCTTTATCAACCAGCAGTCCCACGCCCCATTCCCCGTTGATCTTGGCGTTCCCGAAATAGATCTCCGGTGAAAGTTTCCAGCCACGGACCTTGAAGTTATTGTCGACCGAGTATCGGATCAGCCTGGTGGATCCCAGCTCGAGACTGTCCTCATCGGCGCGCTCATCGGAAGCGGCCTCGGACGTCACGGGCACCAGAGTGATGCAGCACCAAACGACTAGGGCAGGCAAGGATAACCATGAAACAGACAGGGCACTACTTATCGACTTGAGCATATATTTGGTGGCCTCTCACAGACCAAAACAACGGCCCAAGTATACTTTTCTGCGAGGAATATTTCTAGATAACTACATTATATTTATATATTATCTGTTTGTTTTTAAAACAAATAATAATTTATCCGATATGGAAATGGGTTTATTTTGGTGCCCAGGACCGGAATCGAACCGGTATGGGAGTTTAGTCCCGAGGGATTTTCTTACCCGCTACAGCTTTCGCTGCCCCGACCGCAGGGTTTGGGGTCTGGACTTTCTCTTTGCCCTATCGCAGCCGACTTAGGCAGGAGCCATCAAGTCTCTACACTTTCCCCGCGACCGCGAATATTCGCTCGATCCGCCGCGCCATCGGGGCTTAGCTCGGGATTGCCACCATCCTGGATGCTGAGGTTTCCCCGAATTTGACTCCATTCACGCCAAGGGTTTCCCGCCTGGGTGCTCAAATCATGTATCAAGTCCCTTGCGTCTACCTGTTTCGCCACCTGGGCCAAAATAAACGCCGACTAGTGTACTCAATGGAGGGGAAAATTTCAGCAGCGATGAGGAGGTGTAGTGATGGAGGCTGGGGTCGGAATCGAACCGGCGTCCACGGCTTTGCAGGCCGCTGCATAACCACTCTGCCACCCAGCCAATACTCGTTATGACGACGCGAACGCGGGGCGCCGAGAGGTACATCATGACAGGAGGGAAATTTGGAGCGGGAAACGAGACTCGAACTCGCGACCCCAACCTTGGCAAGGTTGTGCTCTACCAACTGAGCTATTCCCGCCCTCCGTAAAGAGCAGATATTCTTATGTTTCCGGCCCCTGATGTCAAGGTGGAGGCGGCAAAAGTTTAACGTCCGCGCTCGGCCCCGTAGAGCGTCGGCCAGGCTCTCGCCAGATAGACGATCATGGACCACAGGGTCAGGCTCGCCGCCACATAGACGAGGACATACCCGGCCGTTTCAACGGGAAATCCCAGCACAGGATCCCGGTACAGCAACAGGATAATGGCCACCATCTGGCTGCCGGTCTTGATCTTGCCGATCATGCTGACAGCGACGTCGCCGCCCTTGCCCAGCTCCGCCATGCGCTCGCGCAGCGCCGACACGGCGATCTCGCGCCCGATGATCACGGCCGCCGGGATCGCAAGCCACGGAGTCGGACTCGCCTGCACCAGCAGGACCAGCGCCACGGCGACCATCAGCTTGTCGGCGACCGGATCGAGGAAGGCACCGAAGGCGGAGGTCTGGTTCAATTTGCGCGCGAGATAACCGTCGAGCCAGTCGGTGATGGACGCGAGCGTGAAGATCAGGGCCGTGACGGGCCGGGACAACTCCCAGGGCAGATAAAAGAAGAGCACCAGTACGGGTATCAGGCCGATGCGTACTAGCGTCAACAGCGTTGGCGTGGTCATGATCTGGATCGGTATTATGCTCCGTGCAGAGTATCATAGATCCTCTGCGCAAGCTCCTTGTTTATCCCGGGCGTTCTCGCCAGTTCCTCGACGCCCGCACGCGTCAGTCCCTGTAGGCCGCCGAACTGTTTCAGCAGGTCGCGGCGCCGACTCGGACCGATGCCCGGGATCTCCTCCAGCGGGGAGCGGTTACGCGTCTTCATGCGCCGGCCGCGATGGCCGGCCAACGCGAAACGATGGGCCTCGTCCCGGATGTACTGGATGAGCCGCAGCGCGGCCGAATCGTGCGGCAGCGTTATCTCGTCGCCGCGGCCGAGCACATGCAGGGTTTCCAGCCCGGGCTTGCGCTCCCTCCCCTTGGCCACGCCGACCACGACGATGCCGCTGATCTGGAGTTCCTCGAATACTTCGCTGACCTGGGCGATCTGGCCCTTGCCCCCGTCGATGAACAGCACGTCGGGCAGTTTCGCTTCCCCTTTTTTCAGGCGCAGATAGCGCCGTCTCAGGGCCTGTTTCATGGCGGCGTAGTCGTCGCCCGGGGTGATGTCCTTGATGTTGAAACGCCGGTAGTCCGCCTTCACCGGTCCGAAGCGCTCGAACACCACGCAGGAGGCCACCGTCGCCTCGCCCGCGAGGTGACTGATATCAAAGCACTCGAGCCGTTGCGGCGGCTCGTCGAGTCCCAGGCTCTCACGCAACTCCAGGAACTGCTGGTTCAGGTTGCTCCGCGTCGAGAGATAACGCTGGAGATCGACCTCAGCGTTGTCGATCGCCAGCCGCAGCCAGCGGGCGCGCTCCCCGCGCACACGGCTGTGGATCGCGACCTTGTGACCGGAGATATGCGCGAGCACCTGGCGGATCATTTCCTGGTCCTCCGGTGCTTCGTTCACGATCAGTTCGGGCGGCGCCTCGCGATTGACGTAGTATTGTGAAACGAACGCGGTCAGTATGTCGCCCGCCTCCGCCTCGCGCGGATGGCGGGGAAAAAAGGCCTTGTTGCCCAGATTTCGCCCTCCGCGGATGCAGAAGATCCCGACGCAGCCCACGCCGTCGCGTACCACGCTGGCGATGATGTCCACGTCGCCGCCGCCCGGGCCCGCGTAATTCTGATCCTGGATCCGGCGCAGCGACGCGATCTGATCGCGGTAATAGGCCGCCTGCTCGTAATCCAGCCGGCCGGAGGCCTGATCCATCCTGTGGATCAGCTCATCGATGACCTCACGGTTCTTCCCCTCGAGAAACATGATGGCGTGGCGCAGGTCGCCGCGGTAGTCTTCCTGGCCGATCAGGCCCACGCACGGCGCCGTACAGCGCTTGATCTGGTATTGCAGGCACGGCCGTGTGCGGTTCCGGAAGAAGGTATCCTCGCACTGGCGGATCTTGAACAGCCGCTGCAGCTGATTCAGGGTTTCGCGCACGGCGCCCGCGTTCGGGTACGGGCCGAAATAGCGTTCGCCGGATTTCCTCTCCCCGCGGTAGAAACTCAGGCGCGGGAAGTCGTTGGTCTCCGAGAGCCGGATATAGGGATAGCTCTTGTCGTCACGCAGCAGGACGTTGTATCGGGGTTTCAGCTCCTTGATCAGATTGTTCTCAAGCAGCAAGGCCTCGTCTTCCGTGCGCGTGATCGTGACTTCCACGCCGTGGATCTGCTCGACCAGGCGGTGCGTCTTGGGTGATGCATCGGCGCGGTTGAAGTAACTGGATACGCGCCGCTTCAGATTGCGCGCCTTCCCGACATAGATCACCTCGCCCCGCTTGCCCAGCATGCGGTAAATCCCCGGGCGGGTCGGAAGCTGCTTGAGCAGTTCCGCCGGATCGAAGGCGGACTCGTCCATCAGCGTGAGGGCGAAACGCCCACAGTCGCAGCGCTGTAATGCGCGATCCGGGCGAAGACGTCATGGAACATGGCCGCCGTCAGTCGTCTCGTCTGGGTGTTGTAGCGGCTGCAGTGATAGGAATCGAACAGGCGGCGCCCGCCGGGGAGCGGGTGTTCCGCCCCGTGCGAGAATTTGTAATCGCGCGCGGGCAATGACAGGGCGCGCAGCACCGCCTGATGGGCGATGGTCCCGAGCGCAAGGATGGCGGCATCGGGGCGCAGGTCGCGCAGCTCCGCGCGCAGGAAGGGATTGCACTGCTTGATCTCCGCCGGCGTCGGCTTGTTCTCGGGCGGCAGGCATTTCACCGCGTTCGTGATGCGGCATTCCCGCAGACGCAGACCGTCCTCGCGATGTTCGGACACCGGGAGGTTGCTGAAACCGAATTTGTGCAAGGTCTGGTACAGCAGGATCCCGGCGTAGTCACCGGTAAAGGGTCGGCCGGTCGCGTTTGCGCCGTGCATCCCCGGCGCGAGCCCGACAATCAGCAGGCGCGGATCGTCGGCCCCGAACGGGGCGACCGGTCGGGCATGATACTCCGGATGCGCGCCCCGCACCCCGGCCAGATGGGCCGCGAGTCGCGGGCAGCGGACGCAGCCGGGTTCATAGGCGGCGCGCTCCGACATGGAAACGTCCGCCGCCTTCACGCGAAGACGGCGGTGTTCGGGGGCTCTCGCTGCCCCACGCGACGCATGGCAGGACTATTTCCCGAGCGGAATGACGACCACCGCCTGCGGTCCCTGCTCGCCCTCCTCCTCGGTAAACCGCACTTCGGTATCCGGGCTCAGGTGGTCGAAGCCGCTGTTCCGCACGCTGTTGCGGTGAAAATAGATCTCGCGCCCGTCGAGGGTCTCGATGAAGCCATAATCGCTTTCCGGATAGAGTTTGCGCACGTGCCCGGTGGGCACGCTTTCCTGTTGATGGATCTTGACCTCGCCGCGCTGGCGGCCGGCGAATGTCTGAAGTTGCCGGCGGGCGGCGTCAAAGGAATCCCGAATGGCGACATAGAGATCCTCGTTCGGCTCGCGCTTGACCACGATCTCGTTACCGGGAACGGTGATGTCGATGCGGACGTTGTAGCTAATGCCGTGCTGCTTGTGCCGGTGCGGTACCTCGACCAGCACGCGGCAGGACATGATGTGGTCGTAGAACGTTTCCAGCTTGGAGGCCTTTTCGCGGATTATCTCCTCGGCGGCTTCGGAGAGAGACACGTTCCTTGTTGTAATTTGCAAGGGTAATTTCATATGGATCACCTCGGAGTGGATATATTGTCTTTGGTTCTACCGATCGCGAAAAAAACCGATCGCAAGCCCATTTGCCGGGCCGTCCGCCTGAAGGGAAATTCGTTGCAACAGACCATTTCATGAACCTGTTCCTATCCTATTACAGCCCGCTGCCGCAGATCAACGACCGCCCTCGCAGTTTCAGCGGGACACCCGCCGCACCTGCAGGATATTCGGCAACTGGTTGATCCTGGTCAGGACGCGGCTCAGGGTGTCGATATCCGGGACCTCCAGCGTCAGGCGCATGCTGGCCGTGTGATCCCGGCTGTTGGACAGGGTGTTGACCGCAATCACATTGATCTTCTCGTTGGCGACTACGGCCGTGATATCGTTGAGGAGGCCGTGCCGGTCGAATGCCGAAATCTGGATGTCGACCGGAAACGTCTGATTCGCGGAGCCGCCCCAGTCGACGGCGATGACACGCTCCGGATGGCGCGCGCCCGAGCGCAG
The DNA here is from genome assembly GCA_016716465.1 of Gammaproteobacteria bacterium. NCBI lineage: Bacteria > Pseudomonadati > Pseudomonadota > Gammaproteobacteria > Gammaproteobacteria bacterium. The sequence goes on from JADJWH010000001.1 coordinate 819,027, forward strand.
CAGGTTCGCGCAATCGCCGCGATGGATCGTGACCCCCCGCCCTACGGTGATATAGCCGCGGATCTCGTCGCCCGGCACGGGCCGGCAACAGTGCGCCATATTCGTCAGGACATTGCCGACGCCCTGGATCTGAAAACCCTCCGTCCCGGGCCGTGGACGCGCCGGCTTCTGCACGACAATCGCCGCCTCGCCCGCGTCCGGACGCGTATCCTGCAGGGTCTGGGCCGCCTGAAGATAGCGCGTACTCTTGATGTCCCCGTGGGCAACCGCTGCAAAGAGATCCTCGGGCCGGGAATAGTTGAGCGCCTCGGCCAGCTTCTCCTGATTCACGTTGGACAGTCCCAGCCGCTTCAGCTCGCGCTCCACCATGCCCCGCCCGGCCAGGACATTCTTGTCGTAGTCCTGCAGCCTGAACCAATGCTGGACCTTCGCGCGCGCGCGCGCCGAATGGAGATAGCCGAGATGCGGATTCAGCCAGTCGCGGCTGGGGGCCGCCTCCTTCACAGTGACGATTTCGACCTGCTGCCCGGTCTCCAGCGGTGTGGTCAGTTGCACCATGCGGCCATTCACCTTCGCGCCGCGGCAGCGATGGCCGACTTCGGTGTGGATGTGATAGGCGAAGTCGAGCGGCGTGGCGCCGCGCGGGAGATCCACTACGCTGCCCTTGGGCGTGAAGACATAGATCCGGTCCTGGAACACCTCGGTGCGGAAACGTTCGACGAAATCTCCCGCGTCGGCGATCTCTTCCTTCCACTCCAGCAAGGAGCGCAGCCATGCCACCTTGCGATCGAAAGCGCCGCTGTCCCGGCCGCCCTCCTTGTAACGCCAGTGGGCGGCCACGCCGAGTTCGTTGCGCTCGTGCATCTCGCGCGTACGGATCTGAATCTCGACGGTCTTCCCTTCCGGCCCGACCACGGCGGTGTGGATGGACTGGTAGTTGTTCTCCTTCGGAGTGGCGATGTAGTCATCAAACTCGCCCGCGATGTACTGCCAGAGGCCATGCACCACACCGAGCGCCTTGTAGCAATCGGGGATCGAATCGACCAGGATACGGACGCCGCGGATGTCATAGATCTGGTGATAACCGATCTTCTTGCGCTCCATCTTGCGCCAGATGCTGTAGATGTGCTTGGGCCGGCCGGTGACCTCGGCATTGAGGCCGATCTTCTTCAGTTCCCCATCCAGCCGGGTAACAAAGTCATCGAGATAGCGCTCGCGGTCGATACGCCGCTCGTCCAGCATGCCGGCAATGCGCTTGTACAACGCCGGGTCGAGATAGCGCAGCGACAGGTCCTCGAGTTCCCACTTGAGCTGCCAGATGCCGAGACGGTTGGCGAGCGGCGCGTAGATATCGAGTGTTTCCTTCGCGATGCGGTGCTGTTTGTCGGACGGCAGCGCGGCCAGGGTGCGCATATTGTGGATGCGGTCGGCCAGCTTGATCAGCACGACGCGGATGTCTTCCGCCATCGCGAGCAGCATCTTGCGCAGGTTTTCCGCCTGTGTACGCTCCTGTTTGTCGCTGTCCGGCAGGCTCTTGTAGGCCCGGATCAGCTTCATTTTGGTCACGCCGTCGACCAGATGGGCGATGGCGTCGCCGAACCCGGCGCGGATGTCCTCCATGGTGACGCCGGTGTCCTCGGCAACGTCGTGCAGCACGGCGGCGGCCAAGGTCTCGGCGTCCAGATTGAGGTCGACCAGGATATTCGCGACGGCGATGCAGTGGTGGAAATAGGGCTCTCCCGAGGCACGCCGCTGCCCTTCGTGGGCACGCTGCGCGACCTCGCAGGCACGCCGGATCAGCGCCAGGTCCTGCGCCGTCCGGCCAGGGGTGATGGAGGCAAGCCACTCCTCGCCCTGCAGGCTGTCCTTGCTGGTCAGCCCGAGCTGCCTGTCCTTGACGCTAACCATGGGCAATACCGCGCGTTCTGATGGCCGCCACACCTCCTCTTCCAGGAAATGGGTGGCGCGGCCCCGAATAACAAGGGGGTGCGTGCGGCAGGTGGGCTAAATACTGTGGAATGTCATAACCCGCGTCATGCGCGGCCCTTGCTGAGCACCTGAATCAGCTGGTCCTCGAGCTCGATGCGATCGGCGAGGGATTCCCCCAGTCGGGAGAGATCCTGTTCGAGGGTCTCCAGGCTGATGTCTTCGCGTTTGCTTTCAAAGTCGTATTTGTCGTTGAAATCCAGAATGGAATCGGTGGTCGCGAGGATAGTCGGGTAAATGCGGTCCGCCACTTCCAGAACCGCCCGGCGACGCTCGCGCTTCTCGTCGACGTAGCGGTAAAGGCCGAAATGCGTATCCGCCGTATAGTCGATGAGCATCTGGCAGAACTGTTCCAGCAGCCCGCTCACCGAATCCTCGTTCTGGAAAGGATGTTGTGCCGCAAGTTCGCTGTAGAGGGAAAGCATCTGATCACGCACGCCGACCAGTTCCTGGATCTTGCGATGTGATTGCTGGCGGCGTTCCTGAAACCCGTTACCGATATTGGACATGTGGTTCCCCATGGGCTGAATTTTTTATTGGCATGATACCAGATCCGGGCCCTCCGGATAATCATGTTCTCTCATGGAATCAAGCAATATTTTTTTGATTTCCTTGATGATTCCAGCAATATCCGGCGAATCCGGCAGCACCGGTCCGGGGTCGGGAATCCCGTCCCGTCGCGCCGTTTGCGGCGCGATTTCTATGCCGCAGACCCACACCTCCGCCTTCAGACTGGCCAGGGCCTCCGCCAATCTCAGTGCAGACTTTATGCCAAAACTGTGGGTGGAGATCATACCTTCTCCGGCCATGACCTCTGCCGCGGTGAAACGACGAACCGTCCCCGGTGACCGGCCGCTGCGCATCGCATCGATCAGGATCAGCAGGCCCGGCACCGCCAACGCGCCCAGCAGTTCGCCGTCGGGGCGGGCGCAACGGGACAGGGCCACCCCGGCGGGTAGCTGTTCCCAACGGCCGAGCGCCTCCACGACATCCCAGCCTATGCGGTCGGCGCCGAACGGCGAACCCACGCCGATGACACGCACAGGGCTCAAACCCGCTCCACCGTCAGATCCAGGAAATGCGTCGCGCACGAGATGCAGGGGTCGTAATTGCGTATCACCTTCTCGGCGTGGGCGCGCAGATCCCCCGCGGCATGCTCCAGGCCGTACGCCTCCAGCGAGGCGCGCAGATCCGCCTCGATGCAGGCCTGGTTCTGGCTGGTCGGCGGCACGATGCGCGCCTCCGCGATGCGCCCGTCAGCATCGATCTCGTAGCGATGCCACAATACGCCGCGCGGGGCCTCGGTGGCGGAATAGCCGACGCCGGCGCGCGGGCGGTATTCCGCGGCCGGCCGCTCCGGCGTTTCATAGGCTTCCAGCAGGCGGATGGCCTCGTGCAGGGCGTACAGGATCTCCACGGCGCGCGCGGCCATGCTGTGGAACATGTCATGGCTGGGCAGACGCAGGCCGGCGGAATCCATCACCCGGCGCACCTCCAGGGGAAGACGGTCGTGATTCAGATTCAGGCGCGCAAGCGGCCCGACCAGATAGGGTTCGCCGTGCAGCAGGGCGTGCAGTGCGGTCGAATACGGCACCTGGAATTCTTCAATATGGCGGGCGAACTCGCGGCTGCCGAAAACCAGTCCGTCGCCGGTGGTCAGTTCGCCCTCGTTCAGTGGATACTCCTCCGGATGCCGCAGCGCGAGACAGGTGAGCCGGCGCTGGATCCCGCCCGCGCCCAGGCGTGCACACCAGGCCACGAGCTCCCCGGCGTCCGGCAGCATGGCGCGCAGCCTTGCGAGCAGCGCGCGCATCGTCTCCGGCGCGGGCGCGTGATGGAAACCGCCGATGCACACGCCCACCGGATGGACCGACCGGCCGCCCAGCACGCGGATGATCTCGTTGCCCGCGGCCTGCAGGCGCAGCCCGCGCCGCACCTCGGCAGGATGGACCTTCGCCATCTCGGGCGCGCTGGCGAAACCCAGGAAATCCGGGGCGGCGAGCAGATGGATGTGCAGACTGTGGCTCTCGATCCATTCGCCGCAGTACAGCAACCGGCGCATGGCGCGGACCCATGGGCCGGGATTGATCCCCAGGACCGACTCGATCGCATGCACGGCGCTCATCTGGTAGGCGACCGGGCAGATGCCGCAGATGCGCGCGACGATGTCCGGGACCTCGCGGCAATCGCGGCCGACCAGGAATTTCTCGAACAGCCGCGGCGGCTCGAAGATGCGCAGGCCGAGCTCGGCGATGCGCCCGTCCTGGATGCGCAGATGCAGCGCGCCCTCGCCTTCGACCCGCGCGAGCACCGGGACATTGATGCGGATATCGCGCTCTTCAGACATCGTCGAATCCGCCTTCGGCCGCACGTCGGCCCGCCTCCAGGAATACCGGCGCCCCGTTATTGATGAAGTGGAAGCGCCGTGCCACCGCCTCGGGCGGCAGTCCGAGCCCGGCCAGGCGCCGGCCGAGGGCCGCGGTGTTGGCGTTCTCCGCGGGGCCGTAGCAGGCATAACAGTCGCGACCGAAGCGCGGACACAGGGCGCCGCAACCGCTCAACGTGACCGGCCCCATGCAGGGCGTCCCGCGGGCGACCATCACGCATACCGCCCGTTCACGCTTGCACTCCAGGCACACCTTGTCGTGCTCACGCTCCGGTAATACGCCGAACAGCAGCGCCCGCACCGCGCCGAGTACCTGCCGGCCATTGACCGGGCAGCCCCATAGCTCAAGATCGACCTTCACGTGCGCGGAAATGGCGGTCGAGGTCTCCAGGGTCTGGATGTGGGACGGCGAGGCATAGATCCCGGCCATCCATTCCTGCGTCAGTCCGCCGAGGTTGCGCAGGGCCTGCAGTCCGCCCGCCGTCGCGCAGGCGCCGAGCGCGACCAGGAAGCGGCTGCTGGCGCGAACGCGGCGGATGCGCTCGTATTCATCCGGCGTGGTGATGCTGCCCTCGACGAAGGCGATATCCACCCGCGCCTCCGGATCCACCATCCCGGCCTCCGCGAAGTGGCGGATGTCGACCAGTTCGGCCAGCGTCAACAGATCATCCCCCAGGTTCAGGAAGGCCAACTGGCAACCGTCGCAGGAGGTGAATTTATGCACCGCGACCGTGGCCCGTTCCGACGCGGATTTATCATCAGACTTCAAGTTAGCTTCTGCGTTCATCAAATTGATAAATCAGAGACCTTTGACTGAAAACAGCGGTGCAATCTCGGAACAGGCGAACACCGGGCCGTCCTTGCAGACGAATTTCCCGCCAAACTGGCAATGCCCGCACTGCCCCACGGCGCAGTGCATGCTCCGCTCCAGGCTGAGCCAGATGGCGGAATCCGCAAGACCGAGCCCGCGCAAGGCCCTGACCGTGGCTGCCATCATCCCCTCCGGCCCGCACAGCAAGGCGAGCGTGCGTCCCGGCTCCGGCTCGATATGCTCGAACAGGCCCGTGACCGGCCCGATATGCCAGGGCCAGAGCGGCCCGCCGGTGTCGGCGGAAAACAGGACCCGGGTGCGCGGCATGGCCGCCCACGCCTCGTAACGCGCGCGCCAGAGCAGGTCATTGTAGTGCTTGACCCCTTGCAGTATCGTGACGGCCCCGAAGCGGGCGCGCCGGCGCATCATGTACTGGATCACGGAGACGCTCGGCGCGCAGCCCAGTCCACCGGTCACGATCAGCACGTCCTTCCCTTCCAGCGCGTCCAGCGGCCAGCCCCGCCCGTAGGGGCCGCGTACACCGAGACGGTCGCCCGCCTTCAGCGCCGCGATCCCGTCGGTGACGCGGCCGACGCGGCGGATGGTGTGGTCGAGCAGATCGTCGTGTTCCGGATCGGAGACGATGGAGATCGGCACCTCTCCGACCCCATACAGATAGAGCATGTTGAACTGTCCCGGCGCGAAGCGGTAGGCCGCGTGTTGCGCCGGATTGGCGAGGCGCAGTTTCAGCGTGAATACATGCTCGGACTCGTCGATACGTTCGACGATCTCGGCCTCATGCGGCAGATGAGGATTTACCCACGGTTCAGTCTGCACAGACCGCCCTCGCTTCTTCCGTGATATCGATTCCGACCGGGCACCAGGTGATGCAACGGCCGCAGCCGACGCAGCCCGAGCGGCCATACTGATCATGCCAGCCGCCGAGCTTGTGCGTCAGCCACTGGCGATAGCGTTCCCGCGTGCCGCCGCGCACGGCGCCACCGTGAATATAGCTGTGTCCGAAGGTGAAGCAGGAATCCCATTGGCGGGTGTGCGTGCTCTCCGTGCCGTCCAGACTCGGGACATCATGTTCGCTGTAACAGAAGCAGGTGGGGCACACCGAGGTGCAGTTGGCGCAGGACAGACACCGCTGCGCGACCTCCTCCCAACGTGGATGCTCGAGACGCCCGAACAGGGTATCTCGCAGGTCAGTGCCGGGCAGCGCGCGCTGTTGCGCACGCGCGCCCGACTCGATCTCACGCGCGGCCACTTGGCGCTGGTCCGTGGTCGCCTCGACGGTTGGCAGGCGCCGGAGGATGACACCACCGGCAACACTCCCGGCCTCGACGAGAAAGCCGTCGTCGAGCTCGGACAGGGCGAGATCGTAGCCGAAGTCCGCCCGCGGGCCGTCGCCGGTGGAGACGCAGAAACAGGTCGCGGCCGGATGGGTGCAGTGCACCGCGATCAGGAACAGTGCGTCGCGGCGCGCGCTGTAGGCGGGATCGGGCCGCGGGCCGTCACGGAAATGGGCGTCCTGCAGGCGCAACGCCGCCAGGTCGCAGGCCCGCACCCCCAGCACGGCCACCGGTCGCGCGACGGGCGGCGCCGGGATAAAGGCAAGGCGGCCCTGCGCGTCCCGGCGGACCGTCCATAGCGATTCCTGCGGCGTGAACAGCAGCGGCTTCAGGGCCTGCGGCCCGTTGGCCCAGGCGAAACAGCGCCCGCCCGCGCCCGCCTGCAGCCGGTATTCCCCCGGCCCCTGTCGGTCCGTGACCCCGTGCGGAAGCTCAGACACACGCGTGACGGGATCATAGACGATCGCACCGTCGCGCACGCGCGGACCGATGCACTCGTACCCCGCCTCCGCCAGCACATCCAGCAGACGCTGCAGATCGGCGCGGGGCAGGAAGCGGGTTTCAGTCACGGGGGCTTCGATATCCACTCGAACGGGCATTCCGCTGATCCAGACACATGGCCTATTATAGGGGCATACGAACCGCGCGATAGAGGACTGTGACCCGACATGTGTCTGGGAATACCGATGCGCATCATTTCCGTCGACGGCGACCGCGCCCGCTGCGAGGCCGGCGGCATCGAACGGGAGGTCAGCCTGTTCATGCTCCGGCCCGATCCGCCGGCGGTCGGCGATTACGTCCTCGTGCATGTCGGCTGCGCCATCCAGACGGTGCGGCCCAGTGACGCGCGCACGGCCTGGGAACTCCACGACGCCATGCGCAGCGGACATTGAGCGATGCACGAGACCTCGCTGTGCCGAAACCTGCTGGCGCGTGTCCTGGAGATCGCGCGCCATCATGATGCCGCCGCCGTGGCCGCCATCCGGCTGCAACTGGGCCCGCTCGGCCGCCTCGATCCTCAGCATATCATCGACGACTTCACCCAGATTGCCCTCGGCACCCCGGCACAGGAGGCGCGCATCGAGATCGAGACCGCCGCCCTTCAGGTGCACTGCCCCGCCTGCGGCATGGAATCCGAGGCCGCGCCCGATGATCCCTCCTGCCGGCGCTGCGGCAGCGATGACACGCGGATCCTGAACGGCGCCGAGCTGGTGCTGTTGAACGTGGAGCTCGCGGTGTGACGGCGCCACCCGGCAGCGACGAGGCCGCCGGCTGGCTGGAAAAGATCCGCCGTCTGCCCATCCCGCGCCGCTTTCGCATCATGAACGTGTGCGGCGGTCACGAGCGCGCGCTGACCCTGGCGGGCCTGCGCGCGATCCTGCCGGCGGGCATCGAACTGATCCCGGGGCCCGGCTGTCCCGTGTGCATCTGCCCGGAGCAGGACATCCACGCCGCGATCGAACTGGCGCAACGGCCCGGCATCACGCTGCTGGCCTTCGGAGACCTGCTGCGCGTGCCCGCAAACGCGGCCCGGGGGCTGCCGCGCTCGCTCGCCGAGGCGCGCGCCGCGGGCGCCGATGTCCGTGCGGTCGCCTCGCCGCAGGAGGCCATTGCAATCGCCTGCGCCGAACCCCGTCGGCGGGTGGTGTTCTTCGCCGCCGGATTCGAGACCACCACGGCACCGGTGGCAGCGAGCCTGCTGCAAGGCGTGCCGGACAATCTGTCACTGCTGCTGTCCGCCCGGCGTACCTGGCCGGCGGTGGCCATGCTGCTCGACTCGGACGCCTCCGGCATCGACGCCCTGATCGCCCCGGGACACGTGGCGACCGTGATGGGTCCGGAGGAATGGGACTTCGTGCCCGGGCGCTTCGGTCTGCCGACCGCCATCGCGGGCTTTACCCCCGCCTCGCTGCTGGCCGGCATCTATTCGACCCTGCGTCAATCGCTCGAAGGCCACTGTTTCGTCGACAACACCTATGCGGAAACGGTGCGGCCCGGCGGCAATCCGGCCGCGCGCCGTTGCCTTGAGGAGACCCTGGATATCGTCGACGCGGATTGGCGCGGCATTGGGGTGATCCCGCGCTCGGGCTATCAGCTCCGCGCCGCCTGGTCGCGGCTGGATGCGCGGCTGTCCTTTCAGGCCGAGCTGGATCAGTCACGGCGCCGGGCGGGAGAGATGCCGCCCGGCTGCGACTGCGCGCGTGTCGTGCTCGGCCGCATCGCTCCCGATGACTGCGCGCTCTACGGACGCGGCTGCACCCCGCAGGCGCCGATCGGTCCCTGCATGGTCTCCGACGAGGGAGCGTGCCGGATCTGGTGGGCGGGCGGCGTGCGCCAGCGCACCCGCCGTCATGCCGGAATGGAGACTGGAGCGGGAGGCGAACAGCTTGCCTCGCCCATTTGAAGCTGATGAAATGAGTGTGCGTTCGGATCGCTACCGCTTGAAGGAGGTACGCCCATGCCGTACAGCCATATCCTGATCGCCGTCGACTTTTCGGATGCCTCAGCGCATGTCGCGCGCCAGGCTGCCGGGATCGCGCGGCAGAATTCGGCGACGATGAGTCTGCTCCATGTGGTCGATTACCTCCCGCCGCTCGGCTTCGCCGATGACCTCCTCCCCGCGCCGGCCCTGCTGGTGGACGAGAAGGAATTGCTGGAACACGGAACATCCTCCCTCGAGGCCTTCGCGCGCAGGATCGGCCTTCCCGCGGAGGTGAAGCGTCACGTGCTGCTGGGCGCGCCGCATCAGCAGATCGTGGAATTCGCCGGCGCCCAAGGGGCCGACCTGATCGTGCTCGGCTCGCATGGCCGGCACGGCCTCGGCCGTCTGCTCGGGAGCACGGCGAACGCCGTGCTCAATCACGCGACCTGCGACGTCCTCGCGGTGCGCATCACGGCCTGAGCATGCCCGGGTCGGAATTCGAACGCGAGCGACAGCGTCTGCGGCGGGAGATCGAGACTGACATGCGCGACTGCGCCAGCGCCACCGGGCGCGACACCCTGTCGCCGCGCGTCATCGCCGCCATCGAAACCGTCCCGCGTGATCGCTTCGTGCCGCCCGGCATGCAGCCCTCCGCCTACGAGAACCGTCCCTTGTCCATCGGACTCGGGCAGACCATCTCGCAACCCTTCATCGTCGCCCTGATGACCGACATGCTCGATCCCGGGCCGGACGACGTCGTGCTGGAGATCGGCACGGGCTCGGGCTACCAGGCGGCCGTGCTGGCGCAGCTCGTCCGGCGGGTGTACAGCGTCGAGACGCTGCCGGAACTCGCGCAGACGGCGCGCGAGCATCTGGAAGGACTCGACTATCGTAACGTGGAAGTGCGCGTGGGCGACGGCCATCTGGGCTGGGCGGAGCATGCGCCCTACGATGCCATCATCGTCACCGCCGCGGCGCCCGAGATCCCGCCGGCACTGCTCGATCAGCTGAAGCCGGGCGGCCGCATGGTGATCCCGGTCGGGCTGCGCTATATGACGCAGGATCTGGTGCTGGTCACCAAGGACGCGGACGGCGAGACCCATCGCCGCAGCATCCTCCCGGTGGCCTTCGTTCCGCTGGTCGAGTCCGGCGCCGCGGACGCGGACGCGCCGGCACGAGACTAGCCGGCAAAAACGATCTCACAGGGCAGATTCTCCAGTATGCCCTGATAACCCCGCGCCTGAAGCCGGAGGGCTGTCGTTTCTTCGGGAGATAGGCGGGCTTGATGTCCAGCAGCGTCAGCGCATATGAATGATCCTGTAATAAATAATTATGAAATTATACAAATACAACCTATACCTCAGGTTCAGGGCCAGATGAAGCGTTTTCGGCTCCCAGATCGCAGCCTATAATAACCCGGTCAGCTCACCGGCGGGATCATGAGCGAGCCCATCGTGGTGAACAAGCACACAGGAGACTGCAATGACTGGACTGGCCGAGATCAAATGCGAGGCGTGCCGCGCCGGGGCGCCGACGGCAACGACGGAGGAGATCGCCGAGTTCCAGCCCCAGATCCCCGCCTGGCGCATCATCACGCGTGAAGGCATCGATCAACTGGAGCGCAGCTATACCTTTCGCAACTTCGTCGATGCCCTCGCCTTCACCGTAAAGGTCGGCATGCTGGCGGAAAAGGAATTTCATCACCCTGACATCCACACTGCCTGGGGCAAGGTGACCGTGACCTGGTGGTCGCACAAGATCAAGGGATTGCATCGCAACGATTTCATCCTCGCCGCGCGCACCGACCGGCTCTACGGCCAGGACTGAACACCCGGCGCTGCCCCTCGACGGGGTTCTTCAGCGTCAGGCGCGCACGACGCGTTGCCCGCCCCTCACCGCTGTGTTCAAGCCTCCAGCGTGAAACCGACCTTCAGCGTCACCTGATAATGGGCGACCTTGCCGTTCTCGATCTGCCCACGTGTGCCGGTGACCTCGAACCAGCGCATATTGCGCACCGTCTTCGCCGCGCGCGCGATGGCGTTTTCGATCGCGGGCTCGATCCCGTCGGGGGAGGAGCCGGTCAGCTCGATCAGTTTATAGACATGGTTGCTCATTCCAGGGTCCTCGTCGTTGGATGGGTGGACACGGCATGGTTACGATTCAGATCATAGCCTGCGCGATGCCCGCTGGAAAACCGCCTCACACCATATCTCTGATCTTGAGTCATATATCCTCTACTAACTATTGAATTATTTAATTAAAGATTGAGAAATCCACATCTCGAGCGGGCCGACCGGTTTCTGCGGTAGCATAGTGTATCCGCCGCATGCACATGACAGCCGATCCTCCGCAGATGTCCCCTACGGCCCCGCAATCGCCGGCGCCACCCGAACGCATCGCCCGTCACTGGCTGATCGGCGGGCGGGTCCAGGGCGTCGGCTACCGGCCCTTCGTCCACCGCCTTGCCACGCGCCTGGACATCGAGGGATGGGTGCGAAACCGGCAGGACGGCGTGGAGATCTTTGCGCAGGGACCGCCGACACAGGTCGCACGCTTCGGTGAGGCCCTGCTGCGCGAGGCGCCGCCCCTCGCTTTGCCGCGCCTGGTCACCGCCGCCGACACGGGATGGCAGCCGCTGCGCGGTTTCACCATTCGCGCGAGCCGGGAACATGCAGCGGTCGACGCGCATATCCCTCCCGATCTGCCTCCATGCACGGATTGTCTCTCGGAACTGCGCGATCCGCGCAACCGGCGCTATCGCCATCCGTTCATCAACTGCACCGCCTGCGGTCCGCGCTATACGGTGATCACCCGCCTCCCCTACGACCGCCCCTATACCACCCTGCGCGATTTTCCGCTCTGCGCGGACTGCGCGCGCGAATATGCGGATCCCGGCGATCGCCGCTTTCACGCGCAGCCGATCGGATGCCACGTGTGCGGACCGCGGCTGGAGTTTACCGACAGCAGCGGCGTCCGGATACACGGAAACGTGGAGGCACTCGATGCCCTGGTCACCGCGCTACGCGCCGGGAAGATCATCGGCGTGAAAGGCGTCGGCGGTTACCACCTGCTGTGCGATGCACATAACACCGGGGCGATCGCACGCCTGCGCCGCAACAAGCCCCGGCCCGATAAACCGCTGGCGGTGATGTTCCCGGAGGATGCCGGACTGGCCGCGCTGCGCCGCCACGTTGAAGTGGACGCGAGTATCGAGGCCGCCTTGCGTTCCGCCGTCCGCCCCATTCTGCTGTTGCCGAAGATCGCGGCAGATATGCCGCTTCCTGAGAACATCGCGCCCGGCCTCGCCGAGATCGGCGTCATGCTGCCCTGCAGCCCGTTGCACTACCTGATCCTCGACGATTTCGGCGGACCGCTGATCGCGACCTCCGCAAACGTGAGTGGCGAACCCGTGCTGATCGAGGCCGCCGAGGCCGAACAACGCCTGGCACGGGTGGCAGACGCCTGGCTGCACCACGATCGCCCGATCGAACGCCGCGTGGATGATTCCGTCTATCGCGTCATCGCTCGCGAGCCGCGCCCGCTGCGCCTGGGTCGCGGCCTGAGTCCGCTCGAACTCGAGCTGCCCTTCGCACTGAAACGGCCACTGCTCGCTGTGGGTGGTCATATCAAGAACACGGTGGCGCTGGCCTGGGACAGGCGCGTCGTCGTCTCGGCCCATGTCGGCGAACTTGAGGCGCCGCGCAGCCGCGCCGCGTTCGTCCGCGTCGTGGAAGATCTGCAAGCCCTCTACGGGATCCGCGCCGAGGCCGTGGCCTGCGACCGACATCCGCGCTACGCCAGCCGGCGCTGGGCCGAAGCGAGCGGCCTGCCCTGTATCGGGGTCTTCCACCACCGCGCCCATGCGGCGGCGCTCGCCGGCGAGCATCCCGCGGTAGCACGCTGGCTGACCTTCACCTGGGACGGCGTCGGATACGGGGAGGATCATTCCCTGTGGGGCGGCGAGGGCCTGTTCGGAGCGCCGGGCAACTGGAGACGCGCCACACACCTGCGCCCGTTCCGTCTTCCGGGCGGAGAACGCGCCGCGCGTGAGCCCTGGCGCAGCGCCCTGGCGCTGTGCTGGGAAAGCGGCCATCGCTGGGATGACGCTCCGATGGAAACTGCCCTGCTCCGCCACGCCTGGCGCCAGGGCCTCAATTGCCCTCTCACCTCCTCTGCCGGAAGGCTGTTCGACGCCGCTGCGGCGCTGACCGGCGTGCTGTCCTCCGGCAGCTACGAGGGACACGGGCCGGCGCTGCTGGAGGCCGTGGCGCAAACGACTGCGGACCATATCGACCTGCCCGTCACGCGACGGGAAGACCACACGCTGGAAGTCGACTGGGCGCCCCTGGTGCCAATGCTGCTGGATGCCTCGCTGAGCCGCGCACGCCGCGCGGGCCTGTTCCACAGCAGCCTGGCACACAGCCTGCTCGCGCAGGCAAACCTGCTGCGCGAGCAGGCGGGTGACTTCGTCGTCGGCCTGACCGGCGGGGTATTCCAGAATCGGCGGCTGAGCGAACAGGCCTGCGCGCTGCTCGCGGCGCATGGCTTCGATGTGCGCCTGTCCGGACGGATACCGTGTAATGATGCCGGGCTCTGTTACGGGCAGATCATCGAGGCGGGATATCGCGGAGAGATCGCGCCGCATGGCGCGCAGCCGCAATAGAAAACCGGACACGGGGACAGTCATGAAACCGACGGCTGACAAGCCGAACGAGAAAGTTGCCGACGAACCCATCGGCCTGCCGCACGGCAACGGCGGCCGTCTGATGCGCGAACTGATCGAGGAGATCTTCACGCGCGAGCTGTGCAACCCCGAACTCGACACGATGCTCGACGCGGCGACGCTCGCCTACCCTTCCGGAACGGTGGTGATGAGCACCGATTGCTTCACGGTCCAGCCGGTGGAATTTCCCGGCGGCGATATCGGCTCACTGGCCGTGCACGGGACGGTCAACGATCTCGCGGTCACCGGCGCGGAGCCGTGCCATCTCAGCCTGGGTGTGATCATCGAGGAGGGCTTCGGCCGTCACCGGCTTGCGCGCATCGTCGCCAGCCTGGCCGCCGCCGCGCGCGCGATCCCGGTGCGCGTCGTCACGGGGGATACCAAGGTCGTGCCGCGCGGCGAAGGCGGCGGGATCTACCTGATCACGACGGGGATCGGCCGTCGCCCCGGCGATCGCGCGCTGGATCCACGGCGCATCCGCCCCGGAGACGCCATCGTGGTCAGCGGGCCGGTCGGCGACCATGCCGTCGCCGTGATGCTGGCGCGCGGCCAGTACGGTCTGCACGGCGACCTGCGCTCGGATTCCGCCAGCGTGCTGCCCCTCACGCGCGCGGCGCTCGCCTTTCCCGGGCTGCGCTTCATGCGTGATCCCACGCGCGGCGGACTGGCCACCGTCATGCACGATATCACCCGCGCCGGCGGACTCGGTGTGCGCCTCCGCATGCACAACATCCCGGTACGTCCGGCAGTGCGGACCGTGTGCGACCTGCTCGGCTACGATCCGCTCTACCTGGCCTGCGAAGGACGTGTGGTGGCCGTCATCGAGCCTGCGCAGGCGCAGGCCTTGTGTGAGGCCTGGCGTTCCATGCCGGAGGGCGCGGGCGCCGCGATCATCGGCGCCGCCGTTGCGGATCAGGACGGGGTGATCCTGGAGACCGCCCTGGGCGGTGAACGATTCATCGAGGAACTGGAAGACGATCCGCTGCCCAGGATCTGCTGACAACGGTACTTACAGCGAGACATAAGGAACCCATCGCGCAGACGGCGACGAGCCCCGTCTGTCCATTCCATTGGATATCCATGACCGAGCCATGGCGCCATCCCTGGCGATCCAACGTTGGTTCGAACCGCCCACGCGATGGGTGTTCGGTCAAACTCGTTCGGGTCGGTCGCCGATCCACTCCGGGTCACCGCCCTGTGATCCACCGATCTTGCCTGCGAGGGCTGTCCGTCCTCATGAAGAAAGACAGTGGTTTCTGATCCGGCGAGTATACAAATATGGAAATAAAAATACTGCTCGACCAAATGGTTAATACGACACTCTTATGTCGGGCATAAAATAGTCCTGCCTTCTACACGAGAGGATTAGTACCTGCGCAGTACTACACGATGCTCAGACGAACCCGCGCTCCCTTATATGTCTGGCTGCCTCGCCCTTGGGAAGGTTCGGCTCAGGCACACCGTCCTTGAACTTCGCCATGGCTTGGGTACATCGACGTTTACCAGAAGGCCAAACCAACGTGGGATACTGTCGTGCTTGATCTCGGATCAGGCCGCCCGCGGCAACAGGGTGGCGGACAGCTGAGTCAACTGGTCGACGGCCTCGGCATGCACCTCGATCAGGGCATCGGCGTTGAGTCCGCTGACAGCCCAGCTGACCGGATCGGCCTCGCGCGCAAGGTGATGGGCCAACGCGGCCCTATCCGCATCGCGTAGGGGTCCCGTGTAGGGGCTGTCCGCGATGACGGCGGCGAGGTGGACCAGCGCGGCGTTGATTACCGCATTCCGGGCCTCGCCTGGCGCATGATGACATTTCACCGCTTCCCAGAGCGCATCCGGCAACAGCCATTGGCGCAGCAGCTCGCCGCCGACCTCGGCATGGTCGAAACCGATCACGCCACGCTCCAGTAGATGCAGGGGGGTCCCGGAATCCTTGGCGCGCAACAGTGTCTCGCGCGCCATTTCGGGCAGCTTGTTGGCAATAATCAGCTGGCCAATGTCGTAGAGCAGTCCGGCGACGAAAAGTGATTCGGCATCCGCCATCCTGGCCCGCACACCGAGCAGGCGGGCGATCAGCCCGCATAACAGGCTGCGATGACGGTAATCTTCGATATCGATCAAACCGCCCCTGAAGCGTCCCATGATGTCCAGCGCGGCGTATGCGAGTACCAGATCACGCAGACCGCGCGTTCCGATCACGGTGATCGCGCGCGAAATCGTATCAACGCGGGCGGTAAATCCATACATGGGACTGTTTGCGATCCGCAGCAGCCGCGCGGTGAGCGCGGGATCCTCGCTGATGACGCGCGCGATCATATTGCCGGAACTGCGCGGATCATCCACCATGCGGCTGATCCGGATGAACATGTCGGGCAGCGCGGCCAGGCGTATCGCCCCCTTCACCAGATCCTCGGGGCGCATCGGTTCAGGCGCAACGCGGTTTTCTCGCTCAGACATCATGATCCAGGAACCGGGCGCTCGCTGTAAATGGGATATCCTCGCGCCACCTGCTTGCGCTTCGGCGCATTACAGTAATCGTCCGCCCCGGGAGATTCTTTAAAATAACCCCGAACGTTCCCGGTCAATCCGGCCACAGGCGCTGTACGCGCTGCACCGAGACCGGCACCACGGTCTTAAGCTCCTGGGCAAACAACGACACCCGCAATTCCTCCAGCAGCCAGCGCACGGGGGGCTCCGCCGCCACGGCTTCATCGACACCCTGCCGCAACCATCTCTGCCACAACGGTCCGATGCCGGCGAGGCCCTGTGCGTCCCGGTCCGGCCGGTCGCGTAACCGGTCGAGCCGGATGCGCATGGCGCGCAGGTAGCGCGGGTAGTGACGCAACCAGTCCGGCGGAGTATCGCGCAGGAAACCGCGGTGGATCAGCCCGTCCAGCTGGCTCTTCATGTCGTCCACCGCCGCCCGCCAGGCGGGAGGATATGTCCGCCCCAGGGCCTGCCGGATCTCGTGGCCGGCGCCCAGTATTTCATCAGCGAGCCGGCAGAGTTCGTTGAAGTTCGTAATCAGGTCCGGCCCCGCCTCGGCCAGTCGGCGATCGAAATCCGCCTTGGTGCGGGGCACGGGCCGATCGGCGAGGAAGGTCCGGTCCACGGCCGCCTCGATGAGTTGATCCTGCAGCTCGCGGCAACTCCCCCAGGGGAGATAATGCGCACACATCTGCTGCAAATGCGGGATCTCCTTTCGCAGATACTTGATCTTCGCGGCGAGGTTCAGCGCGATCAGCCGGCGCATGCCCGCGCGAGTGGCCTCCCGCGCGCAGCGCGCATCATCAAACAGGCGCCACGACACCGAGTCACCTTCATCCTGCAGTGCCGGATAGGCCAGGATGCGCCTTCCATTGCGTTCGTATTCGGCCGTCTCGGGCAGGTCATCGAAATCCCAGGTGGTGAGTCTGCGCCCAGCGGATTCCGGCCGTAGATCCGTCATGAATGACTGGCGCGCTTGCTCCCCCAGCGCGTCCCGCAGGCGCGTGAGATCACGACCCGAGGCGATCACGTCGCCGGCGTCATCGATGACCTGAAAATTCATGCGCAGATGGTCCGGCATCTCCTGTTGCCGCCAGACCTCGGACGAAACCTCGATACCGGTCATGCGTTTCAGCTCGGCGCCCAGCGCGGCCACCAGATCACCCTGCATCTTCGGGCGCAAGGCCTCCGCGCAGGCCGTGGCAAAGTCCGTCGCCGGCGCGAAACGGCGCCGCCAGGCCTTGGGCAGGGACCGGAGCATCGCGAGCAGTTTTTCCTGCAGCAGGCCGGGCACCAGCCATTCGGTGCGCGCGGCATCCACCCGGTTCAGCATCATGAGGGGAATCTCCAGCGTGACGCCGTCGTCCGGATGCCCGGGCTCGAAGCGATACCGCAAGGCGAACTCGACCCCGTTCATCGTCAGCCTGGCGGGAAACAGCGCGTCCACGTCGCCCTCCCGGGCGCCCCGCAGGAGCAGTTCCCTGTCCATGAACAACAGACCTGGAACGACGCGCCGCGCCTCCTTGTACCAGGCTGCGAAGGCCCGCGCGTCGGCCAGACCCGAAGGCAGTCGCGCGTCATAGAAGTGAAACAGGGTCTCGTCGTCTGCCAGCAGCCCGCGGCGGCGCGTCCTGTCCTCCAGCGCGCGGATCTCGTCGATGAGCGCACGGTTGTGGCGCAGACAGTCGGCATCGAGTCCGGAGTCGGGATCCAGCAGGGCGCCACGGATGAAGATCGCGCGCGCCTGCTCCGGATCGATGGGGGCGAAATCGACGCAACGCCGCGGGTTGACCAGCAGACCGTACAGCATGACGCGCTCGTAGACCATCACGCGTCCGCGGCGGGCGTCCCAGAACGGATCATAGTGGCTGCGTTTGACCAGATGCGCCGCGGCCCGCTCGATCCATTCGGGTTCGACGCGCGCCGCGGTATGCGCATACAGGCGCTGGGTCTCGACCAGGGAAGCGGCCATGATCCACTTGGGCGGCTTGGCGGCCAGCGCCGACCCGGGGAACAGCACGAACTTGTTGCCCCAGGCGCCGGCGTATTCCCGCTCCTCGTTCAGACGCGCGACATTGCCGAGCAGGCCGCTGAGCAGGGCGCGATGGAGCTGGCCGTACTCGGCAGGCTGCTGATTGAGCCGGTACCCCATCTCCCTGAGCTGCTCGTGGAGCTGCTGGTGGATGTCGCGCCACTCCCGCATCCGCCGGTAGGATAGAAACTGCTCCTGGCAGAACCTGCGGAGCTTGCTCTGCGACAGATGGCGCGCCTGCTGCTCGAATTCCGACCACAGCTTGAGATAGGCCAGGAAATCCGAGCGCGCGTCCTGGAACGCGCGGTGCTTCTCATCGGCCGCCTGCGGCGATTCCTGCGGGCGCTCGCGCGGATCCGGCAGCGACAGCGCGGCGCACACGATGAGCGTCTCCGTCAGGGCGTTCTCGGCGACTCCGCCGAGGAGCATGCGCCCGATGCGCGGGTCGACGGGAAACTGCGCGATCTTCCGGCCGATGTCCGTCAGCCGGCGCCGGTCGTCGAGCGCATTCAATTCCGCCAGCAGCTTGTACCCGTCGCTGACATAGCGCGAATCGGGGGGATCGATGAACGGGAACTGTTCGATCTCGCCCAGTTGCAGGGCGCGCATCTGGAGGATCACGCTGGCGAGGTTCGTGCGCAGGATCTCGGGTGGTGTGTGCGCGGGTCGGGCAAGATAGTCCTCCTCCGCATACAGGCGCAGGCACACGCCGGGCGCGACGCGCCCGCAGCGCCCGGCGCGCTGGTCGGCCGATGAGCGTGCGATCGGCTCGATCGGCAGGCGCTGCACCTTCGCGCGATGGCTGTAGCGGCTGATACGCGCCAGACCGGTATCGATCACATAACGGATGCCAGGCACCGTCAGCGAGGTCTCGGCGATGTTGGTCGCAAGGATGAGCCGGCGCTCGCGCCCCGGGCAAAAGATCCGGCCCTGCTCCGCCGCGCTCAGGCGCGCATAGAGCGGTATGATCTCGGTCCGTGGTGGATGATGCTTGCGCAGCGCCTCGGCGGTCTCGCGGATCTGCCGTTCCCCCGGCAGGAAGATCAGGATATCGCCCGGGCCCTCGCGCGCCAGTTCGTCCGTCGCCTCCAGTATCCGCTGTTGCGCGCCGTCATCTTCCGTCGCATTCGCGGTGGAGGGACGATAGCGGATCTCGACGGGATAACTGCGCCCGGACACCTCGAGAATCGGCGCCCCGTCGAAGTGGCGCGCGAAGCGCTCCGGATCGATGGTGGCGGAGGTGATGATCAGTTTCAGGTCGGGGCGGCGCGGCAGCAGCTGTTTGAGATAACCCAGCAGGAAATCGATATTGAGGCTGCGTTCATGCGCCTCGTCGATTATGAGGGTGTCATAGGCGAGCAGGTTGCGATCCTGCCTCAGTTCGGCCAGCAGGATGCCGTCCGTCATGAGCTTGATCATCGTCTCCGGCCGGGTGTGATCGCCGAACCGGATCTTGTAACCCACCCGGCCGCCGGGCTCGAACCTCATTTCGGCGGCGATGCGTTCCGCCAGGCTGCGCGCCGCGATCCGGCGCGGCTGGGTGTGGCCGATCATGCCGGCGATACCTCGGCCCGCCTCCAGGCAGATCTTGGGCAGCTGGGTGCTCTTGCCGGAGCCCGTCGCGCCACACAGCACGATCACCTGGTGCGCGGCGATGGCGGCGGCGATCTCGGCGCGCTGGGCGCTGACCGGCAATTCCTCCGGATACCCCCAGTCCCGCCGCAACGTCCGCCGCTGCTCGACCTGCGACCGGGATGCCTCGATCTCGGCGCGCAACCGGACGAGCCGCTCCCGCGCCTCCGCGGAGCGCCCGCCGGAATCTTCCCGGATCTCTCGCGCGATCCTCCGCAGGCGCTGCCGGAGGCGCGGCTGGTCGATGCGCAGGCAGGAGGCGAGTTCGCGTTCGAGCTCGTCGAAGATACCGTTCATGTCGAAGGATCGCTGCCCTGGAATCGACGGAACACGCGCAAGCGTCCGCGCTGATCAGGCGCCGCCGCTCAATCTCATGTCGATCGCCCTGACCGCCGCGTCGAGCGTGCCGCGCACATCCGCCCCATGCATGATGTCGTCGAAGGCGTGCTGGAATTCCTCGCTGAGGACGGGATACGCAGGCAGTCCGGGGCGCGAGATCACCGTGTTTTCGAGTTGCGGCATGAAGAGATGCAAGGGGCCGTCGTCGCGGTACAGCGCCGCGCGGGCCGCGGCGCTGCGGGTCGCGGGAATCCCGTCCACTGCAATGGAGGTCGCCAGCACCTGATCCGGCTGCAGCAGGTATTCGAGAAACTGCATGGCGGCGCCCTGGTCCTTGCACGCGGCACTGAGCGCCCAGCCCCATCCGCCTTGTGCGGTACGCGGACCGTGCCCGAAATCCGGCAAAGGCAACAGGACGACGTCACCCGGGAACTGCCCTTCATAGCGGCGGAACGCGGTGTGGTCCCCCCACGCCAGCGCGACGCGTCCGCTCATGAAGGCGGTATCGTCGCCGGCCATATCGACGTAGCCCTCTCGGACCCAGGATTGCAGCCGCGACATCGCCGCCACGACCCCCTCCCGGTTCAAATACCCGGCGGCAGTCCGATAGGTGGCACGATCGATGAGGTCGCCGCCGGCGGACTGTACCACGGGGAGAAAGGCGTAACTGTACCACTCGCCTTTCGCGGCCAGACCGAGATCGAGCACGGCCCCGTCCGGATCGTGTCTGGCCAGACTCTGCAGTACCCGGCCGAACTCCTCGGCGCTCCAGGTGTCCTGGAGCGAAGCGGGAATGCGCACGCCCGCCGCGCGCAGCAGACTCGGCCGCGCATAGATGCCGAGACCGGTGTCGTAGCTCGATACGGTGTAGATCCTGCCGCGGTACATACCCTGCCCGATCACCGACGGAAACAGATCGAGCCGACTGTTGTCGGTCAACAGCTTGTCGAGCGGAATCAGGTAACCGTGCTGGATGTAGTCCTGGATATGCGGCCCGTCGACATCGAAGAGGTCGGGCAGCGCGCCCGTGCCGGCCGCCTCCCGGATTTGTGCCTCATAGGATTCCTGGGGCAGGATCACGACGTTCACCCGCACCCGGTATTGACGCGCGTTGAAGCGCGCGACCTGCTCCTGCACGATCCTGCTCTCGGCGGAAGAACCGGCGTGCATCCACACCTCGAGCTCGGCGGTGCGTTCGGATTGATCCGCCGTCGCCGCCGGGCCGGTATCGCAGCCGGCGAGCAGAACCGCGCCGGCGATGAGGGCTGCGGCGGCCGCGCGGGCCGCGCCCAGACGGCTCCGGAATGAATGGCGGATCATGCCGGATTCCGGACGCATGTCACTCCGGGCTTGCGGTGGTGAGCAGTCGTGCCAGCTCGGCCGGATTGCCATCCCGCGCCGCGGCATCCAGCGCCGACACGGACAGGTTTCCGATCGCATCCAGATCGGCGCCGTGTTCCAGCAGGGCCCTGGCGATGGTCTCACGTCCGCCCTGCACGGCGAGCATGAGCGGGGTGACATCGGGACGCGCGACGATGTTGGTGTCGGCCCCGTGGGCGAGCAGGAGTTCGACCGCCTCCGCGTAGCCGTTCTCCACGGCCCAGTGCAGCGCCGTCCGCCCTCCGGCATCCCGGGCATCGGGCGCGGCGCCGGCATCGAGCAACAGGCCGATCATGTCCACCTGCCCGTTGCGGGCCGCCTCCACCAGGAGCGGCGCCGGCGCGCCGTTGTTGACGAGGGTGGTGATCATATAACCTCGCGTCAGCGGCGGATCATTCCGGTTCGGATCGAGCCCCTTCGCCAGCAGGGCACGCATTACATCGAGGTTTCCCGCGCGCGCGGCCGCGATTCCCGGTGTGTCACCGTCCCGATTCGGGAGGCGGATATCGGCGCCGTGGTCGAGCAGGATCCAGACGGCGTCCATGTCATTGCGCCAGATCGCGGTCAGCAGCGCGGTGTCCCCGCGCCCCACCGCCCGCAGCAGTTCACGCTCGCGCAGCGGTGTGCCGGAGGCCTCGATACGCTGCGCACTGAGCCCCCACGGGACATCGTTCACATCGGCGCCATGCTGGATCAGCAGCTCCAGCATGGCGTTCTCTCCGCGGTAGGCCGCGCTCGCCAGCGCTGTGATGCCCGTGATCGGATCCCGGTAGTCGGGGTCGACGGACTGCTCGAGCAATCGCGCGAGCTTGTCCGCGTCACCAAGCTTCACCGCCCGAAGCAGCGCCTGCTCCGGGCTCAGATCGACATACGGTGTCTCATCGCGCGCGCCGGCCCGCAGCAGTTCCTCTGCGGCCGCCGTCTTGCCATTGCGCACGGCCAGTGTATATGCCGTCTCGCCCCGCACCCGCACGACATCCGGGGCCGCGCCCCGCGCCAGCAGGCCGCGCACCATGGCCAGACTGTCCGCCGCCGGAAGATCGCTGGCGACCGCGCGCATCAGCGGGCTGTAGCCTGCGTTGCCCGAACCCGGTTCATATCGGTTGGGATCGGCGCCATGCGCCAGCAGGAAATCGACGATGCGGACACGGCCGAATCGGATAGCGGCGCCCAGCGCGGTTTCACCCTGGCGGTCGGACGCATTTAGGTCCGCCCCAGCGTCCAGCAGCAGACGCACGTTATCCAGGCGATCTCTCGAAGCGGCGTGCATCAGGGCGGTAGTGCCGTCGGCGTCGGCGGCCGCGACATCGGCGCCGCGAGCGAGCAACAGGGAGGTCATGGCGGCGTCCGACTCGCCGGCGGCGGCAATCAGCGCGGTCCGGCCCAGACCGTCGCGTGAGTCCGGCGCCACACCCTGATCGAGCAGCAGACGCACGGTATCGCGCTGGCCGTAGCGGGCGGCCAACACCAGGGCCGGGTCGCTGTGCCCCGGCGCCTCGGCGCCACTTTCCGCAGGCGCGTCGACCGCGGTGGAAACCGTGCCCGCATCGGCCGCGGACGCGGGCTGCGCGCCCGCCATCAGCAAGCCGGCGAACAGACAAACCGCCATGCGATGTTTCGATGCCGTCATAAGCGCCCCTCCGCGATTACAGGCCCGGATTCCGCCCGCCCGCGTCATATTCCGCGGCAGACCCGGCCATTATACCCCAAGGGGCGCCGCCCCGGCCCGGCCCGGCCGGGCTTCAGTACCTGGGCATCGCGGGATCGACGACGGCGGCCCAGGCGTCGATCCCGCCCTGGAGATTGACGAGTCGGGTGAAACCCCGCTGCTCTAGATAGCCGGCCACCCGCTGGCTGCGCATTCCGTGATGGCAGATCAGCACGGTCTCGCGCGCCGGGTCCAACTCGGCGATCCGGCCGGGGATGGTCGCCATGGGGATATGGAGGGAACCCTCGATATGGCAGTGGACGAATTCCCAGCCTTCCCGCACGTCGAGCAGCAGCGGCTTCGCCGCTGCCTCGGCGAGATACTGTTGCAAAGCGGCAGGGTTCATCTGGTGGATCATGGACGACTCCTCAGGGCGCATACACGCCCGGAAACATGCCGGGCCGTTAATTCCTCAGGCGATAGCCCCGCCGCAGGAGCACCAGTGTAAGCGATGACAACAACAGGAACGTCGCCACCACCACCGTCAGACTCACGCCCGGATCGATATCGGAGCGGCCGACAAAACCGTAGCGAAAGCCGTCGATCATGTAGAAGAACGGATTCAGCCTGGAGATATGCTGCCAGAACTCCGGCAACGATGCGATCGAATAGAACACCCCGCTGAGGAATGACAAGGGAAGGATGATGAAGTTCTGGAACCCGGCCAACTGATCGAACTTCTCGGCCCAGATCCCTGCGATGATACCGAGAGTGCCGAGCACCGCGCTGCTGGCCAGTGCGAACGCCAGGACAATGGCTGCGCTGTGCACCGGTAACGTAACGAAGGGGATGGCGCACAGATATACCGCCAGGCCGACGACCAGGCCACGCGTCACGGCGGCCAGCATGAAGGCGAGATAGAACTCCGTGTAGGACAAGGGCGTCAGCAGGACGAAGACGATGTTGCCGGTGACCTTCGACTGGATCAGGCTGGAGGAACTGTTGGCGAAGGCGTTCTGGATCATGGTCATCATCACCAGACCCGGGACGAGGAAGGTGGTATAGGCGATATCGCCGAATACCGTGACGTGCCGATCCAGTGCATGGGAAAACACCAGCAGGTAGAGCAGGGTCGTGATCGCGGGGGCGATCACGGTCTGCAGCACGACCTTGTGGAAGCGCAGGATCTCCTTATAGAACAGGGTGCTGAATCCGCGCGACATCAGCCGGCCTCGCGCGTGGTCAGATTGAGGAAAATATCCTCGAGATCGGCCTGTTCGGTATGGAGGTCCACGATCTCGATGCCGGAGCGCTGCAGCTCGTTCAGGATCGCGACGATGGAATCCGCCGTCTTGTCCAGCGCCAGCTCCAACGTGTTACCGGCGTGCTTAACAACCTTGTTCGCGAGAGTGTCAGGAATCGCGGACACCGCGGCGCTCGCGACCACCCTGAGACGCAGCCCGCGGCCGAGATCCCCGTTCAGCAGGGCCTGCTTGGTATCCAGCGCGATGATTCTGCCGTGATTGAGGATGGCGATACGGTCGCACAGCGACTCCGCCTCCTCGAGATAGTGGGTGGTGAGAATGATGGTGTGTCCCTGGCGATGCAGCCGCTGAATGAATCCCCACAGCAGCTTGCGCAGTTCGACATCGACGCCGGCGGTGGGTTCGTCCAGGACCAGCACCGGCGGCCTGTGCACCAGCGCCTGCGCGATCAGGACCCGGCGCTTCATGCCGCCGGAGAGCGAACGCATATTGCTGTCGGCGCGATCGGTGAGCTTCAATTCGGCGAGCAGTTCATCGATCCAGGCGTCGTTCTCCCGTCCGAGCCCGAAATAGCCGCTCTGGATCCGCAGCGTTTCACGCACGGTGAAGAAGGGGTCGAACACCAGCTCCTGCGGCACCACGCCGAGGTTCCTGCGCGCCATGCGGTAGTCGCTCACGACATCGTGACCCATGATCGCGATCCGTCCGGAATCGGCGCGGGTCAGGCCGGCCATGATATTGATCAGGGTGGACTTGCCGGCCCCGTTGGGTCCGAGCAGGCCGAAGAACTCCCCCTGAGCGATCGTCAGGTCGACGCCCTGGAGGGCGCGCACTCGGGGGAAGCTCTTGATCACGCCTTGCGCTGATACTGCCGTTGTCACCTGGGTCTCCCGCCGTAGCGGCCCGGGCACCCCGCCCGCCGCCGCAAGCCCGCCATTCTACCGCAAACGGACGTCCCGGCGCGGAACCGGGCGGCTAGTCCCGGTCGTGGCCGCATTTCCAGCAGGTCTCGAAGGTTCCCGGGTTATCCTCGCCGCAGGCGCCGCAACGCCAGGTATCTGCCTGCCGCGTACCCGCCTGTTCGAATGCCGCGATGATCGCCTGCGCCTGCTCCCTGTCGTCATCATCGAACAGCCAGATGGCCGGATAGGTCTGGGTGAACGGCAATTCACCGACCCCACCCTGCAGATTTTCATTGGAGATGTAGTGCGCGATACCCGCCTGGCCGAGCAGATGCGACAGCAGGTGGGCCTGTTGGAGATCAGCGGCGGAATACAGCTTCAGCATCTGCGACGCGTTACCCGGCCGGCGGGCACGCGGTCAGGAGGAATAACGCTCGAACACCAGGGCGGCATTCGTTCCACCGAAGCCGAAACTGTTGCTCATCACCCGGTCGAGCGTGACACCGTCGCGACAGGTGGTGACGATCGGCATCCCTTCGGCCGCCGGATCGAGGTGCTCGATATTGGCGGACCCGGCGACGAAGCCGTCCCGCATCATGATCAGGCTGTAGATCGCCTCGTGGACGCCGGCGGCGCCGAGTGCGTGGCCGGTCAGCGATTTGGTCGAGGACAGAAAAGGGATCCGGGCGCCGAACGTCTCGCGGATGGCCTCCAGTTCCTTCATGTCTCCCGCCGGGGTGCTGGTGCCGTGGGTATTGATGTAATCGATCGGCCCGTCGATCGCCGCCAGCGCCTGGCGCATGCAGCGAACCGCGCCTTCGCCGGATGGGGCAACCATGTCATGGCCGTCGGAAGTGGCGCCGTAGCCGACGATCTCGGCATAGATGCGTGCGCCGCGCGCACGGGCGTGGTCGAGCGACTCCAGGACCAGCATGCCGCCTCCCCCGGAAATCACAAAACCGTCACGATCGCGATCATAGGGTCGCGATGCACGCTGCGGCGTCTCGTTATATCCGGATGACAGCGCACCCATGGCATCGAACAGCATCGTCATGGTCCAGTCGACCTCTTCGCCGCCGCCCGCGAAGATCACATCCTGCTTGCCAGCCTGGATCAGCTCGCAGCCGTTGCCGATACAGTGGGCGCTGGTCGAACAGGCGGAACTGATCGAGTAACTGACACCCTTGATCTTGAACGCGGTGGACAGGTTTGCCGAGGTCGTGCTGCCCATCGTGCGCGGGACCATGTACGGACCGACGCCGCGCACGCCGCGCTTGCGCAAGGACTCCACGGCCTGCAGGAAATTCCGGTTTGAGGCCCCACCGGAACCCGTCACCAGGCCCGTACGCGGGTTCGATACCTCCGGTTCCCGCAGGCCGGCGTCCGCGATGGCCTGCGCCATCGCGATATGACCGAAGGCAGCGGCATCACCCATGAAGCGGAGCACCCTGCGATCGATGTGTTCTGCGGGATCGAGCCGTATTGGACCATACACCCGGGAACGCAGCCCGAGCTCAGCATATTCCTCGCTGTAGGCGATCCCGGAACGCCCCTGCCGCAGGGAGGAGGTCACCTCCTCTGCGTTGTTTCCGAGACTCGAGACGATACCCAGCCCTGTGACTACAACCCGTCGCATGATCCCCTAATCGAGTTAAAAGCTGTCCTTGGATGTAAACAGGCCCACCCGCAGATCGCTGGCCGTGTAAATCTGCTGCCCATCCGCCTCCAGCACCGCATCGGCAATACCCATGACCAGTTTGCGTAAAATAACCCGTTTCAACTCGATGCGGTAGGTCACAAGACGCGTTTCCGGAGTGATCTGTCCGGAAAATTTCACGTCGCCGGCGCCCAGGGCGCGGCCCTGCCCCGGCTGACCGAGCCAGCCGAGATAAAATCCCACCAGCTGCCACATGGCATCGAGTCCCAGACAGCCCGGCATGACCGGGTCGCCTTCGAAGTGGCAGGCGAAGAACCAGAGATCGGGACTGATGTCCAGTTCGGCGATGATCTCGCCCTTGTCGTAACGCCCCCCGGTCTCCGCGATGCGCGCGATGCGGTCAAACATCAGCATCGGCGGCAGCGGCAGTTGCGCGTTACCCGGCCCGAATAATCGGCCGTGACCGCATTCGAGCAGGTCGGTCCTGGAATAGCTGTCTTTTTTTGGTAACACGGAAACCTGGCGTTTTATGGAAGGATCCCCGCAAATCATCCCTCCGGCATCGGGTTCATATGCGGGAACCATCGTCATTATTATATGGGTGCGGCGTTACGAACCCTTGACCGCGCACCGCGCGGGCGCGGCTGTCGTTACGCAACAAAAACCCCGTCGCGAAGACGGGGTCGCATGAAATCTGCCGGACCGCCCGTACGGACCCGTCGCCTGCCGGCGTGAACGCATTGCATCCAGGCCTCTACTCAACGCGATCACGGGTCCGCGCACGCGATCTCCCGGCTCGGGACCGCCTCAGGAGAAATCCCTGTCCTTCACGGTCTTGCGCCCGTCATTGCGCGCATTCTCAATCGCGCGATCGCACATTTCGCGAATCTTGTCCGACATCACATCGAACACACCCGCCGAGGTATTCATGTCGGACTTTTCGCGTATATAGGTTTTAACCTTCGAAGCCACAACAAGAACTTCATTCTTATCCGTCATATCTCTGTTCTCCTGGTTTGTCGCCACCGCTCGCCGTGGCATGAATAAAACGCTCAACTATGATCGGCCACGGTTAAAACCTTCACCGACGGCAAACATTAGCATTTCCACGCAGATTCGACAATTATCCCGCACCGGCGCGCAACGACGGGGCATGCGACCGCTCCCCGCCGTGTTGCACATCGAAAATGGAGCGCGTACTGACCGCGCGGCAATAATGGCGGAGCGATTCTACAAGCCTTCGCGGTATTCCGCGACGACCCGGATCATCGATTGGTAGAGCAGTCTGGCGCAGCGATCCCAGGCCACCGTGTCCGGCGCCTGCACGCGTCGCTCGGGAGACAGGATCTGGTCGGAGGCAAACCCAGAGATCAGTCTATAAATATCATTTTTATTCATGGTATTACGACTTTTAATTAATCTTTTGGATGCTATCAGAGCGGCGTCCCCGGTAATCCGCTCATAGCGGTTGATCAGGGCGGAACGCCGCACCAGCTGTACAAGCAGATGTTCGGCGGCACGGCCGGAAAGCCCGGCGGCGCGCCGGAGCAGGCGGCGATAGAGGACCTGAAAACGCTTGATGCGACGCCGTCGCGCAGGATACATCCGGACGTCCTGACGCGATGCATACCTCGAGCGCATGATGCGGATGAATTCATCGGCATCCAGCGGGCCCTCGCCCGCCTGATATCTCGCGGGCAATTCCCGCAGTATGTCACGCATGCAGAACACCGCATCCCAGGTCACGCCGTCCGTAATGTCATAGGGACCGCGTTTGGATTTGGTGCGCTCGAAATGGGAGAAGATCCGCGTGAATTCAGCGAGATCCCGCCGGAATCCGCCATCTCCCAGCAGGCGTCGATGGAGTTCCGGTGCGTAACCGAGCTTGTACAACAGCAGTTCCTCGCGGTGCTCCGCAAAGGCCGCGTCGAATGTTCGCAGCGCGGCATCGGCCCGGAAATTCCTGATATTCGTCTTGCGGCCGCTGACCAGGTACTCCGCGATCTGGGCGAAGGCCTGCACGACGTAACGCGCCTTGGCGCGCTGCTCCCGTATGGTGGTCGACATCCGCTCGACGTCATCGTAGCGGTATTCATGGTGAAACAGACCGAACTGGCGCAGGGAACCGTAATCGATGATGCCGCCGTCCATCAGGATGTTGTCTCCATCCCAGTCGATCCAGCAGAAGATATAATCGCTCACGAAGCGCGCCGCCATGCGGCCGAAATCGGTGGCGATGCGCTGCGCCAGATAGCGGTACGCGCGCGCGCCCGAAACCGGCGCGGGCCAGTCGCCATTCGCGGCCTGGCGCGCGATATAGTAATCGGCCACCCGTCTGAGCGACTCGCTATTCCCCTGTTTGAGATGATGCAGGAAATGCGCGGGGCGCAGCAGATTGGGATAGGCGCGCACGTTGACCGCGCTGCCGTCGCCGTAGTCGATGATGGCCAGGGTGCGTTCCGTTCTGATGCCGTTTCCATGCAGAACCTCGCTCATCATCGCGGCCGCGACACCGTCCCACAAATCCGCGAGACCGCTGCCGTAGGAGGCGCCGACGTCACCGGTCCGGAAGAATTTTTTCTCCCGGCCGGTCGCCGGGCTGAGGCGGGTGACGCCGGTGCCGCAACTGGAAACGTCCCAGGTCTTTCCGCGACCCCGGAGGCATCCGTTCCAGATGCTGCGGCCGTCGCCCGAGGTAAGTCCCCTGCGACTCGGATGCTGAAGCTGGAGATATCGCGTCGCCATGTACGGCTTAGGACGCGCCTCGTCCAGCAGCTCCGGATGATGTACGGAATCGTATTCGTTGATGATCTGCAGACTGAAGGTATTCAGTACGGTCCGTGCGAGCTCCGTGGTCAGTTCATCGGGATGTGCTCGCGGGATCAGACCCATCTCGCGTGCAAGGGCGAAGTTGAAATAGAACACCCGGCCGCCGTCGCGGTACCTGACCGGGTAATCCACGAAAGCGCCGGGAACGGACTGCCTGAAGGGGTGATCGCCGTCGAGCTTGCCGAAGCTGCCATAACTCCCCGCCCAACGACAGGAAGCGCGCGTGGAATTCACCCTGGACTTTCCCATGAGTCCTATATCGGATGGCGCCCGACGGCGCTTTAAGCGGTATGGCTAGGCGTGGCGGGCCTGGGTGCGCGGACGCGCGAATTTCATGATCCCGGAAATCACGCCGTCCAGTGCCCGATCGAACAGCGCGACGTTCTCGATCACCCGGGCGCTGCCGTTCCTGAATTCCTCTGCCAGCACGTACAACGGCCGTTCGGCAACCACCTTGTACTGGCGGTTGACGAATGAAAAACTGGAGTAGGCATCGCCGGCCCATGCGAGCTTGGCACGCAGCTTCCCACCGTCCGGGTTCGTCAATTCGATCCAGGCGCCGGGCTCGAGCTTGCGGACGCACTCAGTATGGACGTCCTCGATCTGCGGGCCACCGTCGCCTTCCGTCTCGAACCCCATCTCCGCCATCATCCTGTCGAACCGGCTCTGGCGCTCCGGATCGTTCTTCTCCAGCAGGTCATCGAAACCGGACAGCCCTTCCACGTCGAGTTCGTCCAGATTGTCGATGTCGCTGCTGATCTCCCTGAACATCCGGTCGATCTCATCGGACTGCGCCGGACCCTGGGTCCCGTCTTGCGGGGGGGCGCCGGCTGGCGCGGCCTCCGGCCCGACGGAGGGAACCTCCCGGGATGCATTCGTCCTGCCACCCTTCATGCTGGCGAAGTGACACCGCTCAAGCACGGCGACGAATTCCTCGATCTCCTCCTCACGACAGCCGACGCGGAGCTGGCCTTCGCGCAGATCCTGCAGCAGGACCGGCAGGATGACACCGAGCCGCCTGCGCTGCTCGGCGTTCCTCTTGGGCTCCAGGCTCCAGAGCAGATCATCCAGCGCCCGCAGCGCGCGCGACCGCCAGGCGCCGTCCCGGCCCTCCTCGAGCGTGGCCTCGGTGAGCAGCTGACGCCACGTCGTGGCCAGGAACTCGCGCACCTCCGCCGGCACATCCCTGCCGGCCACACGGCCCGCGATCTCCTCGGCGACGGCGTGCCTGATCTGCTCGGTCTGCTCGGCTTCCTCGTTCCGGCTGCCTATCTGCTGCTGCAGCAGGGCGAAACTCTTCTTCTCTTCCTCCAGGAATGCGCGGAATTCTCCCAGCACCTCCGCGAACAGAGCGACGTCCTCGTTGAATTCGCCCAGGACCCGGCGGACGACCGCCTCCATTTTTTCATAGAGCCGGTCCCTGACCGCATCCGACTCCGCGTCCCAGCCCACCCCGGAAAACGCGAGCTCATTGAGCAGCTGCCGCACCGGATGCGCCTTGTCGCTGAAGAACTCGCGGTCAACGATGGCGGCCTTCAGTACCGGTATCTGCAATCTGCCGATCAACGCCTTGACGAAATCGGGCAGCGTCGTGTCATCGAAGATGTAATCGAAGATCATGCTGATGACGTCGATGGTCTCGTCATCGATCTGGTTGATCATCCCCGACCGGCCCTGCGCGTCGACCGTCGCGAAACGGCCGACGACATGCTGCTTCAGCCCACCCCGCAGCAGTTCGCCGGTATGCTCGACCAGTACGGGATCATGCTGCAGTGACGACAGGGTGTCGATCAGCATCGGAGTGGCGGGCAGATAGACGATGGCGGAAGGACGCGCGTCGGTGGCCGGCAGGTCGCCCTCGCCCCCCCCCGCGTAGCCCCCGAGCAGATGCTGCATGGCCTGAAAGACCGGCTCCCGTACCGGCATCGGCTCCTGCACCATCGGCTCATCGAGCGGCGTGATCATCTCGCCGAAGAAGCCTTCATCGGTCGCAGATCCCCCACCGGAGCCCGCTCCGCCACCGCCGGCACCTCCTCCGCGTCTTGCCGGGCCGCGCCCCGCCGCCACGCCGGGCGGCTGATGCGACCCCGGGGCGGCGGGCTGGGTACGGATCTTCGCCTTGAGCTGGGGAAGCACGCCCTGCGCAACCAGGAATTTGTTCAGCTCCGCGTAGCACTCTCCCAGCCCCGGGATCAGCACGCGTTCGAACAGTTTGTAGCAATGCACCCGGGCGGGCGGCTCCAGTTCCAGCAGGCCCAGGCCGTCGCGAAAGGCATCGCAGAAGGCGTCCGGCCCCATGGGCAGGTTGTCTCCGGTTCCGGGCGCGAGTTCCTCATAGCGCTGCGAGAGGCCGAACAACTCGTCGCTGTAGCGCTCCCGCAGCTTGCCGATCAGGGTATTGACGGCGAGCGACTCTTCGAGCTCGCTGTCATCCACGAGGGACAGACTCAGGGCAGGACTGGCGCCGCCGGCAGTGCCGGATGGGGCCGCATCGCGCGCCGGCTTGCGGTCGAACCGGCGGGAGAAACGTTCCGGCAACGCCGCCTCCAGTTCCGCCTTGCCCTTTTTGGCGATACGCAGCCCTTCGACGACCCGGCCCTGCTCCGGACTGGCGAAGACGTTGGAGGCCTGATCGGTGAGATCCCTCTCCAGCACCTCGAAGAATCGCCCGGGCAGGCCGGCAGCGAACGCGAGGACACGCGCACGGCATTCCTGCAAGATACCTGAGGCGGCAAGGGGGGGCGGGTTCTTGCCCTGGGAAACCCGGGAACCGTAAGCACTACCGTCCTTTTCCACGTCCATATCCATCCGCAGCTTGCCTAGCCCCAAAATCGCCGGACAAAATTGTCCGGATATCCGGGGTGTTATCGACCGCTCGGAGGCATGTCTTTACGTGGATTCCCGATTCCGTGAAATCGATCGAACCCCGCCGGCGCACGGTCGGCTCCAACCCTCCCTGCACGGGTAGGAACAACAGGCGGATAATAGGCAGCTGTGGGCCAGCTTCGGCCCGGCCAAATCTACCCGGCGGACGTTCCGATCCAGGACTCCAGGGTTTCAATGATCTTGCGCGCCTGATCGGCGCTGGAAATATTGAACTTCGACTTCTGGAAATACTCGCCGTTACGCTTCTGATAACGCCGGATGCTGAACTTTTCCGGACCGAACTCGCCGCTCTGGGCATCCCAGTCCTGGTAGCGATACATGAGGGTGGCCCAGGCGCCCTTCGACAGCACCACCTTGTCCAGTTCCTTGACCAGCTGGGTATCGCCTTCCGAATAGTTGACCGTGAGTTCCTCGACTGTCGATGCCATGTCTAATCTCCGAAAAATTTCCCATCCCGCCGGCGGCGGGTTCACCACCGGAGCGCGCCAGGCGCCCGGCACTGTCGCTCAATGACGGGACAGCACGTCCAGATCGAACACCACCCGCTGCTGGGGATTCAGCACCTGCCGCACCTCGATCATGCGCTGATAGCGGTTGATCATATACTCGCGCTTGAGTTGCAGCAGTTCATCGATCTTCGCATACCACTGATCCTGCGTGACATCCTCGCCGAGGATGAGTTGATTGAGCTCCGCCTCCTTGACGTCGATCTGGGCCTTGAGCAATTGCTGCTGCGGTGAAGTCCGCAGCGTGATCCAGTCGATCTCCGCCTTCTGTTCCGGGCTCAGCAGGCCCTCCCAGTCACGCCCGCCGGAACGGTCCCGGCGCGGCACGGCATCCTGACGACCGACACCGCCCATCGATGCAGGGTCATGCATCTCCTCCTGCACCGGCGGAGTGGGATCGGCGTGTCCGACGACGGGAATTGCGGTCATTGACGCCAGCAGCAGCGCCGAACAGATACGGTATGGACGTCTTTTCACCCTGTTGCTCCTTGCGGTTGGAAATAATGGTCTGGGAACTGTATCTGCGAATGACGGCCGGATCTTAACCCGCCGCGGATTGACCACCGCCGAGGCACGGCGGCGACATCAGCGCCCGCCCCATACGCTCCTCCCATTCCACACGTGTGTAGGCGTGTATGGCCAGGGCATGCACGGGACCGGCGAGCTCCGTGGCGAGCAGCGTGTTGATCAACCTGTGCCGCGCCAGCAGGCCGGCCCCTTCGAACGCGTCGGCCACCAGCACGAGCTTGAAATGGGATTCCGAGCCCGGCGGTACGTTGTGGCGGTCACTCTCATTGGTGACCTCGAGGTGACGCACACCAGACACGCCTTCGGCCAGCTTGCGCTCAATCGTTTCCCGCACGTTCATCCTATCTCCCCGAAATCCTGTCGCAACCGCGCCTGAAGGGCCGCAGATTAATCGAACCGGCCGCCGCCTTGCAACCGTCGGCCGACTTGAAAACCACGCAGGCGCTTCCCATATTCTCAGCAGGGTCGAGACCCGAAATCAACCGTGTAATCGACGACAAGCCATCTGACGAGGAGATACCCATGAAAGTGTTTCGTTATGAACCCTGGTCGTTGCTGGAACAATTCCGCAACGAGATTAACCGTTTGTCCGACTCCCAGGAGAACGGCAGCGGAAGCAGTTACATCGCCACCAGCGATTGGGCGCCGGCGGTGGACATCGTGGAAAACACGGCGGCCTATGTCCTCCAGGTCGACGTCCCCGGGGTCGACCCGGAAAAGATCGACATCCAGATGGAAAACGGCGTCCTCTCCATTCGGGGCGAACGCGCGCCCGGGCAGGGAGATCCGGAATCCTACAAACGCGTCGAACGGCCGCGCGGGACCTTCCATCGGCGCTTCAGCCTGCCCGATGCGACTGACGCGGACCGCATCGCGGCGAAATGCAGAAACGGCGTGCTCGAGATCTCCATTCCGAAACAACAGCGTACACTGGCCCGGAAAATCGTCGTGGAGGGCTGACCGTATCTGTTGGCCTGCGCGCCGATTCCGTGTCCGGCGGATGAGGAATCGGCGCGTCGAGCCAAGTCCCTGCACCATCGGAGCGTGTTTCACCGAAGGCGGTGGTAGGGCATAATCTGCCATGCCGCGAGACGCCGGCCCGCCTATGCCGATGCCTCGACCCTGCTGCGCGGCCAGCGTACGGGAACGAGCCGCCACCGATCGAGATGAAACCGCAAGCCCACTCCGAATCGGCCCGAAGGCTTTTCGGGATCAGGATCACTTACCGCGTCCTGCAGTGGGCGCTGATCTCGGCCATAACGCTCTGCAGCGTCATCATCGCAGGCGTCGGCGTACACGCGCTCCGCTCCGCGCCCACGCTGTTCTCGGACGGCGAGATCATCACCGTCCGGGATGACATCGAGATCACGCGGGTAGGCGATCTCGGGCTCAACGGCACCGACCTGTGGAAACTCCCTGCGTTCGCCACCGCCGAAGAAGAAGGCGCATGGTGGGATGCCCAGAGAAACCTCTACAGGGAGATCTCCAGCCGCTTTACCGTCGTCATCGAATTCTTTGACGACACGGACAATACCTGGGAGATCGCCGCGGTGAAGGGCGTCATGCCCATCAAGGAGATCGCCAAGCGGCTGGGGCTCATCTATATCGTCGCGGCCATCTACATCTTCGCCGCGATATCCGTCCTGCTTCATCACGAGAAGACCGCCGGCTTCATCTGCGCGTTCTTCCTCAGCACGACCGCGCTCTATCTGGTCAGCGTCGCGCCGATCGTGCACCGCTCGATCATCCTGGATCCGGATCTGATGAAGCTGCTCATCGACGTCTTCTTCATTGCCAGTACCGGCCAGATCTCCATCGTGCATTTCGCGATGGTATTCCCGGAGAGGAAGCGCATTCTGCAGCATCACCCTGCGCTCGCCGCGGGCTTCTATCTCTATTCGTTGTTTATTTCATTCCTCTATCTGGCCGGCCACATCTCGCTGGCCACGACGCTGCCGTTCCTGATCATCTGGATCGTCCTGATGTCATTCGCATTTACCCACTCGATGGTGTACATCCAGGATGAATTCATGAAAAAGCAGATCCGGACGACTTTCATCGCCCTGCTCCTGGTCGCGGTCTTCTTCCTGATGTCCATCGTACTGCCCTGGCCGGAAGGCGGCCGGCTGGTGAACAACTACGCGCTGTTCTCCCTGATGCTGCCCTTCGCCCTCATTCTGTCGCTCGACAATCTCAGGCTGTATCACGACCGGCTCGCGCTCGAATTCCGTTCGCGTCAGGAGAAGGAACGAATTCACCGCGAGTTGCACGACACCGTGCTGAACGACCTGGCCAGCATTTCCATCGCCACGGAAGGCGCGGAACGCAGTGTCGACAACCCGGCCCGGCTGCGCGAGAAACTTCAGAAGATCAGGAACAACACGGCCGAATCGGCGCGCAAGCTGCGCAGCTTCCTGTGGGTCATCGACGAACGGCAGAATTCATGGGAAGAGATCGTGAACTCCCTGCGCAGGCTCGGCTATGACCTGCTCAATAATTTCGACATCACATTCGACATGCACGCGAGCGGCATCAGCGCGGGGATCCCGGCGCCAGCTCTTGCGGTCAAACACACCATCCACCAGATTTTCCGCGAGGCGCTGATCAATATCACCAAGCATGCCAGGGCCGCTCATGTGAAATCGACCCTAACGGTCGACGCCCGGGCGGTTTCGATTACCATCTCCGACGACGGCGTCGGGCTGCAAGCGAACCATAACGATGGAAAGGGTTACGGACTGAACAACATGATCCGTCGCGTGAGGGAAAACAACGGCGATATCGACATCGAATCGCCGCAGGGCGGCGGCACGAAGATCACCATGCGACTCCCGCTCAACTGACATGAAATCCTGTGCCGCCGCACGCCCAACTGGCGCGAAACCCGCGATATTTCCGCCTAGCGCGCCGATTCACCCAAATGTGGTATTTACTCGATTTATGTCGTCCACTAGGGTGGATCTTTTACCCGCGCCCGCACGATAGCCGGCCGGTACCGACTGTTTCCCGCCCGGCGGGTAACACCAGCCCAAATTACCGTTGCCGCACCGCAGAATGTCTCAATTAAACCAAGAAAAGACCATCGACGTCGCCATCGTCGAGGACAACAAGAGATACCTGGACGAACTTGCTCTGCTGCTCGGGAATACGACGAGCCTGCGCATCGTTGGTCAGTACTCCAATGGAACCGAGGCCGTGGAAACAATCACCCGGCTCAACCCCGACGTGACCCTGATCGACATTGAATTGCCGGACATCTCCGGTGTCGAGGTGATCAAGCAGGTCTCTTCCCGCGGCTGCCCCACCGAATTTCTCGTGCTGACGGTCTATGATGACGATGCCCATCTGTTTTCCGCGCTTCAGGCCGGCGCCGTCGGGTATATCGTGAAGGGATCGACTTCCCTGACGGAAATCGAATCCGCCATCCATGACGTGATCGATGGCG
Source organism: Gammaproteobacteria bacterium (assembly GCA_016716465.1). NCBI lineage: Bacteria > Pseudomonadati > Pseudomonadota > Gammaproteobacteria > Gammaproteobacteria bacterium. The sequence goes on from JADJWH010000001.1 coordinate 856,246, forward strand.
GGGCCCCGATGTCGCGCGTGATCGCCAAGCGGGTCCTGGAAACCTTCAAATCCGCCACCCCGAATGCGCGGAAGACGAAATTCGACGAACTGACCAAACGCGAGCTCCAGATCCTGGAATACATCAAGCTGGGATACTCGACGAAAAAAGTCGGGGAAGAACTGGAAATCAGTTATGAAACGGTGCGTACCCACCTGAAGAACATCTACCAGAAGCTGCATGTGCACACCCTCGTCGAGGCCATGCTGCTCTACAACCAGCGTTAAACGGCGACGGAGCCCCGCCCGCCAGCGCCGGCGAATTGGCGCAGCTGCCCGAAAACCCTGGAGCCCCTCTCCCGCGGCGGCAACATCGAACTCCCCGGCGAGTACCCCAATTGAGGAATTTACAAGCTTGCGTGCACGGACTTATCGTCCTGAGCATGGCCACGGAATCTATAGTAATGAATGCGAATTATTAACAATGACCGGAACACCGGCGCCTTCCAGGCGAACGGCGGTTCAACCACAGTGACAGCAGGCATTGCAAAATAACGTCCAATCAGGATATTGAGGAGAGACATCATGCTGATACTGACTCGGAGAGTCGGGGAAACCCTGGTGATCGGGGACGATATCATCATCACTGTCTGTTCCGTTCGCAACAGCCAGGCGCGCATCGGCATACAGGCGCCGCAGCATGTCACAGTACATCGCAAAGAGGTCTACGAACGCATACAAAAGGAAGGGCCGGCCGAGGAGGCCGCCATTCACGACTGATCGTCGGGCTCACAAGCTGCGCGGAGGAATCCGTCATGGCGATGACCTACAATGTGAATATTGGAAATTGGTACCGCACGACGACGGGCCGGCTGTTCGAAGTCGTGTCCCGCGACACTGACACGATAGAAGTGCAATATGATGACGGGGATCTGGAGGAGCTCGATCAGGAAACCTGGCGGGACATCCAGCCGGTGCCGTCCTCGCCACCCGCCTCCGCACTGCTTCCCTTCGATACCGACCACGACGAGGATCTCGAAACGGACCGCCACTCACTGAGCGATCTGCTCGGCGATATCGAATTCACCGATTGAACCGTCCCGAACCGGGCGCGGGAAACTCATCAACGCGAGACGGATACCAGATTCAGGCGGGGACGCGACTCCTCACGCGCTTCCGTCTGGGCAGGCGCGGAAAGCCACTTGAGCAGCGGGGCCCATTGCTCGCGCTCGAACGCCGTCTCATCACCGTCGAGTTCGTGAATCCCCATGCCACCCTCCGCCGCGATAATATAGCTGTCAGTATCAGAAAGTGACGTCACAAACGGGATGTTAAGGCTGGCCAGGAACCTCTTCAGCGGCTCATACTGCGGGGCATCGCGCCGCACGCGATTGGCAATGACGCCCACGCGTATTCCCACGCGCCGGACCCTGCCGATCAGCAGGAGGTCGCGGACAAACGCGGAGGTGGCGTGGATATCGATCGACGATGGCGTCACGGGAATCACGATCGCATCGGCCCGGCTGATCATTTCCTGGAACTTCTGTCCGGTGACGCCGGCGGGGGCATCGATGATCACGCATCCGGTCTCGGGCGGCACGGTCATCTGCCAGACGCGGGTCAGGCCGTTGCGCGGCTTGCAGGCGTGAATCCCGTGGATATGAGGAAGATGGGCGGGTCTCGCGCTCAGCCAGTGCATGGTCGAGCCCTGGGGATCGTAGTCGAGCATTGCCGTCTTGACACCGCTGACCGCGTAAAAGCTGGCGAGATTGGCGGAAATCGTCGATTTTCCGCAGCCGCCTTTTGAATTGATCACCAGTATCGTTTGCATGCCACCAGACCACGCTTGTACGGAATGCCCAGGACCCCGCATCGATTCCCGCGGAAAAGACTGGAATCATGGACTTGCACCCATTGTGCACGAAACCGTCTTCCTGACCGTGTCTCCTGTCACAATAGCGGCACAGCGTAGCGATTATTGAAGCGGCCCAAACCCGCCGGCATCTCCGGCGGTTTCAACGTCGAGGTGGGTACGCGGACGTGCACGCCCACTCAGCGGGCGAATACGTCCTTCTGTTCGAGCACGAACCCCAGACCCGAGATATCGGGCGGAGCGGGTGGTGGCCGGGCCTCGTCGGGCCGCAGTACCGCGGTACCGGGAGGCGCGAGCGTGATAGCGCTGATATCCGGCAACGGGACCGGGGCCGGGGGGACACGGGAATCGAGATCCGGACCGGGCAGATCCACGGTCAGATCACCCAACTCGGGCAGGTCCGCCGGCTTTGCCGGCCGTGCCTCGACGAGTTCGATGCCCGGAGGCGCCATGCTCAGGGCGGACAGATCGTAGAGCGGAGCGGCCACCACACGGTCCATTCCCTCGAGCACGTCCGCACCCGCCGCGGCCAGCCGCATGTAGCCGAGATCGAACGCCGGCGTCGGGACTGCTCGCGGCGCGCTCAGAACAGTGCCCGCAGGGGCGATCGTCATGGCGGACTTCCTCTCCGCAGCCCCGGCGGTCGCGGGAGCCGCGGCCGCTTGTATGCGAAGCTCGCATATGGCGCCCGCCTTTTCCATCACGGCCTTGTACTTGTCCGCGGTCTGGCGATCGAGCCCTTTCTTGATGATCACCGGCCGGCCGCAGAACAGGCGCTCAACCGCGGCAGTGTCGGTCTTGAACAGCCGCGCCAGCTCGCGCTTGACCTGGGCAAGCTCGCGACCGGGCGCCACGGCGCCGGAAAAGACGATATCGTATCCCGGGGTCTCCATCAGGAACCGAATATCGGAAGGTCTGGCACAGGCGGTCACTGCCTCAATGCAGTGGGCGCCAGAAGCCGGTGAACTTCTTCACGTCTTCCCTCTGCAAACGGCCCTGCGCGCTCAGGATGCTCACCTCGTCACGCCTCAGATGCCGGACAGAGCCCTCGTCCTCCATATAGATCCACTTCCCGTTAATGACCAGCTCGAAAACCGTCGCCATCATGTCGTCGAACCTGATCGCGTACTGTTGCGCCAGCCGGTAAAAATCCTCGATCTGCAGCGCACGCCGCTGCTTCTGGAATTCCTCGCGGACCAGTGCCTCGATCGCCACGTCCCAGCGGGGGATCTCTTCTTCGAACTCCGTCGACACGTTGATCACGATGGGTTCCTCACCCTGGGTAGGAAAATAACGTATTTTCATTGTTGACCCGATAACTCCAATGCTTCGATGTCGTCCCCCGGGTTATCGACCATGGCCCGGGATCCTGAATGTTTCCATGTGCTTATTGTCACTCTTCCGAAGCGCCGGGGATTTGACTGATCACGGCGCGGGCGCCGAAAGAAGTTGTTCGACGACGGCATTCCAGCCCTCCGCGATGTTCCCGGCATCGTATCCTCCGCCACCCAGTGCCAGCAGCCGGCCGCCACTGTGCCGCTCGGCGAGCATGCAGAGCCGGCGCGCGGCATGGGCATGCGCGGCGGCGCTGTAGGCGAGATGCGTGATGGGGTCGCCCGCCAGACTGTCGGCGCCGCACTGGAACAGGATGAACTCCGGCCGCGCAGCGTCGATGAATGCCTCCACGGCCTCCCAGGCCGCCATGAATTCGCGGTCTCCGGCGCCGGCCGGCAGCGGGACATTGAGCTTGGTCCCGAGGGCGGGTCCGGCACCGCGCTCCTCCGCCCCGCCGGTCCCGGGGTAGAGATGGCGGCCGTCCTCGTGGATGTCGGCGAAGATCAGATCGGGGTCATTTTCATAGGCGTAAAACACCCCGTCGCCGTGATGCGCGTCGATGTCCACATAGGCGATCCGCCGCACCCCATGGCGCCGGCGCAGGGCCTCGATCGCGATGCCGCAGTCGTTGAACACACAGCACCCCGCCGCCTCGTCGCGCCGGGCATGATGCAGCCCGGCGATGGGCACGAAGGCACGCCGGCACCGCCCGGACAGGATGTGTTCGATCGCGGCCAGCGTGGTGCCCGCCACGGTGGCCGCGGCCTCGTATACCCCGGGGAACACCGGGGTATCCCCCCAGTCGAAATAGCCATGACCCGTGGCGGACCTGTCCCGGACCCAGTCCACGTATTCACGGGTATGAAACAGCTCGATGTCGGCCGGATCGGACCGGACCGGCGCGCGCAGGTCGGCGCGCTGCGCGAAACCGCGCCGGCCGAATTCGGCGAGAAACGCCTCCTGACGATAGGGGCCAAAGGGGTGGCCGCCGGGAAAGGCATAGCGCCCAAGCGCTTCGCCGGCGTAAACCGCGACCTCAGCGCTCATGGCCCGACCGTTCAGCCGGACGCCGCCGCATAGGCGCGTTGCAGTTCCTTCAGGTCGCCGATGATCTGATTACTGTGGTCCTTGGGGGAAACCTTGCGGTAGACCTTCGCGATCCGGCCGTCCGGATCGATGATGAAGGTATGGCGACGGGCGACTTTCAGGATGCCGAGATTGCGCAGGGAGCCGTAGGACGCCGCGACCGTTCCGCCGGCGTCGCTGAGCAGGGGAAACTGCAGATCGTGCTTGTCGGCGAATCTGGCATGACTGTCGCGGTCATCGAGGCTGGCGCCCAGCACCTGCGCCCCCATTTCCTCCAGTCGCAGGATGTCGTCGCGGAAGCGGCACGCCTCCTCGGTGCAGCCCGGGGTATCGTCCTTGGGGTAGAAATACAGCACCACCCAGCGCCCCCGGTAGTCGGACAGGTTGTGCATCGCCCCGGACTGATCGGGCAGCCGGAATCCCGGGGCTGCCTGGCCCGGCGCAAGCTCGCCCGCGCTGGCCACGCCCATGAACCAGCATGTGACGATCGCCAGGGTAATCCGCTTGTACCTGCTCATCTGCGTCGCCTCGCCGATGCCGTCTCGACCACGATACACCAAGCACCCGGCGAGGTCACGCCGCAGAAATCACCAGATCAATCGCAGGCGCAGTCCCGTAAACAGCTCCCTGGACTGTACACCCGCGTAGGCGTCCGCCGGGCCCACACGCCCTGCGGCATCGGCAAGCATCACGGCCGGAGTCAACGTGAAGGAGGCCTGGCGCCCGAGCGCGCTGTTGATCTGACGGTTAACCGCGCCCAGCGGATCCGTCATGATGAGCGTGGCCCGGTCGGTCCCGCTGAGGGCTTCGCCGTTCATCTCGCGGAATTGGATGCCCTCGCGTACCGACATGAAGTAACGGCCGACGAAAAAGCCCAGACCCGGCGTGAAAATCAGGTCCTGCACCGACACGGGCTCGAACAGGGCCTCGGCGCCGAATTCATACATGGTGGAAAGCGCGAAGGAATACCAGAACGACTGGGCGGGTTCATAACCACGTTCCGAAGCCCGCACGTAATACGACCCGCCCCAGTAGGGATGCATGATGTAATTGATCCACCATTGGTCGGTATCCCAGACCGGGTTGCTGACATTGTCTTTCCACTTCTGGAAATCGTACTGATCCTTGTCCTCCGCGGACCACCTGGATACGCTCTGCGGGCTGACGTAAAGGACACCGATGACGGCCAGTTGGGCGAAGCCGAAGTAGAGCGTATCCTGCTTCAATCCTTCCCAATCACGCCCCTCCTCCGCATCCGTGCCCGCGGAAAGCGAGAGCCTGGTGCGATCGCGTCCCGCCAGAGCAATGCCTCCGGCCGGATCGAGGGATAGCGCGGCAGCCTGATCGATGTGAGCGGCGCTGTAACTGTAGTGGCCGATGCTCGCGAGCGTGGCGGCCGGCGCCTGGCCGCTGGCCAGCATGGCAAAGGCGAAGGCAACCCCCATGGCGCCCGGTCGAACTGTCCGCATGAACCCATCCACGTAAATGGCCGGCATTATAATACCGTTCTCCACGCCAGGTGAAAGACGAGATCCGGCGTTGTATCGGTGAACAGATTTTCCACCAGCCCCAGATCCAGCATGTTCCGCCCCCAGAGGCCGATCGTCCCGCCCACGGTCAGTTGCACGGAGCTGGCTCCAAGCGCCGCGAGCTCGCTGTCGTAGAAGGATGTATGGGCGTCGAGCTGAGCCTTGAGCGAGAGGTCGTCCGTCAGCGCCGTTTCCGTACCCACCGTGCCGATCGCGACATAGTCGCGCCGGATCGCCTCCAGCACCTCGCCGCTCCCGAGCCGCAGCGCACCGAACGACCAGAACAGCGCCGTGCGCCAGCGTTCGAGCAGGGCGGTATCCATCGCGCTCAACTGCAATGCAAGGTCGGTGCCGCCACTGCCCAGCAGTTTTGCGGCATCGCCGCTCGGCAACTTGAGGCTGACGTGCAGGGCATAGTCGCGACCCGCCACCCGATCTTCTCCCAGCGGCAGGCCCAGGAAGAGCCGGACATCTCCCAGCCCTTCAGTGGGTTCATCCAGCACCAGGGAACCCTCCGGATCCTCATAGGAAAAAACAAGCTGATTGCGTTCGAAGGCGGTTCGTTTCCGGTTCGAGAGCCCGAAGGTATCGTGCCAGTTCTCGATAAAGCTGTCGAAGACGCCACGCCGGTGCATCACATAAGGAATCGCAATTCCGGCCTCCAGCCCGCCGGACAGGCCGCGGGTAACCATCAGCGTGCTGCGATAGGTCTCGCCATCAAGGATGATGTTCTCCGCGGCAGCGCCTTCGCCGATCGAGTTGCTGGTCAGATCGAGCGCGAAATCGAGACCCCAGGCGCCGGCCTCGACCAGCTGTGGGTTCTGCGGCAGCGGCAGGCTGAAAATCTGGATGAATGGATTCTGGTCGGCGGTCAGGAAGGGATGCGGCCCGCCGGCGGCGGGCGCCGCCGGCGCTGCGACCGCCAGGGACAGCCCCATGCCGGCCGCCCGCGCGATCCGGCGCACCGCCGCTTTACTCCGCGGACAGGGGACGTCTGCCAGACCGCCACGCTGAGGATCCTTCGACATCACTCAGGCAGACTGCGCTTGCTGTTCAGCCACCGCGTCAACGACTTCCACTGGTGCCGGTCCGGTTCGGCCAGCGAGGGGGCGAGTTCGAAGATACCGAGGCCGCGCTCCGCGGCGCGGATATAGTTCTGGGTGTCGCGCAAGGTGGCGACGAGCGGGATGTCGAGGCGCTTCAGAAAGCGCTCGAGGGAATGATAGATCAGCGTATTCTCGCGTACCCGGTTCGCCACCACCGCGACCTTGGTCTCCTGGCGCGACACCTTGCCGACGACAAGCAGCTCCTCAATGAAATGCGCCGCGGCGCGCATGTCCAGCGGCGACGGCAGCACCGGCATGACGATGCTCTGGGCACGGCGCACCAGATCGGTGATCGCCCGCCCGTGCACCGCCGCCGGGGCGTCCATGACCAGACAGTCGCAGTCCGGATCGACGCGGAAGGCGCCCGCATCGGCGGCGACACCGGCGATGCGAGGCCGCTCCTCGGACCGCGCCGCCAGCCAGTCCAGGCTGGAATGCTGCGGATCGAAGTCCGCCAGCGTGACCTTGAGTCCCTGCACGGCATAGATGCTGGCGATGTTCGTCGCGAGCGTGGTCTTGCCACAGCCGCCCTTGGCATTCAGAACCAAAATAGATCTCATAAGCAAAAAGTTACGAAATCAAACGCAGATAGATTCTAGATGGCAGGCTACGATACGGGAAAATGGCAAGTGGCGCAATTACATCGTACACCGGGACGGGTGTATTTTGCCATCGGGCCTTGGAGACACGTGAGGCCTTGGGGACAGATTTAAATCTGTCCCCGTTCTTATACATTCCTATGTCCGCAGTTCCAGCACGCGCCGGATCTCGGCGTCGGTCAGCACGATCGGATTGGTCTTCATGCTGCTGCCGCGGGCGTTGGCGACGACATGGTCGAATCCGGCGCGCTCCAGCCCATACTCGCGCAGTCGCGGCAGATGCAGGCGCGCGGTCCAGTCGCTCAGCAAGGTCAGCAATGCATCCCACGCCTCCTCACGGCGCGCGAACCCTTGGCCCGTCAGGACCTCGGCCGCCTCCGCATAACGCGGCAACGCGCGGTTGTCCGGCTCGCGGGCGCGCATCACCGCGAGATTGACCTCCGTCGCCGCGCCGACCAGCGTGCCGCACACCACGCCGTGCGGGATCGGATAATAGGCTCCGAGCGGCGACGCCAGGCCGTGTACCGAGCCGAGCCCGGTCTGCGCCAGAGTGATGCCGGACAGCAGCGCGGCGTAAGCCATGCGCGCTTGCGCGTCCGCGGCCGCTGCACCGGTCTCGTACCATTCGAGCAGGCCGTCGCGCACCGCGGCCAGACCACTCAACGCCAGCGCATCGGTCAGCGGGTTGGCGCGCAAGGAGACATAAGACTCGAGCAGCTGCGTCAGCGCATCCATGCCGTTGGCGGCGATGACGGCGGGCGGACAGCCGGCGAGCAGATCCGGATCGATGACCGCGTATTCGGGCACCAGCTTGTCGTCGCGAAAGGACTTCTTGAAGCCATCAAGCCCGGACCGGCTCAGCACCGCGTTCTTGGTCGCCTCGCTGCCGGTGCCAGCGGTGGTCGGCACCGCGATGAACGGCACCGCCGGACCCGCGTATTTCAGTTCCGGACCGACGCCTTCGAGGTAATCCATCACCGAGCGCCCCACGCGCAGCAGGCCGGCGGTGGCCTTGGCCGCGTCCAGCGCGCTGCCGCCGCCGATGCCGAGCACGCACTCGATATCCTCTCCGGCATATTGCGCCACCACCGTATCGACCAGCGTCGGTGTCGGCTCGCCCTCCACCCGGCAGTGCCACCAGTTGACGCCCTGCTCCGTCAACCCTTGTGTCAGGTGCTCCCAATGCGGACTCTCCTGGAATGAACGCGCCCCCGTCACCAGCAACACCCGTTGGCCGAAGCCGCGGACGATCGCGGGCAATCTGGAAGCGACGCCCGCGCCGAACTCGATGCGCGGCAGGCGGGCGATGGAAAATGGGGCAGGAGCGGAGCGAATGTTAGCCATCATGATTTTCTCGCGTTACGCAAACTGTGTGGTCACCCGGATGCAGTGCAGCGGAATTCGGAAACACATTCGATATCTCCCGGATTCCGGCCTGCCGGGCCTCTATCCGGGCTACATTGATTTCATCCGAAGGGAAACAGGCCGCGATACGGCACACTCTGCCGCGGCGCCGCCATCCACTCCGCCACCGCATCGCGCCAGGCCAGATAATGCGCGGTTCGCTTGTGGGCCGCCGCGTCCTCCGCCGAGGCATAGGCCTCATAGAGCACGAAGCGCGCCGGGTCCTCGTTCGACTGCAACACATCGAAACGCCGGTTACCCGCCTCCCGGATTGAGTCCTCGTGATTGCGCCGCGTCGCCTCGATGAAATCGCTGACGTGTTCGGGTTTGACCTGGATCTGGACAAGAGTTACTTGCATGGAAATCTCCAATTCGATGTCGCCCGGATAAAGCACAACGGAATCCGGGACGCAGAATTAACATATCCTGGCAACTCACAGTACGCACGAACCGCCCGGGATGCGGATTATACCCCGGTCTTGGGCATCAGCTGATGAAACAGGCTTGACTCCCGCTGATAGAAACCTTCCGTATGGAACGAATCCGCCAGCCCGAGCAGCACGTAGTCCAGATGATGACAGAACTCGTGCAGCACGGTGCGCAGGAAGGACTTGAACGCCACCACCTGGTTGCGCTTGGCGGTGCGCATCCAGACCTTGATGACGGCGTGTCCGCCCTCTTCCTGCGGTTGATAGCAGCCATGCAGCTCCTCGGTCTCGTCGGAGGGACGGCGCTCCAGCACGAGGATGCGCACGCGGCGGATCTTCAGTCCGTCCGCCATCGTATTGAGCAGTTCAGTGCAAATCTCTTGTACAACGTGCCGGTCGCCGCCCGGCAGCGCCTCTCCGAGCCGGCGTACGATTGGCTGCACGGCACGCCAGTTTGGCAACGGTACGACTGGCACCTCGTTGCTCTTGCGATAGATACCCTGCTGGCGGCGGGTCAGGCGCTTGTAGTAGGCGAAGGCCATACATCGTTCCTGTAATCGCCGGGACGGACTTATTCTTCGATGAGAATGGGGACAGATTTGAAATCTGTCCCCATTTTTCGCCCACTAAAACAGGCTCATTTGCGGACCGGCCGGTTTCCTGAACAGGGAACAGTCGAGCTCCGTCAGTGCGCCATAGCCGAACTTCTTCGCGGCCAGCCGGAAGCGCTGTCCGATCATGTCGGCGTATTCGCCCGAGCCACGCATGCGCGTGCCGAATTCCGACTGATAGTCCTTGCCGCCGCGCGTCTCCTGCAGGCGGCTCATGACATGCGCGGCCTTGAGCGGTTCGTGCGTGACGAGCCAGTCGCGAAAGATCTCCTTCAATTCCCATGGAAGGCGCAGCAGCACATAGCCGGCGGCGCGCGCGCCTGCCTCACGCGCCTGGCCGAGAATGTCCTCCAGCTCGGTATCGGTGAGCACCGGGATCAGCGGCGCCACCAGCACGGTGACCGGTACGCCGGCGGCGCTGAGCGTGCGAATAACCTCCAGCCGGCGCTGCGGCGCTGCGGCGCGCGGCTCCAGCCGTCGCGCGAGGTCGCGCCGCAGCGTGGTCACCGACACGGCGACACCGACCAGGTTCCGCCGGGCCGCCTCGCCCAGCAGGTCGAGATCGCGCTCGATCAGGGCGGACTTGGTCACGATGCTGAACGGGTGGCGGGCTTCCAGCAGCACCTCGAGGATGCGCCGCGTCAGGCCCAGGCGCCGCTCCACCGGCTGGTAGGCGTCGGTGATGATGCCGACCGCGATCGGCGCACATTCATAGCGCGGCGCGGCGAGTTCCTTGCGCAGCAGGTCGGGCGCGTCGGGCTTATAGAACAGCCGGCTCTCGAAGTCGAGCCCGGGTGACAGGTCGAGGTAGGCGTGGGTCGGTCGCGCGAAGCAATAGACACAGCCGTGCTCGCAGCCGCGATAGGGATTGATCGAACGGTCAAAGCCGACATCGGGCGAGCTGTTGTAGCTGATCACGCTGCGGCTGGCGTCCACTGTCAGCGTGGTGGCCAGCGGTTCCAGCGGGGCGTCGAGGCTGCCCCAGCCGTCATCGACCTCCGCGCGCGCAGTCATACCGTAACGGTTGTCGGGGCTCAGCGTGGCGCCGCGCCCGGATTGCCTGCGTTCAGGGTGACCGGTCTTCATCCGGACAAGATACGCGCGCCCCGGGCACCCGGCAACCAATCAGACTTCACATAATGTTTAACTCACATCATATTATTTATAAAAAATAAAATAGAATTCTTCCAGCTCTGTGAAGGGGCCCGTGCGCGCCTTTGTCCGGCACACGGCGTGCGGCCCGCCACCGCGCTGGCACGCGGCGCATTAAATCCGCCCGCGCGGATGTCGATATCAGACAAGGAGGAATCAAAAATTTCACATCGACGGGCATAGACTTCGGAGGTAACACCAATGACGGATATGTTGATCGAGGCGGTGTTCATGGCGTTCGTCGTCGGCGGTATCGTCGGCGCGGTGATCGCACTGAGCCTCAAATCCAGCAAGGCCTGGGGCGAGCAACACGACGCGGATGATACCGGAGACCTCCAGCCGCTGCGCATTCGCAGCGAACGGCCGCGTTACCGCCGCTGATCACTACCGACAGGTGTGATCGCTGCTCCGGAAACGTTCGGCGCGGATGCGCGGCTGCCCCCCGGCCGCTCGACATGCTTGCGCATCAGTCCGCAATCTCGAGCACGATCTTGCCACGGGTGTGCCCCTGCTCGATGAGCCGGTGCGCCTCGGCGGCCCACTCCAGCGGCAGGACGCGCGCGACGTCGATTTTTAACGAACCCTCCTCGCACCACTCCCGGCAACGATCCAGCATCTCCCCCCTGACGCCGTCGCGCGTCCATCAGTCCGCGCAACATCGGGATCAGCATGAACTCGAAACCGACGCGCAGGTTACGGTTGCGCGCCTCGCGCCACGCCACATCCGTGCCGGGATCGAGCAGGGTGATCAGATCGCCATAGTGCGCAACGGCCTCGATGGTGCGGCGGAATACCTCGCCACCCACGGTATCGAGCGCCACATCCACGCCCCGCCCGCCGGTCCATTCATTGACCGCCGACACGAAGTCGCGCTCTGAATAGACGATTGCCTCGTCCGCGCCCAGGCTGCGCGCGTAAGCAGCCTTGTCCGGATTGCCCACGGTGACGCAGACGCGGGCCCCAGCGCGCCGCGCGAGCTGGATCGCGACGTGGCCAACCCCACCGGTGCCGCCGTGGATTAGCACAGATTGCCCCGCGCGCAGATGCGCGCGATCGAACAAAGCCTCCCATGCCGTGATCAGCACCAGCGGAGCCGCGGCGGCCTCGGTGAAATTCAGTGCCGCCGGTTTCGGTCGCGCCACATCCTGATCGATGACCTTGTACTCGGCATAGCACCCCGGGTCACCGCCGGCACCGCCGTCGCAGAACCAGACCTCGTCGCCCGCCTTGAAGCGCGTCACCGCCGCGCCAGTCTCGACGACATAGCCGGCGCCGTCACAGCCGAGCACCGCGGGCAGCGCGCCGGGGAAGTACAAGCCGCGATGGCGCATCTTGGTATCGACGGGATTCACTCCCGCCGCGCGCAACCGCACCTTGATCTGCGTCGGCACGGCAATCTCCGGTTCCGGAATCTCCCGGTACTCCAGTACATCGGGTTCACCCACTGCCGTCATTACCACTGCCTTCATCTCATCGCCCCCCGATGTCTGACCAACCCCATATCCCACGCAAGGCCAGCAGGAATATTTTCGTTGCAACCGTCTCCCGATTTTGCCATGGTAACTCCCAAAACCACAGGGAAGGGCTCAATTCCGTTCCCTTATTGCAGAACGAGGGAATAGTAATGGTATTGAGCTCCATCCGTGAATTTCTGCGCCTGGAATCGGCCAGCGGCATCCTGCTGCTGGTCGCCGCCGTGCTGGCCATGATCGCTGAAAATTCCGCCGCCCATTCGCTCTACGGGGCCCTGCTAGGTACGCCCGTGGAGATCCGCATCGGCGCTTTCCAGATCGCCAAACCCTTGCTGCTGTGGGTCAATGACGGCCTTATGGCAGTCTTCTTCTTTCTCGTCGGGCTTGAACTGAAACGCGAGATACTGCAGGGTGAACTGTCCGACCGCTCACAGATCACGCTGCCACTGGTCGCGGCTATCGGCGGGATGGCGGTACCCGCGCTGATCTACATTGGACTGAATCATGACAACGCGACGGCCCTCAACGGCTGGGCGATTCCCACGGCCACCGACATCGCCTTCGCCCTCGGCGTGCTGTCGCTGCTGGGCGACCGCGTCCCCACCGCGCTGAAGCTGTTCCTGATGACACTGGCCATCATCGATGACATCGGTGCGATCATCATCATCGCCCTCTTCTATACCGAAGGACTCTCCACCACCTCCCTGCTCGTGGCGCTCGCTGCTTTCAGCGTCCTGTTCCTGATGAACAAGCGCGGCGTGATCAGTATTTTCCCGTATATCGCGGTGGGTCTGATCCTGTGGGTGGCGGTGCTGAAGTCCGGCGTGCATGCCACATTGGCCGGTGTGGTGCTGGCCCTGTTCATCCCGCTCAGGACAGGTCAACCTAGTCCCTCGCCACTCGAGCAGCTCGAACATGACCTCCACCCCACCGTCGCCTACGGGATCCTGCCTCTGTTCGCCTTCATGAATACCGGGGTGTCACTCGAAGGCCTCTCACTAGACTCCTTCACACAAGGTGTCCCGCTGGGCATCGCGCTAGGCCTTTTTGTGGGCAAGCAGATCGGCGTGTTCGGGTTCTCCTGGCTGACCATCAAGCTGGGGGTCGCGCGCCTGCCCGAGAACTGCGGCTGGTCGGCCCTCTACGGCGTCTCGCTGCTGTGCGGAATCGGCTTCACGATGAGTCTGTTCATCAGTTCACTGGCCTTCGATGCCGCGGATCTGTCCAAGGTGGCGGACGACCGCCTGGGCATTCTCAGCGGCTCGCTGCTCTCCGCCATCGCCGGTTACTGGGTGTTGCGCCTCGTGCTGCGCAAGCCGCCGGAAGAAGCACCTTAAGCCACCGTGGCGATTGCCTGACGCGCGGCAATCACTATAATCTGCTCTCTATCTTGGCCAACAACGACTGGACCTCCATGAAACACTATGGCATCAAGATCACGCTTCCCCCGGGCGACACCCTGACCGCGTCCCATCTGCTCGGCAGCAATTGGGAATCCTACCGCTGGTACGACAGCGAGGCCGACCGCGACCGCGCCTATGAACAGATGCTGGATCGTCCGCCCTATTACCGCCGCGACGAGGACGCGTCGCAGATCATCACGAAGGTCGAGCGGGTATAGAAGAACAGGCGCGAACCTGTCCGGTGTCAACGCCGACGCGGCGGGTTGAAGAACCGCACGCCGCGATGCTTGAACAGCGGAATCAGCGCCATCCCGGCGACGAATCCGCCCAGATGGGCGAACCATGCCGTCCCGCCCTCCCCGGCCGTTGCCGCCGCGGAACTGATGAGCTGCAGCAGGAACCAGAACCCCAGCACCAGCAGCGCCGGCAGCGACATCATGTGCATTATGAAGCCGAACGGGACCAGTACCTGCACGCGCGCGTGCGGATACAACAGCAGGTAGGCGCCGAGCACACCCGAGATCGCCCCGCTCGCCCCCACCATCGGGATCTGTGCGGTCGCCTCGAAAACGGCCTGGGCCAGGGCGGCGGACACGCCGCACAGCAGGTAGAACACGATGAAGCGCGCGTGCCCCATGGCATCCTCGATGTTGTTCCCGAAGATCCACAGGTACAGCATGTTGCCGATCAGGTGCATCCAGCCGCCATGGAGAAACATGGAGGAAAACACGGTCAGCCCCGCCGGCACGACCTCCAGTCCGGGCTCGAGGTGCGCGGAGCCGAACAGGACGGCGGGGATCAATCCCAGGCTGAACACGGCGCGCTCGAATCCGCTTGGACCCAGCGATATCTGCCACAAAAAGACCAGGCAGCAGGCGACGATCAGCCCCAGGGTGACCAGGGGGCGGGTCGAGGTCGGATTATCGTCTCGCAGGGGGATCATGGGCGGATGCAGGCTATATTAGCAGGCGCGCCGCGAGCGGCCGAACCCAGCAGCCAACGGCTCCGGCGGTTCCCCATGCTATACTCGCCGCCGCGAGCGGACCGCCTCTGAGCCACGGATGCGGCGCCCCATACCGATACCACGCCAGCCATGAAACACACCATTCCCCGCGTCGGTTTCGTCAGCCTGGGCTGTCCCAAGGCCCTGGTCGATTCCGAACGCATCCTGACCCAGCTCCGTGCGGAGGGCTATGCGGTCGCGCCCAGCTACGAGGCGGCCGATCTCGTCGTGGTCAACACCTGCGGATTCATCGACAGCGCCGTCGAGGAATCGCTCGATGCCATCGGCGAGGCGCTGGCCGAAAACGGCAAGGTCATCGTGACCGGCTGTCTCGGCGCGCGCGAGGCGGAGATCCGCGACGTGCATCCCCGGGTACTCGCGGTCACCGGACCGCATGCGCTCGACGACGTGATGCAGGCGGTGCACGCGCATCTGCCGCCGCGGCATGATCCCCGTACGGATCTGGTCCCGCCCCAGGGCCTGCGCCTGACGCCGCGACATTACGCCTACCTCAAGATCTCCGAAGGGTGCAATCATCGCTGCACCTTCTGCATCATCCCCTCGATGCGTGGCGACCTCGTCAGCCGGCCGATCGGCGAGGTCATGCAGGAGGCGGAAAACCTGGTCCGCGCCGGGGTGAAGGAACTGCTGGTGATCGCGCAGGACACCAGCGCCTACGGCGTCGATCTCCGCTACCGGACCGGATTCTGGGGTGGCCGCCCGGTCAGGACACGCTTCACCGAGCTTGCGCGCAGCCTGGGCGAACTCGGCGTATGGGTGCGCCTGCATTACGTCTACCCTTACCCGCATGTGGACGAGGTCATCCCGCTGATGGCCGAGGGCAGTATCCTGCCCTATCTCGACATCCCCTTCCAGCACGCGAGTCCGCGCATCCTGAAGGCGATGAAGCGGCCGGCGGGTGGCGAGGATGTATTGCAGCGCCTGCGCCACTGGAGATCGGTCTGCCCCGATATCGCCGTGCGCAGCACCTTCATCGTCGGCTTCCCCGGCGAGACCGAGGAGGATTTCCAGCGCCTGCTCGATTTCCTGCGGGAGGCGCGCCTCGACCGCGTGGGCTGTTTCACCTATTCGCCGGTGGAGGGCGCCGTGGCGAACGGACTCGCCGGCCCCGTGCCGGAGGAGATCAAGCAGGAGCGCCTCGAGCGATTCATGCAGACGCAGGCGGAGATCAGCGCGGACAAGCTCCGGCAACGCGTCGGACAGACGCTCACCGTCCTGGTCGATGAGGTCGAATCCGATCAGGCGCGGGCGCGCAGCTACGCGGACGCCCCCGAGATCGACGGTATCGTGCATATCGCCCGGGCCGGATCGCTCCAGCCCGGGGACCTGGTCGGCGTCACGATCACGGACTCGGACCCGCATGATCTGCACGGGCATCCCGCTCCCCTGCACGGGAAGGCATAAAGACAAAATATTGGCGCGCGCACCCCGGCTGCGAGGGTTCAACTCTGTAATTTTCTTGCAATTTCAGGAATGAACAATTAATGTCTGATGCTCATTCTCTGGGAAGAAGGCTATCCGCCTGATAAAAATATGGATGAACTTTTATGACGAAGTTCTTCGATATACAAAAGAATTACCCCGACCTTGCACCGAGCACCTTCCCAGAAGCCGCCGATCTGATCGTACATTACATCGAGCAAACCGGAAGCCGTTTTGTCTTCGGCGTGCCGGGCGGCGCGATCGAGCCTCTGTACAATGCACTTGCGCGCAGCGAGCGCCGTGGCGGCGTCGCATCGGTGGTGGCGCGCCATGAGTCGGGCGCCGCGTTCATGGCCGACGGTTACGCCCGCGAGACCGGTCTCCTCGGCGTGTGCTGCACAACCACCGGCCCCGGAGCAACCAATATCATCACCGGCGTTGCGAGCGCGTATCAGGACGATATCCCCCTGCTGGTGATCACCGCCCAGACCCCGCTGGACACCTTCGGTCGCGGCGCCGTGCAGGAATCGAGCTGTACCGGCATCGACACCGTGGCCATGATGGGCCACTGCACCCATTACAACTCCCTGGTTTCCGATGTCAGGCAACTTGAGCGCAAGCTGGTCAGCGCCATCACCACCGCCTTCCAGGCGCGCGGGCCGGCCCATCTGAGCATCCCGCTCGATATCCTCCGCACGCCGACTTCCTTCACCGGCGGAGTCGCCGGTCTGGCGTCACTGATGCAAACGCGGAAACTTGCCGATCCTGCCGAGATCTCCGCCCTCGCCCGTCGTGTGCGCAAGGCGCACCACCCGATACTGATCGTTGGCGAAGGCTGTACCGCGGCCATGGGTCCGATCCTTAAGCTGGCCGAGCGCATCGGCGCGCTGCTGGTCACAACGCCCCAGGGCAAGGGTCTGGTCGACCCCTACCATCCGAATTACCGTGGCGTGTGTGGACTGGCCGGCCACGAAGGTGCCCGGAGACTGCTCAGGAACCCGGCGATTGATCTCGTCCTCATCATCGGCAGCGCGCTCGACGAACAGGCGGCGCAGGGCTGGCTGGAGAATGAAAACCTGAGGGGCAAGATTGCCCATATCGACGAACTGCCGCGCCATTTCACCCGCTCCCTGGAGGCCGAATGGCATATCCTGGGCAGCATCGAGGCGGTATTCACCAGCCTGCTCACGCAGTTCGGCGACGGGGCTGCACCCGCCGCATGGGATACCCGGGATCTCGGCACACCCTATTCCCCGAATGTCATCGACTTCGAGCGTCGCCTGGCAAACCGGCGCCGGAACAACGATGCCTCCAATAACGGAATCGAGCGCCGTGGAACCGATCGTCGTCACGATACCGGGCTGTCCCCGCCCAGACGCCACTTTGGACTGACCGATGAGGCAAAATACCTCGGCAGCACGACCCCGATCAGGCCGCAGCGCCTGATGTATGATCTCGCGCGCCTGTTGCCGGCGGACACCTGCTATCTGGCCGACATCGGTAACAGTTTCCTCTGGGGCATTCATTACCTGCATCCGCATTTGCCGTTGACCGGCCGCGAGGGCAGGACAGACAGTTATTTCCGCACCTGCATGGGCTTCGCTTCCATGGGCTGGGCCATCGGCGCCGCCGTGGGCACCGCCCTGGGCAACCCCGAGCGCCCGGTGGTCTGCCTGGTCGGCGACGGCAGCTATCTGATGAGCGGCCAGGAGATCACTACAGCGATACAGCACGAACTGTGCATCATATTCATCATCCTGAACGACAGCGCGCTCGGCACGGTAAAACACGGACAACGCCTCGCCAAGGCCGAGCGCATCGGCTATGAGCTGCCGCCCGTGGACTACGCGGCTCTCGCGAACGCGCTCGGCGTCGAAGCCTACCGGGTACGTTCCCCCGAGGACCTGCAGACCCTGGACATCAGGCGCCTGTGCCGGCGCCGCGCCCCGGTGCTGATCGACGTTTACGTCGACGGCGAAGAAACCCCTCCACTGGCGGAACGGATGAACATGCTCGCCATGCATTGGTGATTCCCCTGCCATGGCCTGCGGCAAGAACAATGGCGAAAATCATGCATGAACATCCATCTAACATCCCGGAAAACCCGAGTTGCGACAATCGCCCGCTGTGGGATATTTGGCTCTCCGGCTTCCGGCTTCCGGCGCTGACAGTAGCCGATGAAATCGGTTTATTCGCGTTTCTTGATGATCAGCCGTCCCCACTTTCCGCGATCGCCGCACGGCTCGGGTTTAGTGAACGCGCCTGCGAGGCGCTGATACATCTGCTTTGCGCCCTCGGCTTTGTTGCCAAGCGCAACGATCTGTTTTATCTCTCTGAACTTTCGCGCAACTACCTCTTGCCGAACAGCCCCTACTACTGGGGCGGTGTCCTGAACACAGTCAAACACATGCCGGTCAGCCATGGCATGATCCTGGAGGCCCTCCGACGCGACACGGACGGGAATACCCGACTTACAAAACCCTTCACCGAAGATTGGGAAAATAATTCCCTGGCCGAGGAAAAAGCCAGGAGTTTCACTGCCAAAATGCACAGTCACGGGTTCTCGGCCGCCGTGGCACTGGCGCAAAGCGGACGGCTGCGAGGGTTTCGCCGGCTCCTCGATATCGGCGGCGGGTCGGGCTGTTATTCAATTGCGCTTGCCGCGATCAATCCGGACTTACATTGCACGGTTGCCGATCTGCCTGTGGTGTGCCCGATAACGCAGCAATATATCGACTCTTTCAGGCTTTCTGAGCGCGTCCGAACACTGGCACTGGACATGTTCAATGACCCCTGGCCTCATACCCAGGATGCTATCCTGTTCAGTGATATCCTGCACGACTGGGAGCGTTCGCGCTGTCTCTGGCTGATCAGGAACAGTTTTGACAGCCTTCCCAGTGGAGGACAAATCTTTCTGCATGAAGTATTACTGGAAGATGACAAGATCGGCCCATTGACAGCAAACGCCTACTCCCTGGCGATGCTGCTGGTTACCAAAGGCCAGCAATTCACCGCCGGTGAACTTGAAGCAATGCTCTCCGCAGCTGGCTTCACCGACATCTCCAGCGTACCCTCGCATGCTTACTACTCGCTGATCAGCGGGAGGAAGCCCTGATGGCCGAGCCACCCAAAGAATCCATACACAGCCGTATCTGGCGCGAAGAACCTGAAGCTGATAATCCCTTCGCCGCATCGGCTTGTTACTGCCATGGTTACGATGTGTTCGGCGATGTACTCGGGAAAGCCGGCTGGATTGAATATCTATACCTGCTTTTCATGGGCGAACGCCCGTCCCGGGAGCATGCGAAATTACTGGAGGATCTGGCCGTTGCTCTCGCGAACCCGGGCCCACGGGACAACAGTGTCCAGGCAGCGATGAACGGCAGCGTCGGCGGATCTCACAACGCCGCCTGCCTGATGGCCGCACTCGCAGTCGGCGCCGGTCAACTTGGCGGTGCGCGTGAAGTCGCACTGGCGATGGAGGTATGGGATACCTGTGGCGACGACCTGAACGCCTGGATACTTCGGCTGACGAACCCACCCAAAGATGAACGTGCGAATGTATGGCCGGAAATGGAGCATGCCCCCGGATTCGATCCCCATGGCGCAAGTTGTCCCACTCCGATACGACAAGTGATTAAGCACCTGGCTGAACAGCCCCCAGCGGATTCATTGCGCTGGATCGAGGCGAACCGTGAGGCCTTGGAAACGGCAGCCGATTGCCCTCTTAGCATCACCGGCGTTGCCGCCGCAGCATTTCACGATCTCGGTCTCACCTCCGAACAGGGCGAGATGCTGTTTCTTCTGCTTCGACTGCCTGGCGCCGCTGCACATGCCCTTGAACAGAAGGAATTTGGTTTTCGTAATTTCCCTTTCTATCGTCACTCTATTCATCTGGATGATGATCCAGGTCCCCATAACAGCGTTGGCGCGGAAATGACACTACCGTGAAAGGCCCTGGGAATCTAATTGCACACGAGAATAACTGGCATACCCGGATGGGACTGGTGTTCCCCGGTGAGCGAGTGGTTTTCCGCGGTCATGATCTGTTCAATGATCTTAAAGATATTCGTTGGATGGAGTTATTGCTATTAGGGATTACCGGACGAAAATTTACTAGCGAACAAATGCGCCTCTTTGAAGGAATCTGGGTATTAAGCACCAGTTACCCGGACCCTCGAATATGGAATAACCGAATTTCAGCACTTGGCGGGACGTCCAGAAGCACAGCCGTGCTTTCAATTAGCGGCGCGATGTCTGCGTCAGAAGCAACAATTTATGGCTTCAAACCCATCATTGGCGCATATGATTTTATATCTCGCGCCAGAAGTCTAATGACGATTAACAATTCTCTTGAGGAATTCGTAATAGCCGAGATAAAAAAATATCGCACACTACCCGGTTATGCACGACCAATCATCAACTCTGACGAGAGAATTATTCCTTTATACACTCTTGCCAAAAAACTCTGCTTGGCTGACGGCGAACATACTCGAGTTGCCTTCATGATAGAAGACATACTGCAGACGAATCGCTACAGGCTAAAAATGAACGTGGCAGCCTTGGCCGCCGCTCTCTGCGCAGATCAAGAGTTATCCCTAAATGAATACTATCTGTATCTAACACCTTGCTTCATTGGAGGAATGCTGCCTTGCTTTATGGATACCAGCCATCAGCCTGCGGGCACATTTCTTCCCGTGACATGCGAAAGGATTTCATATAAAGGAAAACCAAGCCGAAAGTGGTAATTACCTCTGCTGACCTTCCTGAATTCCATCCCCGTAGAGCTTCGAGCCAGATCCTGACGTTGTACTTAAGTATTAATAAAACCTGTCGTTAATACTACCAACCCTATAGTTGGTGTCACGACGAGGTGGCAGATCATGGCAAGGAAAGCAGCGCTTTTACTTATTATTTTATTTATTAATCAGAGCGTTATCGCTTCCCAACCATCGGAAGAAGAAGCGCTCTCACGCGCTTTTGGTGATGAAGACTTCATCAGCATTGCAACCGGCTCACGACAGTTGATCTCCTTAGCTCCGGCCGTTGCATCTGTCATCACCGCTGAGGATATAAAAGCGATTGGCGCAACCGACCTCGACCAAGTACTCGAAAGCGTACCTGGACTACACGTCTCGAATGCACCTCGGGCATACAGTCCGTTGTACACAATTCGCGGTATATATTCCGAGAGCAATCCGCAGGTACTTGTTCTGATCAACGATATACCGATCACTAACGTCTATGTAGGTGACCGCAGCCAGATCTGGGGGGGCATGCCTGTCAACAACATCGCGCGTATCGAAATAATACGAGGTCCTGGCTCCGCAATATACGGCGCCGACGCCTTTGCAGGCACAATCAATATCATTACCAAGACTGCCTCGGATATTAATGGAACGGAATTTGGAGGAAGAACCGGTTCTTTTAATTCACAGGAAGGCTGGATGTTGCATGGAGGGCGATGGAACGATTTTGATGTTGCCTTCTCATTGGAAATCTCAAAAACTGACGGACAAGATCAGATTATTGATGTTGACGCTCAAACCGCACTGGACGGACTCTTCAGCACGAATGCCTCTCTGGCGCCAGGACCAGTAAATCTGCAACGAAAAACCATTGATACAAGAATGGATATCTCGCGGGGAGCGTGGCGATTCCGCGCCGGCTATCAAGGAAGAATCGATATTGGCACTGGAGCCGGTGTTGCCCAGGCCCTGGATCCTGAAGGAACTAATGACAGCAGACGCATCAATGCAGACCTTACTCATGACGCCCAGATTGGAGATAACTGGGAAATCACAAGTCAGCTAAGTTTTTTTGATACCAGCGCCGAATCGAATCTCATTCTTTACCCAGCCGGCGCATTCGGAGGAGCGTTTCCTGACGGTGTGATCGGAAACCCATATGTTTACGAGCGCCATACAAGGCTAGGAATTTCTGCTTTCTACCATGGTATCAAGAACCATAATATTCGCCTGGGCACAGGTGCAATTCACAATGACATGTATAAAACAGAGGAATCAAAAAACTTTGCCCCTAACGGAGCCCCGCTGGGAAGCGTCGTAGACGTCAGTGATGACCCGAGTCTTGTATTTATCGAGCCACATGATCGCAGAATTTCATACGCATTTCTCCAGGATGAGTGGCAACTTGCGTCTGACTGGAACTTCACTGGCGGCGTGCGTTATGACCATTACTCAGATTTTGGTGGAACCACTAATCCCAGGCTGGCGCTTGTATGGCAGACACGATACAACCTGACCACGAAGCTCCTCTATGGTCGAGCATTCCGCGCCCCGGCCTTCAATGAACTCTATAACATCAACAACCCGGTGGCACTGGGAAATCCGGACCTCCAACCGGAAAAGATCGATACCTATGAAATCGCCTTCGATTATCAGCATTCGGATTCGCTTCATACCAAGCTGAATCTGTTCCGCTACCGAATGACCGACATCATACGCTTCGTTCCCGATCCTGCCCCGGCGACAACCGTAACTGCGCAGAACACCGGAGAGCGCCAGGGTAATGGCCTGGAGTTGGAAGCATCGTACAGTGTCAGCCCATCGCTGGATGTCATTGGTAATTATGCTTACCAGCATTCAACCGAGGAAGACACCGACAGCGCTGTCGCGAATGCGCCACAGCATCAGGTCTACGTCCGCAGCGACTGGGATATAACCTCAGACTGGAAGGCAAGCGGACAAATCAACTGGGTGGCGGATCGTGAACGAGACAGTACTGACTCTCGTCAGCCAGTCGATGATTACACCACAGTCGACCTCACGCTGCGTTATCAATCCGGACACAAACCCTGGGCGCTTGCGCTGTCAGCCCATAATGTCTTCGACGCAGATGCTCGCGAACCCAGTCCGGCCCCTGGATCAATTCCCGATGATTTGCCTCTCGCGGGACGCACAGTCTATCTGGAGGCGACGTATTTTCTTGACGGCGCACCTGACAATTAACGGTTTAGGGCTTCAAACGACAGGGCATACAAGAAAATGTCTATGGGGGACCTTATGTCCCCCCATACTCCAGATACCCAAGCAATACTCATGACCGATATTAGAAGCAATGACAAAAATATCGGGCGGTTTTCTATTGTTACCGCCCTTTTCTGTTTCGTATTACTGCTCATATCATCAAATCGTGCGACAGCCGAAGCGGAAGTTGCAGTCCTCTATCCCGAGATCCGTGAACCCTTCCGAAGCGTGTTCATGAATATCATCAAGGGTATCGACGACGCACTGGACGATAACGTCGATACCCGGGCGCTGAAGGACTCTGACACCCCCGCGGATATCCTGGCCTGGGCCAGGGAACGGGGCCTGAAATCCATCATCACGCTCGGGAATCATGGCTTTTCCATGAGCTCAGAACTGTCCCGCGAGATGCCGGTCGTCATCGGCGCGGTGAACATGTCATCCGACCTACTTGGAAAATCCTATTATGGAATCTCGCTGAATCCGGATTCCGCCTCCCTGTTCCAGCGCCTCAAGGCGCTCGCCCCGAAGGTAACGCGCATCATTGTCGTATATCAGCGCCAGCAAGACAGCTGGATGATCGAACAGGCGACGAAGGCGGCACAGATACTCGGTATCGAGCTGCAGGCAGTGGCTGTAGAAAACCTCCAGGAAGCCGCTAATAAGTATCGGGAAATACTGAATAATCAGCATAGCGATACCGATGCGCTGTGGCTTCCCCAGGACAGCGCGGTACTGGACGAACAGGCGATATTGCCAATGATCCTGAAGGAAGCCTGGGACAGGCGCTTGATTGTCTTCTCCAGCAACCCGGCCTTCGTCAAGAGAGGCGTTCTGTTCGCCCTCTACCCGGATAACTACAACATGGGACGCAGTCTGGGCGCCATGGCGAGCAGGCTGCAGGCCGCGGAACATCGGGGAGAGCCCAGCGCCCGGCATATCGAGCCTTTGCGCGACCTGCTGATCGCCTTCAATGTCCGTACCGCCGCGCATCTCGATATCAGATACACCCGCGATGATCTGAACGACTTTGACCTCGTGTTTCCCTCACGCTGAAGACTCGGTATGGGCATGACTTCGGAAAAATCAGCAAAACGCCTGGGATTCCGCCAGCAGCTGACGATCACCTTCGGCATCGGCATCCTGCTGACCTCACTCGTTTCGTCTATCGCGATATCGATGCTGTCGAGTCGCGCGGTCTATGACCGCCTGGTCATGGAAGGCTATCAGTCCGTCGAAACCCTGGCCTCGCAGAGCACACTCGCCCTGCTCTACCACAGCGAGGAAAACGGCCGTGATTATGCCGAGGCCCTCCTCACCTCTCCTGACGTGCTCGGCGTGGCGATATTCGACTTGAATCACTCCCCCCTGCTGGCGATCGGCGATGCGACCCAGGTATTGAAGGAGCAGGATCTCATCCCGGCAAAGACGGTACTGGCACGGGAAACCGATTCGGCCTGGTATTTTCTTTCCCCCGTCTACACCTCGCCGGTATCCTCGCAGGCGGATGAGTCGCCGTTTACGGTCAATCCCGCCAGCCCCGAGCTGCTGGGCTATGCCCAGCTCGTACTGGGAAAGAATACCCTGCATACGCTCGCAGGCGGCATCCTCAAGACCAATTTCCTGGTCTCCCTGGCGCTCGCCGTTACCCTGCTGATCGTCCTGCTCTTCGTGACCCGCCGGGTGACGCAACCGATCAAGAAACTCGCGGACTCCATGTACCAGGCGACTTCGGGTGAAAAGGACGTGCGCGCAACGCTCGAGGGTCCCAAGGACGTCGTCCTGATGCAGGACGCCTTCAACAAGATGATGCAGGTACTCGAGGCTCGGGAAGTTGAGCTCAAGAGTGCGCGTGATGCGGCACTGGAATCGGCGCGCATCAAGGGCGAATTCGCGGCCACCGTGAGTCATGAACTGAGAACTCCGCTCAATGGCGTGCTCGGCATGCTTGAACTCCTTCAGGGCATGGGCCTGAATCCAAAGCAGGCGGATTATGTCGAGGTTGCCAAGAACTCCGGCGATACCCTGTTGACGCTTATCAACGATATTCTCGATTTCTCTCGCAATGACTCCGGAAATCTGCTCTTTCACAAGGAAACGTTTTCCTTGCGCAAGATGCTCGATGAAATCATCGGTCTGGTCGGAAGTCAGGCGCGCCGCAAGGGCCTGGATATCGGATTTTCAATTCAAAGCGAGCTCCCCGCGAACGTTTCCGGTGATATCAACCGGCTTCAGCAGGTATTGATAAATCTCATCGGCAACGCGATCAAATTCACCGAAACGGGCGAGATATCGGTACTTGTCAGCCACCATGAACGATCCGCTTCCTCCGGGGACCGGATGCTGCGGTTCGAGGTGCGGGATACCGGCATTGGGATTCCGGAAGAGGCCCGGAAGAAAATCTTCGAGCCGTTCAGACAGGCCGACGCCTCAACCACGCGCAAGCACGGCGGCACCGGGCTCGGGCTGGCGATCTGCAAACAGATCATAGACCTCATGGGCGGGCAGATCGGGATCAGTGACAATCCCGCGGGGGGAAGCATCTTCTGGTTCACGGTACCGGTCGAAAACCTGAATGAAGGCGCCGCAACGGTGGAAGATGATTCCGGGCTGGCCGGACTGCGCATCCTCATCGCGGATGACAGTGAAATCGTCCGCCAGATGGTCGGCCAGTGGTGCAAGACCTGGAAGGTCGAATGCCTGTTCGCGGAAACCGTCCAGGAATCGATCAATCTCGTTACGAGCAGCCACTCGCACGGAAAGCCCCTCGACTTCGTACTGCTGGATTACGGCCTGCATGGAATCGCCGACGCCTCCTATTCCGACTTGCCGGCGAAGTTTCCCGTCTTCATGCAGAGCCGTCTTGTCCTGATGATGAATAGCACGGCGTCGCATCCAAATCTGGACGATGTGTCGCACAGCCACTATATCGACAAGCCACTGCGCTTCGATCTCCTCTACAAATTCTTGATGAGCAATCTGGATCTGGCGCCAAAATCAGGGATCGCGCAGGCGGACAACGGACTTAGTGTCGACGGGGCAAAAGTCCTGGTCGTCGAAGACAATCGCGCCAATCAAATCGTCGTCGCCGGAATGCTCGAGCGACTGAACATAAAACCCACGCTGGTATACGGCGGCATGGAAGCCATGCAAAGGCTGCGAAACCAGAGTTTCGACATCATACTGATGGATTGCAACATGCCGGGCATGGATGGCTACGAAACGACGACTCGCGTCCGTGCGCACGAATCCGGAAAAAACCGCACTCCGATCATCGCCATGACAGCGAATACCCTCGAAGGAGACATAGAAAAATGCCTGTCCGCCGGCATGGACGATTATGTCTCGAAACCGCTTAAACTCGGAGTATTGAAGGAAATGCTCGCGAAATGGCTCAAGCCCGGCCAGCAACGTGATGCCGCTACAGCTCCGGCTACAAGACCGAGACCGTCGACCGCATGGGAGCCGAAGAACCTGGAAGAGTCACTGGATCAGGAATTCTTCTCCGAATTGCGCGAAACCATCGGGGGAGCCTTCATCAACATGATCAACGTCTTCCTCGAAGACATGCCGATTTATATGGATGAACTGGGCTCCGCCATCAACGAAGGCAGGACCGACCAGGTCGGCAATATCGCCCATACGGTCAAGGGCAGTTCATCCAACATCGGCGCGAATAAATTAGCCGATCTGTGCCGGCGCATCGAAGCCGCCAACAACACGGGGGACTTCAATCTCGTGAGGGAGCTGTTCGCCTCCGCAACGGCGGAGGCGAAGGCGCTGAAGGCCCTGTTGAAGAACGAGCTGACGGGACAGCCGGCGGGCAACTCGGGCAAAAAGCTGCACAATTCCTTCATCCTGGTGGTGGACGACGACCGTTCGACCCGTTTTGCCTTCCGCAACATCCTCGAGGAAGAAGGATACAACGTCATCGAGGCGGAGGATGGCGCCAAGGCAATCGAGCTGTGCAAGTATCGGGTTCCGGATCTGATCCTGATGGACGCAAAAATGCCGGTCATGGACGGCTTCACCGCCTGCCAGCACATACGCCAGATTCCGGAAAGCGCCCATACACCGATTCTGATCATCACGGGCCTTGATGACGAGGATTCCATTGAGAGGGCATTTTCCGTCGGCGCGACCGATTATATTTCAAAACCCGTGAATTTCTCCGTGATGCGGCGCCGCATCGCCCACCTGATGCATGCCAGCCGCGCGGAACGCCACATGCGCCACCTGGCCTTCAGCGATACCCTCACCGGATTGCCGAACCGGGCCCGCTTCACCAATCATCTGAACAATCTGCTCGAGGCGCGCCGCGATAACAACACCCCCTTGGCGATCATGTTCATCGATGTCGACCGCTTCAAGCTGATCAACGACACCCTGGGGCACGACGCCGGCGATATGCTGCTCAAGATCGTGGCGGAACGCATTCATAACTGCGTGCGTGATGACGACCTGGTCGCGCGTCTCGGCGGCGACGAATTCACCGTCGTGCTGGACAACGTCGGCGACCGTGACGTTCTCGAAACAATCGCACGCAAGATCTGCCATTCCTTCTCCAAGCCGGTTGCCTTCCTGAACCAGGAGATTTTCGTTTCGGTCAGCATCGGAATCTCGATGTTCCCCGGCGACGCCACCGATATCGCCACGCTGATGAAGCACGCCGACACCGCGATGTTCCATGCCAAACGTCTCAGGAACGATTACAAATTCTTCGAGCCCAACATGGAGGCCGGCGCCTCGGAACGGCTCGAGCTGGAACATGGACTGCGCGTCGCGCTGGAACGCAATGAACTGGTGGTGCATTTCCAGCCACAGGAAGACCTCAAAACCGGCCGGATCGTCGGCGCCGAGGCGCTGGTACGCTGGATACACCCCGAGCGCGGCCTGATCTCGCCACTGGAGTTCATCCCGCTCGCCGAGGAGACCGGTCTCATCAACCCGATCGGAGAGCTGGTCCTGCGCGAATCCTGCCGTCAGCTGCGCAGCTGGATCGACCGCGGCTATGGGCCGCTGCGGATCGCCATCAACATCTCCGCGCGCCAGCTGGAGAAGAACGAGATCATCGATGTCATCGCCGATATCCTCGAAACCACGGGAATCCCGCCCGAGTGCCTGGAACTCGAAATAACCGAAAGCGTGATCATGAATCACGCCGAGGAAATGATGCAGATCTTCCGCAGGCTGAAGGAGATGAACCTGTTACTCGCGATCGACGATTTCGGCACCGGCTATTCTTCACTGGCCTATCTGAAACGTTTCCCGATCGATATCCTCAAGATCGACCGCTCATTCGTCAAGGACATTCCGATTAATGCGGAAGACGTGGCGATCGTGACCGGCGTGATCGCCATGGCGAAGGGCCTCGACCTCAAGGTCGTCGCGGAAGGCGTCGAGAATGCCGAACAAAAGGCCTTCCTGCAGCAGCAGCAGTGCGACTACATGCAGGGTTATTATCTGAGCAAACCGCTGTCGGCCGATGAATTCGAGAACAAATTCCTGATGCCAGCGTATCTGGACAAGATCGGCAATGGCGAAAACATCGCCGTCCTGAAACCGAAGAAGTCCCCCTGAGCGGTCAGCGCGCGCGTCCGGCGGAATATCCGCGCATGACCGTTTCGTGCGCCCACTCCATCACGGGATGCAAGCGATCCTTGATCAGCGGGATGATGTCTCCGCAGGCCAGCCAGCGGAACTCGTCATGCTCCGGATGCCCGAGCTCCGGGCTGACCGGAAGATGGACATCGCCGCGCGGAGATTCGGCGAGATAATAGCGCGCGATCTTTCCCCGGCCGTAGGGCGGCGTTTCACGGTAGGCATTCCCCCAGGGAAAGAGCAGGCTCGTCAGCGTCGTCTCCTCCTCGATCTCGCGTATGGCGGCCTCGAGCGGCTCTTCACCTTCCTCGACGATCCCCTTGGGAAAATCCCAGTAATCGTACGCCCGCAGGAGCAGATATCGCGGACCCTGCGGCCCCATACGCACGATCACGGCTCCGGCGGAAAGTGT
This sequence comes from Gammaproteobacteria bacterium, assembly GCA_016716465.1. Taxonomy (NCBI): domain Bacteria; kingdom Pseudomonadati; phylum Pseudomonadota; class Gammaproteobacteria; species Gammaproteobacteria bacterium. The sequence goes on from JADJWH010000001.1 coordinate 885,670, forward strand.
GTAAGGTGCGCTCATGGTGATGGAGGCTTGCCGCAAGGGTCAGCAGAACCGCAGTATACCCGACTCGCCCGCGCGCCCACCATCGCGTGACGCATCCATTTCAGCGCGGGCTTGAGGCACGGCGACGATTTGCTATCATCGGTGGTATCCTGCGCACCTGCAGGGACCCCGATTGCATCGATTCTCAGCGCGAACTGCTACGAGCAGGATGGCGACAGGAAAAATGAACCCCGCTCCAACCACGGGCGACGCCCTGATCGTCGTCGACGTGCAGAAGGATTTCCTGCCCGGAGGCCGACTCGCGGTTCCGCACGGTGACGAGGTCATACCCGTGCTCAACCGTTACATTTCCCTGTTCCAGGGACGCGGCCTGCCCGTGTTCCTGACACGCGACTGGCACCCGCCGGAACACTGCTCATTCCAGTCCCGGGGAGGCCCCTGGCCGTCTCACTGCGTCGCCGCCACCGCCGGCGCGGAATTCGCCTCGACCCTCGATATCCCCACCGGCACACCGGTGATCTCCAAAGGCACCGAACGGGGGAAGGATGCCTACTCCGGCTTCGAAGGCACCGACCTCGATCGCAGACTCGAGAAACTGGGCGTGAGCCGGGTATTTGTCGGGGGCCTCGCCACGGACTACTGCGTGCTGAATACCGTCAGGGATGCGCTCGCCGGCGGCCTGCGCGTCGTGCTGCTGCGCGACGCCTGCCGCGCGGTCAATGTACAGGCCCGGGACGGTGTCCGCGCCGAGCGCGAAATGGAGCGGCTCGGCGCGTTGCCGGCGGAATTCGCCGTGGTCAGCGCGCATTGACGATACCCGTCCGCGATGAATCCCGCCTCCAGCCCGTTGCTGACCGACCTGTACCAGCTCACCATGCTGCAGGGGTATTTCGACCGTGGCATGGAAGACACCGCCGTGTTCGAACTGTTCGTGCGCCGCCTGCCCCCGGCGCGCGGGTTTCTTCTCGCGGCCGGACTCGAACAGGCGCTGGATTTTCTCGAACATCTGCATTTCACCCCCGCCGAGCTGGATTGGCTGGAGCAAAGCGGCCGCTTCAATACGAATCTCATCGACCGCCTCGGCTCCCTGCGCTTCACGGGTGAGGTGCATGCGCTGCCCGAAGGCACGGTGTTCTTCGCCAATGAGCCCGTCCTGCGCATCACCGCACCGCTGCCGGAGGCCCAGCTGATCGAGAGCCGCCTGATGAACATCCTGCACTTTCAGACCCTGATCGCGAGCAAGGCCGCGCGCTGCGTGCTGACGGCCCCGGGCAAGCTGCTGGTGGATTTCGGCATGCGCCGGGCCCACGGGGCCGAGGCCGGGATGTTCGCCGCCCGGGCCTCCTATATCGCCGGTTTCAGCGGCAGCTCGACGGTCCTGGCGGATGCGGTCTACGGGATCCCGAACTTCGGGACCATGGCCCATTCCTATATCCAGGCCCATGACGACGAGGCCGTCGCGTTCGAACACTTCGCCCTGTCCCAGCGCGAGAACGCCGTGTTCCTGATTGACACCTATGACACCGAGGCGGCGGCGCAAACGGTGGTACGCATCGCGCCCCGCCTCCGCGAACAGGGCATCGTCATCAAATCGGTGCGCCTCGACAGCGGCGATCTGCTCGACCACAGCCGGCGCGTGCGCGCGATCCTCGACGCGGGCGGCCTGAACACCACCGGCATCTTCTGCAGCGGCGGCCTTGATGAAACGGAGCTGCAGCGGTTGCTGGGCGCCGGCGCCCCGATCGACGGTTTCGGCATCGGCACCCATCTGGACACCTCCTCCGATGCGCCCTATCTCGACTGCGCCTACAAGCTGCAGGAGTATGGCGGCATCGCCCGCCGCAAGCGCTCGGAAGGCAAGGCCACCTGGCCGGGACGCAAGCAGGTGTATCGTCGCCATGATGACGAGGACCGACCGGCCGGGGATATCCTGACCCTCGAGAGCGACCCGCAGGACGGCGAACCCCTGCTCATGCAGTACATGAAAGACGGGCGCCGGATCGCCGCGGCGGAACCGCTCGATCGGATCCGGCGGCGGGCACGGGATCAGCTTGCCTCGCTGCCCCCACCGCTCGCCCGCCTGGATCCGGCGTATGAATATCCGGTCGCCGTCTCAGCCGCCTTGCGCGCGCTCGCGGCCACCGTTGATCAAAAAAATCAATATTAAAAATATTAAGTTATATTAACTATCTGAAACATTACTTCCCATGACCGAAGCGATCCACAGCATTGAAGTAAACCTGCAGAACTTCCCGGAGCAGGTCCTGGCGGCTTCCCGCACCGTCCCGGTGCTGGTCGATTTCTGGGCCGCCTGGTGCGCGCCCTGCCGGAGCCTGATGCCGGTACTGCAACAGCTCGCCGGGGAATATCAGGGCAAGTTCCTGCTCGCCAAGGTCAACAGCGACGAACAGCAGGAACTCGCCGCGCGGTATGGCGTACGCAGCCTGCCCACGGTGTTGGTGATCCGACACGGCGAGGTCGTCGACAGCTTCGTCGGCGCGCAGCCGGAAGGGACGATCCGCCGGCTCATCGAACGTCATATCGAGCGCCCTTCGGATCGACTGCGCGCGGAGGCACGGGACTGCCTGGCCTCCGGCGATACTGTCCGGGCGCGGGAACTGCTGGAAACCGCACGTCGCGCGGATCCGGACAATGCGGGTATCCCACTGGATCTGGCCCGCCTCGCATTGCGGGAAAATGACGGCGCATCCGCCCAGGCACTGCTCGATGCACTGCCGCTGGACGCGCGACAGGCGGTGGAGACGCAGCCGCTGCTCGCCCATGCGCGCCTGTTACGGGAACTGGACGGCGCGCCCGATGCGCATACGCTCGAGCAACGCCGCGCGCAGGACGCGGACGACCTCGAGACGCGTTACCTGCTCGCGCTGCGACGGCTGTTGGAGGATGCGCCGGAGCGGGGCATGGAGGATTTGCTCGAGATCCTGCGCCGCGACCGGAAATTCCGCGACGACGGGGCGCGCAAGGCCCTGCTCGCCGCCTTCGATCTCTTTGCCGATCAGCCGGAGCTGGTCAACCGTTTCCGGCGCGGACTGGCAAGCGCGCTGCACTGAAACCGGGAGTCAACGCATCAGCTCCTTGCGCAGCTGCGTGAGCTTGCCCTTCACGACGGTTGCGTTGCCGGGGCCCATCCGCAGCAGGAGCTTCTGCCCCGCGGACAAGGCCTCGAGATCCGGATCCGCGTAGCGGTACAACATCCCCGGCTGGACCAGCGCGATGGGCCCCGATACCTCGGGCGTGGCCAGCAGATTGTCGATCGCGAGCATCAGACGGTCGTTGAAATAGGCCTTGGGATAGCCCAGTTCGCGATAAGCGTTCTGGAACAGCGGGTAGAGGTGCACATAGGCATCGACGACGCGGCCCGCATCGAGACCGTCCAACAGCGCGGCATAGCGGTCGTAACGCTTATAGGTTTCCGGATCGATGAAGAGCTCCTCACCGCTCTTCGTCACCGCGAACCTGCCCTCCGGCTGCTTCAAGGGCAACCGATTCTGCGGGATGTTGCGCGCCGGAATGTTCTCCACGGCGATCACGATGCGGCGAATCACCTCCTGGGGCACCACCAGCGCAACCAGGTCGGGGCGGGCGATCAGCAATTCGGCCAGCTTGAGCATCACGGCGTCACTGGCGTCCAGCGCGGGCAGCGGGTCGGGCAGCAGCGCGGCCAGGGGATCCACCGGCGCGGACTCCGGCAGGGGATTGCGCACCAGGGTATCCGGCGCCTCCTGCGGCGCCTCCTCCACCGTCGCCACCGGCTCAGGGGCGGACGGCTGCCTGTCCCGGGATTGCAGATAGAGATATCCCCCCGCCAGGATCACGATCAGGGCGACGATTCCCGGCACGATGCCGCGCCCGCGCCGCCGCGCCGGTGCCTCCTCGGTGTCTGCCGTCTCTGGGGTCGGGTCCTCGTTCATCCTGAGCGCTCCTGCATTAATGATTCGATGAGGGATTGATCGCGGGCGCCCTCTCCACCGCCGCGGTCGACAGGGTCAACCGGAAGCGATCGCCTTCCGGTAGGCATCATAAATCTCCTGGCCGTAGCAGACCAGATAAACCTTGGCGAGGACCGAGTCGCTGGCGAGGAATTCGCGCACCTCGCGCACCGCGATGCGTGCCGCCTGGTCGATCGGATAGGCATAGATGCCACAGCTGATGGCGGGAAAGGCGATGGTCCTGATGCCTTGCCGCGCGGCGAGGTCCAGGGAATTGCGGTAACAGGCGGCGAGCAGTTCCGCCTCGCCATGACCGCCACCCCGCCACACCGGACCGACCGTATGGATCACATGTCCGGCCGGCAGACGGTATCCGCGCGTGATCTTCGCCTGCCCGGTCTCGCACCCGCCGAGCGTCTCGCATTCGCGCAGCAGGTCCGGGCCCGCGGCCCGATGAATGGCGCCGTCCACTCCGCCGCCGCCGAGCAGGGTCTCATTGGCCGCGTTGACGATGGCGTCCACCCGCAGGCGCGTGATGTCGCCCTCAAGGACTTCGATACGATCGTCAGGCCCGGAATCCAGATCGAATTCGTCGGGGGATGGCATTTCCTTGGTCGCTCCCTGTCTCGCTGCGCAGCCGGTATTGTACCCTGAACCGCGCAAGCTTTCCGCGCCGGTCTTGCGCTAGAATAGGGGCCATCCCGGTCGTTGACAATAGCGGACACAGGCGCGTGCAGATCAAGACAGAGGTTCCATCTCCGGCTCGTCCCCATCCCTGTCACCGATACTGATGCAAGCCACGCCCCGCGCAGCGTCCCGCTTATGAGCCAAGACGACAAACCGCCGAGCAGACAAAGCCGACGCAGCGAGGTCGACGGCTTCCTGCGCGAGCTTGCTGTTACGCCCAGGGCGGCCACACCCGGTCGCCGCGGCCGCCTGCTTTTCGCCATGGATGCCACCGCCAGCCGCGAACCCACCTGGGACCAGGCCTGCCACATCCAGGCACGGATGTTCAGCGATACCGCCGCCCTCGGAGGACTGGACATCCAGTTGTGCTATTTCCGCGGCTTCGAGGAATTCCGTTGCCACCCATGGACAGGCGACCCGGAGCAACTGCTGGGAAGCATGACATCGGTATATTGCCAGGCCGGCCATACCCAGATTGAAAAAGTCTTGCGGCATGCCGAAGACGAGAACCGCGGCGGCCGGATCGATGCCCTCGTCTATGTCGGCGATTGCGTGGAAGAAGATCCCGAACCCCTGTGGCGGCGCGCCGGCGAGCTTGGCCTGCGCGGATTGCCGGTATTCCTGTTCCACGAGGGCGGCGATCCCGCCGCCGGCCGCGTGTTTCGCGAGATCGCGCGCCTGAGCCACGGCGCCTACTGTCCCTTTGACGCCTCCAGTCCCCGGCAACTGCGTGACCTGCTGAGCGCGGTTGCGGTCTATGCCGCGGGCGGCCAGCGCGCGCTGGCCGATTACAGCCGCGGCGCCGGCGCGATCGTGCACCACCTCGCCCGCCAGATCGGAAAGGACTGAACCCGATGCTGTTGAAACTGCTCGCCGCCGCGGCGTTCCTGTTCCTGATACTCTTCGCAATCCGCTGGTTCTCCCGCACCCCGCCGCAGAATATCAGCCGCCTGCTGCGCCGTCTTCCGTTCTATCTGGGTGCCGCCCTGTTCCTCTTCCTCGCCGTACGGGGTCACCTCCACTGGCTGTTCGCCGCGATCGGCGCCTTGCTGGCCTTCCTGCCGCGACTGGTCCCGCTGCTGCAATACGTGCCGCTGCTGCGACGCCTCTATCAGCGCTATCAGACCGGACAGAACACCGGGGCGGGCGCGCGCGCGGGCGGGGCCTCCCGTGTCGAAAGCCGTTACGTGCGCATGGAGCTCGATCACGCCAGCGGCGCAATCGACGGCGTGATCCTGGCGGGCACGTTCACGGGCATGCGCCTGAGCGAACTCTCGCTGGCGCAGGCGATCGGATTATGGCGGGAATGCCGGGTCCAGGACGAAGACTCCGCCCGCCTGATTGAGGCTTATCTGGACCGCGAGCATGGCGCAGACTGGCGCGCGCAGGCCGGCACGGAATCCTCCGGCGGCGGCCCGACTCCCGGCGGCGCCATGACGCGCGGTGAGGCTTACGAGATCCTCGGCCTGGAATCCGGCGCGAGCGACCAGGAGATCATTACCGCCCACCGCCGCCTGATGCAGAAGTTCCATCCCGACCGCGGCGGTTCGGACTACCTCGCCGCGCGCATCAATCAGGCGAAGGATGTACTGCTGGGAAACAAGAGTTCGAGGACTAAGGACTGAGTGAAAGAATAAAACATGTAGCCCGGATGGAGGCGCGGAGCGCCGGAATCCGGGAGAGTAAAAACATTCCCGGATTCCGCTGCGCTTCATCCGGGCTACAATTTCGATTACTAATCACCCATCACGCCTTGATCTTTCACTCAGTCCTTAGTCCTTAGTCCCCGGTGCTTCTTTTACAGAGTTGCAATGATCTCTGCTCCGCCCAGTTCCCTGCCCCGCCCCAACGTTACCGTGCCACCATAGACGCGCACGATGTCACGCACGACGGCCAGACCGATGCCATGGCCCTCGCGGCCGATGTCCGCCCGTGCGCCGCGTTCGAACAGGCGCTCGCCCATGGCCTCGGGCACCCCGGGACCGTCGTCCTCGATGCGGAGCTCGATAGCGGGCGCGCCGTTTTCATCCGCGGCCACCGGGCTGACGCTCAGCCTCACCTCACGCCGGCACCATTTATAGGCATTGTCGAGCAGGTTGCCCAGGATCTCCATCAGATCGCCCTCGTCCCCGCTGAAACGGAGCTCGGGACCGAGCACGACGCTGCAACGCACCTGCTTGTCGCGATAGGCCTTGTCGAGCGCGTCCACCACCTTGCGCGCGACGGGGGCGACCGGTACGGCGGCCTCCATCACGCGACGGCCCGAGGTCGAGGCGCGGCGCAACTGATAATCCACGATCTCCGCCATGCGATCGACCTGTGTTTGCACCGCGGTGTCCAGCGTCTCCGGCATGGCATTGCCCTCGGCGGCCCCACGCAGCACGGCGAGCGGCGTCTTCAGGCTGTGGGCCAGGTCGTCGAGCGCATGGCGATAGCGCTCGCGCCGCTCCCGCTCCCCGCGCACCAGCGAATTGAGATTGGTCGTCAACGGCGACAGTTCGCGCGGATAATCCTCGTCGAGCTGCTGTTTCCTGCCGTCCTCGATGGCGACGAGATCCTGGGCCACGCGCCGCAGCGGCGCCAGCCCCCAGCGCAGCACCGCGCCCTGCACCGCGAGCAGCACGATGGCGACGACCCCGAGTCCTCCCCACAAGGTGCGACGGAAACTGCGGATCTGCGCATTGAAATCGGTGAGATCCTCGGCGACGTTGACCGTATAGACCTGCTCGCGCGGCGTCGCGCCGCTCCAGGCGACGCCGGTGCTGAAACCCAGCAGATCGTTGCCGTCCGGCAGGGTCATAGGGGTAAAGGCGCGCTGGGTACGTTCGAATCCGGACGGGAACGGCGGGTCGACGGAGAAACTCGAGGGCGAACGCCACAGGTAACGCGCGTCGTTGCGCACGATGCGCGCATAGATGCGTGAATCCAGCCGGAAGAAACGTTCATCGGCGATGGTCGGATGCGCCAATTGCACCGCACCCTTCTCGTCGAGCTCCGCCGCGGCGATCAGCGAATAGGCATAGGACTGCAGGCGCTCCTGCAGCGTCTCCTGCGCCGTCCGGAAATACAGTCCGTCGAGCACCAGGCCGGTGACGCCGAAGAACGCGGCGAGCACGATGCTTGCGGCCAGGAGCAGGCGGAGATTGAGTGACAGCGTCACGCGGAATCCGGTTTCAGGGCGAACCGGTAACCCTGGCCGCGTACGGTGTCGATCGGATGATAACGCTCGGCCGGATCGAGCTTGCGACGCAAGCGCCCGATGAAGACCTCAATGACGTTGCTGTCACGGTCGGAGTCCTGGTCATAGAGATGCTCGCTGAGCTCGGTCTTGGAAAGCACCTCGCCCGGGCGCAGCATGAGCTGTTCCAGAACGCGGTATTCGAAGGTCGTAAGCTCGACCGGCTCGCCCTCCACCGCGACCGTCTTGGCCGCGGTGTCGAGCCGGATCGGGCCGCACTCCAGCACGGGCCGGGTCCAGCCGGCGCTGCGTCGAATCAGGGCCTTCAGCCGCGCCAGCAGCTCCTCGACGTGGAACGGCTTGACCAGATAATCGTCGGCGCCGGCATCCAGGCCCTCGACCTTGTCCTGCCAGCGGCCGCGCGCGGTCAGGATCAGGATCGGAAACCGCCGCTGCTCCGAACGCAGGCGGCGGATCAGTTCCATGCCGGTGAGCTTCGGCAGGCCGAGGTCCACCACCGCCACATCGAAGGGATATTCACGCCCGAGATAGAGTCCCTCCTCCCCGTCCGCCGCGGCATCCACCGCCCAGCCGTCCTCGTGCAGGCGATCACTGAGCTGCCGGCGCAGATCCGCCTCGTCCTCAACGAGCAGTACCCTCATGCCATCGATCACCATCCGAACAGTACCCGGTGACGATAACATAAAGGTCCGGCCGCCTGACAGGCGGCCGGCGCCGCGTCCCGGGACACGGCGCCGGGCCTGCATACCGCTTACAGCGACAACACGAAGTCGACCAGCGCGGCGATGTTGTCATCCGATACGCGCGGGCTGTAGGGAGGCATCGGCACGCCGCCAGTCACCTCGGTCCAGTTGCCCTTGCCGCCGGCCTTGACCTTGGCGATCAGCGCGTCACGGGCACCCGCATTGCCCTTGTAGCGCGCGGCGACATCCTGCCAGGCCGGGCCAACCACCTTTTTCTCGATGCTGTGGCAGGCGAGGCAGCCGCTCTGTTGCGCCAGCGCCAGCCCCTCGTCCTTGCCCATCGCCGCCGAGGCCTGGACGGAGACGACGGTCGCCGCCGCCGCGGCCAGGCTCAGGATCAGATGTCGTACATTCATGGTATGCCTCCTCGTTATCCGCTCGGCTTCCTGCCTCATTGCGGCCTCTCCTCCCTGGCCTTGACATGAAGCCTAACGAACGGATGCTGAACGGGAGCTGAACGGAAATAAAAAAGACCTGGGGACAGATCAGCAGATATGGGGACAGGCTTAAGCCTGTCCTTATCCTCTAAGGCTCGAATACCGCGATGGATTCGACGTGATTGGTGTGGGGAAACATGTCCATCACGCCGATCCGGGTCAGGCGATAGCCGCGCGAGTTGACCAGATATTCACCGTCGCGTGCCAGCGTGGCCGGGTTGCAGGAGACGTAGACCAGCCGGCGCGGACCGGACTCCGGCAGCAGCTTGAGCACCTCCATCGCCCCGCTGCGCGGCGGATCGATGAGCAGCTTGTCGAACGCCACGCCGGCCCAGAAGTCGCGCGCCTGGGCCTCGTCATAGAGATCCACCTGGCGGAATTCAACGTTGTCGATACCGTTGCGCGCGGCATTGTCGCGCGCGCCGAGCACCAGCCTGCGTTCGGCTTCAACACCGGTCACATGCGCGGCGCGACGCGCGAGCGGGAGCGTGAAATTGCCCAAACCGCAGAACAGGTCGAGGACGCGCTCGTCCGGCCGTGGGTCGAGCAGTGCGATGGCCTGCGCCACCATCCCGCGGTTGATCCCGGCATTGACCTGGATGAAGTCGGCTGGCCGGAAATGGATGGCGACCTCGAACTCCGGCAGGTGGTAGACAAGCGGCGCCGGATCGGCGGGTTCCAGGGCGATCACGCTCTCCGGCCCCTGCGGCTGCAGATAAACGCGAACGCCGTGGTCGCGCCCGAAGGCGGCGATACGGGCGAGATCGGCGGGCGTGAGCGGCTCGAGATGGCGGAACACCAGCGCCACCTCGTCGTCGCCACAGGCCGCCTCAATCTGCGGCAGCCGGTCATTGCGGGAGATGCCGCTGATCAGATCGATCAACGCGGGCAACAGGCGTGCCACGCGCGGGTCGAGGGTTTGGCAGTCGCGCAGCGGCGTCAGATACGAGCTGCGTCGTTCGCGGAACCCGACGATGATGCCGCCCTTCTTCGGCACATTGCGCACGCCGAGGCGCGCGCTGCGTCGATACCCCCAGACCGGCCCGGTCAGCGGTGGCAGCCAGCCCTCCGGCTCGACAGCGCCGAACTGACGCAGCTTGTCGCGCAGGACCTGCTCCTTTTCCACGATCTGTGCCGCCGCATCGAGGTGCTGCAGGCTGCAGCCGCCGCAGATACCGAAATATTCGCAGGCGGGCGTGACACGGTGCGGTGAGGGCTCGACGATCTCCGCGAGTTCGCCCTGGTCGAAATTGCGCTTGCCTTTGAGCACCCGGTATGTGACCAGCTCACCCGGCAGGGCGCCGTCGATGAAGGTGACCTTGCCGTCGACGCGCGCCACGCCGCGGCCGTCGTCATTCAGCGTATCAATCCGTGCCAGCCGCGGCTCCGTCTCCGTCCCGGGCGCCCCCCGTGGGAGTCTTTTTCTGCTCATGTATCCTCGATCCGGCCCCGCTTCGACCCAGTCGGTCGGCGGTAGCTTATTTTCCGACCCTGCGTCACAACCATTCCTGGCTCACGTTCAGCAGTTCGATATCCGTAATGTGCTCGATCAGACGGCCGATCGCGCTGACCCCCTGCTCGAGATGCTTGGCATCGTTGCCGAGCAGTGCCACGCCGATCCGCGAACGCTGCCACTCCTCCAGATAACCGATCTCGGCGACGGCCGCGTTGAAACGGGCGCGCACACGATCCTTCAGGCTCTTGATCACCCGTCGCTTGTCCTTGAGCGAGTGCGAGAACGGGATCATCAGATCGAAGGTCAGCAGGACGACATGGACGGTGGCCGTGGCGGACATGAGGCATTACCTCGCTGGGTCGATCGGTGACGGGAAATACGTAATGGGCGATGGGACAAGAAACGGTTTTTAATCACCCATTACCCATGACCTATTACGCCTTTCCCCGACATCAGGCCAGGAAACGTCCGCCGGCCACACCCGCCAGCAGCAGGATACCGAGCAGCAGATTGAAGCCGACAAGCTTCCGGATGGCACCCAGGGCCTTGCCACCGGCGGCCCAGTCCTGCGCCGTGACCGCCGCGCGCAGGCGCCGATACGGCGCGAAAAAGACATGAAGATAGATCAGCACCATCGCCGTCCCCAGCGCCAGCATCAGATGCACGAACAGCGGGCTGCCGCCGAGGCCGCCGAAAAGCCGGTAAGCCAGAAACAGCCCAGTCACCGGCAGCGCGATGATGGCGACCCAGACCCAGGGAAAGAAGCGCGCGAAGACTCCGCTCCACAATTTGAGCCGCTGCGGCGGCTCCAGTTGGTCTGCCGCGATCGGCCGCAGGATCATCCAGGCGAAAAACATCCCCCCGACCCAGACCACCGCCGCCAGCATATGCACAATCAGCGCTAATGAAACCATCTGCCAAGCTCCCCGCTTTTGTCCCGATCCCGTGCTTAAAGCGATATTTGTGCGAAATCCCGCACCTGCCGGTGCGCCGGCGCCGGATCGATCTCCCCCGCCCGCACCAGCTGGCAGGTCCGCATGCCCGCCTCCCGGGCGGCATCGAGCTCGGCGACGATGTCGGACAGGAACAGGATAGTCTCCGGCGCCGCGCCGACCTGAGCGGCGATGTGGCGATAGGATGCGCTCTCGGCCTTGTGCCCGACACGGGTGTCGAAATACCCGCTGAACAGCGGTGTCAGGTCTCCATATTCGGTATGCGCGAACAGCAGTTTCTGCGCATGCACCGAGCCGGAGGAATAGACATAGAGCCTCACGCCGCTGCGCTGCCAGTCACGCAGCGCAGCGGCGGCGTCCTTGTAGACATGACCGGTGAAATCCCCGGCCGCATATCCCGCCTCCCAGATCAGGCCCTGCAGGGCCTTCAGCGGCGTGACCTTGCGGTCGCGGTCGATCCAGTCGATGAGCTGCGCGATCACCGCATCGAGGGCGGCATCGGGCACGCCCATCTCGCGCCGCGCCTCGTCGAGCAAGGCCGCGACCTGTGGCTCGCCCGCGTGCTCGCGCACATAACGGTCGATATGGCGCCGCGCGTAAGGGAACAGCACATCCTTGACGAAGGAGAGCGACGTGGTCGTGCCCTCGATGTCTGTCAGCACCGCACGGATCATGCGGCGGCGCGCACCAGATTGTCGAAGGTCGGGAAACGCTGCGCGATGTCACTGCCGGTGAAATTTCCCACCCAGCCCTCCGGCCTCGTGAAGAAGCGGATGCACTTGAAATCCGGCGCCGTGCCCATGTCGAACCAGTGGCGCGTGCCATCGGGCACGCTGATCAGATCGCCCCGCTCGCACAGGATCGCATGCACTTTGTCAGAGGCATGCAGGTAGAAGATCCCCTTGCCCTCGACGAAGAAGCGCACCTCGAAGTCGTCATGGGTGTGCTCATTGAGGAACTTGCCGCGCATCGCCGCGCGATCCGGGTGGTCGGGGCGCAGGCTGACCACGTCCACCGTGGTGAAGCCGTACTCGGTGTTGAGCCGGTCGACCTGCGTCCGGTAGGCGGCGAGCACCTCCTCCTGTGTCGCCGACGCGGCCAGGGGTCGGCTGGCTTCCCAGCGCTCGAACGCCACGCCGATCTCCTGCAGGCGGGATGCGATGTCCTCATGGCGGCAATGCCGCTCGAGCTCGCGCGCCTGTTCGTCGTAGATCCTCAGCATGCTCATCGGGGGGGTATCCTCCTCATCTCCAGATCGCATTGAAACAGGAATTCAAAGGCCTCGAGGTGACGCAAGGCCTCGGCCGTCGAGCGTCCCCAGGTGTACAGCCCGTGCCCGGCAATAAGATATCCCGGCACCGGATTGTCGCCGTCCAGAAAGGCCGCGACCCGCGTTGCCAGGCGCGTCATGTCCTGATCGTTGGCGAAGACCGGAATCCGCAGCGTCGTCTCGTGGGTGTCGACGCCGGCAAAGGCCTTCATCACTTCGAAGCCGGCGAGAACCAGTTCCTCACCCGCCAGCCGCGACAGCACGGTGCCACCCACCGAATGGGTATGAAACACGGCGCGCACGTCCGGATCGCGCCGATAAAGCTGCACATGGAGCAGTGTCTCCGCCGACGGGCGCTTGTCTTCCCGCGGCCGCCCCTGCAGGTCGACACGCATGATGCGGTCCGCGCTCAACTCACCCTTGTGCGCGCCGGACACGGTGATCGCCGCCTCGTCATTGCCCAGGCGCAGGGAAAAATTTCCGCTCGTGGCGGGCACCCAGCCCCGCTCCGCGGCCATTCGCCCGACCCGCACCAACTCGGCCGCGGCCGCTTCAAAACCGTTTGCCATCCCGCCCATCCCGCGCCAGCCACATCAGGCGCCCATCATAGCCCAGATCGCGCGCCCGTGAGTAGTTCACACCCGCCCCTGTGCCGGGAAGGACGGCTAGGCCTCGTCCTCGGGCGTCCGGTGGCCGAAGCGCTTGTCGCTGCCGAGCGCCGCCGCGAGCCGCTCCCGCAGCTCCCGCATCTCCGGGAAACGGCCTTCCACCTTGTTGGAGAACAGCAAGGTTTCGTCGAGCCGGATGGCGAATATCCCGCCGCTGTCGGGCCTCAGGGCCACCTCGACGATCTCGTCCTCGAAGGTCTTCAACAGTTCCTGCGCGACCCAGGCGGCCCGCAGCATGAAGCCGCAACGGCAGCAGTATTCCACCACCACTCTCGGTTTTCCCATCCCGATACCTCGTCGACTGATGATCCGGCCTCTATAATACCCGCGCCGGGGCTGCCGGCGGATCAGAGACGCGCAGGTAACCGGCACATGACAATACCGGAGCCCAGCTCCAGACAGGAACCCGGTGAAGACCGACGCCCGCCGGAAAACCGGCTCTATGGGATCTACGCCCACGCGGTGTTCTGGGGCACCGCCCTGCTCGTCTGGATCGCAGCCCTGATATTACCCACCGTCGATCTGCGCTGGCGTCTGATACGGCGCGCGATCGGCGTCATGGCAAGGATCACCGGCATACGCGTGCGCGTGCGCGGGCTGCAGCATCTCCTGCCGCCGGACCAGCGCTGTATCCTGATCGCCAACCATGCCAGCTATCTCGATACGCCCCTGCTGATACTCGCCCTGCCGTATCGATTCAGCTTCGTTGCCAAGGCCGAGCTGCGCACCAACCCAGCCGTCCATCTGTTCCTGCGCCGCATCGGAACCGAGTTCATCGAGCGCCGGAACGCCCGCAACGCGGCCCGCGACCTGCGCGCGCTCACGGAACTCTCGCGCCGGGGTCGCTCGCTGTTCTTCTTTCCAGAGGGAACCATTCGACGCGAACCCGGACTGCTGCCGTTCCGCATGGGGGCGTTCAATACCGCCGCGGATCAGGATATCCCTGTCGTACCGATTGCGATCGACGGCAGCCGCGCCATATTGAAGGACGGGGAGCGCTGGCCGCGCCCGGGCGAGGTCTTCATCACCGTCGAACCTGCGTTGCATCCCGGCGAATTCAGCGGGGAAACCCCGGACAAGCGCCAGACCGCGCAGGCCTTGCGCGAGGCCGCCCACGCGTCGATCCGGAGAACATTGCGGATAGATCAGCGCACCGCGGGACACGGGGACCCGGCGGCGCGCTGATTCAACGAATGTCGAGCAATGCGGCCGCGCGGAACAGCCCGATAAGTGTCTTGGCGTCCTCGATATCCCCCGTGCGGGCCCGCGCCAGCGCGTCGGGCATCGGAACCCAGTGCGGTTCCAGCAGCTCACCGGGTTCCGGCGCCGCCGGCACCGGCGAGAGCCCGCGCGCCAGATACAGATACACGCGTTCGGTGAACACCCCCGGCGAGCTGATGATGCTGCCGAGTTCCAACCACTGCGTTGCGGCCAGCCCGGCTTCCTCCGCCAGTTCGCGTCGCGCGGTCTCGAACGGGGGCTCACCGGCATCGATCTTGCCCGCCGGCAGTTCCCACAGCCACGCTTCCGCCACCGGACGGTACTGGCGCAGCAGACATACCCGCATCCGCTCGTCCAAGGCCACCACCGCCGCGCCGCCGGGGTGGCGCACGATCTCCAGCTCCAGCCTGCCACCGTCCGGCAGTTCGGCGCTACCGACCTCGACGTCCACGATGCGACCCTGAAAAACCTTCATATGCCCTCCGGCTCGATGCTGGGCTCGAGATAGCGCGACGCCCATGTTACGATCACCTGGCCGGCGTAGCGCGCATCTCCCTCCCGCGAGAGCAGATGATCGGCGCGATCCAGGGCCACAAAGCTCTTGGAGTGACGCGCCGCCGCGAAGATTCGCCCGGCGTTTTCGATACCCACCGTCTCGTCGAGCGGCGCGTGCAAAACGAGCAGCGCGGCGTCGAGGTCATGGATCGTGGCCTCCATCCGACGCCCGCGCAGATCGTGCAGCAGTTGACGGGTGATCCAATAGGCCTTGCCACCGATCACGGCCTCGGCCGCGCCTTCCCTCTCGATTCGCTCCTCGATCGCCCGGAAATGGTGGAATATGTGGACCGGCTCGAATGGGGCATTGATGGTCGCCACCGCGCGCACGGCCGGCAGTTCCGCGGCCGCCGCCAGCATCACCGTGCCACCCAGTGAATGCCCGACCAGCAGGGCGGGCGGCTGCCGGGACTCAGCGAGAAACCCGGAGGCGGCGATCACATCGGCGATACCGGTGCTGAAATTGCTGTCCTCGAATCTGCCGCCACTCTCCCCCAGTCCGGTGAAATCCAGACACAGCACCGCGATCCCGCGCTCCGTCATGGCGCGCGAGACCTGGCGGATCAATTTGTAATCCTTGTTGCAGGTGAAGCAGTGGCTGAACAGGGCGTAGGCCGCGGGCGCGCCGGCCACGGGCAGATCAAGCCGCGCCGCCAGGTCAATCCCGTGGGAATTCCTGAATCTCAGCCGCTGCGACTTCATGCCACGGTCCCGAAGCACCGGGCGGCGTATGCCGTGAACCGCCATGCGCGCGCGGCAGAGGATTTACCCCGCGACTCCGGTGCGGTCAAACGCCAAAAAAAAACCCGGGCCGCATGGGGAGGGAGGACGCGGGCCCGGGTGCTTGGGTCATCCGGTGGCATGACATCGGAGGAGGAGAAAAGAAAGCCGCATCGCCAACCTCTCGACCCAGCACTGCCCATTATCCACACCGGCGGCTGTGCGACCGTGAACGGCTTCACAGATTATTCCCTCGCAAGCACACGCCAGGTCGATCAGATACTCTTCGCCTGTTTTTCGGCGAAGCCGATGTAGCGCTCGGGGGTCAGCTCGAGCAGGCGGGTTTTCGCGTCCGCGGGGATCTCCAGGGATTGGATGAAGGTCCGCATGGTGGCGCGATCGACCTGCCGACCGCGGGTCAGCTCCTTGAGTTTTTCATAGGAATCCTGGATGCCGTACCGGCGCATCACGGTCTGAATCGGTTCGGCAAGCAGTTCCCAGGCATCGGCCAGATCCTCCGAAATGCGCGCCTCATCGACGGAGAGCTTGCCCATGCCCTTCAGGCAGGACTGGAACGCGATCACCGTGTGCGCGACGCCGACCCCGAGATTGCGCAGCACCGTTGAATCGGTCAGGTCGCGCTGCCAGCGCGACACCGGAAGTTTCTCCGTCAGGTGGCCGAAGATCGCATTGGCGACGCCCAGATTTCCCTCCGCGTTCTCGAAATCGATCGGATTCACCTTGTGCGGCATGGTGGAGGAGCCCACCTCGCCGGCGACAGCCTTCTGCTTGAAATATCCGAGGGAGATATAGCCCCAGACGTCGCGGCAAAATCCGATCAGCACGGTGTTGAAGCGGGCGATGGCGTCGAAATACTCGGCCATGTAATCGTGCGGCTCGATCTGGGTGGTGTAGGGGTTCCAGTCCAGTTCGAGTTCCTGGACGATGAAGTCGCGCGCGACCTTAGGCCAGTCCACTTCGGGATAGGCCACCAGGTGCGTGTTGTAGTTGCCGGTCGCGCCGTTCATCTTGCCGAGCAGGGGCACGCTGATCAGGTGCTCGCGCTGGCGCTTCAGCCGTGCCGCGAAATTCGCCATCTCCTTGCCCAGCGTGGTCGGCGTCGCCGGCTGGCCGTGGGTGCGCGACAGCATCGCGCACCCCGCATAGCGATGGGCGAGCGCCACCACATTATCGACGACCTCGTCCATGAGCGGCAGGACCACCGTGGTACGCGCCTCGCGCAGCATCAGGGCGTAGGCCAGGTTGTTGATGTCCTCCGATGTGCAGGCGAAGTGAAAGAACTCGCGCACCTTGCCCAGCTCCGGATTTCCGGCCACCTTCTCCTTGAGGAAATACTCCACCGCCTTGACATCGTGGTTGGTGGTGCGTTCGATGTTCTTCACGCGTTGCGCATCGTCCAGGGTAAAGCGGCCGATGCACTCTTCCAGCAGCCGGTTGGCCTTGTCACTGAAGGACGTGATCTCGCTGATGTCGGACCGCTTGGCCAGCGCCTGCAGCCAGCGGATCTCCACCAACACGCGGTAGCGGATCAGACCGTATTCGCTGAAAACCTGGCGCAGATCGTTGACCTTCTCGCCATAACGGCCGTCGATCGGGGAGATTGCGGTTAGCGGGTTGAGTTCCATGGATGCTCGCTTCTTGGCTATGAGAGTGAATCGGCGCGGTCTATACGATGAGCTGGCTCGCCTCGTGCGCCAGTTGGCGGCGCCGGAACAGGAGCTGCACGCGGCTGCCGCCGCTCTGGCGCCACAATACCGCGGAGCGGATGGCCGCCAGCAACAGGGCGCGCACTTTATTGGCATTGCCGGGGCTGTTCAGGTGTCCGTGATTTCCGCTGACGATGACGCGCGGGGTCAGCGTGCTGATGGTGTTCACATACAGATCGGCGATGCCGGCGATGACATTATCATGGGTATAGGAGGAAAAATATCCGACCTGGATCCGTACGCGCTCAATACCGTCACGCAGTCGCTGCAGCATTGCGGTATTGCGCGCGAGCTTGCGTTCGAGATGGAGCACCGATACGACGTACTTCGTGATTTCGAAATCGCGCTTGTCGCTCGGACCGCCCAGATGCGCGGCCACCAGCCGCAGCCCGGTATGCAGGCCACCCCTCCCGCCGTAGACGGATTCGGTATCCGGGGGATCCAGCTCGAATATGCTCCGGAGAGAGATTTCGAACGCCGTCGGTTCCACCATCCCGTTGTGCGCGATCTCCCGCACCAGATAGGCGGCCTGGAACACACCCGCCAGGGCCAGTGTTGCATCTTTCAGGGAATGTGCCATATATGAAATCCGGTCCAGGCGGCCAGTTACAGCAGCTCAGGCAAACCCGCTCGCCCGGGCCATGCCCGGCTGCGCCAGTCGTCCGTCTTCGGTCGCGGCGATCACTCCACCTCCCAGGCAGACATCTCCGTCATAGAGCACCACGAACTGCCCCGGTGTTACCGCCCGTTGCGGCCGATCGAATATCACGCGGCAGCCTCCCTCCCGCTGCTCGACGACACAGGGCTGATCCTCCTGGCGATAGCGGGTCTTGGCCCTGCAGCGGTATGGCAACCGCGCCGGCGGATGACCCGCGATCCAGTGAAATCCGTCCGTGCTCAGGGCGCCGCTGAACAGCGCGGGGTGATCATGCCCCTGCGTCACCACCAGGATGTTGTTCGACACGTCCTTGGACACCACGTACCAGGCCTCGCCGCTCCCCTCGAGACGGCCGCCGATACCAAGGCCCTTGCGCTGACCGAGGGTATAAAACATCAGTCCCTCATGCGAACCCAGCAACTCGCCCTCCAGGCTGTGGATCTCTCCCGGCCGCGCAGGCAGATATTGCCCGAGGAACTCGCTGAATTTGCGCTCGCCAATGAAGCAGATGCCGGTACTGTCCTTCTTCGCGTGATTGGCAAACCCCGCCTCCCGCGCAAGGCGACGCACCTCGCTCTTGCGCAATCCGCCGAGCGGAAACAGCGCCCGGGAGAGCTGCTGCTGGGTCAGCGCATGCAGGAAATAACTCTGATCCTTGCCCGGATCACACCCTTTGAGGAGACGATAAACGCCATCCCGTTCTTCGACACGGGCATAGTGACCGGTAGCGATCCGATCCGCCCCTGAGGCCAGGGCATGGTCCAGGAAGACCCGAAACTTGATCTCACTGTTGCACAGGATATCCGGATTCGGCGTGCGCCCCGCGCGGTATTCCGCCAGAAAATACCCGAATACGCGTTCCCGGTAGGCGGCGGCGAAATTGACGGCGTCCAGCTCGATGCCGAGCCGGTCGCACACCGCCAAGGCATCGCGTACATCACGCTCCGCCGGGCACTCCCCGTTCGGCTCGTTCTCCTCCCAGTTCTTCATAAACAGGCCGCTGACCGCCCCATGGCCAAGCTGCTGCTGCAACAGCAGGGCCGCCACGGAGGAATCGACCCCTCCGGACATCCCGACCACGATCCTGGAACTCGCCAGATTCTTCATGTAAGACTTCTCAGATTTCCAAACAGTTGAACGAACAAGCTCACACAGATTCGACAATCCGCCCGCACGGGGTTTCAGGCACGGCCGAGATAGACCAGCAGGTCCAGCGGGTAACGCTTGCCGGCGAGATAGTCGTCGACGCAGCGCAGCACCATCGGACTGCGCAGCTTAGCGCCCTGCGCGGCGATTTCGTCCCGGGTCAGCCACAACACCGCACGGATACCAACATCCGGCGTCAGATCCGGGTCATGCACCACCACCTCGCCGGCAAAGGCGACCCGGAGAAACTCGGCCCCGCCAGGCGAGGCCCACTGATGGAGACCCACCACGGCGCTGGGCCGGATGGTCCATCCGGTCTCTTCCCGCGTCTCCCGCACAACGGCATCGATCAGGCTCTCGCCCTGCTCCAGATGCCCGGCCGGCTGGTTGTAAACACTGCCGCCTCTCGCCTCTTCCTCGACCATCAGGAAGCGACCTTCGCGCTCGACGACGGCCGCGACGGTGACGCGGGGTTTCCATCTCGTGTCCTGTCCCATCGACATGCCGCGACCGTTGCCGCTTCAGTTTTCGCGTCCGTTGCTGGTAGTATTTAGGATAGCATTTCTTCGCCAACCGTATGAGTGAGATATAAATGGCCTATCAGCACGTCCGAATTCCCGCCACCGGCAGCAGAATCACCCTCAACCAGGATCTTTCGCTCAACGTCCCGGACCGTCCCATCATTCCGTACATCGAAGGCGACGGGATCGGAGTGGATATCACTCCCGTGATGCGCGTGGTGGTCGATGCCGCGGTGGACAAGGCCTATGGCGGCCGGCGCGCGATATCGTGGATGGAGATCTACGCCGGCGAGAAATGCGCCCGCCTCTATGGCAACGATACCTGGCTGGCCGGCGAAACCCTGGAAGCCATCCGCGAGTTTCTCGTCGCGATCAAGGGTCCCCTGACCACGCCCGTGGGCGGCGGCATCCGTTCGCTCAACGTCGCCCTGCGCCAGGAACTCGACCTCTACGTCTGCCTGCGCCCGGTGCGCTACTTCACCGGCACCCCGAGTCCGCTCAAACATCCGGAAAAGACCGACATGGTGATCTTCCGCGAAAACGCCGAGGACATCTACGCCGGCATCGAGTGGGAAGCCGGCACGCCGGAGGTGCGCAAGGTGATCCGGTTTCTCCAGCAGGAGATGGGCGTGAAAAAGATCCGTTTCCCGGACAGTTCCGGCATCGGGATCAAACCCGTCTCCAAGGAAGGCACCGACCGTCTCGTGCGCAAGGCGATCCGTTACGCGATCGACAATGATCGGGATTCGGTGACCCTGGTGCACAAGGGCAACATCATGAAATACACCGAGGGGGCGTTCAAGAACTGGGGCTATGAACTCGCCCGGCGGGAATTCGGCGCGACGGTAATCGATGGCGGCCCCTGGTGCCGCTTCAACAACCCCGTCACCGGAAAGCCGATCGTGATCAAAGACGTCATCGCCGACGCCTTCCTGCAACAGATCCTGCTGCGCCCCGAGGACTACAGCGTCATCGCGACGCTGAACCTCAACGGCGACTACATCTCGGACGCGCTCGCCGCCCAGGTGGGCGGGATAGGAATGGCGCCGGGCGCGAACCTGTCGGATTCCGTCGCCCTGTTCGAGGCCACCCACGGCACGGCGCCGAAGTATGCGGGCCAGGACAAGGTCAATCCCGGATCGCTGATCCTGTCCGGGGAAATGCTCCTGCGCCATCTGGGATGGACCGAGGCCGCCGACCTGGTCATCCAGGGCATCATGGGGGCGATCTCGGCCCAACGGGTGACGTATGATCTCGAGCGTCTGATGACGGGGGCGACCCTGGTCAGCTGCTCCGGTTTCGGCCGCGCGGTCATCGAACGCATGTAAGGCGCGCATCGGGTATCCGGCCCTCGCCGGCCGGGTACCTATCCGCCCGGCTCAAGCCTCCGCGCTCGGGCGGATCCTCTCGGCGAACAGCCCCTTCGGTCCCTGCGAGATATCGAACTCGACCTTCTGGCCCTGCTTGAGGCTCTTATAACCGTCCATCTCGATGGCCGAGAAATGGGCGAATACATCATCGCCGCCACCATCGGGCGAAACAAATCCAAACCCCTTTGCGTTATTGAACCATTTCACGATACCTGTGGTCATTTACCCGCCACCTCTTCAAGTTATAAGCAGTAAAACACCGACTGCTATGTCGTGTTGAACGGCACCAGAAGAAATCGGGACTGCAGGATATGGAAACGCTCTGACACGGCAGGATCCCCACTATCCACACCGCATAGGGACAATGAATGTTTTGCTCAAGGAAGGAACGCGGGGAACTGCGCCATCACCCCCGAACATACTCATCCCTCTCGATGCCATGTTATCGTTTGGATGATAGACAATACTCCCTCTATCGCAGCCCACTTTGCGCAAGTTTGCACGGCGAGTCAAGCCCCGCCGGCAGCCTGGCGTTCGCCGCCCTGCCTGGCTGATCCGTCATTGGGCTGCCCGACGGAAAGTGCGCCCAGGGTGCGTGCCGGAAATCCGGCCGATTCACGCCATGATATTTCCTCGCGCCGCTCTTTAACCGCAGCGTGCAGCCCCAATCTTCTTACCTACAGGGACGCGAGAGAATCGCCGGACACACAAACCTGGCAAGCGTTTTGCAGATTCACTGGCGGCGACTAAACATTTCTCCAAATGTTGACGCTATACTGCGGTAGAGGCGGAATGACCCGGCGGGAACCGGCGAGGCAGTTTGAATTCGAGCCACGGCGGCATGTTACCCTTTGGCGAACAAAGAATTTTATCACTGACTGGGATATAATCGGGTGTCATGAAACAGACCAAACAGCGCCATACCACCAACGACGGCCTGGCCATTCAGGAAGCCAAACCCAGGCTGAAGCGCCCGCCCTTGTACAAGGTCATTTTGCTGAATGACGACTACACCCCGATGGATTTCGTCATCCATGTGCTGCAGAAATTCTTCGCCATGGATCACGAGAAGGCGACGCAGATCATGCTGCATGTTCATACCCGCGGCATGGGTGTGTGCGGGATCTTCAATCGCGACATCGCGGAGACCAAGGTGGCGATGGTCAACCAGTTTTCGCGGGAACATCAACACCCGCTCAAGTGCACGATGGAAAAGATCTAACCCGAGCCAACCAAATACGATTAGGTGGTGACGATGCTGAGCAAGGACGTCGAATATACGCTGAACGTCGCCTTTCAAGAGGCCCGCGACAAGAATCACGAATTCATCACTGTCGAGCACCTGCTGCTCGCCCTGCTGGACAATACTGCGGCGGCGGCCATCCTGCGCTCCTGCGGGGCCGATCTCGACAGCCTGAAGCACGATCTCACCGTCTTTCTCGAGGAAACCACCCCGATTCTCCAGGATGACGGCCGCGACACGCAACCGACGCTGGGCTTCCAGCGCGTGCTGCAGCGCGCGGTCTTCCACGTACAGTCATCCGGCAAGCGCGAGGTCGGCGCGGCGAATCTGCTGGTGGCGATCTTCGGCGAACAGGATTCGCAGGCGGTGTATTGCCTGAACACGCAGAACATCACGCGCCTCGACATCGTCAATTACATCTCCCACGGCATCACCAAGGTGGAGGGCGAGGAAGAAAGCGAGGGCATGCTTTCGAGCGAAGGCGAGACGGAGGCGGAAGCGCCCGCGCGCAGCCCGCTCGAAAACTACGCGACCAACCTCAACCAGCGCGCCCGCATGGGCATGATCGACCCTCTGATCGGGCGCGATCAGGAACTGCAGCGCATGATCCAGGTGCTGTGCCGCCGCCGCAAGAACAATCCGCTGCTGGTCGGCGAGGCCGGTGTCGGCAAGACCGCCATCGCGGAAGGGCTGGCCAAGAAGATCATCGACGGTGACGTGCCGGACGTCCTGGCACAGAGCACGGTGTATTCGCTCGACATGGGCGCCCTGCTCGCCGGCACCAAATACCGCGGCGATTTCGAAAAGCGCCTGAAGGGCATCCTCACCCAGCTGCGCAAGGAACCCGGCGCCATCCTGTTCATCGACGAGATCCACACCATCATCGGCGCGGGCTCGACCTCGGGCGGCGTAATGGACGCCTCCAACCTGATCAAACCGATGCTGTCCTCGGGCGAGCTGCGCTGCATCGGCTCGACCACCTATCAGGAATACCGCACCATCTTCGAAAAGGATCGCGCGCTGGCGCGCCGCTTCCAGAAGATCGACGTCACCGAACCGACCGTGGACGAGACCTTCCGGATCCTGCAGGGACTGAAGGCGCGCTTCGAGCAGCATCATAAGGTCAAGTACTCGCGCGAAGCGCTGCGCATCGCCTGCGAGCTCTCCGCCCGCTACATCAACGACCGCCACCTGCCGGACAAGGCCATCGATGTCATCGACGAGGCCGGCGCCTACCAGCGCCTGCTGCCGCCCTCCAAGCGCAAGAAGACGATCGGCACGCGGGAAATCGAGGCCATCGTGGCCAAGATCGCGCGCATTCCGGCCAAGACGGTGTCGAACTCGGACAAGGACAAGCTGCGCACGCTCGACCGCGACCTCAAGATGGTCGTCTTCGGCCAGGACGAGGCGATCGAGTCCCTTGCCAACGCCATCAAAATGGCGCGCTCGGGTCTCGGCAACGCCGAGAAACCGATCGGCTCATTCCTGTTCGCCGGCCCGACCGGCGTCGGCAAGACCGAGGTGACGCGCCAGCTGGCCAAGATCCTCGGCATCGAGCTGATCCGCTTCGACATGTCGGAATACATGGAGCGCCATACGGTGTCGCGCCTGATCGGCGCCCCGCCCGGCTACGTTGGCTTCGACCAGGGTGGTCTGCTCACCGAGGGCGTCAACAAGCATCCGCACGCGGTCCTGCTGCTCGACGAGATCGAAAAGGCCCATCCGGACGTGTTCAACCTGCTGCTGCAGGTGATGGACCACGGCACGCTGACCGACAACAACGGCAGGAAAGCGGACTTCCGCAATGTGATCGTCGTCATGACCACCAACGCCGGCGCGGAGCAGACCAGCCGCGCCTCGATCGGGTTCACCCAGCAGGATCACTCGACCGATGCGATGGAGATCATCAAGCGCGGCTTCACGCCGGAGTTCCGCAACCGCCTCGACGGCATCATCCAGTTCAAGCCGCTGTCGCCGCAGACCATCAGCCACGTGGTGGACAAGTTCCTGATCGAACTCGAGCACCAGCTGGAAGAGAAGAAGGTCACGCTCCACATCGACGACAGCGTGCGCGAATGGCTCGCGGTCCACGGCTTCGATCCGAAGATGGGCGCGCGCCCGATGGCGCGCACGATTCAGGAATCGATCAAGCGTCCGCTGGCGGAGGAACTGCTGTTCGGACGCCTGTCAAAAGGCGGCCGCGTGCACATCAGCGTGACCCAGGACAAGCTGGCGTTCGAGATCGAAAGCGTCGAAGAAACGGTGGAAGGCTGAGATTTACTTGGCGCGGAACGAGATCCGCCCCTTGGTCAGATCGTAGGGCGTCAGCTGTACCGTGACCTTGTCGCCGGTCAGTATGCGGATATAGTGCTTGCGCATCTTGCCCGAGATATGGGCGGTCACCACATGACCGTTGTCCAACTGGACCCGGAACATGGTATTCGGCAGGGTCTCGACCACCGTGCCTTCCATTTCGATGTGCTCTTCTTTTGCCATACACTCCTAACAGGGTTGTGGTTTTTCCGCCGCAACAAAGCGGATCGGAACGGCGGATAAGGTAACCTTTATTCAGCCCCTGTCAAGTGCCCGACGCGGGACAATGCCGATTTCACTGCCCCTGGCCATCGAAGCGCCGCCAATGGCCGTCGAGCAGCCGCTCATGGGGACGGTAGGCGATTTTATAACTCATTTTGCGACATTCTTCGATCCAGTAGCCCAGGTACAGCCATTTTTTTCCCAGGCTACGCGCCGCCTCGATCTGCCACAGCACTGCGTACACCCCGAGGCTGCGGCGATCCTGCGCGGTATCGAAGAAGGTGTAGACCGCGGACAGGGCGTCCGTCAGTACATCCGTCACGGCCACCGCGACGCAGCGTCCGGCCTCCAGGAACTCGACCAGCCGGGTCTCGATCCCCTGCCCCGCGATGAACTCCAGATACGCATCGGGCGACGTTCCCTCCATCCCGCCGCCGGGATGTCTGCCCGCAATATAGCGGCAATAGAGCGCGTAATGTTCCGCGTCGAATCCGGGTGGCCGCTCTCTCACCAGCAGGTCGCGATTGCGTTCCCAGGTCCTGCGCTGGGCACGCTGGGGTCGGAATTCGGCGACCGGAAGGCGGAGGGGGACGCATGCCTGACAGGAGGGACAGGCGGGGCGATAGACCCGGCCCCCGCTGCGCCTGAAACCCAGCGGCGCAAGCCGGCTGTACAGTGCGGTCCCGACCGCAAGCCCGGGATCGACCACCACGTTGACCGTATCCCGGTCCGGCAGGTATCCACATTCATGTGCTGCGGTCAGGAAAAACGCGACGGTCTTGCCCATGCCCTCCGGTGCGGCCATGGTCAGGCGGGAACGGAGGACGGTGACCCGTCCGGATCGAAGCACCAGGAAATCCACGGGGCCGCCCGCGTCCCTTCGCCCAGCAGGCCCATGAACGCCGCGCGCGGGATCTCGGCCGCACCGAAGCGTCTCAAGTGCTCGGTGCTCATCTGGCAATCGATCAGGCCGAAACCCCAGCGCCGCAACTGACGCACCAATTGAACGAACGCAACCTTGGACGCATCCCGGCGCCGGTAAAACATCGATTCGCCGAAGAACACCCGCCCGAGCGCCACGCCGTAAAGACCGCCCACGAGTATACCGTCGAACCAGGCCTCGATTGAATGCGCGTGACCGAGTTCGTGCAGGCGCGTGTAGGCCTCGATCATATCCTCCGTGATCCAGGTCCCGCCGTCCGGGCCGCGCGGTTCCGAGCAGGCGCGGATCACGCCGCCGAAGTCCTGGTCGAGGGTTACCGTGTAGACGCCTTGCCGGATCAGTTTTTCCAGGCTGCGGGAAACCTTCAGTCGCTCGGGGAACAGCACCATGCGCGGGTCCGGCGACCACCACAGGATCGGCTGTCCGGGGCTGAACCAGGGAAAGATCCCGTTCCGGTAGGCCTCGATCAGCCAGTCGGGATCGAGACAGCCGCCGATCGCGAGCAGTCCGTTCGGCTCCGTCAGCGCGCGCGTCACCGGCGGGAAACGGTTCGTTCTGGCGTAGGGGTCCAGCAGTACGGGAAACCGCATCGTCGTCATCCGGGGTACTTGAACGGGAGCTGCCCCCGCATCTCGTGCAGGTAATTCTCCATCGCCAGTCCCTCGCGCGCAAGAAAGTCGGCGATCGCCGCCCGGAATTCGGGTTCGGCGATCCAGTGCAGGGAATGGGTCGGCGTCGGCTCGAAGCCGCGCCTGATCTTGTATTCGCCCTGCGCACCGGCCTCGAACCGGCGCAGGCCGTGCGCGATGCAATACTCGATCGCCGCGTAGTAGCACAGCTCGAAGTGCAGGTGGCGATAGCCTCCGACGCTGCCCCAGTGGCGTCCATACAGGGTATCGCCGCCTTGAAAGAACAGCGCCCCCGCAACGACCTCACCGGCATCGCGCGCCAGGATCAGCAGGGTACTGTCGCCCAGTTCCGCGCCGATCTCGCGAAAGAATCCCCGGCTCAGGGGGGCGTAATTCCCCTTTTTCTCGAAGGTATCGAGATAAAAACGGTGAAAGCGATCCCACAATGCCGGATCGGCTGCATCCCCTCGCACGAACTCGACCTCCAACCCCTGCTCCCGGACCTGCCTGCGCTCGGCGCGCACGTTCTTCCGGTGGTGGGCGGAAAAGCGCGCGAGGAAGTCCTCGAAATCCGAGTAGCCCCGGTTGTACCAATGGAACTGACAGCCGGTGCGCGCGAGCAACCCGTGGTGCTCGAGTGTCGCTCGCTCCTCCGTGACGGAAAACAGGAAGTGCAGCGAGGAAACGCCGGTATCAGCGGCGTGCCTCAACGCCGCCTCGGTGAGGATGTCCGCCCCCGCCGCGTCCCGGCTCAGGATTCGCGGCCCGGTCACCGGGGTGTAGGGGACGGCGATCACCAGCTTGGGATAATACGGCCGGCCCATGCGTTCATAGGCGGCGGCCCAGGCCCAATCGAAGACGAATTCACCGAAGGAGTGGTCCTTCAGAAACATCGGCAGGGCCCCGGTCAATGCGCCGGATTCTTCCCGGACGAGATACCGGGGATGCCAGCCGCTTTCGCCGCCGACCGCGCCATGGCGTTCGAGGGCGGCAAGAAATTCATGGCGCAGAAACGGCATGTCGGGGCCGGCCAGTGCGTTCCATTGCGCGGCGTCGACCCGGGTTATCGATGGCAGTATGCGCAGGGACATCGGCGACAGACCGCGTGCGCGGAAGGTCTCTTACGGCCGCGCCGCTTAATTCACTGACAACACGCGCACGCCGGACTCGTGGCCGTGGATCGGGGCATCGCCGACCGGAGGCTCCCGCCCGGGGACAGGAACGCTGCGCACCACCTCGACCCTGGCGTTCATGACGGGGATCGAAAGCTGGCCCGGCTCGACCCGCAGTTCCAGCGTGATACCGACTTCCAGTGCGTTGTCCGTGATCAGCAGCATGCCGCCCGCGCTGATGTTCCGGATCACGGCGGGGCGGACGTCCTGCCCGTCGGCGCGACGGTAATTCGCGCCGCACGCGGTCGTCATGCGCGGAAAGCGTCTCCGTTCCTGGGGTGAAATCACGAACCGCCTCCTCCCCGCGCCGCGGGCGGACTAGTGCGCCTCCAGATGGTCCAGATAGCGTTCGGCGTCCAGCGCGGCCATGCAGCCGGTGCCGGCCGACGTGACCGCCTGGCGATAGACCGAATCCGCCACGTCGCCGGCGGCGAACACGCCCGGAACGCTGGTCGCGGTGGCGTTGCCGGTGACACCGCTGTTGACGATGATGTAGCCGTTGCGCATTTCCAGCTGGCCCTCGAACAGGCCGGTATTCGGCTGATGCCCGATGGCGATGAAGACGCCGTGCACGTCGAGATCGCGCGTCTTGCCGTCTTCCACGCCCTTGACGCGCACGCCCGTCACGCCACCGTCGTCCCCCAGCACCTCATCCAGCACCGAGTTCCAGTGGATGACGACGTTGCCCTGATCCGCCTTGCCCTGCAGCTTGTTCGACATGATCTTCTCGGCACGGAATCTGTCGCGCCGATGGATGACATCGACCCGGGAGGCGATATTGGACAGATAGAGCGCCTCCTCGACGGCGGTGTTGCCGCCGCCGATGACGGCGACGGGCTTGTTGCGGTAGAAAAAGCCGTCGCAGGTGGCGCAGGCGGACACACCGCGCCCCTTGTATTCCTCCTCCGACGGGATGCCCAGATACTTGGCCGATGCGCCGGTCGCGATGATCAGGGCATCGCAGGTATACGTGCCGCTGTCGCCCTTCAGCAGGAAGGGCCGCCGCTTCAGATCCACCGCGTTGATGTGATCGATCACTATCTCGGTCTCGAAGCGCTCCGCATGCCGGCGCATGCGCTCCATCAGCTCCGGCCCCTGCACGCCGTCGGCATCCGCGGGCCAGTTATCGACATCGGTGGTGGTCATCAATTGTCCGCCCTGCTGCAGACCGGTGACGAGGACCGGGCGCAGATTGGCGCGCGCCGCATAGACAGCCGCCGTATAGCCGGCCGGACCCGAACCCAGGATCAACAGGCGGCAATGTTTGTTTTCACTCATAATCTCTCCGTACCAGGTGTATTCAGACGACCGGCCTTCACAGGCGACTCGCGGCACGCCACCGCCCACGGCTTTTCGTCGCAGACAAAGCCGGTCGCGGCGTCATTTACCTCGGGATCAGACCCGGAATTGCCCGCAAAACCCAAAGTCCAGTACATTATAGTCCCAACGATTCATCGTGGTTCAACTCATTGACTGAATAGAGAACCTCCCCGGTCAGGACGACGCCCCCGCGTATGCGCATCGGTATCCCCCGCGAGATCAAGACCCTGGAAGGCCGCGTCGGCCTGATCCCGGCGGCCGCCCATGAGCTGGCGCGCGAGGGTCATGAGATCCTGGTTGAACAGGAGGCCGGCCGCCTGAGCGGCTACAGCGATCAATCCTACCGGGATATCGGCGCGCGCATCGTCCCGGATGCCGCCACGTTGTACGGCGAGTCCGAGCTGATCATCAAGGTCAAGGAACCGATCGGACCCGAACTGGGGTTGCTGCGGCGCGATCATGTGCTGTTCAGCTATCTCCATCTGGCCGCGAACCTGCCGCTGCTGAACCGCCTGCGGGAGATCGGCCTGACTGCGGTCGCCTTCGAAACCGTCGAGGACAAGGACGGCCAGCTGCCGCTGCTGGCGCCGATGAGCGATATCGCGGGCCGTCTGGCGGCCCAGATCGGCGCCGGATTGCTGCTGCAACCCGCCGGTGGAAAGGGACTGCTGCTGGGCGGTCTGCCGGCCGTGGAACGCGGGCGCGTGGTCATTCTGGGCGGTGGCGTGGTCGGCGGCAGCGCCGCCGAGGTCGCGGCCGGCTACGGCGCGGAGGTCGTGGTCTTCGAACGGCGGCGCGCCCGCCTGGAGGCGCTGCGCGCGCTCGGCCGCAACGTGACCGCCCTGTATCCCTACAGCGATGCGCTCGCGCGCGAGGTCGCCCGCGCCGACCTGCTGATCGGCGCGATCCTGATCACCGGGGAACGCGCGCCCCACCTCGTCTCGACCGCGATGATCCGGACGATGCAGCCCGGCAGCGTCGTCATCGACGTCGCCGTCGATCAGGGCGGCTGTATCGAGACGACCCGGCCGACCACGTACGCGGATCCGACCTTCGTCGCGGAAGGCGTGCTCCATTTCGGCGTGACCAATATGCCCGGGGCCGTCCCGATGAGCGCCTCCCGGGCGCTGTCCGCGGCCCTGCTGCCCTATGCGCACCTGATCGCCCGCGACGGCTGGCGCGAGCACCCTGAACTGCGGCGCGGCATCAATCTGAGCGCAGGCGAAGTCATCCATCCGGCCCTGCGCCAATATGTGGCATAATCTGCCCCTGATCAAAACCCGACGCCCGGCTGCGGGCCGCAGACCCTGAATGGCACAGGCAACACGCAAAAATACGAGGACAGCCGCCGTCACGGCGCCGCATCACCATGGCCTGCGGGAAGGCGCGCTGTTCGTGCTGGGCGCGATCGCGATCTACATGCTGCTTTCGCTCGTCACGTACAGCAATGACGACCCGGGCTGGTCCTACAGCACCAGCCCGGATCATGTCGCCAATGCGGGGGGCTTCGTCGGCGCGTGGCTGGCCTCCGTGCTGCTGCATCTGTTCGGCTATTTCGCCTATCTGTTCCCGATCCTGATCGCCTACGGCGGCTGGCTCTCGTATCGCGGCTGGCCCGAGAGCGAATCACCGTTCGCCCTCCGGCGCTACCTCTTCACCGGCATCGGGTTCGTGCTGACCATCCTCGCCGGGGACGGCATCGCCGCCCTCCATTTCGGCCTGGGTCACGATCCGCACCCCACGGATTCCGGCCCCGGCGGCATCCTCGGCAGCGTGCTGAGCACCAGCCTGATCACGCCGTTCAGTTTCATCGGGACCACGCTGTTCCTGCTGGCGCTGTTCATGACCGGCGTGACGCTGGCCACCGGGCTGTCCTGGTTCGCGCTGATGGACCGCGTCGGCGCCGCCACGATGAGCCTGGCGGGACGTCTGCAGGATCTGATCGGCCAGTGGCGCGAACAGCAGAGCGTACGCGAACTCCGCCAGCAGCGCTCCGAGGCCGTCAGGGAGGAACAGGAACTGAAGAAGACGCGCGTACCGCCGCGCATCGAACCCGTGATCCGGCAGATCGAGCCCAGCGAACGCGTCGAAAAGGAGCGCCAGGTGACCCTGTTCACCTCGCCCGCCAATGGTGAATTGCCCCCCCTGTCGCTGCTCGACGCGGCCCAGCCGTCGCAGCACGCCCTGTCCACCGCGACGCTCGAGGCCATGTCGCGCCAGGTCGAGATCAAGCTGCAGGATTTCGGCATCGAGGCCCAGGTGGTCGCGGTCAATCCGGGGCCGGTCATCACGCGCTTCGAGCTGCAGCCGGCCCCCGGCGTGAAGGTGAGCCAGATCAGCAACCTGTCCAAGGACCTCGCGCGCGCGCTCTCCACCGTCAGCGTGCGCATCGTCGACGTCATCCCGGGGAAATCGGTGATCGGCCTCGAGATCCCGAACGAGCACCGCGAGATCGTGCGCCTGAGCGAGATCCTGCAGTCCAGGCAGTATGACGAGGCGGCGTCGCCGCTCTCGCTCGCGCTCGGCAAGGACATCAGCGGCAATCCGGTGGTGGTCGATCTGGCCAGGATGCCCCACCTGCTCATCGCCGGCACGACCGGCTCGGGCAAGTCGGTGGCCGTCAACGCCATGATCCTGAGCATGCTTTATAACGCCTCTCCGAGCGAGATGCGCATGATCATGATCGATCCCAAGATGCTGGAACTCTCCATCTACGAGGGCATCCCGCACCTGCTGACGCCGGTGGTGACCGACATGAAGGAGGCGGCCGGCGCCCTGCGCTGGTGCGTGGCGGAGATGGACCGGCGCTATGCCCTGATGGCGCACCTCGGCGTGCGCAACATCGCCAACTACAACCGCAAGGTCGCCGCGGCGATCGAGGAAAAGCAGCCGCTGCCGGATCCGTTCACCAAGGTGCCGGAGGGCACCGAACCGGCGACGCTGCAGCCCATCCCGTATGTCGTGGTGGTCATCGACGAGCTGGCCGACATGATGATGATCGTCGGCAAGAAGGTCGAACAGCTGATCGCCCGCCTGGCGCAGAAGGCGCGCGCCTCGGGCATCCACCTGGTGCTCGCCACCCAGCGTCCGTCGGTGGACGTCATCACGGGCCTGATCAAGGCCAATATCCCCACGCGTATCGCGTTCCAGGTCTCGTCCAAGATCGATTCACGCACCATCCTCGACCAGATGGGCGCGGAGTCCCTGCTCGGCCACGGCGACATGCTCTACCTGCCGCCGGGCACTAGTGTGCCGACGCGCGTGCACGGGGCCTTCGTCGACGATCACGAGGTGCACAAGGTGGTCGATTTCCTCAAAAAGTCGGGCGAGCCGGAGTATATCGATGATCTGCTGCACGCCGGCGATTCCGACGGCGAGGGCGGCGGCAACGGCTACGGCGATGAGGAGAACGGCGAGACCGACCCCCTCTATGACCAGGCCGTGCGCATCGTCACCGAGTCCCGCAAGGCCTCCATCTCCGGCGTCCAGCGCCGTCTCAAGATCGGCTACAATCGCGCCGCGCGTATGGTGGAAGAGATGGAAAAGGCCGGCATCGTTGGTCCGCTGGAGTCCAACGGCAGCCGCGAGGTGTTCGCCCCGCCGCCCCCCGCGGACTAGTGCACCGCGCCGTGACCATGCGAATCCCGCGCCTCCCCATTGCCCGCGCACGGCGGCGCGCATTGCCTCCCTGCCTGGCGCTCATCTGCGCGCTCCTGCTCCCGCCCGTCGCCGCAGCGGGGTCGGGCCTGGACCGCCTCGACCGGTTCTTCGCGGGATTCAGGGGCCTCGATACCGGATTCGAACAGACCGTCACCGACAACGCCCAGCGGCCGACGCAGCAGACCCGCGGCCGACTGCAGATCCTGCGTCCGGGCCGCTTCCGCTGGACCTATGAGGCACCGTATCAACAGCTCATCGTCACCGACGGGGCCAAGTTGTGGGTCTACGACCCCGACCTCGCCCAGGTCACGATCTCCAGGCTCGACACCTCCATCGGCAATACACCCGCCCTGCTGCTCAGCACCGAACGGCCGCTCGACGAACTGTTCCTGATCACCGAGCTGCCGGCGCAGGACGACATCGCCTGGGTACAGCTCGACCCCCGGCAGGAGGACGCCAATTTCACGCGTGTCCGTCTCGCCTTCGACCGCGAAACGCTGTACGCCATGGAGATCGTCGACGGTTTCGGCCAGACCATGAACATCCGCTTTCTCGGCCTCAGGCGCAATCCCGCCCTCACCCCCGCCGATTTCAGATTCACGCCGCCGGCCGGCGTGGACGTCATCGGGGACGGATAAGGGCAGCCCCCGGAGACCCCGTATGCCGCCGCAGATCCGGACACCGAGATGACGAGCGAGGCCCGCAGACCGGACCCGGGCCTGCAGCCGCTGGCCGATCGCATGCGCCCGGCCGCAGTGGACGACGTAGCCGGCCAGGATCACCTGCTCGCGCCGGGCAAACCCCTGCGCCGCGCCATCGAGTCCGAGCGCCTGCACTCCATGATCCTGTGGGGGCCGCCGGGCACCGGCAAGACCACGCTCGCGCGCCTGATGGCCGCGCGCGCCGGCGCGCCGTTCATCAGCCTGTCGGCGGTGTTCGCCGGCGTGAAGGAGATCCGCGCCGCGGTCGCCGAGGCCGAGCGCACGCTGCGGGAGGAAGGCCGGCGCACCGTCCTGTTCATCGACGAGGTGCATCGTTTCAACAAGGCGCAGCAGGACGCCCTGCTCCATCACGTCGAGGACGGCACCTTCATCCTGATCGGCGCCACCACGGAGAACCCCTCGTTCGAGCTCAATAACGCGCTGCTCTCGCGCGCCCGCGTCTACGTGCTGAAAAGCGTCGATGCGGCGGCGTTGCGCCGTGTCATCGACCGGGCGCTGGGCGATGACGTGCGCGGCCTCGGCGCGCTGCACATCGAAATGGCGGCCGAACTGCGCGACCGCCTCGCGCAGGCGGCGGACGGCGACGCCCGGCGCGCGCTTAACCTGCTCGAGATCCTCTCCGATCTGGCCCCGGAGCATGAGGGGCGCCGGGTCGTCACCGATGCGCTGGTGAACGAAGTGATCGCCGGCGGCACCCGGCGCTTCGACAAGGGCGGCGAGATCTTCTACGATCAGATCTCCGCGCTGCACAAATCCGTGCGCGGTTCCGCACCCGATGCCGCGCTGTACTGGCTGTGCCGCATGCTGGACGGCGGTTGCGATCCGCGTTACATCGCCCGCCGGGTGGTGCGCATGGCGAGCGAGGACATCGGCAACGCCGATCCGCGCGCGCTCGCGCTGGCGATGAACGCCTGGGACGTGCAGGAACGGCTCGGCAGTCCCGAGGGCGAACTGGCGCTGGCGCAGGCGGTGGTCTATCTGGCCTGCGCCGCCAAGAGCAACGCCGTCTACGCGGCGTACAACGCCGCCGTGCAGGACGCGCGGCGGCACGGCTCGCTCGAAGTTCCGTTGCAGCTGCGTAACGCGCCCACTTCCCTGATGAAGAACCTCGATTACGGCCGGCACTACCGCTACGCGCACGACGAGGCGGAAGGCTACGCCGCCGGGGAAAATTATTTTCCGGACGCGATGGGTCAGCCGCGCTATTATTTCCCGGTGCCGCGCGGGCTGGAGGCGAAGATCGGCGAGAAGCTGGCGCACCTGCGCGAGCTGGACGACAAACATGGAAAATCCTGAAGACCGTTCACGGATGGAGATGAAATGAACCAGGTGCTGGCCATCGCGGCGGGCGGCGCCGTCGGCTCCGTCCTGCGCTACTGGACCTCGCTCGGTGTCCATCACCTGTTCGGACGCGGCTTTCCGTACGGCACGCTGGCGGTCAACGTGCTGGGCTCGCTGGTGATCGGCCTGCTCTACGTGCTGCTGGTGGAGCGCAGCAGCCTCGGCGCGGAATGGCGCGCCGTACTGATCACCGGATTCCTCGGCGGCTTCACCACCTTCTCCGCCTTCTCGCTCGAAACCGCGCTGCTGCTGCAACAGGCCGAACACTTCAAGGCCGTGCTCAACATCGCCCTCAGCGTCGCGGTCTGTCTGGCCGCCACGCTGCTCGGACTTTATGCCGGGAGACAACTATGAAATCGATCGAAGTGACCGTGGTCCGGATCTATCTCACGGAGGCGGAGACCAGGCTCAACCCGCTGATCGAGCGCCTGCGCAACCAGGAAAAACTGCGCGGCGTCACGGTCTTCCGCGGCATCACCGGCTTCGGCCCCTCCGGGGTCGTGCACACCGCATCGCTGCTCGACCTCTCGCTCGATCTCCCGGTGGTGGTGGAATTCTTCGATGAACCGGCCCGAATCGAAGCGGTTCTGGAGCACCTCGGCGCGCTGGTCGCTCCCGGCCACATCCTGCACTGGCGCGCGCGGATGGTGGATGGCGGAAGCGGGTGATGGGAGATGGGTGATGGGTGACTAGAATGTTCGCGGTCATCACTCATCACCCATCTCTCATCCGCAGGAGCAGTACATGGGTACGTTCAAAAGCATAATCCTCGGCATCATCATTGGCCTGCTCGTCGGCCTGTGGTTCGGCGTGAACATTGGCAAGGGCCGGGACTTCTACGCCAATCCGTTCGCCGGAAAAGACCTCGCGGGCGACCTGATGGAATCCGGCGGCGAGATGCTGGAAAAAAGCGGGAAGGCGCTGAAGGACATGAACAAGTAGCACCTCTGTCGGGGATGGATTTCAAATCCATCCCCATCTGCACTCATTCGTCAGCCACATGACACCCGTAGCCCCAGATGCAGGCGCGGAGCGCCTTAATCCGGGAAAACAAAACATCCCCGGATTCCGCTGCGCTTCATCCGGGCTACATGTTATACAATTTCACGCGCTCCCCGCTCCTGAATCCTGATTTTCATCTCCCGCGCAGGAACAGCTTGTCCAGCGCCTTCATATCGAGCTGGATCCAGGTCGGGCGGCCGTGGTTGCACTGGCCGCTGCGCTCGGTGCGCTCCATGTCGCGCAGCAGGGCCTCCATCTCGGGCAGCGAGAGGCGGCGGTTCGCGCGCACCGCGCCGTGACAGGCCATGGTGGCGAACATATCGTCCAGATGCTCGCGCACGCGCGTGCTGTCGCCGTGGACATTGATGTCGGCGATGATGTCGCGCACCAGCTTCTCCACATCGGCCTCGCACAGCAGGCTCGGGATCGCGCGCACCACCACTGCCTCGGGCGCGATGCGCCGCACCTCGAGGCCGAGCTCCGCGAACAATTCCTGATGATCCCCCACCAGCGCGGCCTCGCGCGCCGCGAGACGGATCGTCAGCGGCACCAGCAGCGGCTGCGTGCGCACGCCGCCCTGATGATGGGTCGCCTTCATGCGCTCGTAGACGATGCGTTCGTGCGCCGCGTGCATGTCGACCAGCACCAGGCCGTCGGCATTCTCGGCCAGGATATAGACCCCGTGGATCTGCGCGAGGGCGCGGCCGAGAAACCCGGCCGACGGCACGCCGGCCGCCTCGGCGTTGGCGACCGGCGCAGCCACGGCCTCCGCCACGGCGGCGTCGAGGACGGCATAAAAGTTCTGCGGCATGGACTCGGCCGCCCGGAACGGAAACGCGGGCTGACGATCGCGCGACGTGAACGGATAGGCCGATACCGCGGACGGCGGACGTGCGGCGCCGCCGGACTCCGGTCCGGACGCAAGTTCTTCTTCCCGTGCCCCCGGCCGGTCCTGCGCCAGCGCCCGGTGCAGCGTGTGAAACAGAAAATCGTAGATCAG
Organism: Gammaproteobacteria bacterium; assembly: GCA_016716465.1. Taxonomy (NCBI): domain Bacteria; kingdom Pseudomonadati; phylum Pseudomonadota; class Gammaproteobacteria; species Gammaproteobacteria bacterium. The sequence continues at coordinate 922,518 of JADJWH010000001.1, forward strand.
GCGGCTCTCGCGGAAGCGCACCTCGTGCTTGGTCGGATGCACGTTGACGTCGACCTCTTCCGGCGGCATGTCCAGAAACAGCACATAGGTCGGATGACGGCCCTGGTAGAGCACGTCGCGATAGGCCTGGCGCACCGCGTGACTCACCAGGCGGTCGCGGATGACGCGGCCGTTGACATAGAAGTACTGCAGGTCCGCCTGGCCGCGCGAATGCGTGGGCAGGCCGATCCAGCCGCGCAGGCGCAATCTGCCCGCCTCGCCCGCGATTGCGAGGCTGTGCTCGATGAATTCGCCCCCGCACAGCTCCGCGACGCGCGCCGCGCCGTCGCCGGCATCGGGCCGCAGCGTGTAGACCGTGCGCTTGTTGTGGGTGAGGCGGAAGGCGACGTCGAAGCGGCTCATCGCGATGCGGCGGAAGACCTCCTCGATATGGCCGAATTCGGTGCGCTCGCTGCGCAGAAACTTGCGGCGCGCGGGGACGTTGAAGAACAGGTCGCGCACCTCGAGCGTGGTGCCCGGCGGATGCGCGGCCGGGGCGGGCGCGGCGAGATTCCCCTGGCTGTCGTTGTCGACGCGCCAGGCGGTCTCCGCCCCGGTCTCGCGCGAGCACAGGCTGAGCCGCGCGACCGAGACGATGCTCGGCAGCGCCTCGCCGCGGAAGCCGAGCGTCGCGATGTGGCTCAAGCCGTCGAGTTCGGACAGTTTGCTGGTGGCGTGCCGGCTCAGCGCAAGCTGGAGGTCGTCCCGGTGGATACCGCCCCCGTCGTCCACGACGCGGATCAGGCGCAGCCCGCCCTGCTCGATATCGATCGTGACCTCGCGGGCGCCGGCGTCGAGGCTGTTCTCCAGCAGCTCCTTCACCACCGAGGCCGGCCGTTCCACCACCTCGCCCGCGGCGATCTGGTTGGCGAGCTGGGTTGAAAGTCGATGAATTCTCATGGAGTCACGGGACAGGCCGGTTGCTTGGGTCAGTCGGGATTATATAGGAAAGAGAATGTCCCGCGATGACCCGCCCCGCCGGACAAAACACAGCCCGGGGGGAGATCATGCGCCCCGATCCGGGGACAGGTCGTCTGTACCCAGCCTGCCTCAGGGTTCAAATAGCGGGAAACGTGGGAAATCGAGGGTCGAGAATCAGCCTTCGCTGTCGCCCGGGATGGTCAGCACCTGACCGACGCGGATGCGGTCGTTCTTCAGGCGGTTGGCGGCGCGCAGGCGCTCGACGCTGACACGGTATTGCGCGGCCAGCTGGGAGAGGGTATCCCCCGGTGAGATGGTGTGGTGGCGGCTGACCGCGGCGATCTGCGTGCCGGCGGGCGGATGCTTGGCGAAATAATCCTTGATCCCGCTGAAGATCGCGCTCGCCATCTGTTCCTGGTAGTCCCCGCTGCGCAGCCGTTTCTCGTCCTGCGGATTGGAGATGAACGCGGTCTCCACCAGGATCGACGGGATGTCGGGCGACTTCAGCACGACGAAGCCTGCCTGCTGGACCTGGCGCTTGTGCAGGGGGGTTACGGGCTGCATGTTGCGCAGGACCGCGTCGCCGGCCTCGAAACTGGCCTGCAGGGTCGCGGTCTGCGAAAGATCGAGCAGCACGGAAGCGAGCAGGTTGTCCTTGTCGTCCAGGCTGACGCCGCCGATCAGGTCGGAGGCGTTCTCCTTCTCCGCCAGCCAGCGCGCCGCCTCGTTGGTGGCGCCGTTCTGGGACAACACGTAGAGCGAGGAGCCGCGCACATTACGGTCGCGGAAGGCATCGGCGTGGATCGAGACGAACAGGTCGGCGCGGCTGTCACGCGCCTTCACCGTGCGTTTGCGCAGGCTGAGGTAGTAATCACCGTCGCGCGTCATCACCGGCTTCATGCCGGGCTCGCGTTCCACCATCGTCTTCAGGCGGCGCGCGATCGCGAGCACGATGTCCTTTTCATAGACGCCGGAATAGCCCCGCGCCCCCGGATCCTCGCCGCCGTGACCGGCATCGATGGCGATCACGATATCGCGCGGCTTCGCCTCCGGGGCAACCGTCTTGACCGCGGGACGTTCAGCGGCCGGGGCGGCTGCGGTCTTCGACGGCGTCGGCGCCACCTGCCCGGACTGCGCCTGCTGCACCAGATGATCGAGCTGCGCCTGCTGGGCCTGCTGCTCCGGGCCGAACAGATCGAACACCAGGCGGTGTCCGTATTCTTCGTTGGGTTTGAGCAGGAAGGCCTTGTATTCGGACTTCTGCTTGAGATCGAGCACGATGCGCAGATCGCTGCCGTTGCGGCGCGCATGCCGGATCGACTTCATGATGGCGTCGGTCGCGACGGGCTGCTCGATCGCCTTGGCGATCGATGCGTTCGAGAAATCGACCACCAGCCGGTCCGGGTTGAACAGCCGCTCGACCTTGTAGTCCACCGGCGCGCTCACGTCGAAGACGACGCGGGTGTTGTCGGGCGCGGGCCATACGCGCACCGCCTCGATCGCGACCTGTCCCGCCCACACAACCGCAGGGGCGCAGACCATGACCAGACTGGCGAGCAACCTCTTCATCGAACGCCTGTTACCACCCTCTCTTGAAGTAGGGGCAATGTTTATACAAAGCATCATCAATTGCAAGCATTTTAAAGGGATATCCGCACATGCTTGCAGATGCCATGATGACCGCCGGGTAAGCGCTTGAAGATCGCTGTCACTTTCCCGGAAACCTCAGCAATCTTAGCGGCGGAATTACGTCATCCCCTTAAGACGACGGAGGCCAGCCCCCTGGATTGCACGCGCTTACTGCCCCAGCCGGTTCAACAGACGGCGCCCCGCCTCGGTAACGGACTCACAACGTATGTCCCGGCCGCCGTCCCGGAACACGATCTCCACACCGAGGTCAGGCGCGGGCAGCAGCCCCGCCCCGCGCTCCGCCCATTCGATCAAGCAAACCGCGTGCCCGTCGAGGAAGTCGCGCAGGCCGATGAATTCCAGCTCCTCCGGATCTAAAAGCCGATACAGATCAAAATGATGAATGACCTGTTCGCCGAAGGTATAGCTCTCGACGAGGGTGTAGGTCGGGCTCTTGACCGCGCCGGCCCAGCCCAGCGAGCGCAACAGACCGCGCACCAGCGTGGTCTTGCCCGCCCCGAGCGGCCCGCTCAGATGAATGACCAGACCGGGCGTGAGGCCGCGCGCCAGCCGGGCGCCGAAGGCCTCCATCTCCTGCTCGGAGGCGGCCTGGAACTCCATCAGGCGCCCGGGCGCGGGTTCATCAGCCGGTGGATCGGGCCCAGCAGATCGCTGGCGAGCAACCCGCGTTCGCCGCCCTCTTCCCCGGCGGCCAGATCGCCCGCCGCGGCGTGCACCGCCGTCGCGAAACGCGCCGCCTCGGCGCTGCCCATGCCCTGGGCGATCAGGCCTGCGACGACACCGGTCAGCAGATCGCCCATGCCGCCGCCGGCCATGCCGGGATTGCCACCGTGGCACAGCCCGATCGCGCCGTCCGGCCCGCACACCAGGGTGCCGGCGCCCTTCAGGATCACGGCGCCGCCGTAACGCGCCTGCAGGCGCGCGACTGCATGGAAGCGATCGTCCTGCACCTGGGTCGCTGTGCCCCCGAGCAGACGCGCGGCCTCGCCGGGGTGAGGCGTCAGGACCCAGTCGTCGCGCCGCACCGGATCCTGGGCCAGCAGATTCAGCGCATCGGCGTCGACCACCAGCGGCCTGGACTGCTCCAGCACCCGGCCGAGCAGTCCCCGCGCCCAGGGCGAACGGCCCATGCCCGGCCCGACGGCGATCACCGTGGCGCGTTCGATCAACGGCTGCAGCGCGGCGGCGTCCTCCACGCCGTGACACATCAACTCCGGCTGCGCCAAGCTCAGCAGCGCCGCGTGGACGGAGCGGGTTGCGATGCTCACCAGACCGGCGCCGGTGCGCAGGGCGGCCTTGCCGGCCAGCAGCGCCGCGCCGTTCATGCCGTGATCGCCGCCGATGATCAGGACATGGCCATGCTGCCCCTTGTGTGCGCCGCGCCCGCGCGGCTTCAGGCGATGGGCCAGGGTCTGGTAGGAAAAGCGGCTGGAAGCCGCCTCGACTCGCGCGAACACCTGGGTCGGCACCCCGAGACTGCTGTAATGGACGCGTCCACAGCAGTCGGGACCGTCCGCGGTGAACAGACCCTGCTTGAGTCCGATGAAGCTGACGGTGAGATCCGCGCGCACCGCCACGCCGCGCATGCGGCCGGTATCCGCGTCCAGGCCGGAGGGGATGTCGAGCGCGAGCACCGGCGCGCCGCACGCGTTCATCGCCTCGATCGCAGCGCGCGGCAGACCCTCAAGCGCGCGGTCGAGCCCGGTGCCGAGCAGCGCATCCACGACGACCTCGTGACCCGACACGGCGCCACCGGCATAGGCCACCGCCTCGATGCCGGCCGCGCGCAGGCCATCCGCGGCCTCACGCGCCGCACCGCGCAGCCGGTTCGCATCACCCACCGCATAGACGGCCACGCCCAGTCCGGCCTGATGGGCGAGACGCGCGAGCACATAGCCGTCACCACCGTTGTTGCCCGGCCCGCAGACCACGCCGATGCGCTGCGCCTGTGGCCATTGCGCACGCAGCAGGCGGAACGCCGCCGCGCCGGCGCGTTCCATCAGCGTCTGTGACGGGATGCCATGCTGCTCGATCGCAAGGCGGTCGAGTTCCCGCACCTGGGCGGCGCGGTAGAGCTGCAGGGGCAATCGTTCTTGCATACGCGCTATGATAGCGGTTATGCCCGGCAGCGCACAGAACCGAGACCCCGAATCCGGCGCGGCCTTCTTCGCCGATCTCGCCCAGCGCATCAAGACCTGGGCACGCGAGTTCGGCTTCGCTGAGGCCGGCATCACCGACACCGTGCTGGATGAGCATGAAGCCCATCTGCTCAACTGGCTCGACCAGGGCCGCCATGGCGAAATGGACTATATGGCGCGCCATGGCACCCGTCGCAGCCGCCCATCCGACCTGATGCCCGGCACGCTGCGCGTGATCTCCGTGCGCATGGATTATCTGCCGCCGGGCGGCGCCGATCCCTGGACCGTGCTGGAGGATCCCCGGCTCGGCTATGTCTCGCGTTACGCCCTCGGGCGCGACTACCATAAGGTACTGCGCGCCCGGCTACAGGCGCTGGCGGAGCGCATCGCCGCCGTCAGCGGTCCGTTCGGGTATCGCGCCTTCGTCGACAGCGCGCCGGTGCTGGAGAAGGCGCTGGCGGAGCGCGCCGGGCTGGGCTGGATCGGCAAGCACACCAATCTGATCAACGCCCGCAGCGGATCCTGGTTCTTTCTCGGCGAACTCTATACCGACCTGCCGCTGCCGCCCGACGCGCCGGGTGCGAACCACTGCGGCAGCTGCCGCGCCTGCATCGACGTCTGCCCGACGCAGGCCATCATCGCGCCCTACGAACTCGACGCGCGCCGCTGTATCTCCTATCTCACCATCGAACTGCGCGGCCCGATCCCGGTCGAACTGCGCCCTCTGATCGGCAACCGCGTCTTCGGCTGCGACGACTGCCAGCTGGTGTGTCCATGGAATCGCTTCGCCGTTCCGACCAGCGAGGCGGACTTCAGGCCGCGCCACGGCCTCGACTCCACCGGCCTGTGCAGCCTGTTTGCATGGAACGAGGCGGAGTTCATACAATACACCACAGGCTCCGCCATCCGGCGCGTCGGCTACGACGGCTGGCGACGCAATATCGCGGTTGCGCTGGGCAATGCGTTGCGCACCGCGAAGGAACCGGACAAAACAGCCATAATAGAAAGCCTGTCAGCGCGCGGCGATGATCCCTCGCAACTCGTGCGGGAACACGTCCGCTGGGCGCTGGAGCAGCAGGCCGTGCCGGCCTAGCCGGCAACCGGGAGGGAGATCGAACATGAGACACGGCAAACCGCGGCAACGGTCCGCGGGATGGATTCGTAGTTTCGCCCTCCTGGCGATCTGCGCCACGATCGCGTTGGCGTCGCACACGGCGCCCTGGTCCGAGGCCTTCGCGCTCGACCTGAAGGCGCCGCCGCTCTCGCCCCTCGCCGAGGACGGCATCCACGACCCGACCGGTGAGGCCATCAACATCCTGCAGGACCCGGCTCAGTCGATGAAGGACTTCCCCAAGGACAAGCGTGGCGAGGTCAATTGGGTCAAGGCGCTGGATCAGGGCATCATCAATCCGCGCAAGAGCCGCACCGACGATCCCTGGGAAAACGCCCTGATGCAGCCCATGGACATGAACATCCTGATGACCGCCACCGCCGACATGCCGTACGTGCTGTTCCCCCACCGCCAGCACACCGAGTGGCTCGCCTGCAGCAACTGCCATACGGAGATCTTCATCCCGCAAAAGGACGCCAACCCGATCACCATGACCAAGATCCTCAACGGCCAGTACTGCGGCCGCTGCCACGACAAGGTCTCATTCTCGCTCTGGACCTGCGAACGCTGCCACAGCGTGCCGCACGGGTCGGTGGGGAAGTGGTGGTGAATTCTGAAAGGACAGGACTCAGGACTAAGTGAAAACACGGGCGGGGCGTTATGCCCTCGTTGGGTGGACGAATTGCATCGTAGCCCCGATGAAGGCGCCGAGCGCCGGAATCCGGGAATGTAGACTTTCCCGGATTGCGCTGCGCTCCATCCGGGCTACATGTATCACCCAGCCCTGAGCCCTAAGTCCTCAGGCCTGTCTTTATAAAGTGTTCCCGGTAATAACGCAGCTCATTGATCGAGTCGCGCACGTCGTCCAGGGCCTGATGGGTGCTGTCCTTGGTGAAACCGTTGTAGACCTCGGGGGACCAGCGGCGCGCCAGCTCCTTCAGCGTGCTGACATCGAGATTGCGGTAATGGAAATAGCGTTCGAGCTCGGGCATGCCGCGCGCCAGGAAGCGGCGGTCCTGGCAGATGCTGTTGCCGCACATCGGCGACCTGCCGGCCGGGACATACTGGCGCAGAAACTCCACGGTAAGCCGTTCCGCCTCGCGCTCCCCGATCGTGCTGCTGCGGACGCGGCCGATCAGGCCGGACTGTCCGTGATGGCGCGTGTTCCAGTCGTCCATACCGTCCAGCACCGAATCCGGCTGATGGATCGCGATCACCGGGCCTTCGGCCAGGATATTCAGCGCGCTGTCCGTCACGATGGTGGCGATCTCGATGATATAATCGCTGGCGGGGTTCAAACCCGTCATTTCGAGGTCGATCCAGATCAGATGATTTGCATCCTGTGTCATGGCTGTGCTTCCCGTATCGCGTTATGTTCGCCTGATGCGCCTGGTCTAACGGCCGGGATCCCGTGCCACACCGCCCGCCGATGAACGGCTACACCATCGCCTTTCTCATCGCCCTCGCGCTCGCCGTCGCCGTGGAGTGGTGGCTCGACGGCCGCCAGCTGCGCAGCGTGCGCGCCCATCGCGATCGCGTGCCCGATCCCTTCGCGGCACGGATCAGTCTGGCGAACCACCGGAAGGCGGCGGACTATACCGCCGCCCGGATCGACGCGAACCGCGTCGCGCTGGTATACAACACCCTCCTGCTCCTGGGCTGGACCCTGGGTGGCGGACTGACGTTCATCGATCTCGCCTGGCGCGGACCGGCCATCCCGCCGCTGGCGGCCGGGGTCGGCGTCATCGCGAGTGCGCTGCTGATCAACGCGCTGCTCCAGTTGCCCTTCGCAATCTACCATACTTTCGCCATCGAACAACGCTTCAGCTTCAATCGCATGACTCCCGCGTTGTTCGCGGCCGATCTGATGAAGGGACTTCTGCTCGCCGCGAGCATCGGCGTCCCGCTGATCTGCGCCGCGCTGTGGCTGATGGCGCCCACGACCCCGGGCGACCGGACCGACCCGCTCTGGTGGCTCTACGTCTGGGCCGGCTGGCTCGCCTTCACGCTGCTGATGAGCTGGCTCTACCCGCTGGTGATCGCCCCGCTGTTCAATCGATTCACCCCGCTGCCGAACGCCGACCTCGAACGACGCATCAGCGCACTGCTGGAGCGCACCGGATTCACCAGTCGCGGCGTCTTCGTGATGGACGGCTCACGCCGCTCAGCGCACGGCAACGCCTATTTCACGGGTTTCGGCCGCGGCAAGCGCATCGTATTCTTCGATACCCTGATGGAACTGCTCCGGCCGGAAGAGATCGAGGCGGTGCTGGCGCACGAACTCGGGCACTTCAAGCGCCGCCACATCGCCAGGCGCGTCGCCGTGGCGGCGCTCGGTGGACTGGCCGCCGTCCTGATCCTCGACTGGCTGCTGCGCCAGCCGGGCTTCTACGCCGGCCTTGGGCTGGATCAGGCCTCGAATCACGGCGCCCTGCTGCTGTTCCTGTTCGTCGCGCCGGTATTCGGGACTTTTCTCGGCCCGCTGACGGCCATGCTCTCGCGCCGCCACGAGTACGAGGCCGATGTATTCGCGGCGCACGAGACGAACGCGGCCGATCTGATCAGCGCGCTGGTCAAGCTTTACGAGGACAATGCCGCGACACTCACACCGGACGCCTGTTACTCCGCCTTTCATTACAGTCATCCCCCGGCAAACGCGCGCATCGCCCGGCTCGCCGCGCTCGCGGACGACAAACCCGCATGACGGCGCAGTCGGGCCTGGTCATCGCGAACTTCGGCCAGACCCTGCTGGTCGAGGCCGGCGATGGCACCAGCCGGCCCTGCGTGGCGCGGAAATCCATCGGTCAGGCGGTCTGCGGCGACCGCGTGCTGTGGCAGGCGGGACGCGGCGGTGCGCATGGCGCCGTGATCGCCATTGAAACCCGCCATTCGCTATTGGCGCGCACCGACGCGCGCGGGAAATCCCGGCCGCTGTGCGCCAACATCGACCAGTTGATTATGGTCACCTCCCCCGTCATCAATCACTCCCTCATCGATCACTACCTGGTGACGGCCGAACTGCTCGGTCTCGGCATGGTGCTCGTCGTGAACAAGATGGACCTCGCCGATGAGACGCGGACAATGAAGCTGAGGGACGAGATGGCCGGCTATCGCGCCATGGGCTACGAACTTCGCCTGGTCAGCGCGAGAACGCAACGCGGCCTGCCTGAACTCGACGCGTTGCTGAAAGACAGGACCAGCGTGTTCGTCGGCGAATCCGGGGTCGGAAAATCCTCGCTGCTGCAGGCCCTGCTGCCCGACCACGAGATCCGTGTCGGCGCCCTCTCCGAGGCCAGCGGCAAGGGTCGTCACACCACGACCAGCACCCTGCTGTTCCATCTCCCGCACGGCGGCGACATCATAGATTCTCCCGGCGTACGCGAATTCCGCCTCTGGAACATCCGCGCCGCGGAACTGGCGCAGGGCTTCCGTGAATTCAGGTCGTTTCTCGATGACTGCCGGTTTCGCGACTGTGTCCACGATGGAGAACCGGACTGCGCGGTGAATCACGCCTGCGAACAGGGAAAGATCAGCCGCCAGCGCCTGGAGAGTTATCGCGCCATCCTGCACGGGCTTCCGGCGGAAAAATATGACTAGAGCGACCCGGGGACAGATTTTCAAATCTGTCCCCGGCCTGCAACTCAATCAGTCGCGGCGGATCTCCCGGGTAGCCTCGGTCTGCGCTCAACGCCATCCTCCGGGCTGCCGTATTTCTTTTCCGCATAGGCAATGATGAACAGCGCCGCGCTCAGCAGCAGGATCGCGCCGGTGACCGCCAGATAGAGGTAGAGCCCGAACTCCGTCAGCTCCTTGTGCACGTCGATCACCAGGTGCCGGGCCAGCGCAGTGATGGCGATGAAGATCAGGAACTGCACGGGGAGCTTGTTACTCTTGAAATAGCAGCCGATCATCGCGCCGAATTCCAGATAGATGAACAGCAGCAGGATGTCCTTCAGGTCGGCATAGCCCTTGGCGGCGATGTCGATGTATTCATGCACCGCCGACCACACCACCGTGGCGCCGATGGCGAACAGCGCGAGATAGTGGAATCCATCCACGAAGTACGCGCCTATCTTTGCCAGTTTTTCCTCTTTCCCGCCCATACTCCCCCTCTCACACGATTATCGAACCGACGAGTCACCTGCCGCGACCATCGCGCCGCGGGGTTCATATTGATATCAGCACATCCCCCTGGCAATCCATCAGCACGCGCTTGGTCACGCTGCCCAGGAGAAACTCCTCCAGCAGGCCTTCGCCGCGCCGCCCCATCACGATCAGGTCGCAGTCCTGCTCCTGTTCCTGTTCGACGATATGCCGCCAGGGATCGCCATGCAGCACGAGCCGGCGCGCCGCGTGCGGATCCATGCCCGCGCCGGCGAGCAGCTCGCCCATTTTCTGCAAGGCCTCTTCCCGTGCGGCGACGCGGTAAACCTCGACAGTGTCTTCCGTCACACCGGCCAGGCGCAATTTTCCCTCGAAGGGAACGTCAAAGGCATGCAGCAGGATCAGCTCCGCCTCCGGGGCCAGGGCACGCGCCAGCCTGAGCGCGGGCAGGGACGCGGGCGAGAAATCCACCGGTACCAGCAGCCTGCGATAAATCTCGCGCGGTGGCTGTTTAACCACCAGTAGCGGACGCGCGGCGCGGCTCACCATCTTTTCCGCAGTCGAACCGAGCAGCAGGCGCTGGACGAAACTCGCCCCGCGGGCACCCAGCACGATCAGATCCGCCCCCAGGGCATCCGCCTCTTCGTTCAGACAGCGCAGGATCGCCCCCGGCATGACGTGGGTACCCGCGGCCACTCCATATTTGTTCAGCAGGCCTTCCGCCAAGTGCCGCAGGTCTTCCCGCGCGGCGTCGAACAGGCGTTGTCCGGCCTCCGCAGGAATCTCGCGCACGAGCCGGCGCAGCTTGTCCAGGGGAGCCGCGGGAATGACATGCATGAGGTCGAGCATTCCCTGCGCGGTACCAGCAAGCAGCGCCGCCCGTTCCGCCGCATGGCGCGCGGGCGCCGACAGATCGGTGGCGGCCAGTATACGTTTGATGCGCGTCATCGCATAATCCCCATGTCAAAGGTTCCGCCGCGCATCGCGCGGGATCCCGGCTAGACACCCGAACCGGGTAATCGATAGAATTCTTAAGCATTTTCATCGGCACCGCAAGACAAGGCCTATGGGTCTGCCGTGAGGGGAAGCACCGCGCATCCTCCCCCGGGACTCTACCATGGGCCGCGGCGCCGCCTGCTGTCACGAACCGGAATGGACGCCATGGCTTCGAAGGGATTGCTCAAAGGTCATGCGACCGCCCGCACCGATTCACCCCTGCGCGCCGCCACACGCCCATGACCGATATTCCGTTCACCCAGGTGCTGCTGCTGCTCGGAACCGCGGTCGTCGTCGTGATCGCCTTCCAGCGATTGCGGATCCCGTCCAGTCTTGGCTATCTTCTGGTCGGACTCCTGCTCGGTCCGTATACCGCCGGCCCGGTCATCGAGAGCGGGCAGATCCGGGTGCTGGCCGAATTCGGCGTCGTCTTCCTGCTGTTCACCATCGGTCTCAACTTTTCGCTGCCGCAGATCCATGCCCTGCGCCATCTCGTACTGGGCCTGGGTACCAGTCAGGTGCTGCTGACCACGCTGGTGGTCAGCGTCGCCGGCTGGCTCGCCGGACTGCCACCGGCGGCGGCCTTCGTGGTCGGCGCCGTCTTCGCGCAGTCCTCCACCACCATCATCAGCAAACAGCTCGCCGAACAGGGCGAGGAGCACAGCCGGCACGGGCGACTGAGCACGGCCATGTCGGTATTCCAGGATGTCACCGCCGTCCCTTTCGTGGTCGTCATCCCCGTGCTCGGCGTGGCGGGCGGCGCCACGGCTCTGGGCGGCGCCCTCGGCTGGGCGCTCGCCAAGGCGGTACTGGCCTTCGCGCTGGTGTTCGTGATCGGGCGGCGTTTCCTGCGACCGCTGTTCCACGCCGTCGCGGCGCGGCGCTCGGCCGAACTGTTCACACTCACCGTGCTGTTCGTCTCGCTCGCGGCGGCCTGGACCACCCATCGCCTCGGCCTGTCGATGGCGTTCGGCGCCTTTCTCGCCGGCATGATCCTTGGCGAAACCGAATTCCGCCATCAGGTGGAATCCACCGTCCGACCCTTCCGCGACATGCTGCTCGGGCTGTTCTTCGTCGGCATCGGCATGCTGTTCGATCCCCGCGCGGTCCTACACATCTGGTACTGGGCGCTGGCGGGCGCGGCGACCCTGCTGCTGGTCAAGATCGTGCTGGTGGCCTGGATCGTGCGCCGCGCTGGCATCGACAGCTTCACTGCCTGGCGCACCGGCCTGCTGCTCGCGGTGGGCGGGGAATTCGGCTTCGCCCTGCTCGCCATCGCACTGGATGCCGGCGTGATCGCGGAGAATGCCGGACAGATCGCGCTGACGTCCGTGCTGTTCTCCATGATCGCGGCGCCCTTCCTGATTCGCTACAACCATGCGCTGGCGGCCCGCCTGCTGCGCCGCCCGGCGGGGCCGGACAACGAGGCGCCGCGGATCGATATCGAGATGGTCGCGCAACTGCGCGACCATGTGATCATCTGCGGTTACGGACGGGTTGGCCAGAGCGTGGCTCATTTCCTGGAGGAGGAAAAGATCCCCCATGTGGCGCTGGACCTTGATCCCGCGCGGGTGAAGGAGGCTCACCTCGCGGGCGAACACGTCTATTATGGCGATGCCGCCGAACGCGACATCCTCGACGCGCTGGGCATCGACCGGGCGCGGCTGGTGGTCGTCAGCCACGCCGACACCGCAGCGGCGCACAAAGTGCTGCACCACATCCGCGAGCTGCGGCCGGACCTGCCGGTGATGGTGCGCACGCGCGATGAAACCCACGTCGAGGAGTTGAAACAGGCCGGCGCCTCGGAAGTCGTGCCGGAAACCCTGGAGGCCGGCCTGATGATCGCCTCGCATGCCCTGCTGCTACTCAACATACCGCTCACGCGCGTGGTACGCCGCATGCAGCAGCAACGCGCGACCCGTTACCGCCTGCTACGCGAACTGTACCGGGGTGACGGGAGTCTCGCCGGGGATACGGAGAACCCGGACGCGGACCGCCTGCGGCCCGTGCTGCTCCCGGCGGACAGCCCGGCGATCGGTCGCACGCTGTCCGAACTCGGGCTCCAAGGTGTAGTGATCACGGCACTGGTCAGGCGCGGCGAGCGGCACCTGTCCCCACCCGGCGACACCCGGCTGGAATCAGACGATGCCATCGTGCTGTTCGGCAGTCCGGAGGACCTCCGGCAGGCGGAGTCCAGACTGCTCGGCTGAGCACCACGACGAGGGAACCGACCCGCAGTCAGCGTTTGACCACCCGCAACACGGCGGACAGCTTTTGCTCGTTCTTCAATACGTCCGCCAGGGTATAGCCGTCCAGCACGCCCAGAAAGGCATTGGCGGCATCGCTCAGAACGCCTTTCAGCCGGCAAACCGTCGTGATCGGACAATTGCGCTGCTTGCCGTCGAAGCACTCGACGATATCGAAATTCGCCTCGGTATTCCGCACCACATCACCGATGTTGATCAATCCGGGCGGGCGCGCGAGGCTCAGGCCGCCACCCTTGCCGCGAATCGAATGTACGAAACCGAGGCTGGACAGGTTATGCACCACCTTGACCAGGTGATTGCGCGAGATCCCGTAACTTTCCGCGATTTCGGAGACGGTCGACAGACGGTCGCGCTGAAGCCCCAGATAGATGAGGACGCGAAGGGAATAATCGGTGTACATCGTGAGCTGCATACCGGCACGTTACCTCGAACCCGCCAGTGCCTGCAACTCCTGGTGATATCAAAAAAAGTCCCCCGGCGAAAGCCGGGGGTAAGCGTGGAAGAAACCAGGCCCGCCGTATCAGCGAATGAGGATATTGTCGCCCTTGCCAGCCGCAGGGTCGGCGTCGGGCTTGTTCATCAGGACCGTGATGGCGCCGCTCATCGCCGCCTTCATGGAATGATCCACGATGGCATTGTTCGTCGGCCGGTCCTTGGGCGATACGATGTCCAGCGTTACCGCCTCAGACACGCCCAGATTGTATGTCGCCATGCCATAAATCACGTTCCTGGGATTCCCGTTCAGATACACCCGGTCCCAGATCCCCGCAATCGGGTGGATGGCGGCGGGCCGGTTGATGTTGGCGTTGACGTAATAGATACGCACCCGCTCACCCGGTTTTGCCTCCAGCACCTGACTGGCATTCTGATCGTGCACGGGGTCATAGTGGAACATCTTGCCGTTGATCAGCGAGCCGGTGTAGCCCTGATCCTCCATGATGGCATGGTGATTTTCAGCGTCGGCGAAATACTGTCCCTGCACCAGCACATATTCACGGTCCGGCTTGGGGAATTTATCGCTGTAGCCTTCCTTCGGATCGACGATGATGATCCCGTACATGCCGCGGGCGATATGCTGGTGCATCGGATCCGCGCCACAGTGATACATCCATACGCCCGGATATTTCGCGTCGAAGGTGAATTTCTTGGTCTCGCCCGGCTTGATCGGCGCGAACTCATTGAGCACATCCACCTGCGCCGCATGGAAGTCCATCGAATGGCTGTTCTTGTTGGTATTCTCGTTGACGAGCTCGAACTCGACGGTGTCGCCCTCCTTCACGCGCACGACCGGCCCCGGAATCCTCCCCTCGAAGGTCCAGGCCGGGTATTTGGTGCCCTTGTTATCGATGTCCAGCATGACTTCCTTGGCATGCATCTTTACCTTCACGGTCTCGGCGCTGGCGATCTGGACGCAGGCACCGAATGCGCAGCCAATAGATAACGCCAATACTGTCTTTTTATAGTTCACGTCACTCTCCTCCGTTGTCTTAAGTTGTCATCCCCACTGCCACTTGTTGCAAAATCCGGCACATCCACTATTTTCCATAACTGCACCGGCATAGCTCCCGCAGATAGGCCACAAGGTCATGAATCTCCTCGTCGCTGAAGACATCCCCCCACGGCGGCATCAATACGGACTTGTTAATGGCGACGCCGCCGTCGCGGATCACCTTGTAGATGTCATCATCCGAACGGGCGGACATCTCCTTCGCATCGGTGTGGTCGCGCGGTTGCACGGACATGTCCCGCACGTTGATGCCCTTGCCGTTGCCATGCACGCCATGGCATTGCGTACAGTAGGTACGGTAATTGTCCGCGGCCTTCTCCGCCGCGGGCACCGCTATCGACCAGGCCAGCAACAGGCCCGCCACGCAGAGCTCGGCCACGATCACCTTCACGATCTTCATTGCACGCCCTCCTCGCTCAGCAGGCGGAAGTAATCGATGAATTTTCGCGCATCGGTGTCATTGATATGCTTGTCAGGCATGAATACCTTGGGATCCCACGCGTGCGGGTCGCGCAGGTAGCTTGCCAGCCAGTCCTCCTGCAGGCGCTGCCCGGCGGTATAGACCTCGGGGCCGGAGAGTCCGCCGTAACCCGGCTCGATCTCGTGACAGGCCAGACACCCCTTGAACTTGTCGAACAGCATTTCGCCGGAGCTGCGCGAGATGGTGCCGGGCGTATAGGCTCCGGTCGTGACCAGCTCCGTATTTCCCTTACGCTCCATCAGGGCCGCGGTGACGGCCTTGGCCTCGGACGCGGGCAGGACGGGATGCGCGACGAGAGTGGAGTCGTCGATCTCATCGCCGCCTTCGGCGCCGGATTTCACATGGTCGGCATAGAACATGCCGGCGGGGCGGATGCGTGTCGGGTTCTGCAGCCATGCCTCCATCCAGGCCGCCTTGTACTTCAGGCCGGCGTAGAACAGATCCGGGCCCTTGCGATTCCACAGCTCCTGCAGTGTGCCGGGTGCCGGCCCCGCCAGGTTGTGACAGGAGGCGCACTGTCCGTTCAGGATGGCCGCGCCGTCCTCGGCGCCGGCGATATTCGCGCCCGCCAGCATGATGGCGGCAGCCAAATATTTAATGCGTACCATGCTGCTCCCTCCTCCGTTCGCGCCGGCCTTCTGTCTGCAGCTCAACCCCGGCAAAATGCTCGTTGTTGTGCATGCCATACGGCTTTTTCATCGACTCGCTGTAGTAGAAATCGGGATCGTCATTGGGCAGCTGGCTGTGCGGATCATCCGCAACGACCGGCGACAGGCCTTCATAGGCGATGACCGTCATGGGACCGCCGCCGTGCTTGCCGTTGTTGGTGACGTGCGGGTCGATATGGTCGTGCACCATCCAGATACCGGGATTGTTCATCTCGATGATGGCGTCGTAGCGCTCGCCCGGACCGATCAGAATGGTGTCGACGTGATACGGCGCCGGTAGCGGCAGGCCATCCTTGTGGGTGATGAGCATGTCGTGACCATGGGTGTGGATGGCATGGAGCTCCGCGCCGGCGCCGAACATGCGTAGCCGCACCACGTCGCCTTTCCTGACATTAATGGGCTGCGTCAGCGGAAAGGAGCGACCGTTGATGGAAAAGTAATTGGCGTGGTCACGCGGGCCGCCGCCCGAGCCGAGCTTCTCCGCATAGTCGGAATCCCACGAACTCAGCATCATGATCACGTCCTTGGTGACCTTCTTCTCCAGCTTGGTGGGCTTGATCGGATCGACGATAAGCGGACCCCACATGCCGCGGATACCGACGTGCTCGCTCACGTTGACATGGCAGTGATACCAGGTACTTCCGGTCTTCTCCGCCTTGAATCTGTAAGTGAATGTTTCACCCGGCTCGATCGCCTTCTGCGTCACGCCGGGCACCCCATCCATCTTCCAGTTGCTGCTGTCGCCGGAATCGGTGAGGTTGTGGCGTTGATACTGGCCATGCCAGTGGATGGTATGTGGGAGGGTGGTGTTGTTGGCGACGTGCACGGTGACGTCGTCGCCCTCCTTCACGTGGATCAGCGGCCCCGGAACCTGACCGTTGAACGCGAACACCTGATACTCCAGGTCCGGCGCCACCTGGATCTTCCTTTCTTCGATGGTGAAATCGAACTCCCGGTTCTCCGCGTTCACCTGAAACGCGGATACCACGAGCATGGCTGTGAATATGAATCCGGAGGGGGACAGCAGTGGGTGTCGTTTGGAAGTCAGCGCCATGATTTTTGGGTCAACGCGGATTCGTGTGAACGATTTTACGTAGTATTGTCCAGGTTCGTAGCTGTAGGATAGCGTTTTTCATGTATCTATACTCCTTGCTGAATGGGAACGCCGATGAAGCGTGCACGGACGTTTTGTGAGTTGTATTCGTTTCCCGGGTTCAGGGCAGCGGCGCAACTCAAGGGTGTCTTCGGCGATCCGGATGTGCGCGTGGTGCGATTGCGGCGTAAAAAAGACCGGTACCTGTTCGTGCTGTAATCGGCAGCGCTGTCCGGTCTATGACCGGCGCCTGTCGCGGACGCGGGATCTTTCGGCTGGCGGCTTTCGCATCGTGCTGGAGTTCGAGCGGGTCCGCGTAAGCTGTCCGGACTGCGGGGTGCGCATGGAGTACCTGGACTGGCTGGCCCGTAATCCGCGTTACACGGCCCGCTATGCGCTGCAGGTGGGGGCATTGTGTCGCAAGATGACCGTCAAGGATGTGGCTCAGTCCGAGCGACTGCATCACGCCACGGTCAAAGACCTGGACAAGCTGTACATGGCCGAACAACTGCGCCGGCATCCGATGCCGGCCACCACGGCGATCGGTGTGGATGAAATCGCGATCCGCAAGGGGCACGAGTACCGAGTGGTGGTCAGCGACCTCGTTGGCCAGCGGCCGATCTGGTTCGGGGGTACAGGTCGCAAACAGGTGGACCTTGAGCAGTTTTTCGCGGCCTACGGAGAACGGCGCTGCAAGGGGATTCGGGTGGCGGTGATGGACATGTGGAAACCGTTTCGTGAAGCGACGCACACGTATGCGCCGCACGCCGAGATCGTGTTTGACAAGTTCCACATCCTGCGCCATCTGAACGATGCCCTGGATGCGGTGCGCCGCAGCGAATATGCACGGGTGCAGGGTGACCAGCGCCGCTTCATCAAGGGCAACCGCTATACCTTGCTGTCGCATCGAGACAACCTGTCGCTGGAAGGTCGCAGAGCGCTCAAGACACTGCTCGCGGCCAACAAGCGGCTCAACACCGCCTACCTGCTCAAGGAGTCCTTCGGCCAGCTCTGGGACTACGAACGCGAAGGCTGGGCACGACGCTTCTTCGAGAACTGGAAGAGCAGCCTGCGCTGGCAGCGGCTGGAGCCCTTCGAGAAATTCGCGGCCATGATCGAACGTCATTGGGATGGCATCGTCTCTTATTGCAAACCCGAGAACAAAGTCTCGCTTGGCTGCGTCGAGGGATTGAATAACGCCATCCGTGTCATCCAACGCAAGGCGTACGGCTTTCGCGACGAGGAATACCTAGCCATGAAAATCATCACTCATTTCTTACCCGCGCTCCCAAATCATGCGATAATCATTCACACGAATCCGCGTTGAGCCTGATTTTTTTCTCCTTCTCGCCTGTTACGCTCCATCCCGGTGGTGCGGATTTATAATGTGTATTTAGGATGCATGTTTAAACCGATTGCATCGCTGTGTCAAGACATATTTTCCTGATATATCCTGACCTTATCGCTCAGGTATTAGCGCGTGACTGACCGCATCGCCGACGGCCTTACCGGCAAGCGGGAAACGACAGCGGTGAAGACTCTGACCTGGTCTGCCAAATTCAGGATTCGCGCAGAGGGCGCCCTGTGCGGCGGCGATTGCCGAATGAAACGGCGCTGCCATTGCGGCGCCGGAATTCGCGGCGGTCAGAAAATTGGAGTGGCCACCGGCTCGGCCAGCAACGCGCCGGTGAAGATCACCAGCCCGCGCGTAATCAGGATCCCGATGCCCTGGCTACGATGATCCTTTCGCACTGAATCATCGCCGCCCAGCAGGCGGCGCGCGGTCTGGATCTGCACGACGTAGAGCACGTACAGCGTGATGACGAGGAGGAAATGCATCCACATGAGGAAAGAGAGAATCTCTCCGTGTTCGATCAGCTTCTTGTGCCAGTCACGCGTCAGGTACAGATAGATCGGGAAGAACAGATCGGCGACCATGATGGAAACCATGATCGGGATATGCACGCGGCGCATCCGGGCGAGAAAGAACGCCGCCAGCATGAGCGCAAACGTCACCGAGGCGAACAGCACGGTCCCTGGAATCATCGGGGCATCCTCCTTCCGGCCTGGGGCCGGTCACTCACGCGATCCGTCCGCATCCGCGACACGCAGGATCCGGCCATTCAGATCGATCACATACATCTCGCCCTTTCCGTCCTGCCCGAACGAGCTGATGTTCAAACCGGTATCGAGCAGATGCCGCGCGGCCCGCACGCGGCCGTCACGATAACGCAGGCCCCAGAGCCGTCCGGACCCGTAATCGGCATAGAGGTACACCCCGCACAGGCCCGGAATCCGGCGGCCGCGGTAGACATGCCCCCCGGTGACCGCGACTCCCTCGTCATGGCCGTAGCTGGCGATCGGCGCGCTCAGGTCGTCGTGCGCGCAGAGCTCGGCGGACCTCGCGTTGCAGCGGTCGCCTTCCATGATGGACCAACCGAGGTTCGCCCCCGCCGTGACGATATCGATCTCCTCGACGCGGTCCTGGCCGACATCCGCCAGATAGAGCGCGCCCGTCCCGCGTATCGAAGGAAAAGCGCCAGGGATTGCGCAACCCGTAGGCCCAGATCTCCGGCCGTGCGCCCGGCACGGCCAGGAAAGGGTTGTCCTTCGGAATGGCATATGGCCTGCCCTCCGCCGCCCGATCGACATCGATGCGCAGCAGCGCGCCGAGCAGGGTCGAGAGATTCTGGCCATGTCCGTGCGGGTCGTTGGCGCTGCCGCCGTCGCCCATGCCTATATATAGGTAGCCGTCCGGACCGAAGGCCAACTGCCCCCCGTTGTGATTGCCGTAGGGCTGGGCAATCCGGAGCAGCACCTGCTCGCTGGCGGGGTCGGCGCGTCCATCGGCGCCGCGCGTGAAGCGCGCGATGACGGTATGCAGACCGCCCTCGCGCGCGGTGTAATCGACGTAAAGATAGCCGTTGTCGGCATGGCGCGGGTGGAACGCGACGCTCAGCAGGCCCTTCTCGCCGCCGCTGGTCACCCGCCCGCGGATGTCGAGCAGCGGATCGGGCCGGAGCCGTCCGTCCTCGATGACGCGGATGCGCCCGGCCTGTTCGACCACGTAGAGCCGGCCGCTGT
This sequence comes from Gammaproteobacteria bacterium, assembly GCA_016716465.1. Lineage (NCBI taxonomy): Bacteria > Pseudomonadati > Pseudomonadota > Gammaproteobacteria > Gammaproteobacteria bacterium. The sequence goes on from JADJWH010000001.1 coordinate 942,577, forward strand.
CATCCCCCGCGTGCGCGAGATGCACAGGCTGCTCGAAGCCATCGAGCCACTTCTGCAGCGTGATGGAAGGAATTTCCGCGCCGACCGGTTCCTCGCACGCCTCCGAAGCAGCGGCGGGCGCGGCGCACAGCCAGCACAGCAACAGGAACGCGCCGCCGGCGCGCCACCGCATGGGGCGGGTGTCAGATATCGCGCCGCCCGGCGATCGCATGCGACAGCGTCCCAGCATCGACATATTCCAGCTCCCCGCCGAACGGCACACCGTATGCGATGCGGCTGGCGCGGACGCCATGCTCGCGCGCCATGTCGGCAATGTAATGGGCGGTGGCCTCGCCTTCCACCGTGGGGTTGGTGGCAAGGATCACTTCCTGCACCGCGCCTTCCCGGAAGCGTTGCTCCAGCTGATCGAGGCCGATGTCCTCCGGGCCGATGCCGTCGAGCGGCGAAAGATGGCCCATCAGGACAAAATAACGCCCCTGGTAGGACGTGGTCTGCTCAATGGCCTGAACGTCCACCGGGTTCTCCACCACGCACAGCTGCGCCGGGTTGCGCTTTTCATTCGCGCACAGGCGGCACAGCGCGGTCTCGCTCAGGGTGCGGCACGCGCCGCAGCGGCCGACCTTGTCGGCGGCCTCCTGCAGCGCGACGGCCAGCCTGCGTGCGCCCTCGCGATTACGCTCGAGCAGATGGTAGGCGATGCGCTGCGAGGACTTCGGGCCAACGCCCGGCAGGCAGCGCAGCGCCTCGATCAGGCGGTCGATAAGCGGGCTGTCGGACACCGGCGATCCGTCAGAACGGCAGCTTCATTCCGGGCGGCAGTGGCATGCCGCGCGTCATGCTCGCCATCTTTTCCTTGGACTCGCTCTCGATCCGGCGCACCGCGTCGTTGACGGCGGCGGCGATCAGGTCCTCCAGCATCTCCTTGTCGTCCTTCAGCAGGCTCTCGTCGATGCTGACGCGCTTGACGTCGTGGCGGCCGGTCATGACCACGCTGACCATGCCGCCACCGGCCTGGCCGGTGACCTCCATGGCGGCGATCTCCTCCTGCGCCTTCTGCAGATCCTCCTGCATCTTCTGCGCCTGCTTCATCAGGTTTCCCAGACCACCTTTCATGACTCATCCCCTCTGTTGTGATGGCGGCGCAGGGACGCTGCGCGCCAGCCTTGCGATCAATCCAGCGGTTCCACCGTCTCGGTCATGATGCGGGCGTTGAAGGTCTCCTTCAGCGTCCGCACCTCCGCGTCGTTCTCGAGCGAGCTGATGGCGGCTTGCATGCGGTCGCTTTCCTGCTGCCGACGCAGGCGCGCGGGCGTCGCCGCCTCGGGCTCGCCGATCTGTACGGCGAGGCGGACATCGGCGCCATAGTGCCTGGACAATGCCTGCTGCAGCCGCTCTTCCATGCCCTTGTTGTACAGATGGGCATGGGCCTTGTCGACCATCAGGCGGATCACCCCGCCGTCACGCCCCAGCAGCACGCAGTTGGCGGCGAGCTCGCGCGCCATCCCCTGCAGGCCCAGGGCGCTCACGACATCACTCCAGCCGGACTCGCCCGCGGGCGCCGTCCGATGCGGCGGGGCGGGATCGGCCGGCGGCGCCGTCCGCGGCTGCTTTGGCGCCGCCGTCACGGTCCTGGCCGGAGGCAGGGTGCGCGGTTCGGCTGACGTGGCTTCCCCCGGACCGGCCGGACGGAAGGCGAGCATGCGCAGCAGGATCATCTCGAAACCGCCGCGATGGTCGGGCACGTGCGGCAGGTCGCGCCGGCCGAGCACGGCGATCTGGTAATAGAGCTGGACGTCTTCCCGGCTCATGCGCCGTGCGAGCGCCGCGATCGGTTCGGCATCGCCGCGGCTGTCGTCCACCGCGGTGGGGACCAGTTGCGCCAGTGCGACGCGCTGTAACGCGGAGATCAACTCGTCGAGCAGGTCGGAAAACTCGAAGGTGTGTTCCGCCACACGCTGTACGCACTGCAGCAGCGCGGCGCCGTCCACCGCGGCCAGCGCCTCGAGGAGTTCGATGACGTAGCCCTGCTCGATCGTGCCAAGCATGGCGCGTACCTCGGCCTCCACCACGCGCCCGCCGCCATAGGCGATGGCCTGGTCGAGCAGGCTCAGACTGTCACGTACGCTGCCGGCGGCGGCGCGGGCGATCTGCGCGATCGCGGCGGGTTCGGCCTCGATGCCTTCCTGCTCGAGGATCCTGCCCAGATGGCGCGCGATCAGCTCGGCGGGCAGATGCTTCAGATTGAACTGCAGGCAGCGCGACAGAATGGTGACCGGCAGCCGTTGCGGATCGGTGGTCGCGAGCAGGAACTTGACGTGCGGCGGGGGTTCCTCCAGCGTCTTCAACAGGGCGTTGAAACTGTGCTTGGACAGCATATGCACCTCGTCGATGAGGTACACCTTGTAGCGGCCGCGGGTGGGCGCGTACTGCGCGTAGTCGAGCAAGTCGCGCGTGTCCTCCACCTTGGTGCGGGAGGCGGCGTCCACCTCGATCAGGTCGACGAAGCGGCCCTCGTCGATCTCGCGGCAGGAGGCGCATTCGCCACAGGGCTTCGAACTGACCCCGCGCTCGCAGTTCAGGGCCTTGGCCAGCACGCGCGCAATGGTGGTCTTGCCGACCCCGCGCGTCCCGGTGAACAGATAGGCGTGGTGGAGGCGGTCATGATCGAGCGCGTTGATCAGCGCGCGCAGCACGTGCTCCTGCCCCACCATCTCGGTGAAGGCGCGCGGACGCCATTTGCGCGCAAGCACTTGATAACTCATCGATCGCCCATTCCGTCGTTCTTCCCAGGTCGCGGCGCCGTGACGGCCGCCCCCGACAGGCGTGCATTGTATTCCAAAGCAGATACCGCGTCTGAAATCGGCCCTGCCTCCTCCGTAAAGGAGGCAACCCGTACCCGCCACACCCCGGCACACGCATCGGCTGCTACCGCTGCTCCCTTCCGGGCCTGACGGGGTTTACAACCTATCGTTGCGAGGGGACCGATACGGGTTACCATGGACCGTTCAAACCGTCGGCACAGGATAGCACAACAGACCTGCGGCCCGTATGCCGGCGCGGCCCGCTGTCAGCGCCGATAAGTCCCCGCTGTTGTGTAAAAATTTGCAAAAGCCACTGAATCCGCTTCGTTCACGCGATAAACTATCCCTCACAATAACGGCCCTACGCCCAGCCAACCCGGACACTTCATGTCGGTATCGATCGCGCGAGGATTACCCCCCGTCGCCATGCTCCTGCTGCTGTGCGGCTGCGGAACCAGCGGCATCGCCATCAAACCCGATGCGGCCGCAGCACCGGCGGAACGACGCACGGACCTGACGGCGAGCGTGCTGGCCGACGGCTGGATCGGACGCCTGAACGACACCGAACTGGCCGGACTGGTGCAACGCGCGTTGGACGGCAATTTCACCCTCGCCCAGCAGGCTGCCCTGGTGCGCCAGGCGGAACATCAGCTGCGCATCGACGGCTCGGGCCGCTACCCGGAACTCGACCTGAGCGTGGACGTCGCGCGCGGCCGGAGCGACGACGATGCGACGCCCCCCTCGACGGTCTCGACCGTGGCCGGCGCGGATCTCAATCTGCAATGGGAGATCGACCTGTGGGGCAAGCTGAGCGCGACCCAGCGTCAGGCGAGCCTGACACTGGCGGCGCGACAGGCGGATTACGCCGCGGCCCGGAACGCGCTCGCCGCCGACGTCGCTGCGGCCCGTTATACGCTGACCGAGGCGGAACTCCTGCTCCAGCTCAACCGCGACACCCTGGCCAATCTGCAACAGAACCTGGAGATCATCGAGGCCGGCTATCGCCGCGGACTCAACCCGGCGCTGGATGTCTACCTCGCCCGCAGCGATGTACGGACCCAGGCCGCCAATGTGGAGGAGCGCCAGCGCGCACGCAACGAGGCCGCGCGCGCGCTGCAGCTCCTGCTCGGTGACTACCCTGACGGCGGCCTGGCGTCCGTCACCGACCTGCCCGCGCTGACGGCAGACACGCCCATAGGCATCCCGGGGGATCTGCTGCGCCACCGCGCCGACCTCCGCTCCTCCTGGCTGGAACTGCTCGCGGCCGACGCCGGCCTGGCGATCGCGCATAAACAGCGTTTCCCGTCCTTCACCGTCACCGCGCGCGCCGGGGACAGCGCGGAACGGGTAAGCGACCTGCTCGACGGCAGCCTCGCCTGGTCGCTCGCGGCGGGCATCACCCAGCCGCTGTTCAACGCCGGGCGCCTGCGCGCCGCCGAGGCGCAGGCGCGGGCCCGCGTGGAGGAGCTGGAACAGCGCTATCTGGCCGACGTCTATTCGGCCTTCGCCGAGGTGGAGGACGCGCTCGATCGGGAAACCCTGCTGCAGGAACGCTATCGCCACCTCCTCGCCGCGGAGGAAAACGCCGGATTCGCCGAGGAACTTTCGTTCGAGCAGTATCGCAAGGGGCTGACAACGTACACCACGGTGCTGGAGGCCCAGCGGCGCTCCCTGGAGGCCCGCTCGAGCGTGATCGCCCTGCGCGGCGAACTCCTGCGCAACCGCATCGCATTCTATCGCGCCCTGGGGGGAGACCCCTTCCCTCCGGAGTCGCGCCCATCCGACCTACCGGCAGGCAATAGCACATGATGAAGAAACTGCTCCCCATCCTCGTTTTCGGCGGCCTGGTCGCGCTCGCCGCCCTGTTCATTCTGAACCGCCCCGAGACGCCGCGCCTGCCCGGGGCGCCGCCCGCCGGGATCGCGGTCGAGACCCTGACCGTGATCCCGGTCGACTACCCGGTCATGCTGCAGAGCTACGGTACCGTGCGTCCGCGCACGGAAAACACGCTGTATGCCCAGGTTGCGGGCCAGGTCACCGCGGTCAGCCCGAACTTCCGCGCCGGCGGGTTCTTCGAGAAGGACGAGACGCTGCTGCGCGTCGATCCGCGCGATTATGAGGCGGCCGTGGCTTCCGCGCGGGCGAATCTCGTCGCGGCGGAGCAGGCGCTGCAGGAAGAGGAGGCGCAGGCGGAACAGGTACTGCAGGACTGGCAGCGCCTGGGCAACGGCGAAGCCGCCTCACCCCTGGTGCTGCGCAAACCCCAGCTCGAGGCCGCGCGGGCGGCGGTCGATTCGGCGCGCGCGACACTCGCGCGGGCCGAACTCGACCTCGAGCGCACCCAGGTCCGGGCGCCCTATGCCGGCCGCGTCCTCCAGGCCACGGCCGACGTCGGCCAGATCATCAATACGAGTACCGAGCTGGCGCAGATCTACGCGGTCGACGTGGTCGAGATACGCCTGCCGGTCAAGAACCGCGACCTCGCCTATATCCGCCTGCCCGAATCCTACCGCCACAACGCCTCGACGGCCGCGAACCTGCCGGAGGTGACACTCATCTCCGAGCTGGTGGGTGAACAGCGCTGGGCGGGCAGGATCGTGCGCACGGAGGGCGCGATCGATACCGGTACGCAGCAGCTCTACGTCGTGGCCCGCATCGATGACCCTTACGGCCGCAAGGCGCAAGGCCGCCGGCCGCTCAAGATCAATGAATACGTCACCGCCACCATCAAGGGTGACATCGTTCCCGGCGCCCTGGTCATACCCAACAGCGCGATCTACCAGGGCTCCTATGTCTACGTCGTCGAGGACGGCGTACTGCGCCGGCGCGAGGTCCGGATTGCCTGGCAGAACGACACCGAGGCGATCATCGGCGCGGGCCTCGCCGCCGGCGACGCGCTGGTGTTGACCCCGCTGGGACAGGTGATCTCGGGCACCCCGGCGATCGTCGCCGGCGCGGCGAACGCCGCAGAACCCGCGCGCAAACCCTGAGCGGATGAATCTGCCATGATCGCCTGGTTCGCCCGCAATCACGTCGCCGCCAACCTGCTGATGCTCACCGTCGTGCTGCTCGGGCTGATCTCGCTCGGCACGCGCGTGCCGCTCGAGGTGTTCCCCTCCTTCGAGACCCACGTCGTCACCGTCACGGTGTCATTACCCGGCTCCACCCCGGAGGACGTCGAACAGGGGGTCGCCATCCGGGTCGAGGAGGCGGTGCAGGATCTCGAGGGCATCAAGGAGATCCAGAGCCGTTCCGAGGAAGGCTTCACCACGATCAATATCGAGATCGACGAGAGTTACGACGCGCGTGAACTGCTGGCCGACATCAAGAGCCGGGTGGATGCCATCAATACCTTCCCGCTCGAGGCCGAACGGCCCTCCATCAGCCTGGCGCAGCGCACGCGCGAGGTGATCTCGGTCACCGTGGCGGGCGACCTGTCCGAACGGGAGATCCGCGAATACGCCGAGAAGGTCCGCGACGACCTGGCGCGCATCCCCGGCATCACCCAGGTTGATCTCGACGCCGTGCGCGACTACGAGGTGGCGATCGAGGTATCGCAGGACCGCCTGAACGAATACGGTCTCACGCTCGCCGACATCGCCGCCGCCGTGGAGGGCAGCTCGCTCGACCTGTCCGCGGGCAACATCCGGACCCAGGGCGGCGATGTCCTGATCCGCTCCAAGGGACAGGCCTACCACCGCGATGAATTCGAGCGCATCGTGGTCAAACGCGAGGCCAGCGGGGCGATCATCCGGCTGGGCGACATCGCCACCGTGGACGACGGTTTCGAGGAGACCGCCCTGCGCACCCGCTTCAACGGCAAGCCGGCCGCGCTGATCGAGGTCTACCGCATCGGCGACCAGAGCGCGATCGACGTCGCCACCAAGGTACACGCCTATATCGACGAACAGCAGGCGCTGCTGCCGCGCGGCCTGAATCTGAGCTACTGGGACGACGACTCGGAGATCGTGAAGAAGCGCCTGAACACGCTGGCGACGAACGCCGTGCAGGGCGGCGCGCTGGTGCTGATCCTGCTGATGCTGTTCCTGCGCCCCGCCATCGCCTTCTGGGTGTTCATCGGCATCCCGATCAGCTTTCTCGGCGCGTTCATCCTGCTGCCGGCCCTGGGTGTCACGCTGAACATACTCAGCCTGTTCGGCTTCATCCTCGTCCTCGGCATCGTGGTGGATGACGCGATCGTCACCGGCGAAAATGTCTACACTCACCTGCGGCGCGCGGAGAGCGGACTGCACGCCGCGATCCAGGGCACGCGCGAGGTCTCGGTGCCGGTGACCTTCGGCGTGCTGACCACGGTGGCCGCGTTCCTGCCGCTGGCCTTCATCGAAGGCGACCGCGGGGCCTTCTTCTCACAGATACCGGCAGTAGTCATTCCGGTGCTGCTGTTCTCTCTCATCGAATCGAAGCTGGTGCTGCCCGCCCACCTCAAGACCATCACGCTGCCGCGCGATGAAAACAATCCCTCGGTCCTGGCGCGCTGGCAGCGCGGCTTCGCGGAAGGCTTCGAGCGCGCCATCGTACGCTACTACCGCCCGATCCTGTCGCTGAGCGTACGCCACCGCTACACCACGCTGGCACTGTTCGCCGGTCTCTTCATCGTGATCGTGAGTCTGATCGTCAGCGGCTGGACCAAATTCATCTTCTTCCCGCGCATCCAGAGCGAGACGGCGACCGCGACCCTGCTCATGCCGACCGGCACCGCCTTCGACATCACCGACCGCTACGTGGTGAAGATGACCGAGGCCGCGCAGCACCTGCAGGACAAATACCGCGACCAGGGCAGCGGCAAGAGCGTCATCCTGAACATCTTCGCCTCCACCGGCTCGGCCGGCGGCAGCTCGCACAAGGGCGAGGTCCGCTTCGAGATCACCTCCCCCGAGGAGCGCACTCTGGACATCACCAGCTCGGAACTCGTCGAGGAATGGCGGCGTATGATCGGCACGGTGCCGGGCGCGGAATCACTCACCTACCGTGCCGAGATCGGGCGCGCGGGCGAGCCCATCGACGTACAGCTGAGCGGACAGAATCTCAGGATGCTGGCGGAGGTCGCCGAGCGTGTCCGCGCGCGCCTCGAAACCTATCCGACGGTGTTCGATATCGTCGATAACCTGTCGGACGGCAAGCAGGAGTTCCAGATCGAGCTCAATGCGCAAGGCGAGGCCCTGGGCCTGACACGCTCGGATCTCATCCGCCAGGTGCGCAACGCGTTTTACGGCATCGAGGTCCAGCGCATCCAGCGCGGCCGCGACGACGTGCGGGTCATGGTGCGCTTTCCGCGCCAGGAACGCACCGCACTGGCCGAACTCCAGCAGATGCGCATCGCCGGCCCCGACGGCCGCCTGATCCCGCTCGAGCACGTCGCCACACTCAAACCGGGCAAGAGCGCCGCGGCGATCTATCGCATCAACCGGGCGCGCACCGTCAATGTGACGGCCGATATCGACAAGGAAGCGACCAACATGACGGTGCTGCAGAACGACCTGAGCACCTACCTGGACGGTCTGATGCGGCAGTATCCGGGCGTCTCCTACTCGCTCGAAGGCGAGGCGCGCGAACAGGCGGAGACCTTCGGCTCGATGGAGCTCGGCCTGTTATTCATCCTGTTCGTCATCTATGCCTTGCTGGCAATCCCGTTCCGCTCCTACGCGCAGCCGTTCATCGTCATGTCGGTCATCCCGTTCGGCCTGATCGGCGCCGTCGCCGGGCACTGGATCATGGGACTGGATCTGACCATCATGAGCCTGATGGGGCTGATGGCCCTGATCGGCGTGGTGGTGAACGACAGCCTGGTGCTGGTGGATTACATCAACAAGCGGCGCCGACGCGAGGCGCATGACACCCGGCGGGCGCTGCTCAAGTCGGTGCTCGCCGCCGGCACCGCGCGTTTCCGCCCGGTCATGCTGACTTCGCTGACGACGTTCTTTGGCCTGATCCCGCTGGTCTTCGAGAAATCGACCCAGGCCCAGTTCCTGATCCCGATGGCGGTGTCGCTGAGTTTCGGCGTCCTGTTCGCCACCTTCGTCACCCTGTTCATGATCCCGGTCAACTACATGATCCTGGAGGACCTCCGCCGCCTGGCGGCAAAAAGCGGCTTTGTGGTCGATCGTACGCACCCCTCTGCGCATCAGGAATAGCCGCGACTCAGCGCAACGGGTGGACGTCGAGCGCCGGATCTTCCGGCATGCCGGGCGGCGCAGGCAGGAATGGGTTGGCGCCGGCCGCGCCCCGCTCGAAGGCGCAGTGGCAGCGGCCCTGGCCGGCGAACAGGCGCTCATTCGCCAGCTCGCACGCCTCTCCGGAGGGATAAGGTCCTACAATCGGAGGCGGTGTCTGCACGGAATCACCCGCCGGAGGATGAATGTGGCACACCGGGGACGTCCCGGCAGCAACCCCGACCATCAATAACCCCGTCAGTAATATCCCCATCCGGGCATACCAGGGAAAAACCGGCTCAGCGGCCCGTATCGCATACTATTTCAACCCGCTCGGCGAAGAAGGCGCCGAGACCTTCCGATCCGCTCTGGGTACGATCCAGCGCCGCGGCCTCGCGCACGCGTTCCGGGTCGGGATGGGGGGAAACCAACTCGGGCCGGCAGCCTGCCGGCGCGCCCTGCAGGCGTACGGCATCGGCCTTTTCCGCGTGCAGCATCTCGATGTAATAACTCGGATCATAGACGGAATAGGTCACCGGCCCCTGGCGCACCGGGACCGGCTCGGCAAGCGGGAGCGTGAACTCCAGTTCCAGGCGGCGGCCCCTGAGCACAATCGATGCCTCTACCGGCGCCGCGAACTCCATCGGCCGCGATCCACCCTCAATCGTGGTCATGTAGTGAAAGCGGGCGAGGTTCTTCATCATCACGGCGAGTATCCGGGCGGTCCGCTCCGGATCAAGAGCGACCTTGCCGGTGAACGAGAGCCCCTGGGTGACATAGGCGGAATAGATATCATCGAAGAGCCAGACCATGTGCAGTGATGTGACCCGGCCCGCGGTGTCAAAGCGAACCTCGACTTCGACGTCGATCCAGGCATGGGGATGCGCACCGGCCGGCAGTGCAGCCAATAGCAGAAACGCCGCACAAAATGTGCGCAAGCGGTAAGGCATGAAGGAACTCAGGACCCGGATCACGCTACGGTAGCCGTATGACATCTGGAGTGATCGCGCATCAAGATGAAAACACCGTCGTAGCATTACTGTTCCATCTCGTAAGGCTCGACCTCGAGCGCATCCAGCGTGTAGCCCGCCTCGCCGAGTTCGCTCGAGGCATGCTCCACCTTCATCACACCGGTCACCCACACGGTATCGAACAGTCGCCGCACCTGCACATTGCGCCCCTGCGCCCTGACGTAGACGATCTGGTTGGCGGGCGGCGGCGGGACATGGATACAGGCGCCGTAGTACGGCACCAGCAGAAACTCGTTCACCACCCGGCCGTCGCCCTCCAGCGGGACCACGAATCCCGGCAGCTTCACGCTCTGGCCATTCAGGGCGTTCACCACTGGCGCCTCTTTCCACATCGCCTGCAGCTTCTTCATCAGTTCCTGCGCACGTGGATCATCGTCGCTCAGATTCTGCAAACCGGGGTCCTCCAGCAGCTTCTCCGGATGGAAGTCCTCCGGGAGAAGGTTGTCCCAGCTCAGAACCTTGACCTCGCCCGTCGCCGCGGTGTCGTTATCCGAAACTGGCGTTGCGGATACACCGCGCATATCCACCACCTGGTGCAGACTGTTCGCGGCCTGGCCGGCGTCATCACACCCTGATAACACCGAGACCAGCAGGATTGAAACGGTCGATAGACCCAGTGTAAATAAAATATTCATGACGTTACCCCGTTTTCAAAGTCGCACGGTCAGACCGTCTGCCAGCGAGCGGTGATAGGCAAGCCAGGCGGGCAACAAACCGCTCGCCAACCCCACCACGAACACCGCGCCCATGAGGATCCATTCATGCGCGGTCGGGAGGTCGAGACCGAGATACAGTCCCCACTGTGATTCCAGTACCGGCTTCAGGATCAGGATCAAACCGTACAGCAGGACCACGCCGAGCACGATCCCCGCCAGCGTCAGCGCGGCGGTCTCGCCCAGGATCAGGCCCAGAATCTGGCGCGGATGCGCCCCGACTGAGCGCAGCACTGCCATCTCGCGCCGGCGCGCCTCCAGGCCCGCCAGCAGGACGGTCAGCAGCCCAGCCATCCCGACAACGACGACGAAGGCGGACACCGCGAGCAGCATACGCTCGCCGACGCCGACCAGGTCCCACAATTCCTGCAGTGTCGCGCCTGGCAGGATCGCCAGCAGCGGTTCGTCTCGATAGTCGTTGATGTAACGCTGCACCCGGAAGGTTGCGATACGCGACTTCAGGCCGACCATCATGGCGGTGATGGTCTTGGGCGTCAGGTTCATGTGCATGGCCTGGTCCTCCGTGACATGCAGACCCGGCGTCGGCACGCCGGCCTCCCAGCCCACGTGGATCGCCGTGATACCCTCCACGCTCACCAGGACAGTTCGATCGAGCGGCGTGCCGGTGCGGCCAAGTATCCCGACGACATGGAACGGCATATTGGTATGTTCCATCAGGTTCACCTCGCCGGCGCCGTGGGCGAGCACGATCTGCTGTCCAAGGCGGTAATTCAGACTATGGGCAACTTCAGCGCCGAGCACCGCTTCGAAAGGCGTTGTGAATTCACTTCCCTGCACGAACGAGAGGGCATGGTCACCCGCAAAGTGGTAATGCTCGAAGAACGAGCGGTCGGTGCCCACGACGCGGTAGCCACGATGGGAATCGCCGAGTGAGATCGGCACCGTCCAGGCGACCTGCGGCTGGGCGGCGATGTCCTGATAGCTGCGCCAGTCGACGTTGTTGGTGGCGTTGCCAATGTGGAACACCGAGTACAACAGCAGTTGCACGCCCCCGCTGCGCGCGCCCACGATCAGATCCACGCCCGAGATGGTATTGGCGAAGCCGTTACGGGCCTCGGTGCGCAGGCGCTCGACCCCGAGCAGCAGGGTGACGCTGAAGGCGATCGCACAGAGGGTGAACACCACCGCGAGTCGGCGGTTCCACAGACTCTTCACCGCCAGATCAAGCATCGACGACATGAGGACTCCTCCCGGCATGATTGATATCGTTGAGGGCCACGCCGCGGTCGAACAAGGGCTCCAGAGAGGCATCGTGGCTGACGAACACCAGTGTTGCGCCCTGGGTCGCGCATTCGTCCATCAGGAGCCGGATGAACAGCGCACGCGTGTCCGCGTCGAGGGCCGAGGTCGGTTCGTCCGCCACTACCAGCTCCGGACCGCCGATCAGCGCGCGGGCGGCGGCGACTCTTTGTTGCTGCCCCACGCTCAGCTCCGTCGCCGGTCGATCGAGCAGATCCGCGCCCAGACCCAGCTGGATGATCAGGCGGCCCGCCTCGGCACGCGGACCGCCGCGCTGCCGGACACGCTCGCGCCGCGCCCGGGAGAAACGCAGCGGCAGCAACACGTTGTCGAGCACGCTCAAATAGGGCACCAGATTGAATAACTGAAAGATATAGCCGACATGCTCGGCGCGGAAGCGATCGCGCGCCGCGGCGGACAGTGCCCCCAAATCCTGGTTCAGCACCTTTACAGTACCTCGCCGCGGGACCGTCACCCCACCCAGCAGATTCAGCAGCGTGCTCTTCCCGCTGCCACTCGGGCCTTTCAGGAACATGCGCTCACCTTTAGCCACGCTCAGATGCTCAAGTCTCAGCACGGGCGCACCGGCGGGTGTCCAGGCGAATTCCACATTCTGAAGATCGATGACCGCTTGATTCATATCGATTGATCCTCCCCAGGTCTGAGGCGGGGTATTGCCCCGCCTCTTCCCGGATCTACCATTTCAACTTGGGAGACTTGCCTGTCAATTCGGACGCCGTCTGGCCTTTCGGCAGGGCCGCCTGAACACGCAGGCTGTGAGTCCCACTGAAACGGCGGAACAATCCCGAAAAATCGATCTCGTGGAGATTTTCCGGGTGTGCGCACGTCACTTCCCAGGTGACATTGATGTCGGCGTGCTCGTGCTCGTCGCCAGCCTCGTCATGGTGATCATGATCCGCCTCATCACCATGGTGATGATCCTCATGATCATGGTCATCATGCCCGGCCTCTTCTCCATCGCCGAGCAGGGAACTGCTTACCCGAACCCGTTTCTGGGTACATTCGGCTGCCGGCGAGAACGCCATCAATGCATCCCCCCGTTTCAGATCGGCGACGGCCTCGTCCACTACGGCCTGCTCCTTCGCATCGCCGGGTTCATGTTCAAACCCGATAAAATTGACGGCCGGGCTGTCCAGGTCGATATCAATGGAATCCTTCTCCACGGCAATGTCCATGCGTCCGACGCCGTGCTCATGGGCGCCATGTTCATGCCTGTCTTCGTGCGCCAGGGCGACGGTGACGCCTGCCAGCAAGACGCACGACACTGCGATTCTTTCTCGTATCACGATTACATTCCTCCGGATTGTGGATTGGCGGCGGGCTATCGCCTGCTGCCGGCAGACAGAACATATGGGAAAACTCAGGCCGTCCGATGGACGGGCGGACTGCGGGCGGAGGGGCTGCGCGTGGGATGGGTATACCGGGTAGAAAAGTCAGTGCGGAGAGGAAGAAACGAGGGAGGAGTAATGGGAGGGAGAACCGCGGCGGACAAACCGTGTTGCATGTGATCCGCCGCCTGACACAACTGACATATCTCGTGCGGCTCGCCCAGGCTGTGCTCGGCCTGGTGATGGACCAGGCACAGCTGCCAGAGGAAAAGCATTCCCGCCAGCAACAGCGGGAACAGCCGCAAGGACCGTCGATTCGTGATGTCCATGGAACCGGCGCCCGATCCTGGGATCCAGGCCATGCCCACGGCCCTTCTGAGCACGTCCGTGCGGAAGAATCCCCTCATGGTCAGGCGCAGCTCCGGCAACAGCCGTACAACGTCAGCTCATGGTTTTCCACCTTGAAGCCCTTGGGCACCATGCTCTTCAGTGCCTTCACACAACCGTCGAGGTCATACACCCTGTCGCACCGGCGGCATTTGAAATGATGGTGATGAGGCATCGCCGCCTCGTAGCGGACCACGTCTCCCGGAATGACCACGGTCTGTAATTCACCCGCATCGAGCAAGCGCCTGAGGGTCCGGTACACGGTCGCGATGCCCAGGCGCGACATGTGCCCACGCCCCAGATCCAGGATCTCCTGGACGGTGAGCGGATGGCCGGTCTCGCGAATCAGGCGTGCGATGGTCTGCTTCTGTTTCGTATTGCGTTCTTGCATCGGAGCCCCTGAATTGGCCGCAAGAATACAATATTGATCTATCATTATCAATAATTAACTCGCCGGACTCAATCGTGACGGGCCGGTACATGATCCGGCCTATCGCGCCCCGTTTGACAGCCCGTACCCGATAACATCTAATCTGTCCCACCCGGAAGGGACTCCATAACAGGGAACATGTTGCCTGCCGACGTGGGCGAGACAGACCGAACTATCCGCCATGCGCTTCCCCATCGTTACCCGCATCGTCGGGATCTTTCTGCTGCTGTTCAGCCTCACCCTCATCCCCACCTTGCTGGTGGCGCTCTATACCCAGGACGGGGAGGCGCTCCACTTTGTGCAGAGCATCCTGCTGATCGCCGTGCCCGGGCTGCTGCTGTGGTATCCCAACCGCCGGCGCCGGGCCGAACTGCATAACCGCGAGGCCTTTCTCGTGGTCGCGCTGTTCTGGATCCTGCTCGGCATGCTGGGGAGCCTGCCCCTGCTGCTGGGGGCGCACCTCAGCATCACCGACGCGGTCTTCGAGGCAGTGTCCGGCTTCACCACCACCGGCGCGACCGTCATCGTCGGGATCGACAACCTCCCCCCCTCCATATTGATATACCGGCAGCAACTCATGTGGGTCGGCGGCATCGGGGTGGTGGTGCTCGCCGTTGCCATCCTGCCCATGCTGGGCGTCGGCGGCATGCAGCTCTACCGGCTCGAAACCGCCGGACCGATGAAGGACGAGAAACTCACCCCGCGCATCGCCCATACGGCGCGCGCCGTGTGGATCATCTACCTGTCACTGACATTGATCTGCGCCGCGGCCTACTGGCTCGCCGGCATGTCGGTCTTCGACGCGATCGCGCACAGCTTCAGCACGGTCTCGACCGGGGGATTTTCCACCCATGATGCCAGCCTGGGGTTTTTCGACAATCCGGCCGTCGAAACTGTCGCGATCATATTCATGGTCCTGGGCGGCATCAGCTTCAACGTGCATTTCCTGTTCTTTCATGGCAGGGGTATTTCGTGCTACTGGCGTGATCCGCAGGTCAGGACGTTCTTTATCGTCATCGCGTGCCTGATCGCGACCACCGCCATGCTGTTATACCTTGGTGGCAGCTATGGCAGCCTGCTCGAAGCCCTGCGATATGGCGCGTTCCAGGTGGTCTCCATCATCACCACCACCGGCTACACCACGACCGACTTCTCGCTCTGGCCGTTCGCCCTGCCCTTGCTGCTGATGTTCGCCGGCCATCTGGGCGGCTGCGCCGGCTCGACCTCGGGCGGCATCAAGGTCATCCGCGCGATGGTGCTGGGCAAGGTGGGCATCCGTGAAATGCTGCGGCTCATCCACCCGAGCATGGTCCGCCCGATCAAGATCAGCGGCCGTGTCGTACCCAAACCGGTGCTCGATGCGGTATGGAGCTTTTTCTCGGTCTACGTCGCTGTATTCATCGGTCTGATGATCCTGGTGATGGCCACCGGCGTAGACCAGGTGACCGCCTTCGGCGCCGTCACCGCCACCCTCACCAATATCGGCCCCGGCCTGGGCGATGTCGCCACCACCTTCCACGATGTCAACCCCGTCGCCAAGTGGCTCTGCACCCTGGCCATGCTGCTCGGACGCCTCGAGATCTTCACGCTACTGGTGCTGTTTTCTCCGGTGTACTGGCGGAAGTAACGGAAACAAGGAGTCCGGCGGGAATTGATCTCACCGAAGATCGTATATTCTGTCCGTCTGGACTCCCGTTATCTGCACTCTATTTGCCGGTCTGGTCAGGCAAGCCGCCCAAAATGGTGCGAGTCAGCGCCCGAATAATTGAGAATAAACCTTCTATTACTAAACCAACTGACTATTTTAAATACATTTTTATTATTTAGTTCCGAATGGTATGTGGCTTGCTACCTATCACATGGGGAGATGATACAAATATGCGCCCCATGCCGGCACCGTTTGACCGCGGATCGAGCAGCTCAATAAATCAAAGCGGATAGTGCCATGACCACAATGCATTCGAAATTTCAAATCAACGACGCCCTGATTCTGGAGGCTACCCGGCTCCTGACGCGTTCCGTTCCACCGGAGCAGAAGATCACCGGGGTGCTGCGCCTGCTGTCCGAGTGGGCCAGCCTGCACTATGGCCGCGTACTGCTGCCGAATTACACCACCAATGAATTACAGATCACCTACTCCTACGGGCTGATCCGCGAGCGCTTGCTGCAGGGTGATTACAACGTGCCTTTCGACCAGGGCCTGACCGGCGCCGTCTGGCGCTCCGGTCAGCTCGCGCTGGTCACCGATGTCACCGACGAGCCGATCTTCCTCACGCGGATCGCGGAACCGATCGACGGCAAGAAGGAAGGCGTGGGCTTTATCTCGGTACCGATCGTGATCGAGGGCAGGCCGATCGGGGTATTGTCCGCGCAACGCGAAACGAATACGCAGCGGCTCTACACGCAGGACGTTGACCTGATGCGCATCATCGCCTCGATGATCGGATTCATTCTCGTCATGATGCGCCAGCAGGATCACTTCCAGGCCTATATGGAAACACTCGACAATCGCAGCGATCGCCTGCAGAAGCTGTGCGAGGAACACGGCATCATCGGCAACAGCCCGGTGCTGCTCGCTGCAGTGAAACAGCTCGACAATGCCAAGCACAGCGATGCACCTGTACTGCTGCTCGGCGAGTCCGGCACCGGCAAGGAGATGTTCGCGGCGATGATGCACAAACTGAGCCATCGCCGTAACGGTCCCTACATCGCGCTCAACTGCGCCGCCATCCCGGAACAGCTGCTGGAATCGGAGCTGTTCGGTCACGAGAAAGGCAGCTTCACGGGGGCGCACAAGAACAAGAAGGGAAAGCTCCAGCAGGCCGAGGGCGGCACCCTGTTCCTGGACGAGATCGGCGATCTGCAGACCGACCTGCAGACCAAGCTGTTGCGCGTTCTGCAGGACCGCCAGGTGGAGCCGGTGGGCGGGGAGCGCCCCGTCGAGGTCGATTTCCGCATCATCACCGCGACGCACATTAATCTGAAACGGGCCGTGGAACAGGGTGAGTTCCGTCTCGACCTGTTCTTCCGCCTCAACGTGTTGCCGGTCTATCTACCACCGCTGCGCGAACGTCGCAGCGATATCCCGCTGCTGGCGGAACACTTCCTCAACCGCTACCAATCCATGTACCGGCGCCATGTGAGCTTCTCGGCCGGCGTCATGGAGCGGCTGCAGGCATTCTACTGGCATGGCAATATCCGCCAGTTGCAGAACGTGGTGGAACGCGCCGTGCTCCAGGCCGAAGATTCTCTCATCACCGAGGGACAGATCGCCGCCATGCTGGTGGAGGAAGCCGGCATGGGTTCACTTCACCACGCCGAGGAAACGCCGCCGCCTGCGATGTCCATACCAGCCGCAGTCGCCGCAAAATCTCCGCCGCTTCCAGCAACGCCCGAGACGGATATCCGCTACCGGCCCTATGAGCGCGTCGATATCAAGCAGCGCTCCCGCCTGATGGAGGCACTGAAGCGTACCGGCGGGAACCAGACCCGCGCCGCCGAACTGCTCGGCATGACGCTGCGCCAGTTCCGCTACCGTCTGGCCAAGCTGGAGTCCGGACCGGTCACCTGATACCCGTGTCTCGCTGCAGCCTTCTGGCGCATCAAGGACAACGTCCGTCATGGCGCCCGGAACATGCGCAGCTCGAGCCGGGGAACCCCTGTTTTGTCCCGGATCTCGCCACCAGCCGCAGGGTTCCGGCCCGTATCGCGGTGGCTCCACCGCCACTGGACAGGATTCGGAGCGGCAAAACCCTCCCCCTTCGCCGGTAAGGCGCAGAGGGAGGGAAAGGAAGGGAAAGGATCCGATCATACCGACAGGTAGGCGGTGATCTTCTTGGCGTCGACGTTGGCGCGCAGGTCCTCATGCACGAAACTGCCGCGCTCGATCACCAGCAGGCGATCGGCGATCTCCAGGGTGAAGCTCAGCACCTGTTCCGAGACGATGATGGTGATATCGCGCATGCGGCGGATCTCATTCAGGATCTTGGCGATGTCCTTGATGATGGACGGCTGGATGCCCTCGGTAGGCTCGTCCAGCAACAGGACCTTCGGATCCGAGGCCAGGGCCCGGGCGATGGCGAGCTGCTGCTGCTGGCCGCCGGAGAGATTGCCACCCTTGCGACCGCGCATCTCCCATAGCACGGGAAACAACTCATAGATCTCGTCAGGAACGGTCTTGTTCTTGTTTGTTTCCAGACCGGTCTCGATATTCTCCTTCACTGTCAGGGTTGGAAATATCATGCGTCCCTGGGGCACGTAGGCGATGCCGCCTGCCACGCGCTTGTAGCTGGGCAGACCACTGATGTCCTTGCCCGCCACCGATACCTTGCCGCTCTTGCTCGGGATCACGCCCATCAGTGACTTGAACAGGGTGGTCTTTCCCATGCCGTTGCGGCCCATGATGGCAAGCGTCTCCTTGGGTCTGGCCTGGAAGGAGAGGCCGTGAATGATCTCGCTCTGGCCATAGCAGACCACCAGATCCTCGACCTTCAGCATGGATTCACCTTCTGCCGTACTCGTCGGAGGGATTTCTTCGCTGTATTTCAGGTTTGCGCTCATGATCAATGCCCCAGATAGACTTCGATGACTTTGGGATCGCTTTGCACCATATCCATCGACCCCTCCTTGAGGATCTTGCCTTGATGCAGAACCGTCACCTTGTGCGCGATGTTCTTGACGAACTCCATGTCATGCTCGATCACCAGAACGGAACGATTGTTGCAAATGCGCTTGAGCAGCTGTCCCGTCAGCTCGCGTTCGCGGGCGCTCATTCCCGCCACCGGCTCGTCCAGCATTAGCAGTTCGGGGTCCTGGATCAGCAGCATGCCGATCTCCAGCCATTGCTTCTGGCCATGGCTGAGCAGGCCGGCCTCGGTACCGAGAAACTCCTCCAGCATGATCTCTCTGGCAATCTCCTGAACCCGGGCAATTACCTCGGCGGTCCGCTTGAATGCCAGGGCGCCGAACACCGAGCGCCCCTTGGGATAGGAGATTTCCAGGTTCTCGAACACGGTGAGGTTCTCGTAGATCGAGGGATTCTGGAATTTCCTCCCTACACCCGCGCGGACGATCTGGTGCTCGGACATCCTGGTAAGCTCCAGACCCTTGAACTTGATACTCCCCGAGGTGGCCTTGGTCCTTCCACAGATCAGATCAAGCACCGTGGTCTTTCCTGCCCCGTTCGGGCCGATCACGACACGGATCTCGTTCTTGTCCACGTACAGATTGAGCTTGTCCACTGCCTTGAATCCATCGAAGGAGACGGTCAGGTCTTCTATCGACAGCACGAAGTCTGTATTGCTGCTCATGTCATCCTCCGAGTTTATGAACGGGACGGTTCAGACTGGATCCCGGCCGCGAGCGAACGGGGCACCGCGGATGCCGGCGCCCGCTCCACCGGTTTGGGCGGGACCGGCGCCTGGGGTTCTGCCGGCACAGTCGGCGGCAGGCCACCGCCTCCACGTTTCGACTGTCTCCATGCCTCGATCCTCGGTCTGATATAGCTGGTGTAGATACCGGCCAGTCCGTTCGGGAACAGCATGACCACCGCGATGAACAGACCGCCCATCAGGAACAGCCACAAGGCCGGGAAGCTCTCCGAGAAGAAGGTCTTGGCGAAGTTCACGATCAGGGCCCCGTACACCGCTCCGATCAGGGACATGCGCCCGCCGACCGCGGCGAATATCACCATCTCGATCGACGGCACGATGCCGACGAAAGAAGGCGACATGAAACCCACCTGCAGGGTGAACATCGCGCCACCGATCGCCGACATCATCGCGCCCACGCAGAACACGAAGACCTTGAAGCTGGAAACATCGTAGCCGGAAAACCGCACGCGATCCTCCCGGTCACGCATCGCCAGCAGAAGCCTGCCCAGTTTCGACGTGATGATCAGCCGACCGATCAGGATACAGCCGATGAGGAGCGCGCCGTTGAAGAAGTAAAGTATGTACTTCGCTTCATCGGTCCGGATGTCCCATCCCTTCAGGGTACGCAGGTCGGTCATACCATTGATTCCGCCGGTATAGCCCTGCTGTCCAACGATCAGGATGGTCAGGATCAGCGCGATCGCCTGGGTGATGATGGCGAAGTAGACTCCGCCCACTCGCCGTTTGAACATCGCTACGCTGATGATAAAGGCGAAGATACAGGGTATCGCGATTACGGCTACCAGGCTGAACGACAGACTATGGAAGGGCTCCCAGAACCACGGCAAGGACGTCAGCTGGTTCCAGTCCATGAAGTCCGGTATCCCGGGGGTGGACTGGATCTTCGTGCTTTCCGGGTCCGAAGCCTCGAGCTTGAGGAACATGGCCATGCAGTAACCGCCCAGCCCGAAGAATATTCCCTGTCCCAGACTGAGGATTCCACCATAACCCCAGCACAGCACCAGACCGATCGCGACGAAGGCATAGGTCAAGTACTTGCCGACGAGGTTGAGCCGGAAGATATCGAAGGTAAGCGGCATGATGATGAAGATCACGGCCGCGAGAATCACGAGGCCCACCAGGCCCTCGCGTCCGCCGAACAGTTTATCCATTGCGACTTGCATGATATATCACCTCTCCCCGACTATTTACGAACCTTGACCGAGAACAGGCCTTCCGGGCGAATCATCAGGATGATGATCACCGTCAGCAAGGTCAGGACCTTGGCCATCGAACCGCTCATGAAGAATTCCATTACCGATTGTGCCTGAGCAATGGTGAATGCCGAGGCAAAGGTACCAAGCAGGCTTCCAGCGCCGCCGAACACCACCACCAGGAAGGTATCGACGATATAGAGGGATCCGCTGGTCGGCCCGGTCGAGGCAATGGTCGTGAACGCCGCACCGGCCACGCCCGCGATCCCGCAGCCGATCGCAAAGGTAAGCCGGTCGACCATGGGGGTACTTATGCCCACCGCACCGGCCATCAGGCGGTTTTGCGTGGTGGCACGCACCTTGAGTCCCCAGCGCGACTTAAACAGGAAAATAAATACGGCAAGTGACAGCAGTAATGTCAGTCCAAGTACAAACAATCCATTGAGCGGGATATCCACGCCCTCGACCGGCTGCCACGATCCCATCAGCCAATCCGGCAAGGTAGCACTGACCTCTCGCGCGCCGAATGATGAACGGAAGATCTGCTGCATGATCAGGCTGAGGCCCCAGGTCGCCAGCAGCGTGTCGAGCGGCCGCCGATATAAATGCCGGATCATCAGGAACTCGACCAGATATCCGATAGTAAATGCCACGATAAACGCTGCGATAACCGCGAAAATAAAGTAGTAAGGCAGGAATTCCGGCATGTATTTTTCGGCCAGAATCGACATCATCACCGTGCTGTAGGCGCCGATGGTGAGAAACTCGCCATGCGCCATGTTGATCACGCCCATTTGACCGAAGATGATCGCCAGACCCAGGGCCATCAGCACGAACACCGAGAACAGACTGACGCCCGCGAAGGCCTGCATTGCGAAAATATTTAGAAGTTCTGAAGCTGAATATCCGTCCATCACGACCCCCAGTTTGTGCCCTGTTCAGACCCTACGCGCCGAGTGATGCTGCGGCGGCACTACGCCGCCGCAGCCATTACACAGTTATTGATAGCCCGCCGGGAACGGATCCGGCTTGATCACGTCGGACTCATACACGATCTTGACCTGACCATCCTTCTGCCACTCACCGATGCGGGTCTTCATCCACAGATGGTGGTTCTTGTCGACCTTGAGGTAACCATGCGGGGAGTCCTCCCACTCGATACCAGGAGAAGCCGCCACGACCTTGTCGACATCGAAGCTCTTGGCCGCTTCAACCGCGCGTAGCCACAGCCACGGACCCAGATAGGCGGATTCCGTCACGTCGCCGATGACCGAGTCATCACCCCACCTCTTCTTGAACGCGTCGATGAACTTCTTGTTTCCCGGCAGATCCAGGGCCTGGAAATACTTCATCGAGGAATACAGGCCTTCGACGTTCTCGCCACCGATGCCGAGCACTTCATCCTCGGTCACCGAAATGGTCAGCATGGGCTGCTTCTTGAAGGTCAATCCGGCCGCGTTGAGCTGCTTGAACCAGGCCACGTTGCTTCCGCCCACCACCGCGCCGAAGACCAGGTCAGGTTTCTTCAGCTTGATTTTGTTGATGAGCGAACCGAACTGGGTGCTGCCCAATGGGTAATACTCCTCACCCACTACGGTACCCTTCAGGACATTCTCGATGTGCTTGCGCGCAATCTTCATCGAAGTGCGCGGCCAGATGTAGTCCGAACCGACGAGATAGAAGGTCTTGGCGCCGAGTTCCTTGCTCGCCCAGTCGAGACCCGCCAGGATCTGCTGTGTCGCTTCCTGTCCGGTGTAGAACACGTTCTTGGACTCTTCCAGACCTTCATAGAAAGTCGGGTAGTAGAGCAGACCGTTGTCCTTCTCGAATACCGGAAGCACCGCCTTGCGTGAGGCCGAGGTCCAGCAGCCCATAACCGCGGCTACTTTGTCCTTTTCCAGGAGCTTCTTCGCCTTTTCGGCGAAGGTCGGCCAGTCACTGGCGCCGTCTTCCTGGATCACCTCGATCTTGCGTCCGAGGATACCGCCCATTGCGTTGATCTGCTCAATGGCAAGCATCTCCGCCTCGACGGAACCGGTTTCACTGATGGCCATGGTGCCGGTGGTTGAATGCAGGATACCGACTTTGACCGTGGTGTCCGTTACCGCCAGACCGGTGGTATTCACCTGGGCCGTGGGCAGTGTCGCCGCGGACACCGCTGATACTGCGCCCAGCAGCATGGAAGCGCCCAGCGCCGCCACCAGCCGCTTCTTCTTGAGTACATCTCTCGCCTTATCTAGAAAATACATCGTTGCCATTCCTCCGCTCTGCTTTAGCTATTTATGAGTCTCAAATTACCGATGCTGCCTTGAACGCGTGTCTCTGAATCGTGAAAGCACAGCGCGTTAAATCCTGAAGAGCAACGACCATGCCACACCCGGAATTCGCACTGGCGGAGTCGTGCGTGAACTCTCCGGATGATTCCTCGATGACTTCGAGAAGCACGTGACAACTTGTTGATCGAAATCGTCTATAAATATTTCCAGAGAAAATTTCTACGCATGAAATCCGGTGGCGATAGGGATCGTGCGATCAATCGGCGTGGTGATTTTTTGTGCAGCAGAACGTTCCAGCATATTGTTCCGATCTGTCATTGCGCGAAATGTCAAATGACATTGTCATCTTTGTCATCTGACAATTATCGACCCGCGCGGACTCAGCCAACCAGAATGGAGCGCGAATGAACAAAAATCCCCGTTTTCAGTGCATTTCCCTGCCCATCAATAGAGCAGACAACCTCTGGCACGGTCTGTGCTGATAGCTGATTGGAACACGCAATCCTGCGGGCTTCACACACTGGCATTTGCTTCCGTGAGTCACGGCGGTACGCGGAGCCGATGCGCTCGATCCACATATATTCTGGAGACGGACATGACAGATACGCTGATCAAGATCGATTTTTCCAAAACCCCCGAGCAGCACCCCTGTATACACAACCGCTGG
Organism: Gammaproteobacteria bacterium; assembly: GCA_016716465.1. NCBI lineage: Bacteria > Pseudomonadati > Pseudomonadota > Gammaproteobacteria > Gammaproteobacteria bacterium. Next base: position 966,247 of record JADJWH010000001.1, read on the forward strand.
CATCCCGACATACCGATCATCGCCTGGGTAAAGCCGGGGGACGACTTCAAGGTCGAGTGCGTCGACTGGACCGGCGGGCAGATTCATAATGACGACAGCGCGGACGATGTGCGCGATGTGGACCTGACCAAGGTCCACTACCTGTCCGGACCCATCGGGGTGGAAGGGGCGGAACCGGGCGACCTCCTGGTGGTCGACATCCTCGACATCGGTACCGTGCCCAATTCGGAATGGGGCTTCAATGGCTTCTTCGCGCGCGAGAACGGCGGCGGCTTCCTCACCGAGCATTTCCCCGATGCGCGCAAATCGATCTGGGAATACAGCGGTATCTACGCCCACTCCCGTCATGTCCCGGGGGTCAAGTTCGCCGGCATCATTCACCCCGGCCTGATCGGCTGCCTGCCCTCGAAGGCGCTGCTGGATACCTGGAACAAGCGCGAAGGCGCCCTGCTCGCCACCAACCCGGATCGCGTGCCGCCGCTGATCGCTCCGACAGCGCCCGAAACGGCGCATATGGGCAGTATGAAACCGGATGCCGCGAAGACCGCAGCGATGGAGGCCGCGCGTACGGTTCCGCCGCGTGAGCACGGCGGGAACTGTGACATCAAGGATCTCACGCGCGGGTCGAAGGTCTATTTCCCGGTCTACGTCAAGGGCGGCGGACTCTCGATGGGTGACCTGCACTTCTCGCAGGGCGACGGCGAGATCACCTTCTGCGGCGCCATCGAGATGGCCGGCTGGATCCACATCAAGGTCGACATCATCAAGGATGGCGTGGCGAAGTACGGCGTGAAGAATCCGATCTTCAAGCCCAGCCCGCTCAAGCCCGAATACAAGCAGCACCTGATCTTCGAAGGCATCTCGGTCGACGAATCGGGCAAGCAGCACTACCTGGACGCCCACATCTCCTACCGCCAGGCCTGCCTGAACGCGATCGAGTACCTGAAGAAATTCGGCTACAGCGGGGCCCAGGCCTACGCCATTCTCGGCTGCGCGCCGGTCGAGGGCCACATCAGCGGCATCGTCGACATCCCCAATGTCTGCGCCACACTGATGCTGCCTACCGAAATCTTCGAGTTCGACATCAATCCGTGCAAGGAAGGGCCAAAGAAGTACATCTCCGGCGGCGCGGACATCCCGGTGTCCTATTGGAAGGATCGTTGAACAGCCGATATCAACCTGAACGCATACCGGCGGACGGCGATGGCCGTCCGCCGGTCATCGAGGAGAATCTTCCATGCCGGTCTACGAATACTTCTGCCATGAATGCAATCACGAATTCACCCAGCTCCGCCCGATGTCGGAACACAAGGCTGGCGCAGCCTGCCCTGGATGCGGCGGCACCGCCGGGCGCCTGCTGTCCGCGCCCCGCCTCAGCATGATGGATCCGGGTGTGCGCAAGGCTCACCAGATAAACGAGCGCAGTGCTCACGAACCACGGGTCTCGCGACGCCACCAGTGCGGTCCCGGATGCAGCCACAACGCTGCCACCAGTACCGGTACGGCCCTGAAGGCCCAAAGCGGGGTCAAGCGGCCCTGGATGCTCGGCCATTGAAAACTATCCCAACTCCTGTCTGACGGCGCGGGCAATGCGCCGTGGAATTCAATCGGCGCGCGCCAACTCCGGGTAGCCGGCGAGGTCCGCCCCCCGCCAAACGGCCAGCCACCCGCCGCGATAATGGGCGCGAAGCACAGGCTCCACGGAAGCTGCGGGAACTTCGGCGTCGTAATAGGACACGATCAATCCTTCGGGATTGGATTGCCCCCAATCCTGCGCATCTTTCTCCATCACTGCGTCCAGCGGTCTCGTGAGACGTCCATAGAACTGAAACTGGTCGTGATACTTTCCAACGGTTGCCAGAGAAACGCCTTTTTCCTGCTGTTCGTGCAGATATTGGCTTACCGGTCGCAGGTCGTAATACGGTAAGGCCGAGGACATCAGCGTTGCTTCCACCACGCTTAATGTGATGACCGTGACTGTACTCAGCTGCAGCGCACGTGTCTTCGGGACGGATTGCCTTTTGCCCAACACTGTCAGCACGACAGCCGCGCCGAGCATGATGACCCCCAATCTTGTCATCAATAGCCCCTGCCAGTCTGGCGTTTCATGCCGCGGGAGAAACTCCGGCGCGACCATCAGACCGAGACCGAGTGAAACGAACATAAAAACGACCGGCCACACCCCCCCGCCCGACTTGGTCCGCGTCTGCAGTGCCGCCAGCGCGCGGGCCGCAAGCAGCGCGAGCGCCGGAAACGCCGGCAACAGATAATGCAGGCGCTTTCCGCTGATCAGGCTGAAGACGGCCAGAACAATAACGAACCAGACAACACAGAACGCTGCGGCGCGATCATGATCCTGCCGCCAGAGTTGGCGTAGCGCCGACCACAAGCGCGGCCAATACAGCCAGGGAAACAGCACTACAGGCAGATATGCCAGATACCACCACCATGGCGCCTGATGCGCAAAGGAATCGACCACGCGTCCGCTGGTCTGGCCCCAGAAAATCGCGCGGGCGTATTCCGCGCCGCCTTCCAATGCCGCCGGAACCGCCCACAGCAGAACAAGCAGTACCGCGGCGCCGGTGGCGACGGTCAGCCTGATATACCAGCCACGGCGCCGAAACTCGGGCAGCAGGAACGGCAACAAGAGCGCCGGCACCAGCACATGCAGCAGCATGACCGGGCCTTTGGTCAGAATGCCGAGTGCCATCGCAAGCGAAAAGACGATCCAGCCTCGTGTGCGTCTTGACTGCGCAGCCGCCAGCAGGCCTGCCAGCGCCGCCAGCACCCAGAATACCAGGATCATGTCGAACATCATCGCTGGGGTGTAAATGATCCAGATCGAGGTACCGAGCAGCACGATCGGAACCAGTTGCGCCACATCAGGTCGATGGGGCCAAAGGTGACGGGCGATATGCGCGGCAAGAAATAGCGATCCCAGTGCGGACAGCGCCGGCATCAGCCTTGGCCACCAGTCGTTGACGCCCAGAGCGAACCAACCGACATGAACCAGCCAGAACAGCAGCGGGGCCTTGTGACTGTAGGGCTCCCCATTCAGATGCGGGACGAGAAAATCCCCGTGCGTCCACATTTCCCATGCCACGCCCACATATCGACTCTCGTCCAGTGGCAACAGCGGCCGGGAAAGCAGCGAGCATACTGTGAGGATCAGCCACAGACCGATCCAGAAGAAGTAATGAAAACGATCGCTCATCCGGAGCGCGTAAGGTGGTCGTATTTGTCGCTTAGTGCCTCGGCGCGGTGGATGAAATACAGATTTCTGCCGTAGATGAAGAGTCCGGAGAGCTGCCCGATGATGAATACCGGATCTTGCTTGTAGATGGCGTAACACAGCAGGGTGATCCCGCCTGCGAGGCTGAAGTACCAGAACTGAACCGGAACAACAGACCTTTTTTCTCGCTCACTGTGAAACCACTGCACGATAAAGCGCATCGAGAAGAGCGCCTGACCGAAAAGCCCGATTCCGAGCCACACGATTTCCATTCTGCTCATTGTGCGACCTCCCGTGTTTCAGCACGGCACGAGCGACGCTGCAGCCACATCACTCCCAGCATATCCACGATACCGACCCACAAACGGTCGAACAAGCCGTATTTCGACACCCCATGCAGACGGGGCCGGTGGCTAACATCGACAGAAACCACGCGGCAACCGTAGCTGCGGAAGAGCGCAGGCAGAAAGCGATGCATATGATCAAAACGCGGCAGGGCCAGAAAGACATCGCGCGGGAACAACTTGAGACCGCAGCCAGTATCCGGGCAGTCATCACGCAACAGGCGGGCGCGGATCGCGTTGGCGACGCGGGAGGAGGCGCGGCGGACAAGATTGTCGTTGCGGTACCGGCGCAGACCGGTGATGAGCCGATCCTGCTTGAGAAACCCGTCCTGGGCGCACTCCTCCAGCAGGAGACCGATATCCTGCGGGTCATTCTGTCCATCCCCGTCCAAGGTCACCACCCAGGGTGAACGGGCAGCGGCAATCCCCGTCACCAGCGCGGCGCTCTGGCCGTGATTGCTCCGGTGCCGCAGGACGCGCAAGCGCGGGTTCTCAGCAGCGAGTTTTTCCAGGGTAGCCGCGGTCGCATCGGTGCTGCCATCATCGACCACGATGATTTCATAATGCACGCCCGGATCAATCGCCCGCCCGACTTCCTCGAGCAGCAGCCTGATGCTCTCGTGCTCGTTAAAAACCGGAATGACTACGGACAGCTCCATCCCCCCCCCAGCCTGCATCATGCAAAGCTGCCAAACGGGCAATTCTAGAGCGTGCGACTTAAGCGAATCTTAAGATCTACAAAGAGGAAATTTTATGCACACTATCCCGCCCGCACAAGCATGGCTGGACAGATTGATATGCGGGCGCACCGCCGCCAGCGGTGCACCCGCGCGGGTTGTTATGCGTAGATCTCGTTGTAATCCTGCACGGCGGCTTCAACCACTTTGATGGCGTGATCGCGGCCGTAGATATTCTCCACCACCACCGGGCTGCGGTCGTGCTTGGTCGGATCATACTTGTAAGTGGTGAAGTAATGCCGCAGCCGCTCAACCATGCGGCTCGGCAGATTGTCGACATTGTCGATCTTGTCCCACAGACAGTCGTTTTCCAGCACGGCGATGATCTTGTCGTCGGCCTCGCCGCCGTCGATGGTGCACATGCCACCGATCACCTTGGCGCTCATGATGACTTCGGACCGGCTGATCGGCCGTTCGCTGATGACGCAGACGTCGAGCGGATCACCGTCGCCCTCGGTGACGCTGCTCGCCAATCCGGCAACACGCCGCCCGCAATACGTACGCGGGACGAATCCGTACAGTGTGGGCGGCAGCGAGGACGTGCGCTGGGGACGATCGACGCGCAGGTAGCCGTTGGTCTTGTCCACTTCGTATTTGATGGTATCGAAGGGCGTGATCTCGATATAGGCAAGCACGGTGCCCTTCTTTCCGGCCCAGGTCTCCAGGCCGTGCCAGGGATGCGGGCGCCACTGGGCAAATTCAATCTTCTTGGTCATATCAACTCCGGTTTCTTCCCCTGCTAGTGGACGACGAAAGCCGGCGATTTTAGCGAAAAAACGCCATTTTCTCAAATCCGGAACGGGGTCATCGCGCTGCAGGCCCAAGTGCCAGTGCACGCTGGCCCGAATTCATCGCGGGAATAACTAAGGGAACTCCAGGTGATGTGAATGCCCCTGCCCGCCGTTTCTGACGGAATTCAGCGTGAATACGAGGAAGGGTTAGGTAGGCGGAGACCTCTCCGCGCCCCCTGAACAGGACGATCAGCGGCCGCTGGAATCCTTCGTCTGCCGGTATCTGTTCAGGATGAGATTCAGGGTCTGGTCGGCCTCTTCCTTGCTCCGGAAGGGCCCGAAGCAACGGGGACCGCGCACCTTGAGATACCATCCGTGCGCCGCGCTCTCCGCCATCGGGTCGACGTAGAACAGGCGGTTACTGCGCAGATGCACCGGGGGGTATTTATTCGACAGATCGGAATTATCGAACAGGATAGACATCATTCCCCCCTGAGCCCTCGGCCGTGATTTCATCTATCCCCGGCATCCTGCGTATATCCCCGCCGGATCCACAATGACGTGCTCGAATTATACCTCGGTTCCCCGATTTCGACAGCCCCGCCACTCAAGACCCTACACTTACCTCACGCCCTCATTTTGGAATGTATTATATGAGAAATAATATTTAAGTATATGTAAAATATGTTTTTATTATTTGGATTTAGGGCGCCGGCTCAACCCTTCAGCGGAGGCGGACGGCAATCAGGCCGCAGCGCCTCGGCCTGGGCCTGGTGATAGAGCTCCAGTGCGCGCGGCATGCCCGCCTGCAGCTCTTTGATGCGGGTCATGTGCGCGGGATGCGTCGAGAGAAACTCCGGGGGCTGACCACCACTCGCCTTGCCCATGTTCTGCCACAGCATGGTGCTCTCGCGCGGATCGAATCCCGCACGCGCCATCAGGTCCTGGCCGATGGTATCCGCTTCGCTTTCCTGCAGTCTGCTGAATGGCAACAGTACACCGACCTGGCTCCCGAGCCCAAGCAGGGCCATGGCGGAATCCCGGTTGGACTTATTGCCGGCCGCCATCCATGCGTCCAGTATCGCCAGGGTCTGGCCGACGGCAAACTGCTGGGATACGCGCTCGTTGCCGTGCCGCGCCAGCACATGCCCCACTTCATGGCCCAACACAGCCGCGAGCTGTCCCTGGGTTTCCGCCACGCGCAACAATCCCTTGTAGACGCCGATCTTCCCCCCCGGGAGTGCGAATGCATTCACGGTCTCATCATCGAAGACGACAACCTGCCAATCCGCGCTCTGCTTGCGAACCTCCGGCAAACGCGTGATGGCATCGGCAACGCACTGTACATAAGCGTTGACCAGTGGATCCTTTTCGCGTGGCGTATTGTCCTGGATCTCGTTGAAAGACTGGACGCCCATCACGATCATTTGCGATTCCGGCATCAAGGTCAGTTGCTTGCGCCCGGTGGGGGACACCGCGCAAGCCGCCGCCACAACCAGCAGGACTCCGATCACAGAGGTTCTGACAGATACCCTCACACGTTCCTCCCATGTCAATTCCGCCACGAAACCCGCCCAAACCGATTATGTTACGAAACTACAACATACCCGTTTCGCGGCGGACTGTATTCTCGCGCATTAATCACGGAAAAGACAGGGGAGGACAACAGGACGGGAGACCGTAACGCACTCCCGGTGCACCGCGCCATACCGGCTCCGGTATGGCGCGGCACGCCTCTGGACCTCTTAAGGGATGACAGTGCAGTATCTGTGCGACATGCGGTCGCCGATATGATCAGGCGGCGGGCTCACGCGTGAGTGGGCATATCCTTGTATGCGATGGACGCGGTGTTGTTGCCGGGGGCCTTGCTGAAGATCCTGCCCCACGGCGCCAGCTGCAAACCGACCAGCGCCGCGATTCCTGGCCAGATCGCGATCAGCGGGAACACCGAACGCCAGCCCAACGGGCCTTCCATCGACAGCGTAGCCAGAACGAGCGTTATGCTGAGAACCAGCATGGTTGCGCGATGGGATATTTCTTCGTTCATATGGGAATCATGAATCATAGTGCACCTCCATTGTTCAACGACTGACAGACCGCACCAAAAGCACTCGACCTCTATTTCAGCTTCTCCCGCGGCCTTGATCATCATCGCTATCCAACCGCGACGACGATATCAGCTATGACGAAGAGCTGCGTTTGAAAGTTCCGCGAGGTCGATGAATTTATCATTACACTGGGCGCCGAATTAGTGACGACTCTCACAAAGCGCGCGTCTCCATACGGAGACAGAAGGGTGACAACCTCACGCCCTACTCTTTTCGGATCACATCATGATATTGATGGAAGCCCTCACGGCACAGGATCTCGGAAATCAAATCGACACAGGCCAGGAAGCGAAAATTCCACAATCCTGCCCCAAAGTGAAATTCCGGCACATACTCGGTCATCGCGAGTATTCATGCGCATGCATCCTTCACAATGCATAAGCTTGTTGCAGAAATCGTGCTCGATGATCCTATAGGCACAGGACAGCCTCATCGAAGGAACAGGAAGATGCTTCAGAAACGTAAGTCCGGGCGTGCGCGACACGAGTATGATTCCGCGTCGGTCACGCACGGAACACCACTCATGCAAGGGGAGATCAACGACTCAGGGATGTCCGCTCATACGAAGCATGATCTCATCCAGCGTCGCCTGAAATGCCGGATTGTCAGGATCGGTTGCCAGCGCCCGTTGCGCCAGAACCACGGCCTCATCTGCGCTACCTTGTTCGAAGAGTACGAGCGCAAGATTATTCAGGGCGGAGGGAAACTCCGGCCGCAGTTCCAATACACGCCGGAATGCGGTCTCGGCGCCGCGCAGATCGTGCAGCTGATAGGCCGCATTGCCCAGACCAAACCAGGCGCCGGCACTGGCAGGCCATCGTCCGGCCGCTGCGCGATACGCCGCCGCCGCGGTTACCCAGTCGCCGGTCTGTTCAAAACCCAGCACCGCACGCAGATACGCCTGTTCGGAGGCCGTCGCCGGCACGAGCGACGCATCGAGCATGACAACCGCCCAGTGACCGGCCCGCCCCCAGGTGTACTCGAATGAGCGCAAGGACTGGATATGACGCTTGTGTGTACCCGAGCGCAACACCACCTCTCTGCGCTCCAGATCGAAACCGACCACCACGGCGTAATGCCAGCGCGGATACCAGCTGTAGGCGAGGTTTTGCAGCACCAGCACAGGGTGTCCTGCCTTGACCTCACGCAGGATGGCCGTCAATTCAGGGTCCAAGGGATAGGAAACGCGCTGATAGCGCCGCGCAGCGGCGATCAATTCGGCTTGCAGACTGCCCTGGCGTTCCGGGAGGTAGATCCGGGGTTCGATCTGCTCGGGCGTCACCTCGATCCCCCCCCAGCGCAGCACCGTGGCCAACGCGGCGGGACCGCATTGATAGCGCTCCTGCGGAAAGAACGGGACCTCATCCAGTTCGAAGCTGTGACCGAGCTCCGGCGGAGGATTGCTCAGCAGGGCCTGGGTCTGCGGCACACCCGCGCAACCGCAGAGTAAAAGCAATGCGCCCGCCACGCCTGTCAACCAGACGCGGCGGGCGCATACCGCCAATATCAATTGACCGTCTTTTTCACGAAGGGGAATACGTTCGTGTAGCCGAGGATGTCAGTCACCAGCAGAAGGACAAATATGAACACCACCACACCCAGGGCATCACCGCCCGCCGGCAGCTGATCCAGCCGGCCGGCCATCTGGCTGACTTCCTCGTCAGTGAGCGCCAGTACGCGATCCTGCGCCGACTGCGGATCGACGCCGAGCGCGACCATTCCCTGCCGCACGTCCTCCCGCTCCAGCGCGGCAAGAACCCGCGCGCGTTCCGCCGCGGACTGCTCCTGGGCGAGTATGGCATCGGTACCCACCATGCCCGCCTGCGCCGGCGCCTGGAGTCCGAGCGCAAGGAAGGCCGGTATCAACAGGGAACTCATGCCGCGCGCGATGCGCCTCATCGTCTTCATCGAGATGCTCCTTATGGTTGTGGATCAAATGAAACGAATCCCCTGCCTGCAAGCGTAATCGCGGACGATTCGTCTGTCATGAAATCCCGGCGATTCTAGCATGAAAGATGCCGGCATTTTGCACGACACGAGGCGGGTCCCGCGATTCTACCGGTGTGCGTTCACCCAGCGCACGATATCGGCCGTCCCGATGGCGCCGGCCTGGCGGGCGATCTCCTTGCCGCGATGGAAGAGCATCAGTGTAGGTATGCTGCGAACACCGAACCGTGTGCCGAGCTCCGGCTCCTCCTCGGTATTGAGTTTGGCGAGACGCACCTGCGGTTCCAGCTGCGCCGCCGCCTGCTCGAAGGCGGGAGCCATCATCTTGCATGGTCCGCACCAGGGCGCCCAGAAATCCACCAGCAAGGGGATGTCGCTGGCCGAGGCATGCTTGTGGAAATTCTCTGAGGACAGCGCAAGCGGGTGAGCGGTGAACAAGGGCTTGTGGCAGGCCCCGCAAGCGGGATTCTCGCCCAGACGCGCCCCGGGCACCCGATTCACCGTCGTGCAGAATGGGCAGACAATATGCAATTGCGGATCCATGCTCCCCCTCATCCAGGCAGGCTGCCACCCGATATGTTCATATTTCACCGCGCCCGCGCAGGCACCGAATTTCCTCGATCAAATCCACCGCCAGGGCCGCGCCGGAAAGATTGACGCCGAGATCGCGCTGCAGCCGCATCACGATCCGCGCGCGGCGGAGGCTGACACCGGGGAAACGCCATTCGGTCCCAGCGCGAGTGTGCGGTTCGAGCACTCCCTCCGCGACCAGGCCCATGATCCAGTCTTCGCCCGCCTCACAGGCCCGGCACAACTCCGCCAGCGTGAGGGTCGCATCTTCATCGACGATCTCACCGGCCAGAATATCCATCAGCTCATGTTCCTGCATGAGATCATTCTTCCAACTGGGCGCGCGGATTGAATTTCAACTCCCGCTCCATTTTCCGATACAGCGCTCTGGACGGCTCGGAATCCGCGGGCGGCAACACTACCTGCAGCACCACGTAGAGGTCTCCCGGCGGATTTCCGGGAATGCCCCGCCCCTTGAGGCGCAAGGCGCGCCCATTGCCCGAACCGGGTGGGACCTTGAGTTCCACCCTGCCGGCCGGCGTCGGCGCCTGGATCGTCGCGCCCAGCGCGGCCTCCCAGGGAGCCACCGGCAGGTCCAGATAAACATCGCGATCCTCAATACGATAAAAGGGATGTGTTTGAAACGCCACTTCCAGATACAGATCCCCCACACCGCCGCTCCCTGACGCACCCTGCCCCGCCAGACGGATGTGCTGTCCCTGCCGGATGCCCTTTGGAATCTGAACGTTCAGCGTGCGCCTGCGGGTATGCAGCCGCCCGTGCGGATCCAACTCCGGTGTGGTCAGGGTGACGGGCCGGGTCGCTCCATGGTAGGCGTCCTCGAGCGCGATCAGAATCTTGGCGAAATGATCCTGTCCGCGGGCGCGGAAACCGGCCTGCCCGCGGCGCGCTCCCGCAGCGCCATGCCCGAACAACGATTCGAAGAATTCGCTGAACGCAGCGCTCTCACCCGTGAATGCAGCGTCGCCGCTGAATTCGAAGCCGGCATCCCAGCCCGGCGGAGGATGGAATTCCTGCCCGGCGCGCCAATCCGTTCCCAGGCGGTCATATGCCGCGCGCTTCTCCGGATCCTTGAGTACCTCATAGGCCTCGCCGATCCCCTTGAATTTCTCCTCTGCATCCGGCTCTCGACTGACGTCCGGATGATACTTGCGCGCCAGTTTGCGGTAGGCGCGCTTGATCTCGTCCTGTGATGCATCACGGGAAACTTCGAGCAGCTTGTAATAATCCTTGTATTGCATCCGTCGCCTCGTCCGCCCGGTCCACGCATCCTTCCGGCCTGATGGCCGGGCGGTAAATACCAATCTGCGGTGATATGCCGGCGAATCATCCTTACGCGTATGGAACGTATATTAATGACATATTGGGTCACGGGAAGGGGATTCAAGATGATGGCCGCCATCGACGATCGACCCGGGAGAATGACGAACGTGGAGATTAATTCCGAGACAGGGGCGCGCCAGACGCCAAAAAACAAGCCCCGGCTTTGGCCGGGGCTCAAGCTTTGATCATTAGCCGGGCAGTTCGATATGACTTCCATGCCCCAATAGGCACGCGACTAAGCACGTTCATAGAGTGCAGACACCTTATCGTGCGTCGGGGCATAAGCTTGAATCTCGCGGCCTTCCAGCAGCCTTCCTGGCGGATCCGGACCGACCCATGCAGCGGACGCATTCCCGATTCCAGGCCGGAACCTTTACGGATTATCCCGGCGATCACCCAATCCCCAAACACACGCCATCCGATAATTTATGTATTTTAAACAATGACATAAAAATATTTAAATATTAAATTAAGATATTACTTGTTTTTTTCATATCTCCTTGTTACTCTTTTCGCACTCAATTCGATGGCATCTACTGGAGCACAGCCATGAATCTTTTGAAGATGAAGCAGGACGGGGACAGTACCCAGAATACGGCTCATCCCGCGGCAACGCATGAATCCAGCAACCGGACGCAAAACAAACCCGTCCGGTATATCGTTCCCGGACTCTATATGACCCCATTCGGCGACCGGCGCAACGGCTGTCTGAAAGCCAGATGCTGATTGCGCCTGGAAGATTTCCTTCTACCCGAGGGTAATCTTCCGTCGGCTACGTAACGTCTCTCCTATTGTAAATTTTGACGCCCCGTTTATGCGGGGCGATTTTTTTGTTCCTGCAGGATTCATTCTTCCGGTTTGTTGGATCCCGTGATCGATTCTCCTATACTGCCGGCAATCCGCCCCACGCAGCGCTCACGACTGACCAAGCACAGGCCACGGACCGACATTTGAATCCTCTGCGACGCCTCGCCTCCCAGACGGCCATCTATGGCCTCAGCAGCATCTTCGGGCGATTTCTCAATTACCTGCTGGTTCCGCTGTTCACCTACTATTTCTCGCCGGCTGAATACGGCGTGGTATCCGAGTTTTACGCCTATGCTGGCTTCCTCGCGGTGCTGCTCGTCTTCGGACTGGAGACCGGGTATTTTCGCTTTCGCGGCACCCTTCCCGAAAGCGGGAAGGACACCGTATACGCTACGGCACAGCGCGTGCTGTTCGGCGCCAATTTGGGCTTTTTCGCCGGTGTTGCCCTTTTCTCCCAGCCCATCGCGGATACGCTGAATCATGGAGATCATCCGGATTACATCATCTGGATAACCGCCATCCTGGTCCTTGACTCCACGGCGGCGGTCTGTTTCGCACGCCTGCGGGCCGAAGAGAAGGCATGGCGCTTCGCCGCCATCAAATTGGTCGAAATCGCCATCACGGTCGCGATGAACCTGTTCTTCATCGTTCTCTGCCGGAACGCCTATGATCAGGATCCCGCTTCAATGCTGGGACGCCTGTGGGATCCCTCGATCGGCGTGGGCTACGTCTTCATCGCCAATCTCATCGGCAGCGGTGTGAAATGGCTGCTGCTCCTGCCCCAGCTGCGCGACCTCGGCACGGGATTCGACCGCGATCTCTTCGCGCGGATGATGCGCTACTCCCTGCCGATGATGGTGATCGGCTTCGCCGGGGTCACCAATGAGATGCTCGATCGCGCGCTGATGAAATACCTGCTGCCCTACGATGCCGACATGAATCTCGCCCAGCTCGGCATCTATAGCGCCTGCTACAAGCTTTCAATCCTGATGTCGCTATTCATTCAGGCCTTCCGCTATGCAGGCGAACCGTTCTTCTTCGCCCATGCGGGAGAACAAGGCAGCAAGGCGCTGTATGCCCGTGTCATGACGGCCTTCGTCATCTTCTGCATGCTGATCTTCCTGCTGGTGACGCTATATATCGATATCTTCAAGTACTTCATCGGCGAACCCTTCCGCGCCGGACTCACGGTAGTCCCCGTGCTGCTTCTGGCTAACCTCTTTCTCGGAATCTATATAAATCTTTCCGTCTGGTACAAACTGACGGACCGGACCCTGACAGGCGCCTGGGTCGCAGTGGGAGGTGCGGTAGTAACCGTCGCCCTGAACTTGTGGTGGGTGCCCATATTCGGGTTCATGGGCGCCGCCTGGGCAACGCTGGCCTGTTACGCCGGCATGGCGGCCGTCTCTTACCTGTTAGGTCGACGCCTCTATCCCGTGCCCTATGAGCTTGCACGCATCTTCGGTTACATTGCCCTGGGCCTCATCCTCTATCTCTCCCACGGCATGATCACCGAGGGGGAAACGCTGCCCTGGCCGATCAGCGCCACGCTGTGTCTGGTCGTATATCTGTTTGTGGCCTATGTCGCGGACGGCAGACGGCTGTTGCAACCGCTTCGGGAGTGACATGGCACCTGCGTCTAGAACGCAATGCGCCGGAGGGAACTGCGCCGATCCACGAAGTGATGTTTGAGCGCGGCCAGCACATGAATGGCAACTAGCATGGCACAGGCATAGGCCGCATAGCCGTGCAGATCGAAGAGTAACTCACGCACACCTTTACTCCATTGGCCGATGGGCGGAATTGCCACCAGCCCGTACAATTCGACAGGCTCTCCGTCGGAGGCCACGAAGAGGAAACCCAGCACCGGGATACACGCGAGCAAAGCCACGAGTGTTCCATGGATCAGAGTGGCCGCCCTGCGCTCCCAAGGGAGAAGGGTGGAAGAAAACCCGGGATTCGGACTGATCCCGCGCCAGGCGATTCTGGCCAGTGTTAGCGTGAAGACCGAGATGCCCAGGGTTTCGTGCAGTTCGAGCAGGCGCCAGTATAAAACGCTTTCCTCACTGAGCCCGCCCAGGTACCAGCCCACCGGGATCAGCCCCAGTACCGGAACGGCGATCAGCCAGTGCAAGAGTTTCGAAACCAGCCCGTAGGCCTCGCGCGAATTGCGGACAGGCATGCGAATTACTTCCATAGGACCGGGACTGGAATTCGATGTATTTTAACGCCGCGACCCGGAACATCAACGGAGGAATTTCATATGCCAACGGTTTTTTACGTGCGACTGCGTGCGATAAAAAAAACCCGTTTCATGACAGAGAAACGGGGCACATCCCGAGAGCGGGACAGAGGGAGTGAGAGACTAAACGATGGTGCTAAAATCGAATTCCTTGACCTTGGCCCCTTTCAACATTTGTTTCCATGAATCGGGTGCACGTCCATGTGCCACGGACCAGTCCATGAGAACGGTGCGATCGATCGACCCCGTCAACCTTCAGGCAGGCGCAGACGCACTACCCGCCCGTCAAACGATACGATCAAGGGGGCTCGTACAGACTTGCCTTCGCGAACCATCTTTTTTGTGGAATTCGCCTTTGGGGAAAACCATCTCTTGATCAATCGGCTCATGTTTCCTCCTGTACAAATCCCTGCAGTCGATTAATTCATACGAAAATAAAATATTTATGAATCATACCCCCAGAATATGATTAAATCAAATAATTTCATATATCATCAAAAAAATATCATAATGTTTTTTAAATACATTAGGTTACTTGATCATCCAGACCAGTTCTTCCTCTTGTTGAGCCTATCCCTGAGGAAAATTCTGGGGTGGAGAAAAAACTCCAGGTGCCGCGCGCCTTCGCGAGGCATTCGACAAACAGATACCGTACGGAGATTCCCCCTAGGGCTCATACCGTCCGGCGATGGCCGGACGGCTTCCATGCGGGAGAAATGACATCGGGTGTCGCGGATCGGTTCAGCAAGCTGCCGGGGGCAAGCGTGAACGCCCCGTAGCGCCGGTTGATCGCGTCCATCGTGTTGTTGATCATCTGCGCCTTGGCAGGGACCGCCTCGAACAGTTCCGCCTGACAACCGGCCTGCCGAGGATCGAGCGCCGTCACCTGCACCTGATAGACACCTTCACCCTGCCACTCTCTTTGCATCACATGCCGGCAGAGCGCCTGCACGGGACGACTGTCCTGCGTGAACGACGGCGTGCGCAGCCGGCCACCGACCCAGCCCAGGCGCGTGCGCATCCCGATGCCATAACATTGGGCCTCCAAATCGCAACGCCGCAATCGGGCCGCCACCCTTTCACTCATATGCAGCAGATAGGCATGGATCAGTTGTGCATCGCGCGTTCCGGGTGGCGTCACCTTGCCATGCCCGATCGACCTGGGGGCGGACACGATGGTGCGCACCGGCTCGGGGTCCAGTCCCTGACACATGTACCAGATACGCCGACCCAGATTCCCGAAGCGTCGCGCGAGCACGCTGACCGGAAGGCGCGCGACTTCGCCGCAGGTACGCGCCCCGTGCCGCGCGAGGTATCCCCGATCCCCTCCTTGATCCCGGACAGTTCCGTTACCGGCACATCGCGCAGTCGGTCGGCGGCCTCCCACGGCGGGATCAGGGTACATCCTCCCGGCTTCGCGAGCCCGGCGGCGAACTTCGCCGTGCTCTTGTCCCCGCTCATTCCGACTGAACACCCCAGGCCGGAAACCTCTTTGACCTTGCGCCGAACCATATGAGCAATCGTCTCCGGCGTGCCCCACAGGCGCTGACAGCGCGTCACATCCAGAAAGGCCTCGTCGACGGAAAAGACCTCGACATCGGGAGTGATTTCCTCGAGCGCGCGCATGATATCCGTCGAGACCGCGGCATAATGCTCCGGGCGCGCCGCGCATTGAATGAGATCCGGACACAGGCGGCGCGCCTCGCGCAACCGCATCCCGGTACGTACTCCATGGCGGCGCGCCTCATAGGAACAGGTAATGATGCAGGTTCCGAGCGATCCGTTGGTCACCGCGACCGGACGTCCCTGCCAGGCCGGGCGGTCGCGCTGTTCGATGCTGGCGAAGAATGCATCCATGTCGACCAGGATGACGGCGCGGGACCACGCTCCTCCTGTCCGTGCCTCGGTACTCACCGATAACTCCGCAGGACGCCGACGACCACCCCCTGGATGCGTACGCGCGCGGCGCCATAGATCATCGGCGTATACGCGGGATTGGCCGCGCTCAGCTGTATGCTGCCATCCTTGCGGTACTGCAAACGCTTCAATGTCACTTCGACCTCATCGATCAGGGCAACCACGATCGCACCATCATCGGCGCTGTCGCGCGCATCAATGATCACTGTGTCGCCATCGAGAATCCCCGCCTCGATCATCGAATCGCCGCGCACCCGCAATGCATAGCGGTTCAGCCCGAGCAGGAAGGCGGTCAAATCGATCGTATCTTCGCCCGGTACCGCCTCGATTGGCCGACCTGCCGCGATAGATCCGAGCAGAGGCAGCGTGGTAGCAGGTATTGAAATCTTCTCCGCCTTTTCCGTCAGTTCCAGGCCGCGCTTGCGGCCGGGATGCTGGCGCAGGTAGCCCGCCACGATCAGCGCCTGCACATAGCGATGGGCCACGCCGCGGGAACGGATCCCGATACCGGCGGCGATCTCCATCAGACTCGGACATCCCCCCTGCAAACGCCGGTATCGGCGAATGAAATCCAGTGTCTTTTGTTGCGACGGCGTCAACATATGGCCTCCTCGGGTCCTGTACCCCCATCCAAGATAGAGAACATTAAGAGAACATACAAGAGGAATCAAAAATTAAACATAAAATCAGTCGGTTGCCTGGGGAATAACACAGCCGGCGGGTGATGATCCCACCCGGTACCCGGACGCAGAAAATTGATTCAGCGCCCGGTGCGCTGCGGCTCAGGGGTGAGGGTCACCTCGATACGCTGTGTGCGGCGCAGTACCTGCAAGTTCAGCGCGGCGCCGATTGGCCAGCGGGCCAGAAAGCGATGCAGGGCATCAACTCCGTCGATGGGCGTCCCGTTCGCGCTGATGATCAGATCACCGGAACGAAGATCGGCACTGGCGGCCGGACTGTCCGGTTCACGCCCGACGACCTCGAAGGCGCACGCCACCGGCAGATCAAGCGCACGTACCAGTCTGCGGTCAAGCGGGCGATCACGCCCGGCCGCTCCGAGGTAAACCCGGCGCACGCGGCCATGCGCAAGGATCTCGCTCAAGATCCACTCCGCTGTCACGGCGGGAACGGAAAAACCGATACCCTGCGCCATCGCGATGATGGCGGTATTGATACCGACGATCCTGCCGGAGGCATTTACCAGCGGTCCTCCGGAATTCCCCGGATTGAGGGCCGCGGTATGCTGCACGATCCCTTCAATCAAGCGTCCGTGACGGCTCCGCAACGCGCGCCCGATCGCGCTGACGACGCCGGCCGACACCGTAGACTCGAAGCCATAGGGATTGCCGACCGCGACGACGAGTTGGCCGACACGGGGCCGCGCCAGATCCGTCAGTTCGGCATAAGGCAACGAGGCAGCCTCCGCCCGCACCACGGCGAGATCCGTCGCGGCGTCACGCCCGACCACCCGGGCGTCCGCATTCCGTCCATCCTCGAATGAAACCCGAACCCGATCGTGGTGCTGCACGACATGCTCATTGGTGAGCAGGTAACCGTCGGGAGTCACCACGACACCCGAGCCGGCCCCGCCGTGATCCCGCGCCGCGCCGCTACCGGATCCCGGCGTATAAATGCCGACCACTGCCGGGCCAACGCGTTCCACGGCGCCGACCACGGTCCGCGAGTAGCTGTCCAGCGCTTCGTTCGACAAACCGATTTCGTCAGAATGCTCCATGGATCCGCCTCCTTGACCCTCTTTTCCTCATGTGGAGTCCGCAGCCGGAGAATTCAAGCCATGAACGTGCCACCCTCTGCGCCACGACGGATTACAGCGGTTTCGCCGCAATCGTCGTATCGCGTATCATGACGGTCATCGCACTTGGAGATGTCGTCCGCCAATCCGATGCGCCCCGAACAACCGCAACCCGCGAGTCCCGATGAAAACCGACACCCCGCATCCCGTCCTGCTCAAGGACTACACACCTCCGCCCTTTCTGGTCGACCGCATCGAGCTGGACGTCGATTTTCGTCCGGATGAGGCCCGCGTCACCACAACGCTGGCCGTGCGGCGCAATTCCGCCGTGCGCGCGGCCGGCGCATCACTCACGCTGGACGGCGATGAGCTGGAGACAATCAGTGTTTCCATTGACGGCAACCCGCTGTTACAGGAGCGCTACTCGCTCTCCGCCACGCAGCTCACGATCACGGACGTCCCCGACGCCTTTACGCTGCAGACCGTCTGCCGCATCCGCCCTGACACGAACACCAAGCTGTCCGGACTGTACCGCTCGGCCAACGGGTATTTCACCCAGTGCGAGGCGCAAGGTTTCCGTCGCATCACCTGGTTTCCCGATCGCCCGGATGTGATGTCGCTCTACGTGGTCACCCTCCACGCCGACAAAACGACATTGCCGCTGCTGTTGTCGAACGGCAATCCCGTCGGCAGCGGTGATGAACCCGACGGCCGGCACTGGGCACGCTGGGAGGACCCCTTCCCCAAACCCTGCTATCTGTTCGCGCTGGTAGCGGCCGACCTCGAGGTATTGCGCGACACCTACCGCACGCGTTCCGGACGCACGGTCGAGCTCGCCGTCTACGTCGAATCCGGCAAGCTCGATCAGTGCGCACATGCGATGGAGGCGCTGAAGAAATCCATGCGCTGGGACGAGGATGTCTTCGGTCTGGAGTGCGATCTCGATCACTATATGATCGTCGCCGTCGGCGATTTCAATATGGGCGCCATGGAAAACAAGGGCCTGAACATCTTCAATACCAAGTACGTGCTGGCCCGGCCAGACATTGCCACTGACACCGACTACACCAACATCGATCGCGTGGTGGCGCACGAATACTTTCACAACTGGACCGGCAATCGCGTCACCTGCCGCGACTGGTTCCAGCTCTCGCTGAAGGAGGGTCTGACCGTATTCCGTGACCAGCAGTTCGGCATCGACACCCATGGTGGCATCAGCCGCATCCGCGACGTGCGCAGCCTGCGCGCCGCCCAGTTCCCCGAGGACGCCGGACCCATGGCGCATCCGGTGCGCCCCGGTTCCTACGTCGAGATCAATAACTTCTATACCGCCACGGTCTACCAGAAGGGCGCCGAGGTCGTGCGCATGATTCATACGCTGATCGGCGCAGAGGCCTTCCGCCGCGGCATGGATCTCTATTTCGCGCGTCACGACGGCCAGGCGGTGACCTGCGACGACTTTGTTGTGGCGATGGCGGACGCCTCCGGCGCGGATCTGTCGCAGTTCATGCGCTGGTACGATCAGGCCGGCACGCCGCATGTCACGGCAAGCGGCCGCCACGATGCCGCGGCGCGTCGTTATACCCTGACGCTGAAGCAATCCTGCCCCACCCATCCGGAGAACCGGCCGTACCATATCCCGGTGTCGATCGGCCTGGTCACCCGGGACGGCGCCGACCTGTCCTTGCGCATTCCAGGCGGACCGGACGCCACTCAGCGCGTGCTGTCGCTCACCGGGACGGAACAGGAATTCGTCTTCGAGGGTATCGATACGGCGCCGGTGCCTTCCCTGCTGCGCGGTTTTTCCGCGCCGGTGGTGCTGGACTTCCCGTATACGGATGAGGATCTGGCCCGATTACTCGGGCACGACAGCGACCCCTTCAACCGCTGGGAGGCCGGTCAACGCCTGGCGAGCCGCCTGATCCTCGCCGCGACCACCGCGCTGTCCGCAGGGAGCATGCCGGCCTGGTCCGAGGATTTCGCGCAGGCCGCCGCGCGCGTACTCGCGAAGGCCGATGCCGACCCCGCTTTCGCGGCCGAGGCGCTCACCCTGCCGGCGGAGGCCACACTGGCGGAACACCTCGAGACAGTCGATCCCGACGCCCTGCACGCCGCGCGCAACGGCCTGCGCCGCTTTCTCGCCGAGCGCCTCGGCAAGGAGTTCGAGGCCTGCTACGCGCGCCTGGCGCCGACCACCGCTTACCGGCCCGATGGCGCCGACGCCGGGCGGCGCGCCCTGCGCAACCTGTGCCTCGCTTACCTGACCGAACTGGACACGCCGGCCGCGCGCGCACTGGCGATGCGCCAATTCGAAACGGCGGACAACATGACGGATCAGTTCGCCGCCCTCAGCGCCCTCGCCCAATGCACGGGACCGGAACGCCAGCGCGCCCTCGACGACTTCTATTCCTGCTGGCAGCGTGAGGCCCTGGTGGTGAACAAATGGCTGACGATTCAGGCCACCAGCCGCCATCCGGATGCCCTGCACGACGTGACACGCCTGACCGGACACCCGGCCTTCGACCTGCGCAACCCGAACAAGGTCTATGCCCTGCTCGGTGGCTTTGGCGCCAACCATGTGCGCTTCCACGCCGCTGATGGTGCCGGTTATCGCTTCATGGCCGGCCAGATCCTGCGCCTGGATGCGATCAACCCGCAGGTCGCGGCCCGCCTCGCGCGAAGTTTTGATCGCTGGCGCCGATTCGATACCGCGCATCAGGCGCAGGCCCGCATCGCGCTGGAATCCCTGCGCACGCATCCCGGCCTGTCGCGCGATGTATTCGAGATCGTTGAGCGCGCATTGGCCTGACCCACTCAGCTACCGTGATTCCGTCCCAGGCGGAACCAATCGGATGGCGTCTGGTCATTCCATGTAACGGCGCAAGCGCGGGCAATTCCGCCGGGATCGACCGTACCCATGCACTGCGGAGTGTGAGGCTGGTCCCGGGTCCGGTGCCGGCGGAGTAAACGACGCACTATATATAGTAATGACCCCAATAATCGTCCGGTATACATACATACGTGTTTGTATATATAATCCGGGCTTCGACCATCATCTCCGTCACACGGGACATCAACGACCATGGCGCCTCCATTGCTCAAAATTGCCAGCGACACCCATTCACGAATTCACCGCTTGCCGTACCTGACACTCGTGACGGCAGGCATCGCGATCCTGCTGACCGGCTGCGGCCAGGGCGATGCGGCCACGGGTGCGGGCGCGCCGCAGATGCCCGCCATGCCGGTATCGGTCATCGAAGCGAGGGCGCAACAGGTCCCGATCACGATTGAAACCGTCGGCCAGATCGAAGGCTCCAAGGACATCGAGGTGCGCGCGCGCGTCTCCGGCACCCTGACCCGCCAGGCGTACCAGGAAGGCGACCCGGTCAAGGCCGGCGCCACGCTGTTCACCATCGACCGCGAACCGTTCGAGATCGCCCTCGCGCAGGAACGCGCCACCCTGGAACAGGCCCAGGCCGATCTTACACAAGCCGAGCGGGAGGCCGCGCGCCTCAAGTCGCTGGTCGAGGAAAAGGCCGTCAGCCGCAAGGAATACGATGATGCCGCCACGACGCTGCAAACGGCGCAGGCCGCGGTCACGGCCGGCGAAGCCAGGGTACGTGATGCCGAGCTCAACCTCTCATACACCGACGTCGTCGCGCCGATCACGGGAGTCACGGGTCGCGCCCAGCATTCGCTCGGCACCCTGATCACGGCCGGCTCCGATTCCGGCCTGCTGACCACGATGAGCAGCATCGATCCGGTCTGGGTGCGCTTTTCGTTTTCCGAGGAGGAAACTCTCCAGTTGCGCACGCAAGGGGACAAAGCCGCCGTGAAGCTGACCCTGGCCGATGGCAGCCTCTATGACGTGACGGGCAAACTCAACTTCACCGCCTCTACGGTGGACACGCAGACCGGCATGGTGCAGATGCGCGCCGAATTCTCCAATCCCGGCCGACTGCTGCTGCCCGGCCAGTTCGTTCGTGTCCAGGTCATCGTCGGCCAACGCGAGGCCTATCTGGTCCCGCAGGCCGCATTGGCGCAGACCGAACAGGGCAAGGTCCTCTTCCTCGTCTCGCCGGAGAACACCGTGGCGCCGCGTCCGGTGGAAACCGCCGGCTGGTCGAATCACGATTGGGTCATCACGCAGGGACTGGCGCCCGGAGACAAGGTCATCATCGACAATCTGATGAAGCTGCGTCCCGGCGCCCCGGTCGCGCCCCACGCCCCGGGCACGCCGCCAGCCCCTCCGGCGGCGGCCAAACCCTGAATCGACCTGCAACCCGTGCAATAACCCACGGCGGTAACCGCTCATGTCAAGATTTTTCATCGAACGTCCCATTTTCGCCTCCGTGCTGGCCATCATCATCGTGCTGGCCGGCCTGGTCGCCGCGAACATCCTGCCGATCGCGCAGTATCCCGAGATCGCGCCACCCACCGTGACGATTTCGGCGAGCTATCCGGGCGCCTCCGCCGAGACACTGGCCAAGACCGTCGCCGCGCCAATCGAGGAACAGCTCTCCGGCGTGGAGGATCTGCTCTACTACAACTCGACCTCGGCCTCCAATGGCACCATCAATATCACGGCAACCTTCGAGGTGGGCACCGACATCGACAAAGCCACCTTCAACGTCAACAACCGCGTCCAGCTCGCCACCCCGCGCCTGCCCGAAGAAGTCCGGCGCAACGGCGTCACCGTGGCGAAGCGTTCGCAGAACATACTGCTGGTGGTGGCGTTGCGCTCGCCCGACGACAGCCGCGACATGCTCTTTCTGTCCAATTACGCCACCCAGAACATCGTCGATGAACTGAAGCGCATCCCGGGCACGGCGGACATCATCGTGTTCGGCGCGCGCGATTACTCCATGCGCATCTGGCTCAAGCCGGACCGGATGGCGCAGCTCGGCCTGACCACCGCCGACATCACCGCTGCGATCAATGCGCAGAACGCCCAGTATGCCGCCGGCAAGATCGGCGCCGCCCCAGCGCCCGAAGGCCAGCAACTGGTCTACACCGTCACCGCGCAGGGACGAATGCTGGAGCCGGAGGAATTCGGCCGGATCATCCTGCGCTCGAATGGACCGAATGGGGTGCTGCGATTGAAGGACGTCGCGCGCGTCGAGCTCGGCGCGCAGAGCTATGACCAGGCCAATACCGTAAACGGCCAGCCCGCCGTCGCGCTCGGCGTGTTCCTCCAGAGCGGCGCCAACGCGCTCGACGTGGCGGATGACATCCGGGCCAGGATGGAGGAGCTGAAGCACGATCGCTTCCCCGCGGGCGTCGATTACCTCATCCCCTACGACACCACCCGCTTCGTCTCCGCCTCCATCGAGGCGGTCGTGCACACATTGCTCGAGGCCGCGGTGCTGGTGCTGCTGGTAGTCTTCGTCTTCCTGCAGAGCTGGCGCGCGACCCTGATTCCGATGATCGCCGTGCCGGTCTCCCTCATCGGCACCTTCGCCGGGTTGTGGCTGTTCGGGTTCTCGATCAACACGCTTACGCTGTTTGCGATGGTGCTGGCGGTCGGCATCGTGGTCGACGACGCCATCGTGGTGCTGGAAAACGTCGAGCGCCTGATGCGCGAGCAGAAGCTGAAGCCGTTCGAAGCCGCGGTGGAAGCGATGCGCGAAGTTCAGAACGCGGTCATCGGCATCGTGCTGTCGCTGGTGGCGGTATTCCTGCCGGTCGCCTTTCTCGGCGGCATCGCCGGCCAGCTCTATCGCCAGTTCGCGGTGACGGTCGCCATCGCCGTAACGCTGTCCGGCGTAGTCGCCCTAACCCTGACGCCGACGCTGTGCGCGCTGCTGCTCAAGCCGCGCGAACGGGAAAACGGCGGCATCTCCGCGCGGCTGTTCCGTCCTTTCAACCGATTCTTCGCCTGGCTGACGCGCCACTTCCTCGGCGCGGTCACGCTGGCGATCCGGCACCGCATCGTCTCGCTGGCCGCCTTCGCCGCCGTACTCGGGCTGTCCGGCCTCCTGTTCCTGCGCATCCCCGGCAGCTTCGTCCCGGTGGAGGACATGGGTTACATCATCACCGTGGCCCAGTTGCCCGACGGCGCCACGCTGGAACGCACGATGAAGACCACCGAGCAGCTGCGCGGCATGATGGCCGGTAACGAGGCGATCGAGAACATCTTCATCGTCAACGGATTCGACCTCGTCACCGGCAGCAACAAGACCAATTCCGCGACGATCTTCATGCCGCTCAAGCCCTGGCATGAACGCAAGCAGACCGCCCAGGAGCTGGTGCAGGAAGTAAGCGGCAAGGGCTTCATGCTCTCCGACGGCCTCGCCTTCGCGATCAATCCACCCTCGATCCGCGGCCTGGGCTCCACCGGCGGTTTCGAGCTATATGTGCGTGGCCGCGAGAACCCCGACACCCAGCGTCTCGCCCAGGTGACCAATGATTTCGTCGCCGAGCTCGGCAAGGACCCGGTGCTGGAATCGCTGCGCAGCCTGTACCGTCCGACCACGCCGCAACTGCGCGTCGACGTCGATCGCGAGAAGGCGCTGGCGCTGGGTGTGCCTGTCAGCGACGTCTTCGCCGCGCTGCAGGCCCAGATGGGATCGCTCTACGTCAACGACTTCAACAAGGCGGGACGCACCTACCGCGTCACCATCCAGGCTGACGCGTCTTACCGCGCCAGGCCGGAAGATCTCGGCAACATCTATGTGCGCTCAACCACCACCGGCGCCATGATCCCGCTCAAGGCTCTCATACAGGTACAGTCCATCATCGGGCCCGAGCTGCTCGAACGCTACAACGGCTACATCTCCGCCAAAGTGATCGGTAATGCCAAGCACGGCTACAGCTCGGGCGAGGCCATCAGGGCGGTCGAGCGCGTCGCCGCGCGCAGCCTGCCCAAGGGTTACGACGTCGCCTGGACCGGGCAGGCCTTCCAGGAGAAGCGTACCGGAACGGCCTCGGTGTTCGCCTTCGGCTTCGCGCTCATCATGGTGTACCTGATCCTGGCGGCGCTGTATGAACGCTGGGGCGTACCCATGTCCGTGCTGCTCGCCGTCCCGTTCGCCGTGCTGGGCGCGCTCGGATTCGTGTTCCTGCGCGGCATGGAAAACAACATCTATTTCCAGATCGGCCTCGTGGTGCTGATCGGCCTCGCGGCCAAGAACGCCATCCTGATCGCGGAATTCGCCATGCAGGGGATGAGCGAGGGCAAGAAGGCGGTGGAAGCCGCAATGGAGGCGGCGCGGCTGCGCTTCCGGCCCATCGTGATGACCTCGCTCGCCTTCGTGTTCGGCGTGGTGCCGCTGGTCCTCGCCACTGGCGCCGGTGCCGCGGCGCGGCAGTCCATGGGCTCGGGTGTGTTCGGCGGCATGATCGTCGCGACGTTCATTGCGCCGATCTTCGTCCCGCTCTTCTTCACCCTGCTCGCGCGTAAACCGCGACCGGTCCATTCCCATGATCATCACGGACCGACGCATCCGACCGCACCGGAGGGCCAGCCATGATCACTCGCCCCATCGCCGTCCCTCTGGCCCTGGTCGCGGCACTCACGGGCTGCGCCGTCGGCCCTGACTATCATCGACCGGAACTCGCCCTTCCCGATCACTACCCGGACGCGAACGCCGCGGATACGGCCGGGGCGGAGATCACGCCCGACTGGTGGACGCTGTACAGCGACGCCGAGCTTGATCGGCTCATTACGCAGGCGCTGCAGAACAACGCGGATCTGCGCCGCGCCGTGGCGCAGATCGACGAGGCCGAGGCCGTGCTGTCCGAAGCCCGGGCCACGCTGTTCCCCGAGATCGATCTCGGCCTGTCCAGCAGCCGCACGCGCTCCAGTACCCTCAATGCGCAGCCACTTGCCGCCGGAGTCTCGCCTGTCTCCAACTCCCACCGGCTCGCGCTCTCCACCTCGTTCGAGCTCGATCTGTGGGGCCGCCTGCGGCGCGCCTCCGAGGCCGCGCAGGCCCAGTTGCTCGGTACCCGCTACGGTCGCGACGTCACGGCACTGGCCCTGACCGGGGCCACGGCGCAGGCCTACTTCCTGCTTCGCTCACTCGATGCGCAGATCACGGTCACACAACAGACACTGACTACCCGCGAGGAGTCGCTGGCGGTGGCCCGAAGCCGGGCGACCGGTGGACTCGCCTCCGAACTCGACGTGTATCAGGCCGAGACCGGGCGTGCCGACGTCGCTTTGCAGCTGCGGGAACTCCAGCGCCAACGCGCGTTGGTCGAGCACCAGCTTGGCGTACTCACTGGAACGCCGGACCTGGCCCTCGCGCCGGGTGACCTGATGCAACTTCCGCTGCCGGCGGAACCGCCTGCCGGCCTCCCGTCCACGCTGCTGGAACGCCGACCCGACGTACAGCAGGCGGAACAGGCCCTGATCGCGGCCAATGCCCGCATCGGCGTGTCCAGGGCCGCTCAGTTCCCCACCTTCACCCTCACCGGCGCCTTCGGCGGCCAGAGCGAGGAGTTCAGTGACCTGCTGGAATCGGGGGCACGTATCTGGTCGATCGGTCTCGGCGCCACCATGCCCCTTCTGGATGCCGGACGTTACTCGGCGCGCACGCGCCAGGCGGAAGCGGTCCAAAGCCAGGCGCTGGCGGATTATCAGCAGGCCGTCGAAACCGCCTTCCGTGAAGTGGCCGATGCGCTCACCAACGCGGAATCGGCCCGTGCCGCCGCGGAAGACCAGGAAAAGCGCGTGACGGCAGCGCGCAGTGCGCTGCGCCTGTCCCAGAAGCGTTACGAGGCGGGCTATTCCGGCTATCTGGAGGTCCTGGACGCCCAGCGCACCGCCAACACGGCGGAGCAGGCACTGATCCAGCACCGACAGGCCCAGCTTGCCTACAGCGTCGACCTCATCAAGGCACTCGGCGGCGGCTGGTCAGCGGCAGTTGAACCGGACGCGCGCTGACGGAGCCTCATGGTACGGAGGACAAAGGCGGAAACCGAACAGACGCGACTCGAGATCATCGCCGCGGCGCGGCGGGTATTCGCCGAACGCGGCGTGAGCCACACCACCCTCGCCGACATCGCCAAGGAAGCGGGCGTGACGCGCGGCGCCATCTACTGGCACTTCAAGAACAAGCCCGACCTGTTCTTCGCCATGATGGAGCAGGTGTCCGTCCCGCTGGTGGACATCATCGACGAAAATCTTCCGGTACAGAGTCCAGGAGATCCGCTGCGCGACGTCCAGGCGAGCATGGTGGAAATCCTGCGCCTGCTGCGGGAGGATGAGGTCGCGCGCACCACCTTCGAGATCATCAATTCCAAGTGCGAATACGTCAACGAGTTCTCCCGACTCGACAACCGCATCACGCGGACAGGCTGCGCCTATATCCACAAACTCACCAGCGCGTATGAAAATGCGCTACGAAAGGGGTTACTGCGCCCGGGGGCAGATCCGGGTCAGTACGCACTCGACAGCTACCTGTTCATGAAGGGGCTGATCAATCTGTGGCTCGCCGACATCGAAGGCTCCATCATCCGCGACAAGGCTGAGGCCTTGATCGAATCCCATATCTCGATGCGGTATAAATCCTCCCCGGGCGGAGGCGACCCGACGGCGGCTTGATCAGGCCGGGCGAATGCGCGAAAATTCGTCCCTGCCCCGGCCGCCCCTCCGTCCATACCGTCGCCCCGCGCTTATCCTCAGCCGATAGCCGCATCGGACGGTCGGCCACACCGGCGGACCAAAGGATCGAGCGTCGCAATGTTTGCTTTCTTCGAAAAACTGATCAAACCGTTCCCGCCGCAGGAGCCCGAAACTCCGCCGAAGGGACTGTTCGCCTTCTGCCGCCATTACACGCGCGGCATCGAACCCCACCTGGCGATCATGGCGCTGCTGACCGGGCTGATCGCGATCCTGGAAGTCTCGCTGTTCGACTATCTCGGCCGTCTGGTCGACTGGCTGACGCACACCGACCGCGCGGATATCCTCGGCGCCGGCAGCGGTTTCCTGTGGTCCGCGCTCGCCGTGCTGATCGCGCTACCGGTCGCGGTGCTGATTCACTCCCTGATCATCCATCAGGCCCTGCTCGGCAACTACCCGATGATCATCCGCTGGAAGGCGCACCGCTATCTGCTGGGGCAGAGCCTTGCATTCTTTCAGAACGACTTCGCCGGGCGCATCGCAACCAAGGTGATGCAGACCTCGCTCGCCGTGCGCGAGACGGTCATGAAGCTGCTCGACGTGATCCTGTACGTGGTGGTCTACTTCGGCGGCGTCGTGGTCATCGCGGCCGGCTCGGACGCTCGCCTGGCGCTCCCGCTGCTGCTCTGGGTAGCGATCTATATCGTGACCCTGTACTACTTCATTCCACGCCTGTCCCGGGTATCCGCGCGCCAGGCTGACGCGCGTTCGGCCATGGTCGGTCGGGTGGTCGATTCCTACACCAACATCACCACGGTGAAGCTGTTTTCGCACTCGCGCCGGGAAGCGGACTACGCGCGCGAAGGCATGGAAGAGTTCCTGCTCACCGTCTACCCGCAGATGCGGCTCGTCACCGGCCTGGTGATGTCGGTATGGATCAACAACGTGCTGCTGATCCTGGCCACCGGCGCGCTGTCGATCTGGCTGTGGATGCACGCCGCCGTTTCGGCCGGCGCGATCACCGCCGCGATCGCCCTTGTGCTGCGGCTCAATGGCATGTCGCAGTGGATCATGTGGGAGATGTCCGCCCTGTTCGAAAACATCGGCACGGTGGAGGACGGCATCTCCACCATCGCCCGGCCGCGCGAAGTGCTCGACCGGGCAGATGCCCCTTCGCTCGCCGTAACACGCGGCCGTATCGAATTCGATCATCTGTGCTTCCATTACGGAAAAGGCGCCGGCGTGATCGAAGATTTCTCGCTGACCATCGAACCTGGCGAAAAAATCGGGCTGGTCGGCCGCTCCGGCGCCGGCAAATCGACCCTGGTGCACCTGTTGCTGCGTTTTCACGACGTCGAGACCGGTCGTATCCTGATCGACGGACAGAACATCGCGGATGTCGGGCAGGAAAGTCTGCGCGCACAGATCGGCCTGGTGACCCAGGACACCTCGTTGCTGCATCGCTCGGTGCGCGACAACATCCTGTATGGACGGCCGGACGCCAGGGAAGCGGACCTCATCGCCGCGGCACGCCAGGCGCGGGCGCACGACTTCATCGAGCAGTTGCAGGACGCGAAGGGGCGCCGTGGCTACGATGCCCACGTCGGCGAACGCGGCGTCAAGCTGTCCGGCGGCCAACGCCAGCGCATCGCCATCGCGCGCGTATTGCTGAAGGACGCGCCGATCCTGATCCTCGACGAGGCCACCTCCGCGCTCGATTCCGAGGTCGAAACCGCGATCCAGGAAAATCTCTACCGGCTCATGCGCAACAAGACCGTCATCGCCATCGCCCACCGCCTGTCCACCATCGCCATGATGGACCGCCTCATCGTGCTCGACCAGGGCCGCATCATCGAAGAAGGCACGCATGCGGAACTGATCACCCGCGACGGACTTTACGCCCAGCTCTGGGCGCATCAGTCCGGCGGCTTTCTCGGCGAGGATGCGAACCAGGCTCGGGATGTAGCACTCTCCTGACTCGGGGCCTGCCTCCCCGGTATCGGAATACGCCGACAGTGCGTCTGGATAGCCTGCCGGCCAGCCGCAACAAACAAGGTTGCCCTTCTTTGGGATATCGCCTTCGCCCAGTGGCGGCCATCGGGATCAGCCGTTGTACGGAATATCCTGAATTTACGCCTTCAGACGGACACCGATTTCACCCCCAATTCCGCACATGGCGTGCGTCCAATTGGACAATGCACTATAATCCTGCGCGCTTTGGGGCTATCTGCTATCCAGGGTGATACCAGAAACTTCAGCGGTCACTAAATGACGACAGAGGATAAAAGTGGATAACAGTTCGATCGTCAACTATTACGAAAGGCTCGTGTTCGACCATATCCAGCGAACGCTGGTCGATACGCGCAAGATCGGCAGCATGGATGCCGTGCTGGATATCGCCTGCCTGTCCCTGAACCGCCTGCCCGCCCGCTATATCCGTCATCAGGTGGACACCACCTTCTACATGACCGATCAGGAACAGCAGAAGATGCTGGCAGACGTCGATGCCGCGGTACAACAGGCCTATGAGATCGCCCTGGCGAATCCCCGCTGATCGCCCGGAATGCAGTGCCTCATAACGAGGCTGCGCGATTTACCCCTGCCCGGAACCGATTTACAATCCGTACCAATACCAACAAATCCTGGCGAGGCGCCCATGATCCGCTTTTTTGTCTTCTGGGGCGTAAACACATTGTTACTGTGGGTCTCCGCTGAACTTTTTTCCAGCGTCCATTACTCCGGCCTTGGCAGCCTGCTCGTGGCCGGACTGCTGTTCGGCATCGCACACGCGGTGATCAAACCGATCCTGGTCATCCTGACCCTGCCCGTCACTGTCGTGACGCTGGGATTGTTCCTGCTGGTGATCAATGCCCTGATCCTGCTGCTGGTCGCCTACGTCGTTCCCGGCTTCGACGTCACCGGCTTCTGGCCGGCAGTGGGGGTGGCGCTGTTCATCTCGGTGTTGAGCCTGGTGCTGAACCTGCTGTTCGGGATGCAGGCCCGGGGATGATATTTCCCGGACTAACGCCCAAAAGCAAAGGCAATGCCGTCACAGGCGCCGGGCGCGCCTGAACGTTTCCGGCACTGCCCGCTCCGTCGTGGCGAATGGCGGATCAATATCCGCTGCGGTGATCCTTGTCCGGCACATGTTCGCCGGAGAGCAGCGCCCAGATCAGGTAGGCCACGTTCTCCGGCACCACCACGGTATGTTTGTTGTTCGACGCGAACAGCTTTTCGCGCAGCTCCTTGCGAACCTGCGTCATGCCGGTCATGTCGAAGATCATGTCGACGGCATCGCCCCTGGCGACGACCTGATCGATGTCCAGCACAGACAGGCCATTGGCCTGCGCCTTGCGCTTGCCAGGCGTATCGTGCAGTTCACTGACGCATACGATCTCGATTCCCTGCCGCTGACGACCCTGCAGCTGTTCGAGGACGGTGGAACCGATTCTGCCCAAACCCACGATTGCGATCTTTGCACCCATTGCAGCCTCCCTGATCCATGGTCGATGTTCCGCGAACGGCGGCGGACCGTAATGATACCCCGTGGAATTAGCAACACTCGTGCCAATTACAGGATCAAGGATTCCCGCGCTGGCGCCCGGGACTGGGGAATCTCCGCGCGGGCAGATTGATCCGCCCACGCGGGACCCCGCCGGCGATAACGAACGACTACGCGCGCCGGGCGATGTGCCCCATCTTTCCGCTCTGGTAGTCGGCGATGGCCTGGCGGATCTCCTGCTGGGTGTTCATGACGAATGGACCGTAGCCGACCACCGGCTCGTCGATGGGTTCGCCGCTCAACAGCAGCAGAACGGTGTCCTGCTCCGCCTCGACGATGACGCGGCTGCCCGCTCGCTCCAGCACCCCAATCTGCGCGTCAGTGACCGTCTCGCCGGAACCGAACCGGATGCGACCGCGCAGCACGAACACACCGGCGGTGTGCCCCTCCGGCAGATCGAGCTCCACCCGCGCGCCGGCATTCATCCGTATATCCCACAGGTTCATGGGCGTAAACGTGCGCGCCGGTCCGACGGCATTGCCGAACCGCCCCGCGATCACCCGCACCGATCCCGCACCGTCCTCCAACTCGACGCGCGGAATGTCCGCGTCGGTGATCGGCTGGTAGCCGGGATCGTCCAGCTTGTGCCGTGCCGGCAGATTCACCCACAACTGGATGACCTCAAACAGACCACCTGCGCGCGCGAAACCGGGGGCATGGAACTCTTCATGCACGATACCGCCGGCCGCCGTCATCCATTGCACGTCCCCGGGACCGATGGTGCCCCCCGCGCCGGTCGAGTCACGATGTTCCACCTCGCCGGAATAGACGATGGTCACCGTCTCGAAACCGCGGTGCGGATGTTCGCCGACCCCGCGCCGCGCCGTCGTCGGCGCGAAGGTGGCGGGTCCAGCATAGTCCAGCAACAGGAACGGCGACAGTTCGGCGCTGCGATCATGGTAGGAAAAGATGCTGCGCACGGGGAAACCGTCTCCGACCCAGTGGCCGGTGTCCTGACTCTGAATGAATGCGAGTTTTTTCATGGCCGACTCCTTTGTCCCGATTTCGGGGACGGATATCACGAACATGGGGACAGATTTTAAATCTGTCCCCTTTCTCTGAAACCTCTCCCCACGCCCTGAGAGCTGAACCCGGGGACGGATTGTGAAATCCGTCCCCTCTTGCTCATGCATATCAGGCGGCCTTCTTCGATAGGCCACGCACCTGATCCAGGGCCGCGGCGATCGACTGCGCGCGGCGCGCGGCGCCCATATTCACCGCCTCGGCGCGGATGACGCTCACGTCGGTGATGCCGGCGAGACCGAGCGCCGCCTTCAGGTACGATTCCTGGTGATCCATCGCCTGCGCCGGGCCTTCCGAATAGACGCCGCCGCGCGAGGATACAATCACAACCTGCTTGCCACCGGCCAGGCCCACCGGTCCGTTCTCCGTATACCTGAACGTGCGTCCCGCGACCAGCACCCGATCGAGCCAGGCCTTGAGCTGGGTGGGAATGGAAAAATTGTACATGGGCGTGCCGAGCACGATCACATCCGCGGCGAGAAATTCCGCCAGCAGTCGTTCGCCGAGTTCCGCCTCCGCGCGCTGCGCCGGGCTGAGCCGTTCCGGCGGCACCTGCCGCGCGACGAGCGAATCGGCGGTCAGATGGCCGGGCGCCTCTACGGCCAGATCCCGATACATGATCTCGATGCCGGGGTGGCGCTGCCGCCATTGTTCGACCACTTCCCGGCCGAGTTCGCGCGTGACCGAATTGTCGCCCAGTATGCTGGAATCGATGTGCAGCAGCTTCATGACTGTTCTCCTCATTCAGGTAGATTGCGGCGGACCGGCCACCCTGCCCTTTACAACCGCTTTCTTGAGGATTAATGTTACGGATAATATCAATTAATGATTAGATAGCGTTTTCATCAATGACTTTCATGCTATGAGCAACAATCAGCAGATCACGGACCGGTCCACCCTGCCGGACCTGAACGACCTCTACCTGTTCGCCCAGGTGGTCGAACTCGGCAGTTTCACCGCGGCCAGCCGGGTGGCGGGACTCACCACTTCCCGCATCAGCCGGCGCATCGCCGACCTGGAGGAGCGCCTCGGCATACGCCTGCTGCACCGCACCACGCGCAAGCTGGCACTGACACCCATCGGTGAACAGTATTACCAGCACTGCCGCACGATCGTCAGCGAGGCGGAGGCTGCCGCCGAGGTGGTGGAGCAGGTACAGGCCGTGCCGCGCGGGCGCGTGCGCGTGACCTGTCCGGCGCTGACGGCGCAATCCGAACTCGGACCGATCATCACGGAATTCATGCAGCGTTATCCCGAGGTGCAGCTTTCGCTGCTGGCCACGGACCGCATGGTGAACCTGATCGACGAAGGGATCGACGTGGCGATCCGTTTCCGGATCCAGCCGCTGGAGGACTCGAGCCTCGTCGCGCGGACCCTGGGCCAGAGCCGTACCTACCTGGTCGCGCAGCCCGCCTTTCTCGATCGACACGGCCGGCCGGGACAACCCGGCGACCTGGCGCGATTCGCCAGCGTGGCGAAAAGCCGCCATGACACAGGGTATGCCTGGAATCTCACCAACGCGGCGGGGGAAACCGCCGTCGTCCCGTACCGACCCCGCCTCGACTCGACCGACTGGCTGGTGCTCCGGCAGGCCGTCCTGGACGGGCTCGGGATCGGTGCGATCCCGGACGAACTCTGCCAGCAGGATATCGAAGCCGGACGACTGGAGATCGTGTTGCCGGATTGGCATCCGCCCGGCGACAGCCTGCACATCGTCTACATCTCCCGGCGCGGACTCCTCCCCGCCGTGCGCACGTTCATCGACCACGCGGCGGAGCGCCTGGCGGAGCTGTGCGATCAGTGAGTTCCCGCCATGCCACGTTGCTGCTGCCGGCGCATGGCTTGCCGCCCTTCGACACGGCTCAAAAATAGGGACAGATTTATTTTCTCCCCTGGGATGGCATCAGGAATCCCTTCCGTTCAAGCTTCGGCAAGCGTCTTCAGTCTGGCGAGACCGTCCTCGAAGTCCTTGCCGATCAGTGCATCCATGTCGAAGAACAGGCCCATGAGTTTCGACACATAGGGGCTGGGACCGTGGATGGACCAGACGACGTTCGTCGACCCTCCCTCCGGCCGTAGCGCGAATTCCACGATGTTATGCGCCTCGAAGGGCTTTATGAAATCGAGCCGGATGACCAGCCGGGACGGCGGGACGGTCTCGATGATCTCCATGCTCCCCTGGCCCACATCGTCGTTACCGTCCCAGGCGTATACCGCGCCCGTACCGCGCGCCGCGCCGCTGTGCGTTCGCTTCATGGCGGGATCTTTTCTCTCCCAGGGCGACCAGGCCGCCCATTGGTGCAGATCCTCGAGGTGCGTGAAAATCTCCTCCGGCGGCGCCCCGATCACCGCGCTGCGTTCGACGCGGAAGCTGTCGGGCCTGGTCGCGGCGTAGACCAGGATGATGACGATAAGAACACCTATGGCAAGGGCGATTTTTTTGAGCATGGCGACCTCCCTCCTCTAATCGGACAACTTGCAGTGGCAACCCCGCGCATTAAACGCTCACACCGTCTCGATCGCCGCCTCCCGCGCAGCCCCCTTCACCCCGGCGCGCAGCAGTATCAGGCCGATAACGGCCGCCATGGCCGCGAAGACCGCACCGACGGCGAAGGCAAGCTGGTAGCCTCCGTTGAGCGCGGTCAGTGCATCCCTACCCGTCGCGAGCAGATTTTCCGTGCGGGCGGCGGACAGGCTGACCAGCACCGCGAGACCGAGCGCGCCTCCCATCATGAAAGCGGTATTGACCACACCGGAGGCAAGCCCTGCTTCATCCGGCGGCACGTCGTTCATGGCGGCGAACAGCATCGGGTTGAACGCCATGCCGGCGCCGAGGCCCAGCAACAGCATGCCGGGCAGCACGTGGATCAGGAACTCGCCGCCGACCGGTGCAAAGGCGAACAGCACCAGACCGAAAGTGGCCACCAGCAGGCCAGCCGCGAGCGGGAGGCGGATGCCGAAGCGCAGCACCATCTTCGCGGACAGCCCGAGCGAAAACGCCGCCATGATCAGGTTTGCCGGCAGGAACGCCAACCCGACCTGCAGTGGGCTGTAACCAAGCACCAGCTGCATGTACAGCGCGGAAACGAAGAACCAGGCGAACATGGCCGCCGCCCACAGCACGCCCACCAGGTTCGCGGTGGCGACGTTGCGTAACCGGAACAAGCCGAGCGGCATCAGTGGCGACTGCACCCTGGCCTCGATCCACAGAAACAGGGACAGCAGCAGGGCCGCGACGGCAAACATGCCGAGCGTGCGAACGGAAAGCCAACCGGCCTCATTACCGTTCACGACGGCATAGACCGCCAGCATCAGCGCGGCGGTCACCGTCACCGCACCGGCTATGTCGAGACGTGCGCCGGCGGCCGTCGCGCGATCCGCCGGTATCAGCAGCAGGCACAATACGAACACCAGCAGACCGACGGGAATGTTGACCAGGAAGATCCAGTGCCAGTCGAAGGCGTCCGTGAGTATCCCGCCCAGCAGCACCCCGATACTGCCGCCCCCGGCCATGACGAAGCCGAAGACACCCATCGCCTTCGCGCGCGCATCCGGTTCCGTGAACAGGCTGATGATCAGGGACAGCGCGACCGCCGAGACCACGGCACCACCCAGTCCCTGGATCGCGCGGGCGGCAATCAGCATCTGCTGTGAGCCGGCAAGCCCGCAGGCAAGCGAGGCCAGCGTGAAAAAGACGATGCCGCCCAGAAACAGCCGGCGATAGCCGAACAGATCACCCAGCCGTCCACCCAGCAGCAGGAAACCGCCGAAGGTGAGCAGATAGGCATTGACGACCCAGACCAGCGTGGTCTCGGAAAAGGCGAGGTGCTCCCGGATCGACGGCAGCGCGACGTTGACGATCGTCATGTCCAGCACGATCATCAGGTCCCCGAGGCAGAGCACGACGAGCGCCCACCAGCGTTTTCTGTTGTCGAGAATATCGGTCATGGGGATGTGTACGGGATTTTTTTCGTCGATGCGGAGCACGTCAGGTAGGCATCCGCGCCAGATGATCGGCGAACCGGTCCGGCGTCTGCAGATCGCCCCCGATGGCGTTGTACTGCCCGACCACCGGATCGCGCTCTTCCGGCGCATCGAACACCACGCGTTCGGGTACGACGAACTCACGGAACACACCGCTGTCCGGGCAAAAGTAAACTATAACTGCTCCGCAGGACTGTCAAGCATCGCGCCGACGCCTTCAGGCTCGACCACCACCGAGGCGACCGGGTTGACGATGTCAAGCTCCGGCAGGATTATAGGCGAACCGGCATCCTGACTTGCCGGTCGATCCGGAGGGAAACGATATGACCACGATCACAGGCATCTCCGGCAGTCTGCGTGCCGGCTCCTACAACGCGGCGCTGCTGCGCGCCGCGGCACGGCTGATGCCTGCGGAATCCCGCCTGGACATCGCGAGCATCAAGGGCATTCCGCTCTATGACGGTGATATCGAAGCCACGGAGGGCATTCCCGCACCGGTCGCCGCACTGAAGGAGCGCGTCGTCGCCGGTGACGGGCTGCTGCTGGTCACGCCCGAGTACAACCATTCGATACCCGGCGTATTCAAGAACGCGATCGACTGGCTTTCCCGGCCCTCGTCCGACATCCCCCGGGTGTTCAATGGCCGCCCGGTCGCAATCATCGGGGCCTCTCCGGGGGGCTTCGGGACCATCCTCTCCCAGAATGCCTGGCTCCCCGTGATACGCACCCTGGGCATGCGCCCCTGGTACGGCGCGCGTCTGCTGGTATCGCACGCCGCCGGCGTATTCAACGAGACGGGCGACATGATCGACGACAAGATGCGGGAGCAATTGAGGAAGTTCATGCAGGAATTCGTCGCCTTCGTTCGATCGTGAGTGAAGGCGTACCCTGTCGCGGCGCAGGGACGCCCAAAGCGCCGGACGGCTGCCCCGCGTGGTTGGAAATCGAGCGCTCTTGTGCGAGGATATCGGGCCTGCAGCAGGACAGTATTCGGTCCGGCTCCGGACTCACCCGCGTACCCTCACAAGGAGCATGCCCATGAAATCCCGCGTCGTGATTGCCCTTCTCGCTGTCGGATCCCTATCCCTGATCGGCACACTGGCCTGGGGGGCCACACCCGCGCCCGCCGGGGCGGAGGTTTACATCATCTCACCCGAGGACGGAGCAACGGTGACCAGTCCCGTCACGGTACGCTTCGGCGCCCGCGGGGTCGGGGTCGCGCCGGCCGGCGTGGCCAGGGAGAACACGGGACACCATCATCTGGTCATCGATTCGGATCTGCCGCCGCTCGATCAGCCAATCCCCAAGGACGACCGCCATATCCACTTCGGCGGTGGCCAGACCGAGACCCGAATAGAACTCAAGCCCGGCACACATACGTTCCAGCTCCTGATGGGAGACGACGCCCATATGCCGCATGAACCGCCCCTGGTCTCGAAAAAGATCACGATCACCGTGCAGTGATCCTGCACCATGACGCACCCGAAATCCTCCGGGAACACCATGCCGCAGCAGACCGCCGTCGACAAGGCCCTTGCGCTTATCGATGCCGCCAACGGCGCGGATCCGAATCACGAATCCGCCGAGGGAAAGGATTGGCCGAAGGAACTGCTCTATTCTCATCGCATGTCCGATATGCTGCAGCGATTCTGCCCACAATCGGATGACGCCATCAGGCTGGCGGTACGCGCGCAGCACATCCGGCGCTGGACCTCGCCGCGCGACGCCTACCCGATGGATCGCGAAGGCTATCTGCAGTGGCGCAAGGATCTCTACCGTTTCCATGCCGATACCGCGGCCGAACTACTGGCACAGGCCGGTTGCGAATCCGGCACCATCGAGCGCGTCCGCAAGGCTGTCGGAAAGCGCGCGCTCAAGAAAAACGCGGACACCCAGCTGTTGGAAGATGTCACCGCACTCGTTTTCATCGAACACTACATGCTCGATTTCGCCGCCAGGCACCCTGAGTATGACGAGATGAAATGGCACGGCATCATCCGCAAGACCTGGGAGAAGATGTCCGTCGGGGCGCGGGACTTTGCCCTGTCGGGCGGGATCCGTCTGCCCGAGCCGCTCGTGCCGCTGATCCAGCGCGCCATCGCATAGCGGACCCGGAGACAAGCCGCACAGCGTGGATATAGATGTGCTGTGATCCGCCGCCCTGCACCACCTACCGCATACAACGCGCCCGGGACTCCATCCTTCCTGTAGGGGGTTCATCGCATGAGCGAGAATCAATACTTCACCTCCCACCAGAGCGTGCGCGTTCCCCGCATTCTCTATGGAACGGCCTGGAAGAAGGACAGGACACAGGAGCTGGTGAGCCTGGCCCTGCAATGCGGCTTCCGCGGCTTCGACACCGCGGGACAACCCAGGCACTACCACGAGGCCGACGTCGGCGCCGGCCTTCGGGTCGCTCTCGAGGGCGGACTCGCGCGCGCCGACCTGTATCTGCAGACGAAATTCACGCCAATCGGTGGCCAGGATCCGCAACAGATTCCCTACGATCCGTCCGCCCCGCTCGCGGATCAGGTCGCACAGTCCTTCCAATCCTCGTTGCGGAACCTGCAAACGACATATCTCGACTGCCTGCTGCTACACTCCCCGATGCCCGGCGCCCGGCAATTGAGCGAAGTCTGGGGGGCGCTGGAAACGATCGTCGAGACCGGTGGTGCACGCCAGATCGGCATCAGCAACTGTTACGATCCCGCCTATCTGGAGGGACTGTGGCGCTCGGCGCGGGTCCGGCCCGCGGTGGTGCAGAACCGCTTCTATGCCGAGACCCGCTACGACCGCGAGATACGCGCCTTCTGCCGTGATCACGACATCGTCTATCAGAGTTTCTGGACGCTCACGGCAAACCCGCATTTGCTCGCGCATCCCGTACTCAAGGCGTCGGCCCGGAAACACCGGGTCACGCCCGCGCAGATCCTGTTCCGCTGGTTGACGCAGGATGGCGTCGCCCCGCTGACCGGAACCACCGCGGAGCAACACATGCGCGAGGATCTGGCGATATTCGCCTTCAGCCTCAGCGAGGAAGAACGCGCATCGATCGCGACGACTTTGGAATAAGCGGGCTGGCTGCCACCCGTCCTGATCATGATACCAGGCCATGCCGGCGCAGCCGCCGGCCCGGCCGCAACACCGGAGGCACGACATGCTGAACTGGAACGATGTGATCCGATTCGCCGGCCAGGGCAATCCCGATCCGGAGCGACGGGTGAACAAGACCGACGCCGAATGGCGCACGCAGCTCAGTCCGGAGGAATATCATGTCACGCGCGAGAAGGGTACCGAACGCGCCTTCAGCTCGGAGATGTGCGCGTTGTTCGAGCCCGGCCGCTATACCTGCGTCTGCTGCGGCGAGTTGCTGTTCGATGCTCGGGAAAAGTTCGACTCCGGCACCGGCTGGCCGTCCTTCACCCAGCCCATCCGGGAGAATGCCATCGCCTATCATAACGACAGCTCGTACGGCATGCGGCGTATCGAGACTACCTGCAACACCTGCGGCGCCCATCTGGGCCATGTCTTCCCGGACGGCCCGCCACCCGGCGGCCTGCGCTACTGCATGAATGCGCTGGCGCTCAGAAAACTGGAAGATTGACGCAGCCGGGGCAATATCCCGGCGCTGGCGGCCTTAATCGGCAAGCCCCGCGAAAACACGCTGCACATCGTCGTCGGCGTCGATGGCCTCGAGAAAGGCCTCGACCTCCGCGCGTTCGGCGTCTCCCACCGCCACTGGGTTCTTGGCCCGGTAGCCGAGATGGGCGGACTGCACCGTGAAGCCCTGCCCGGGCAGGGCGCGCGAGACTGCATCCATGTCGGTGGGTTCGGTGTAGAACAGGGTCGCGCCATCCTCACCCGGCTCCAGATCCTGCGCCCCGGACTCGATGGCGGCGGTCTCCGGGTCGGCGTCCGGGGCATCCGGCGTCGCCTCGATCATCCCGAGGTAATCGAAATCCCAGGACACCGAGCCCGATGAGCCAAGCTGTCCCTTGCGGAACAGAACGCGGATATTGGAAGCGGTGCGGTTGGCGTTGTCCGTCAGGCATTCGACGATCACCGGAACGCGGTGCGGCGCGAAGCCTTCATAGGTCAGCTTCTCGAAACTCACCCCGGTATCGAGCAGGCCGGCGCCCTTCTTGATGGCGCGCTCGAGCGTGTCTTTCGGCATCGAGGCCTTCTTGGCCTGATCGACGGCGAGCCGCAGACGTGGATTCATATCGGGATCGGCGCCCGAGCGCGCGGCCACCATGATTTCCCGCGCGAGCCGGGTGAAGATCCGCCCCTTTGCATTCGCCGCGGCCTCTTTGCCCTTTGCTTTCCACTGTGCACCCATTTCAACCTCCCGATGCGGCCCCCGGCCACTGGTCAGAAACCGAGGCCGATTCCGAAGATGTCACTTCGACAATGAATTGTAAGCCGGCAATATTACAGGGATCCCGGTTTCCGGCGCAATTGTCGTCCGCACAGATCGAGCCGGGATCACCCGCCTACAGACCAGGATGACGGTTGCATTCATCATCGGGAATGGCGCATTACCACCCTGCCATTCCGCCAACCCTCGGCTCATGATGAGTCACCGGCCGAAGAAGGTCTGCACTTCGGACGGCCTGACGCCTATCGTCTCATCGAGACCGGCAGGACCCGACAGCAGAAAATTATCCCGCCCGGCTCAGCACCATCAATTGGTAGGGCTCCAGAATCAATTCTTGCGTGGCCGCGACGGTCCTGCCGGCATACAGATCGACCAGTATCTTGCGCATGCCCATGTGGCGCAGGCGGCGCGCCTCCAGCCGCTGCTCGCGTTCGCTGAAGTTCGCCAGCACCAGCACGCTGTACTGGTCATGGTTGCGGAAATACCCGAACACATGCCGGTTTCCGGTGTCGGTGAATTCGGTGTCGGCGCGGGTGAACGCCAGGTTCTGCTGCCTGAGCTGGATCAAGCGCAGCATACCCTTGTATATCCGTCCCGCAACCGTTTCCGGATCGTGGCGCTCCTCCGCCTGGGCCCAGTCAAAACGCGAACGGTGCAGCCAGCGCGAGTCCCCCGCCTTGGCGGGATCCTCGTCATAGCTGTAATCATTGAGCGTGCCGACCTCGTCGCCGAGGTAGAGCAGCGGTATGCCGCCGATAGTCATGACGATGCCGTGCAGCAGCAGGATGCGGCGGATGGCCAGATCGATGCGCTCCGGTTCGTCTTCCTGCAGCGCCCGTTCGAGGCCCGCCAGCGAGGCGCAGGTGCCGGACACACGGGCGTCGCCGGTCAGCGGATTCTCCTGGAACGGCGCGCCGCGCGCGAAGCTGCCGTCGAACCGCCCGGTGTAGAACCGGCTCAGGAACTGGCGGTGCTCCCGGGCGCCGAATCCGACCGCCCCGACATCGTCGTCGGAAAAGGCCCAGCCGATATCGTCGTGACACCTTACATAATTGACCCAGGCGCAGCCCGGGGGCACAGCGAAGCGGCGCCGCATGGCATGATCCAGCAATCGCACATCGCGCGTCGCCAGCGCATCCCACAGCAGGGCCATCAGCTGCGGGTTGTACGACAACGGGCATTCTTCTGTTCCTATGTACTTGATGACCTCGTCGGGGTGTACGATCGCCTCGGACTTGAAGACCATGGCCGGCGCCGCGATGCTGGCGAGTGCATTGAAGGCCTGGATGATCCAGTGCGCCTCAGGCAGATTCTGGCAATCCGTGCCCGGGCGCTTCCACAGAAACGCCACCGCGTCGAGCCGCAGGATCTCGACGCCCTGGTTGGCCAGGAACAGCATCTCCTCCACCATGTGATTGAACACGGCGGGGTTCTCGTAGTTGAGATCCCATTGGTAATTGTTGAACGTCGTCCACACCCATTTCTTCATCAGGTTGTGGTAGGTGAACGCCCCGGGATGATCGTCCGGAAACACCTCGAGCATGCTGCGCTCGTAGGTATCCGGAACGCCGCGATCCGGGAACATGCGATAAAATTCCTGATATTCCTCGTCTCCGGACTTCGCCTTGCGCGCCCATTCGTGCTCGTCGGACGTATGATTGAAAACGAAGTCGAGCACCAGGGAGATGCCGTGATTGCGCAGGTCCGCGGCCAGATCCGCCAATTGCTCCATGGTGCCGAGGGCGGGCCTGACCCGGCGATAATCGCTGATGGCGTACCCGCCGTCGTTGTCTCCGTCCGGCACCTGAAACACGGGCATCAGGTGCAGGTAGGTGATACCCATCTCGGACAAGTACGGAATATGCCGGCGCAACCCCGACAGGTCGTCGGCGAACAAATCCACAT
Source organism: Gammaproteobacteria bacterium (assembly GCA_016716465.1). Classification (NCBI taxonomy): domain Bacteria; kingdom Pseudomonadati; phylum Pseudomonadota; class Gammaproteobacteria; species Gammaproteobacteria bacterium. Next base: position 1,008,399 of record JADJWH010000001.1, read on the forward strand.
AGCACATGGCACCGACCATGCGGTGTGACTGATACCACTGGGGATCCGCCTCCCGCATCGCATCGAGCGCCTTCAGCTCGGGGGAACGCTCCAGCCACATCCCGGTGGCGGAAAACAGGATGTTCTCAAGGTAATAGAAGAAATCGTAGTCCGCGCCATACAGGCCGTGCAGGCGCTGAAACAGGCGCGGGAAATAGCGCTTCAGGCGAGCAAGGTAGACGTCCCATTCCGCCGGCTCCACCCTGTCCCTGTAACGCGCTTCCAGTCGCGGCAACAGCCGCCGCAGCGTGGCCGCGCCTTCCCTGCCCAGCCATGAGGAATCCCGGGATCCGTGCTGATTCATCGCCACATTACAGCCGCGCCTTTCTTTCGATGTCGCCTGAAGGGATTATGGTAATACATTTGCCCATGTGTATCATCAATCTCACGAATCGCTTCACACCCAACGGTATCCAACAATGAACGCTCGTCGTGTATAATCCTGCGCTGAAAATCCTTGGATCACTACAGCGACAGAGAACGCAGAGTTTCACCATCCCCCCGATGTTATCGACAACTCTTTCATCTCCCGTGTCCGCCGGCGTTGCAACACATGAAGATTGAAGCTGCGCACGGGGAGAACCGGCGATGAGCGCGTGTATCAGGCCGCGCTGATCGCCTCCGCCGTCCGGGAATCCTGGCGTTCGGGCTACGGCCTGCCTGCGTTCCGGCGGGACGTGCTCGCGGGATTGACCGTGGGCATCATCGCGATACCGCTGGCAATGGCCCTGGCGATCGCCAGCGGCGTCGCCCCCCAGTACGGCCTGTATACGGCGATGATCGCCGGTACTCTCATCGCCCTGACCGGCGGGTCACGGTTCAATATCTCTGGACCCACCGCGGCCTTCGTGGTGATCCTGTTGCCGGTAACGCAGCAGTTCGGGCTCGGTGGTCTGCTGCTGGCCACGGCGATGGCGGGCATGATACTCGTCGTCATGGGCCTGGCCCGCATGGGCCAACTGATCCGCTATATCCCGTATCCGGTCACGACGGGGTTCACCGCGGGCATCGCCGTCGTCATCGCCGCGCTCCAGGTACGCGACTTTCTCGGCCTGGATATGCCCGCGCCCGAAGGTCACTTCATCGAGATGGTCAGCGCCATCATCTCGGCCCTGCCGACCGCGCACTGGCCGGATGCGCTGATCGCCGCGATGACGATGGCCGTGCTGATTCTGTGGCCGAGGCTGAAACTTCCGGTGCCGGGACATCTGGTCGCACTGGTGCTGAGCACAGCGACCGCCTGGCTGTGCGGGCAGTGGCTGGATGGCTTCTCGGTGGCGACCATCGGCTCACGCTTTGAATACGTGATCGACGGTGTGCACGGCCACGGGATCCCGCCGACGCTGCCCGGATTCAGCCTGCCGTGGCAGATGACCGGTGCGGACGGCGAACCGCTGCATCTTTCGTTCCGCCTGTTTCAGGAACTGATCGGCCCCGCTTTCGCGATCGCCCTGCTGGGCGCCATCGAGTCATTGCTGTGCGCCGTCGTGGCGGACGGTCTGACCGCCACCCGGCATAACCCGAACGCGGAACTGGTCGGCCAGGGGATCGGCAATCTCGTCACGCCGTTCTTCGGCGGCATCACGGCCACGGCCGCCATCGCCCGCACCGCGACCAGCATACGTACCGGCGCCCAATCTCCGGTGGCCGCGGTCGTCCACGCGCTGGTGATCCTGCTGGTCATCCTGTTTTTCTCCCGCTGGCTGTCCTACGTGCCGATGGCCGCCCTGGCCGGCTTCCTCATGATGGTGGCCTGGAACATCGGCGAAGCCAAGCACTTCGGTCACATCGTCCGCGTGGCTCCGCGCAGCGACGTACTGGTGCTTCTGGTCTGCTTCACGCTGACAGTGGTATTCGACATGGTGATCGCCGTGGGGGTGGGCGTGGTGCTGGCCGCGCTGCTGTTCATCCGCCGCATGTCGGAACTGACCGGGGCGGAACTGATCAGCGATGGCCCCCAACACCAGCACGCGAACCTGCCATCACACGTCGCCGTCTACGACATCAACGGTCCGCTCTTCTTCGGGGCGGCGGAAAAGGCGGTGAGCGTGCTGCTGCGGGTGCGCAGCAACATCCGCGCGATCGTTCTCGATATGAAGGATGTACCGATGATCGACATGACCGGCCTGGTCGCGCTCGAGACCCTGCTGGGCCGGCTGCACCGGCAGGGCATACTGGTGCTGCTCAGCAGTCTGTCACCGCGCCTGGAACAGAAGCTGATCCACGCCGGCATCGCGCCGCGCGAGAACGAACTGCTGTTCTGCCCGGACATCACCACGGCCTGTCGGCGCGCCGTCGAGCTCAGGCCGAAGTGAACCCGTCCATGAGCAAGGCCTTCACCAAAGAGACGGACACGGACGAGGAACTGGACACACCGGACCCGCTTCCCGCCCACGTCAGGAATTACATGACGCCGGGCGGCTACGCAGCTCTGCAGGAAGAGCTGCGCTGGCTGCTGCGCGAGGAACGCCCGCGCATCGTCGCGATCGTCTCGTGGGCGGCCGGGAACGGTGACCGCTCGGAGAACGGCGACTACACCTACAACAAGAAGCGCCTGCGCGAGATCGACCGCCGCGCGCGCTACCTGACCAAGCGGCTCGAAAGCGCCGAGGTCGTGGATCCGAAGCTGCAGCGGGGACTGGAGCAGGTATTCTTCGGCGCCACCGTCACCTACGCGCGCGACGACGGCAGCGAACACACGGTCACGCTGGTCGGCATCGACGAGGCGGACCTGGAACAGGGCAAGATCAACTGGCAATCCCCGGTCGCCAAGGCGCTGCTGAAGGCGCGCGCCGGCGACACGGTCAGGCTGCACACCCCGTCCGGCGCGGAGACCCTCGAAATCGTCGCGGTCAGTTACGGACCGGATTGACGGCCCATCGGTTTCGGGGGCGTTTACCCTTCCCGCGTCCTTGTCATCGACAGGGCAACGGCCTCGGCCACTTCAATGCCATCGATGGCGGCGGACAGGATGCCGCCCGCGTAACCCGCGCCCTCCCCGGCCGGATACAGACCGCGGGTGTTCACGCTCTGGTAGTCGGCGTCGCGCAGAATGCGGATGGGCGACGACGTGCGCGTCTCGACGCCGGTCAGTACGGCATCCTCCATCGCGAATCCCCGGATCTGTTTCCCGAACGCGGGCAGCGCCTCCCGTATCGCCTCGATGGCATAATCGGGCAGGCAGGTGTCGAGGCTGGTCATGCGGACACACGGTGTGTACGACGGCGCGACCGAACCCAGACCGGTCGAGGGTCGTCCCGCCAGGAAATCACCGACGCGCTGCGCGGGCGCGCAGTAATTGCCGCCGCCCGCCTCGTAGGCGCGCGACTCCCACTGACGCTGGAAGGCGATGCCGGCGAGCGGATGCCCGGGATAGTCGGCGGGCGTGATGCCGACGACGATCCCGCTGTTGGCGTTGCGCTCGTTGCGCGAATACTGGCTCATGCCGTTGGTGACGACGCGTCCCGGCTCCGAGGTGGCAGCCACCACGGTGCCGCCGGGACACATGCAGAAACTGTAGACCGAGCGGCCGTTCCCGCAGTGATGGACCAGCTTGTAGTCGGCAGCGCCGAGCAGCGGATTGCCGGCGTTCCTGCCGTAGCGCGCGCGGTCGATGAGCGACTGCGGATGTTCGATGCGGAAACCGATGGAGAATGGCTTGGCCTCGATGTGCACGCCGCGGTCGTACAGCATCTGGAAGGTATCGCGCGCGCTGTGCCCGACCGCCAGCACGACGTGATCGGCGGCGATGCGTTCCCCGTCGGCGAGCACCACGCCGCGTACCTGCCCCTGCTCGATCTCCACCTTATCGACCTTGCACTGGAAACGGATCTCCCCGCCCAGCGCCTGGATGGTCTCGCGCAGGGCCTCGACGATGCCCACCAGCCGGAACGTGCCGATGTGCGGTTTGGCCACGTAGAGGATTTCAGGCGGCGCACCGGCCTTGACGAACTCCTCGAGCACCTTGCGTCCGAGGTGGCGCGGGTCCTTGACCTGGCTGTAGAGCTTGCCGTCGGAAAACGTCCCGGCGCCGCCCTCTCCGAACTGGACGTTGGATTCCGGATCGAGCACCGCCTTGCGCCACAGGCCCCAGGTGTCCTGCGTACGCTCGCGCACACTCTTGCCGCGATCGAAGATGATCGGGCGGAAGCCCATCTGCGCCAGCAGCAGACCGGCGAACAACCCGCAGGGACCGGTGCCGATCACGACCGGCCGCCGGGCGGAGCCCGCCGGCGCGTGCGCGACGAAACGATAACCGATGTCGGGCGCGCGGCTGATGCGCCGATCGTCCTTCAGGCGCTGGAGGACCGCTGGCTCGTCGCCGACCTCCGCATCCACCGTATAGATGAACGCGATGGCCGGCTGGCGCGCATCCACGGCGCGGCGAAACACGGAATAGCGGATCAGTTCATGATCGGCCACCCCGAGCCGTTTTACTATCGCGACAGTTAGCGCGGCGGCGGGATGGTCGAGTGGAAGTTTTATTTCGGTGATACGCAACATACTGGGTACCGGGCCGTAGTTATCGAGCCAGGCGGTAGTGTAGCTCATTCGAAGGCTAGATCGTCAGTGATCCGCTCAAGGGTTGTGTCTACTCCAGCGAGACGATTGATAACATGAATGCGCCCCGCTCCTCCCGGGCGCCCCTTGGTGAACGGTCAGACTCTCCCGCTGCCCTCGGACTCGTCCGCCGCCACGGTCTTGGTGTCGAGGTGCAGTGTGCGTGTCGGAAAGGCGATCTCCGCGCCGTGACGGGCGATGATCTCAGCCACCTTGAGCAGCACGTCCTGCTTGATCTCGTGGTAGCGCACCCATTCCTTCGTCTTCGTGAAGGTGTAGATCAGGATATCCAGCGAGGAAGGCCCGAACGCGTTGAAATTGACGATCAGGGTCTGGGTGGTGTCGATCTCGGGATGGTTCCTCAACATGGCCTGAATGTCCGCAACGATGGCATCCATCTGCGCGATGTCATCATACCGGATGCCGACGGTTTCCTTGATCCGGCGATTGGTCATGCGGGTGGGATTTTCCACCACGACAGTGGTGAACAGGGCGTTGGGGACGTATATCGGGTTCTTGTTGAACGCGCGTACACGGGTATGCCGCCAGCCGATGTATTCGACCGTGCCCTCGATCTCCTTGTCCGGCGAGCGTATCCACTCGCCGACCACGAAGGGCCGGTCCATATAGATCGTCAGGCCACCGAAGAAGTTGGCCAGCATGTCCTTGGCGGCGAAGCCCACGGCGATGCCGCCGATACCGCCGAAGGTGAGCAGACCGGCGATACTGAAGCCCAGCGTCTGCAGGATGATCAGCGCCGCAACGATGATGACCGAGATGCGCCCGAGTTTAGACAGGGCATCCACGGTGGTGCGATCCACCTCCTCGCCAGTCCTCTCCCGCGCGGCGACGACGTCCCGCGATGCATTGCCGATGAAGCGAAGCAGGAACCAGGCCAGGGCCGCTATCACCGCGATGTTGCGCGCCGGCTCCACCAGGCGCAGGATTGGCGCCTCGAAATGCGCCTGCATGATACCGGCGGCCACAGCGATGCCGACGCTCCATATCAGCAGGGAGAGCGGGGCCCCGAGGGCACGAAAGAACGCATCGTCCCAGTAGGTGGAACTCCTGGTGGAGATCCTGCCGAGATGACGCAACAGGTAATATGAGCCGATATTGACGGTGATAGCCACCGCAATTACCACCAGGACCTGGATCAACCAGGGTTCGGTCAGAAAGGCGGGGTCGAAGCGTTCAATTTCTGCTTCCATGATTCCTCAAAATGAACTGATAGCGCGCCGAATGAAATGGACTTTCATTATCCGCGAAGACGCGCCGGAATGGATACCATTCGAGAAATTTCACGCAGACGACGAGCACATCGGAACATCGGGTGCCCACACGACGTGGGCAGTCCACACGATCGATACTAATGGTGTGAATGTACGCGGCGCAGAGGGAGGGATTACTCGGCCCTGACAACGGGCCTCGCCCTTCGGGCCACCGCCGCTAGTGCGACGGTGTTCTCCCAGCGCACGCTGCGCGCGCACTGGTCGTCGAACCCGGTCTATTTGACGCCGAGGGTTCGAATCTACCCATCGATCCCTAAACCAGTAGACCGAAAAAACCGGTCTACTGGTTTAGGGATTGGCGGAGAGGGAGGGATTCGAACCCTCGGTACGCTTTTGGCGTACACACACTTTCCAGGCGTGCTCCTTCGACCGCTCGGACACCTCTCCGGGGAATGCAACACCGCGCGGGCCTGGAGCCGCGGGATGCGAAAGATTACAACATAGGCAAACTCAAGACAATCTGAACCGGAAAAAACCCATTACTGCCGGGACCTTGGCCTCCCGGCGGGTACCGAGGAGCATCAGACCGGCATGCGGCGCCACTTCTTTTCGGCACGGGCCGGGGCGCTGCCGATGAAAAATCCCAGCGCCGCACCGACCGCGGCACAGATCGCTCCGACCAGAAACAGCTTTGTCGTTGCACCCGCGGCCCGGGCCTCGGCCTCGGCGCGCTGCTGGGTTTCCTGTTCCAGATCCGCCTGGAGACGGCGGTTCTGATTGCTGATGTCTATCGCCGAGCTGCTGGTGGTCCTCAGATCCGCCAGTTCCGTCACCTGGGCCTCGTGCTCGGCCTGCAGCTTCTCCAGGTCCGTCTTGTACGTGTTGCGCTCTTCCTTGTATTTATTGAGTTCGGCGTAGAGGCGTGAGCGTTCGGTCTGCAGGCCGTCCAGCTTGGACTGGGCGGACTCGACCCGGGTCCGTGCGATCGGCTCATTGGTCAGGAATCGGCCCAGGACCCAGCCCTCGGTGCCGGAATCCAGGCGCACCCGGACAAAATCGTCCGGCCGCTCCTCCAGCACCTGGACGCGTGTCCCGCTGGTGATCACCTCGATCTTCCCGGCCTGGGGCGATGGCGCGGAGCGCACGTCAATATAAAGCATGTCACTGACGTATCTTACATTTTCCTGCTGCTCCGACGATTCCTGGGCCATCAGGGGAAGACTGATGAACACGCCGCAGAGCATCATGATAAGGAATCTGGTCATGGCTTCACTGTTTCCCTGTGCGTATGGTTAGGACATAGCTCGCATGCCTTCCACAGGACAATGCGAGATTCGGGCCAATACCGCACCCGGCCGGTTTTTCCTTCTCGACCGCCCCCAAAACCCACCCCGATATCGGCTTTTTACCAGCAAATCACCGGCTTGGCCAGCGCCAATCGCGAATCTCGGGCATGTCCTGCCCGTGACGGCGGATGTATTCGCGGTGTTCGATGTGTTTGTCGCGCAGGAACTGCTTGAGATAGGCGGCGTGCGAGCCCAGCCTCGGCACGCGGTCGATGACGTCATTGACCAGATGAAAGCGGTCGAGATCGTTGCGTACGACCATGTCGAAGGGCGTGGTCGTGGTGCCCTCCTCCTTGTAGCCGCGCACATGGAGATTGCGGTGATTGGTGCGGCGGTAGGTGAGACGGTGAATCAGCCAGGGATAACCGTGATAGGCGAAGATGATCGGCTTGTCGACGGTAAAGAGGGCGTCGAAATCGGCATCGGACAGGCCATGGGGATGTTCCGACGGCGGTTGCAGGGTCATCAGGTCGACGACGTTGATCACGCGCACACGCAGATCCGGCAGATGCTGGCGCAGCAGATCGACCGCGGCCAGCGTCTCCAGCGTGGGAATGTCACCGGCGCAGGCCATCACTACCTCGGGCTCGCCGTCCCGGTCACTGCTCGCCCACTCCCAGATGCCGATGCCCTCGGCGCAGTGCTTCACCGCGGCATCGATATCGAGCCACTGCTGTTGCGGCTGCTTGCCGGCGACGATGACATTGACAAAATCTCGGCTGCGCAGACAGAGGTCGGTCACGCACAGCAGCGTATTGGCGTCGGGCGGCAGATAGACGCGGATGATGTCCGCCTTCTTGTTGACGACGTGATCGATGAAACCCGGATCCTGGTGCGAAAAGCCATTGTGGTCCTGGCGCCAGACATGCGAGGTAAGCAGGTAATTGAGCGAGGCAACCGGCCGCCGCCACGGAATCTCCTTGCTCACCTTCAGCCACTTGGCATGCTGATTGAACATCGAGTCCACGATGTGGATGAAGGCCTCGTAGCAGGAGAACAGGCCATGGCGTCCGGTGAGCAGATACCCTTCGAGCCAGCCCTGGCAGGTATGCTCGGAGAGAATCTCCATCACGCGCCCGTCCGGCGCGAGATGGTCGTCCTCGGGAAGCCGCTCGGCCATCCAGGCCCGATCGGTGACTTCGAACAGGGCGCTGAGCCGGTTGGACGCGGTTTCGTCCGGGCCGAAAACGCGGAAATTGCGCGCCGCCGCGTTGAGCCGTTCGACATCGCGCAGCAAGGCGCCCATAACCCGGGTCGCTTCGGCCGTCACGGCGCCGGGTGCCGGTATCTTCACCGCATAGTCGCGATAATCCGGCAGTCTCAGCCCCTTCAGCAGCAGGCCACCGTTGGCATGCGGATTGGCCCCCATGCGCCGTTCGCCCCGCGGTGCCAGCGCGGCGATCTCCGCCAGCGGCGCGCCGCCGGCGTCGAACAGCTCTTCCGGACGATAGCTCTTCATCCACTGCTCCAGCACCGCGAGATGCCCGGGCTTCTCGGCGAGATCGGCGAACGGCACCTGGTGCGAGCGCCAGTAGCCCTCGACCTTGCGCCCGTCCACCTCCTTCGGCCCGGTCCAGCCCTTGGGGGTACGCAGCACCAGCATCGGCCAGCGCGGCCGTTCGATCACACCGTGCTCGCGCGCCTCGCGCTGGATGCGCCGGATCTCGTCGAACATCTGGTCGAAGGCCGTGGCCATCTGCTGGTGCATGAGCGCCGGATCGGATCCTTCGACGAACCACGGACGGTAGCCATAACCGACGAACAGGCTCTCGAGTTCTTCACGGCTGATGCGCGCCAGCACGGTCGGATTGGCGATCTTGTAGCCGTTGAGGTGCAATATGGGCAGCACCGCGCCATCCCGCGCCGGGTTGAGAAACTTGTTGGAGTGCCAGGCCGTGGCCAGCGGCCCGGTCTCCGCCTCCCCGTCGCCGACCACGCAGCAGGCAAGCAGGTCCGGATTGTCGAAGACGGCGCCGTACGCGTGCGACAAGGCATAGCCGAGTTCCCCGCCCTCGTGGATCGATCCCGGCGTCTCGGCGGTGACATGGCTGCCGATGCCGCCCGGGAAGGAAAACTGGCGGAACAGGCGCTTGATGCCTTCGGCATCGCGCGTGACATTGGGATAAAACTCGCTGTAGCTGCCCTCCAGATAGGTGCTGGCGACCAGCGCCGGCCCGCCATGACCGGGCCCGGCGATGAATATCGCGTTGAGATCCCGCGCGCGGATCGCGCGGTTCATGTGGGCGTAGATGAAATTGAGTCCCGGCGTGGTTCCCCAGTGCCCCAGCAGTCGCGGCTTGACGTGCTCGATCCTGAGCGGTTCCCGCAGCAGCGGATTGTCCAACAGAAAGATCTGCCCCACGGACAGGTAATTCGCCGCCCGCCACCAGGCATCGATCGTGCGCACTTCCTTGGCGGACAATGGCCCGGTCTGAACAGGGTGCGTGGTATCCATGGTATCTGCTCCTATAAATCAGGACTAAGTGCTAAGGACTAAGGACTAAGGACTAAGTAAAATACAAAACATTCCTTCAAAAAGATGGCTCCTGATTCAGCCACTTCACCCATCCAGAACAAGACAAGCTTTTGATCTTCACTTAGTCCTTAGTCCTCAGTCCTTAGTCCTGTGTTCAATAGATTTTCCGCCTCCTCCGCCAGCACCCGCCCCTCATCGACCGCCATGACATGCGCTTCGATGCGGCTGGCATCCGCGCTGATGCGGTGGTCGGCGCCACGGGCCGACTGGTTGCGGACCGGGTCCAGCCGGATCCCCAGTTCATCGAGACCGTCGAGGATACGCGCGCGAATCTCGGGAGCGTGCTCGCCGATACCGCCGCCGAACACGATGGCGTCCGCGCCGCCAAGCGCGGCCAGATAGGCCCCGACGTATTTGCGCGCGCGATAGCAGAACATTTCGATGGCGAGCCTGGCGCGGGGTTCGTCGGAACCCAGCAGCTCGCGCATGTCGTCGCTCAGGCCGGACACGCCCCGCAGTCCGCTCCGGCGTGTGATCAGATCTTCCAGGTACGCGACGTCGAGGCCGACATGGCGCTGGAGATGGATCAGCAAACCCGGATCGACGTCGCCGCAGCGCGTCGCCATCATCAACCCTTCGTTGGGCGTGAATCCCATGGAGGTATCGATCGCCCGACCCTGCGCGGTTGCGGTCACCGAACAGCCCGCGCCGAGTTGCAGCGAAATGACCCGCCCGCCGGATGCCAGGTCCGGTCGCAGCAGGCGCCAGCGGCGCCACATCGCGGCATGGGCGCTGCCGTGAAAACCGTAGCGCCGCAGACCGTGCTCACGACACAATTCATGCGGCAGCGCATACTCGGCGGCCTGCGGGGGAAGGTGGGCATAGAACGCGGTATCGAACACGGCGATCTGCGTCATCGCCGTGCCGAAATGGCGGCCACAGCGCGCGATCCAGCCCAGCGCGGCCGGGTTGTGCAGCGGCGCGAGCACCGCGTATTCCCGGATCTCGCGTTCGATGGTGGCATCGATACGGCAGGGACGGCTGCGCCGGCCGCCGTGCACGACCCGGTGCGCGACCGCGTCGATGGCGCCCGGAATCCTGCCAGCAGTTCCCCCAGCGGGGCGGAATCTTCGGGAGTAGCGCCTTCGTAATGAGCCTGTCGCAGGCAGGCCAGCTCGGCACCTCGTCGTTCGTACAGGGCGAGGCGCAGCGAGGAACTGCCCGCATTGACGGTCAGCAGCCTCATGGGTGCGCGTCCCTTCGCATGCGAATCCGGCATCGCCTCAGCGGATATAGGCCTCGGAGACGTAGCGTCGCATCATCCGATGACTGTTGAAGAAGGATGCGTTCTTGCAGATGGCGCCCTTCATGATCCGGATCCAGGCGGCGCGATCATTGTAATACTGTGGCAGCACCACATCGCCGAGCTTGGTGTAGAGGGATTGCGCATCGTCTCCGTTCTGCGACTCCTCGGCATTTCCGATGGCCCACCCGGTCACTCCTTCGATGCACCCCTCGATCCACCAGCCGTCGAGCACGCTCAGGTGCGGAACGCCATTGAACGCCGCCTTCATCCCGCTGGTACCGGAGGCCTCCAGCGGGCGCAGCGGCGTATTGAGCCACACATCCACGCCGGCGACCATCAGCCGGGCCTTTCCCATGTCGTAATTCGGCAGAAACGCGATCGTGATGACATCGGCGAGCTCGCGCATATGCCGGTGTATCTGTTCGATCAGCGCCTTGCCGCCGTCATCGCGGGGATGCGCCTTGCCGGCGATCACGAGCTGGAACGGGTGCCTCCGGGCCAGCGCACGCAGCTGTTCCAGCGAACTGAACAGGAGATCCGGCCGCTTGTAAGCGGTCATGCGACGGGCGAAACCGATAAGCGGGAGCGCGGGGTCGAGAGCCGTCGCCCCGAGGACACGGACCTGCTCGATCAGGCGCTGCTTCGCCCCTTCGTGGGCACGCCAGATCTCGTCGTCGCCGATGGCCATGTCGGCACGCACGAGCAGTTCCGGCTCATGACACCAGCCCGGCACGTATTGATTGTACAGGCGGGCAAATTCCGGACAGGTCCAGGTAAAGGGATGCACGCCGTTGGTAACGGCGTGCACCGTATAGCCGGGAAACAGGCGGTTCGACAGCTCGGCATGACGTTTCGCCACGCCGTTAACGTACTCGCTCAAATTGAGCGCCAGACGCGTCATATTGAGGCTCTCGTCGCCCGCGAGACGCCGCATCATGCCGATATCGGCGGTGCCGTCCATAATCCGGTTAACGAGCGCGTAGGGAAACTGGTCCTGCCCTGCGGACACCGGAGTGTGCGTGGTGAAATTGCACACCTCACGCACCCGCGGTATATCGTACGGCGACTCTCCCGTGCGCACTTCCTCGCGCCGGTAGGCGAATACCTTGAGCAACTCGACGGCCAGCAGCGCGGAATGCCCTTCGTTCATGTGGTATTCGCGGATATTGAAACCCAGCGCCTGCAGCATGCGCACCCCGCCAATGCCCAGCACGATCTCCTGTTTCAGGCGGTAGGCCTCGTCCCCTCCGTACAGGTAATGGGTGAGAAGGCGGTCCTCGGAATGGTTTTCCTCCAGGTCGGTATCGAGCAGGACCACGGGCTGGGCCGCCTTGAGCTGTCCTTTGAGCAAGTACAGCCAGGCCCTGACCCAGACATTGCGCCCCTCGATTTCGAGGGCGATCTTCGCCCCCAGCGGATGGGCCCGACTCTCGGGCGACCAGGGGTCGGGCGCCTCGCTCTGCCTCCCCTCGGCATCGATGCCCTGGCGGAAGTAGCCGGCCCGGCTGACCAGGCTTACCGCAACCAGCGGCAGTCCGAGATCGACCGCGGAGCGGAGCGTATCTCCCGCCAGCACTCCAAGTCCTCCGGCGTAGGTCGGGATCTCGTCCTGGAGGGCGATCTCCATGGAGAAATAGGCGATGCGGTGCTCATGGACGAATCCGTCCAGCAGAGGCTTCCATTCACTTTCCGCGCCCGATTCCACGAGCGGCACGACGGTCGATGACATGCAACAACTTCCTTATGATGCGTATGGCTCCACCAACTCTAATCCCTTCGGCCCATAAATTCGACCGCACCAGGGATTCAACCCTGACACCCCATAGGAAAGCGGCGCCGGATCCTCGGAATTCTCCCATGGACACTCCAGCTTCGACCCGACTATCCGCCCTCAGGGTCTCAGAATCGGTCTCGGATCCGTCGTGCGGAGCTCTCTACCGAGACCGACAATACCAAATTTAATGTAATTTAAATCAATAATATGACAGTTATTCGCCAGCCCCTGACGCGGTGAGTAATCCGTGACCAGCGTCGCAATTTTGACGATTCTGGTATAGAATGCTCCCCAGATCGTCCTGGCAGACCCCGGCCTGTTTCCCGGGGACGATCCCCGCACACCTCGATCTGCTTAAGCACGGATCCAGGGCTGCGTGCACCGGATGACAAGAGTCCCGGTCCGACAGTCCATGCGTCGCCAGTCCAGACAAGGGTTGTTCCGGGCCACCTCGGCCCCGGCATGGCCCGGATACCCGGAACCCGCCCGTCAAGCTTGAACGACGGCGAAATATAAAACAGACAGGGCGCGAACACCGGCCCGGGATATAGCTCCAGGCATGATCTTCGAAGCGAAATATTGGCGGAGAGGGTGGTTCGGGCGCCCCGGCGCCGCTGGCGGGGTGGTGTTCTCCCGCCCGCGGTGTGCTCGGTCGTCGACCCAGTCCGTTCCGTGGTTCGATCCGCCGGTCGATTCCCATGCCAGTGGACCGAAACACCGGCCCACTGGCATGGGAATGGCGGAGAGGGTGGGATTCGAACCCACGTGGGACGTTTAAGCCCCCAACCGATTTCGAGTCGGTGCCGGTATGGCCACTTCGGTACCTCTCCGGGGATGTGCACGTGGACGGGCGTCTGCGGGCAGGCCCCGTCCCCAAGGCGCGGCCATTATACAGCAAAAATCTCCGCGGTTGGTGCGCAGATCATGGCTAGCCGGATTCGCGCCCTGCTGCCTTTCCTCGTCCCCGGCGCCGCCGGCCTGATGATGGCCGCATACGCGACCCCTCCGACCAAGCTCCAGCGGATCTTGGACGAGGGACAGCTGGTGGTGGTCACGCGCGCAAGCCCGACCACCTATTACGAAGGCACCGAGGGGCCAAGCGGATTCGAATACGATCTTGCCCGGCTGTTCGCGGACCATCTCGGCGTCGAACTCCGGATTCTGGCCCCGGCCAGTCTGAGCGCGATCCTGCCGATGGTGGCGGACGGTCGCGCCGACCTGGCCGCTGCGGGTCTTGCCGTCACGCGGGAACGCGGCGGGCTGGTACGATTCGGTCCGACCTACGACCGGATCTCACAACAGCTGGTCTATCGCAAGGGAACCTCTCCGCCCGCCAGTCTGGCGGATCTGGACGGACAAGTGATCGACGTCGTCAGCGGCAGCAGTCATGCCGAGAGACTCAAGTGGCTCGCATCGGGCCACCCGGATATCAACTGGTACGAGAACGAGGACGCCGACAGCAGACAATTGCTGCACCGGGTGTGGAAACGCGAGATCAGCTACACGGTCGCCAACTCCAACGACGTCAGCCTGAACCAGCGCCTCTACCCCGAGCTCCGCGTCGCCTTCGATGTGACGGATCCCCAACCCCTGGCCTGGGCCTTCAGCAAGGGCGAGGATGACAGTCTGGTCGCCGCCACCGAGGAATTCTTCGCGCAGATTCGGGATAACGGCCAGCTGCGGCAACTGCACGAACGTTATTACGGACACGTGCAGGACTTCGACTACGTCGAAACCCGGCGCTTCATCTCGCATATCTACGCGCGTCTGCCCGAATACAAGCCCTACTTCGTCGCGGCGGCGCAGCGCCAGAACCTGGACTGGCGCTTCCTCGCCGCCATGGGCTACCAGGAATCCCACTGGAACCCGGCGGCCGTCTCCCCCACCGGCGTTCGGGGCATCATGATGTTGACGAGCACCACCGCGAGTGAACTCGGCATCACGGATCGCATCGACCCCAATGACAGTATCGAGGGCGGCGCGCGCTATTTCAGCCTCATCAAACAGCGTATCGCGCCGGACATCGCCGAACCCGACCGCAGCTGGTTCGCCCTCGCCGCCTACAATATGGGATTGGGCCATCTCGAGGACGCACGCACGCTGACGGCTCAACGCGGCGGCGATCCGCTGAAGTGGATGGACGTCAAGGAAAACCTTCCCCTGCTCGCCCGGAAGGAATGGTTCGAACAGACACGCCACGGTTACGCGCGCGGATACGAGGCGCTGCAATACGTCGAGAACATCCGCAGCTACTACGACATCCTGGTGTGGCGCACGGATCCCGGCAAGGCGATGCAACCGCAGCTCACCGCGATCACGTCATCACCGCTCACCGGCGCCGCGGCAACGTCGCCGGTGCTGTAGGCGCTTCACGCGGGGCGATCACCGCACCGCCGGATGCCGCGCGCGGATTTCCCGCAGCAGGCCTCCCGACGCCTCCAGCACCATATCGAGCACGCGCTCGAATCCGGCACTGCCGCCGTAGTAGGGATCGGGCACCTCCTCGATGCCGAGATGGGGGGCGTATTCGAGCAGCAGTCCGAGCTTGTCGGCAAAGTGTTCCGGACACCGCTCCCGCAGAAGCGCCAGGTTCTCGCGGTCCATCGCGAGGATGTAATCGAAGCGTTCGAAGTCGTCGTCGCTGACCTGGCGCGCCCGCTGCGATTTCAGGTCGATGCCGCGCCGCAGCGCCGCCGCCTGCGCGCGCGAATCCGGCGCGCTTCCGGTGTGATAGGCATGCGTACCCGCGGAATCGACGTGAACCTGTTCCGTCAGGCCTTCGCGTTGCAGCAGCTCGGCGAACACGCCCTGGGCCGTTGGTGAACGGCAGATATTGCCCATGCAGACGAACAGAACCCTGACCATGACACCCCGTATAATCCGTTC
This sequence comes from Gammaproteobacteria bacterium, assembly GCA_016716465.1. NCBI lineage: Bacteria > Pseudomonadati > Pseudomonadota > Gammaproteobacteria > Gammaproteobacteria bacterium. The sequence goes on from JADJWH010000001.1 coordinate 1,024,018, forward strand.
AGGACCGAGGGAAGATTTTATGGGATCCACCCCGTTATTGAAACCCGCCGGGAAGCGCGTTATTGTGACCTCATGAACGATCTGCGAGCGGACATCCTGGAACGGCGCAATGTCCAGTTGCGCAGGCTGATCGGCGCGCGCGCGCGCTATCAGGGGCGAATCTATGAAATTCTCGAGATCATCGAGGACGAACCGGCACTGGTGCTGCAGGACGAAAGCCACTCCACCATCCAGGCCGACCAGCACGGCGATGCGCACCGGCGCGTGCCGTCCACGGTGACCGTCCACCTGCCGCTGACCGCGGGCGGCGCCATCGACCTCCCCGCCACGGAGCTCGAATTGCTCGATGCCTTGCCGGAAGAGACCGGCGCGCCCGCCGGCTGAACCCTCAGCGACCATCCTCCCGCAGCAGACTCTCCACCCGCTCCAGATCGCGTTCCGTATCGACCCCGGGTCCAGGCCGTTCACATGCCCGGGCGACATGGATCCGGCGTCCACGCCAGAGTATCCGCAGCTGTTCCAGCATCTCGGTGCGCTCGAGCGCGCACGGCGCCCAGCCGACGAACTCGCGGATGAAGCCCGCGCGATAGGCATAGAGGCCGATGTGCCGGTAATAGGCCGATCCGGCCGGCAGCTCCCGCGTCGAGACGGCGAAGGCGTCACGGTCCCAGGGAACGACCGCGCGGCTGAAATACAGGGCATAGCCCTGCTCGTCCGTCACCACCTTGACCACGCCGGGATCGAATAGCTCCGCCGCCGTCGTGATGGGCTCACACAGCGTGGCGGTGCATGCCGCGTCGTGCGCCGCAAGGTCCGCGGCCACCTGGTCAATCAAAGCGGGCAGCATCAGGGGTTCATCACCCTGCAGATTGACCAGCACGCGGTCGTCCGGAAAGTCGAGCTGCCGCGCGACCTCGGCCAGGCGGTCGGTACCGGAGGGATGGGTCGCGGCGGTGAGGCAGACATGGGCGCCGAACTCCGCGGCCGCATCCGCGATGCGGTCGTCATCGGTCGCGATGACGACCTCGTCCGCCCCGCTCGCGCGGGCGCGCCGGTAGACATGCTCGATCATCGGCCGGCCGGCGATCAGTCGCAGCGGCTTGCCGGGGAGGCGCGTCGACGCATAGCGTGCCGGGATGACGACGGTGAAACCCATCAGATTTCCTCGTCGGCGGCAAGTTCGCGCGCCTCGTCCTCGAGCATCACGGGAATGTCGTCGCGGATCGGAAATGCGAGGCGGTCTCCCTTGCAGACCAGTTCGTGCGCCTCCTTCCGGTAAACCAATGGCCCCTTGCACAGGGGACAGGCGAGAATATCGAGCAGTTTCTTGTCCATCATCATCCCCTCCGTTCTGCGGCCTCCTCCGCCGCCGTCCCGCGCAGGCCGCGCACCATGGCCAGCAGACGCGCCTCCAGCCGTTCGTCCAGCCGCGCGTCGACGGCCAGATACCAGCAGTTATCATGACAGAAACGCCGGCATTTGACCGCGTCCTTTTCCGTCATCATCACCGGGAGATCGTCGCCGAAGGCGAGATCTGCCGCGGTAAACTCGTGATGATCGGGAAAGGCATGTTCGGTAAAACCGAAGTCGAGCTGCTTGAGCTGGCGGAAGAAGCGCGCTGGATGACCGATGCCGGCGACCGCGTGGAACTGCCGGTACGGAAACTTGTCGGGCGCGTACGCCAGGCTGTCGCGCCGGACGTTGCGTACCGCGGAGGCCTGCAGCGTCATCGGGTACTCATGCCGCAGCGCGGCACCGCCGGTGACAACCGTAAAGTCGACCCGCGCGAGGCGTCCCGGCGGCTCGCGCAACGGTCCGGCGGGCAGGCAATAGCCGTTGCCGAAACGGCGCACCCCATCCACCATCACGACCTCGATGTCGCGTCCCAGTGCGTAGTGCTGGAGGCCATCGTCCGAGATCACGATGTCGCAGCCGTGGTAATGCAACAGGGCCTCCGCCGCGGCGACACGGTCGGGTCCCACCGCGACCGGGCAGGCGCAGCGCCTGGACAGCAGCACCGGCTCGTCCCCGACGATCGCCGGATCGGCATCCGGCCGCACCTGCTGCGGCCAGTGGCGGGCCTGTCCGCGATAGCCGCGTGCAATGATGCCTGGCCTCCAGCCTTCCCGGACGAGCAGCCCGGCGAGCCAGATTACGAAAGGCGTCTTGCCGGTACCGCCGACCGTGATGTTGCCGACCACGATCACGGGCACACGAAGCCGCGTGACCCGGCGCAGTCCCAGCACGTACATCCCGCGGCGGAGAACGATCAACAGGCGATAGATCCAGGACAGCGGACGCAACAGTGTCGCCAGCGGGCTTTTGCCGTACCAGGATTCGAGCAGCAGATCTGTCACGGTGCGGCGGTTCGACATGGAGCGCCCCCGCTCAGGCGGCGGGTAGCGAGGCTGGCGGCATGGACGGCGACACCGCCCACCCGTTCAGGGTCGCGCGCCTTCCGGCTGGCGCGTCGTCATCGATACCTGGACGAGACCGAGCTGGAGCGCGGCATCGAGGGCGGTCACCACGGATTGATGCGTGGCATTGGCGTCGGCGCTGATCACGAGCGCCGGGTGATCCTTGCCCTGCGTCGCCAGCTGAAGCGCCTTCTTCAGCGTTTCGATCTGCTTGTTCACCACCAGTTGATCGTTCACGTAATAGCGACCCTGGGCGTCGACGACGATTTCGATCGGGGCTTCCCGCTCCTCCACCGGCCGCGGCGACGCCTCGGGCAGATTCAGGGTGATGCCGGAATTGCGCGTGAAGGTGGTCGTCACGACGAAGAAGATCAGCAGGAACAGCATCACGTCGATGAGCGGGATCAGATTGATCTCGGGTTCCTCGCGACGGCTCTGGCGCAGCTTCATGACGTGGAACCCGCCTCCATGGACCGCTCGCCGTGGAGGATCTCCACCATCTTGAGCGCCTGCTGCTCCATGTAGACCACGAGTTCGTCGACCCGCCCGCGGAAAAAGCGGTAGAACATGATGCTCGGGATCGCCACCGAGAGGCCCGCGACCGTGGTGATCAGCGCCTCGGCGATACCGCCCGCCAGCACCGCCTGGTTGCCGAGCCCGGCGACGTTGATGGCGGTGAAGATTCGGATCATGCCGAGCACGGTGCCGAGCAGGCCGAGCAACGGGCTGATCGCGGCGATCGTGCCGAGGGTATTCAGATAACGCTCCAGCTCCACCACCACATGGCGGCCGGTATCCTCGATGCTTTCCTTCATGATCTGGCGGTCGCGATTCAAATTCATCAGGCCGGCGGCAAGGACCCGCCCGAGCGGTGAACTCGCGCGCAGTTCCGCGATGTGCGCCGCATCGAGCTCGTCCTTGTTCGCCCAGTGCCAGATCTGGCTGACGAGATTGCCGGGACAGATGCGCTGCCTGCGCAGTGCCCAGAAGCGCTCGAGCACGATCGCCAGCGCGATCGTCGAGCACAGGATGATCGGCAGCATGACCCAGCCGCCCGCCTTGATCACTTCGAACACGGTTTACCTTCCCTGTCAGAGCTGCCTGTGAGGACGAGAAAATGACCGCGCCTATGATACTTGATTCACCTGCACCCGGAAACCGTCCGTGCCGGCGTCAGCGATCGTGCCAGTAACGCAGGAACTCATCCCGGTACGCGGCCGGCGGGGTCATCGCTCCGTCGGCAGGAAAGCGGACCGTCAACGCGCCGTGCTCGGCGCTGCTGTACAGGCGTGCGCCCGCCTCCCGATACCGCTCCAGCACCGCCGGATGCGGGAATCCCCAGCGATTGCGATATCCGGCCGGGAACAGCACATGGCGCGCCCCGACCTGCGCGATGAACTGCGCGGTGGACGAAGTCTTGCTGCCATGGTGTGGCGCGACGAGGACATCCGCGGCGAGGGCGCTTGGATCGCCCCTCAGCAGCTCCGCCTCGGCCCGCGCCTCGATGTCCCCGGTCAGCAACAGGGCGCCCGAACCGTTGCCGATACGCAGGACACAGGAGGCGTCGTTGCCGCGACTCCCCTCCCCGCCGCCGGGATGCAGGACCTCGAAGCGGACGCCGTCCCACTCCCAGGACTGTCCACGCCGACAGTGCCCGGCGCGCCACCAGGGGATCTGCCCGGGTACGCTCGAAAGTACCCGTCCGACGCTGACTGCCCCGGACAGCGCGGCCGCCCCTCCGATATGGTCGTTGTCGCCGTGCCCGATGATCAGCGTATCGATTCGACTCAGGCCATGGAACCGGAGATAGGGCAACACTACGGCGCTGCCGGCGTCGAAGTCGGCGCTGAAACCCGGTCCGGTATCATAGACCAGCACATGATTCCGCGTCCGGGCCACTGCGGCGAGCCCCTGCCCGACGTCGAGCAGGGTAAACCAGAATTCACCCGCCGCCGGCCGGGGCGGCGTGACGAGCAGCGCGGGCAGCAGACCCACGAGACCCAGCCAGCGCCCCGGCAGACCGCGCGGCGCGATCAGCAGACTCACGCCGAGCACCGCCGCGGCGGTGGCCCATACCGGCGGAGTATGTTGTGTCCACTGTAATGCCTCGCAGGATGACAGGTACTCCAGCAGCGGCCAGAGCCAGGACAGCAGGGTCTCCGCCAGACGCAGGACCGGATCCCCGAGCACGGGCGTCAAGGCCTGCAGCACGCAGCCCGCCAGTACAAGCGGGACCACCCCCAGCGTGACCCAGGGGACGGCGACGAGATTGGCCAGCGGCGAAACCAGCGACACCTGCTGGAACATCACCAGCAGCAAGGGTGCCAGCGCCACGGCGACCAGCACGTGCAGGCGGCCGACGCGCCGCCACCAGGTCTCGCGTCCCGCGCGCCGGTTCATGCCGAACAGGATCGCCGCCACGGCGCCGAAGGACAGCCAGAAGCCGCTATTCATGACCGCCAGCGGGTCGTACAACAGCACGCACAGCAGGGCCGTCATCAGCGTGTGTCCCGCGGCCTGCTGTCGCCGGCGCAGCACGGCCACCACTACCACCCCGATCATGATGACCGTCCGCTGGGTAGGGATGGAAAAACCCGCGAGCGCGGCATAGGCCAGCGCGGCCATCAGGGCGGCGACCGCGGCGGCCTGTTGCGCCGGAAAATAGAGCGGGAGTGTCCCCAGCCGGGCCCACACGCGGCGGACGGCGAACAGGGCCAGGCCGGCGACCATCCCCACATGCAGACCGGAGATCGCGACCAGATGGCTGGTGCCGGTACGGCGGAACACGTCCCATTGCGCCCGGGTGATGCCCTGGCGTTCACCGATCGCGAGCGCACTGATGACGCCGCCCAGATCACGCCCGGCGAGCGCCGCTTCCAGACGCTCGAACAGGTTCTGGCGCAGGCGCTGCAGGGAATGGCCGGCGCTTGCCGGGGCCAGGCGGCGATTGGCTTCCGCCGGCCGTACGTAGCCGGTGGCACGGATCCGGTTCTGGTACAGCCAGCCTTCGAAATCGAAGCCCCCCGGGTTATGAAAACCGTGCGGACGCTTCATCCGCAGCCGCAGGTTCCAGCGCTCGCCCGCGCGCAAGGCCGGGGCATCGTTGTACCAGCTGAGCCGGACACGCCCCGGAGGGGACTGTTCGATCCCGCCCGTGCTCATCTGTTCGATCAGGAACTGGAAGCGTGTCGACCGCCCCACCCGTTCGGGGAGGCCGACGACGACCCCTTCCGCCACCACGTCATGGCCTTCCAGCTCGGGAGCAAGGCCGGTGGCCAGGATGTGCTGCGCGCACAACAGGGCCCAAAGGAACCCCGCCGCGCAGGCGGCGGGCAGGCGCAGCGGGGAGAAACGGAATGCCAGCAGCGCCACGGGAACCAGCGCCAGCGCCCAGGCCGCCGATGGCAATTCCGGCATGCCCTGCAGGGCCAGCACGCCGAGCAGAAATGAGGTCGATCCCTGACCCATACTTCTGTCCCTGTGCAGGATTATGGATAATGTCCGTCTGCGGAGACTCTATCCCATACTTCCCATGCCGAAAAGACTGCTGAAGCGTTTGCTGCCCGAGCACCACGTCATCAAGGAGCACAAGCACCTGCGCTTTTTCGGCGCCCTGTTGCATGACCCCAACCTGTGGCACATGAACCGGCGCTCCGTGGCGGGAGCGTTTTCCGTCGGATTGTTCGTCGCCTTCATCCCGGTGCCGTTCCAGATGGCGATCGCCGCAGCGATCGCCATCGCCGCGCGTGTCAACCTGCCGATCGCCGCTTCCCTGGTCTGGATCACCAATCCCGTCACCATGCCGCCGCTTTTGTACTTCTGTTACAAGATCGGCGCCTGGCTGCTGCAGGAACCGGCGCGCCAGATCCACTTTGAACCGACATTGAACTGGCTCACGACGGAGCTGTCATCCATATGGCAGCCCTTCCTGCTCGGCTGCCTGATCGTCGCGACGGTCAGCGCGATCGCGGGCAACCTCGTGATCCGCGGGCTCTGGCGCCTGCAGGTGGTCAGAAGCTGGGAGGCGCGCAAGCAACGTCGCGGCAAACAAGTGACGCCCTGACGCGGGCAGGGATGAGGAGACTCAGGCGCCCGCCGGCTCGACGGCCGGATCGTCCACCGCCGCGGCGGGCGTCAGTCGGCCCGCCTCCAGCAACAGCACCCGGTCCACCTGCCGCGCCAGCGCGCGCTCATGGGTTACGATCACGAAACTGGTATTGAGCTCCCGGTTCAACTCGAGCATGAGGCGATAGGTCTCGCGCGCGTTGCGGAAATCGAGATTGCCGGTCGGCTCATCCGCCAGCACACAGCGCGGGCGTGTCACCAGTGCGCGCGCCACCGCGGCGCGCTGGCGTTCACCGCCGGACAGCTCACCGGGCTTGTGCGCGAGCCGCGCCTTCAGGCCGACGCGCTCGAGCATGGCGGCGGCCAGTTCGCGCGAACGCGCCGGGCTTTCACCGCGGATCAGCAGCGGCATCGCCACGTTTTCCAGCGCGGTGAATTCCGGCAGCAGGTGATGGAACTGATAGATGAAACCCAGCATCGCGTTGCGCAGGCGGCCGCGCGCCACCGGACCGAGCCCGGACAGGCGCTGATCGCCCAGCCAGACCTCTCCGCGTGTCGGTGCGTCGAGTCCTCCCAGCAGGTGGAGCAAGGTGCTCTTGCCGGCGCCCGAGCTGCCCATGATCGCGACACGCTCTCCGGCGGCGACCGCCAGCGTGATATCGGCGAGCACCTCGACGGCGACAGGGCCCTCGGTGTAGGTCTTCGCCAGGCGCTCGCAGCGCAGGATCGCGCCTTCACTCATAGCGCAGGGCCTCGGCCGGCTGTACGCGCGCGGCGCGCCAGGCCGGATACAGGGTGGCGAGCAAGCACAGCACCAGGGCGATGCCGCCGATGCTGAAGACGTCGCTCCAGCGCATGTCGGATGGCAGATCGCTGATGTAGTAGACGTCAGGGGCGAGGAACTGTACGTGGAACAGGCGCTCGATGGCCGGCACCAGCGTCTCGATGTTGAGCGCGAGCGCGACGCCGCCGGCCAGCCCGATCAGGGTCCCGATCACGCCCACCACGCTGCCCTGCACGATGAAGATCGCCATGATGCTGCCCGGACTCGAGCCCAGGGTGCGCAGGATGGCGATGTCGCTGCGCTTGTCGGTCACCATCATCACCAGCGTCGACACCAGATTGAACGCCGCCACCGCCACGATCAGAAAGAGGATGACGAACATCACGGTCTTCTCCATCCTCACGGCGCGGAAAAAGTTGCTGTGCTGCCGGGTCCAGTCGATGACGCGGAACTCCACCGGCAGGGTGGCCTCGAGGCTGCGGCTCAGCGCCGGCGCCCTGAACATGTCGTCGAGCTTGAGATGGAGTCCGCTGACGCTGTCGCCGAGGCGGTACAGCGTCGCCGCGTCATCGAGCTGCATCAGCGCCAGCGCACTGTCGTATTCGTACATGCCGACACTGAAGATGCCGACCACCGTGAAACGTTTGAGACGCGGCAGAAACCCGCCGGGGTGACGCTGGCCTGCGGCGTGATCACGATCACCTGATCGCCCAGGGTCGCGCCCAAGGTATAGGCCAGATCCTGCCCCAGCACGATGCCGTAGGAACCTGGCGTCAGGGCATCCAGGCTGCCCGCCACGATCTTGTGCGGCAACTCGGACACCTCGGATTCTTCCGCGGGCAGAATGCCCTGCAGTATGGCGCCGGCGACGCGGTCACCGTGGCTGATCATACCCTCCGCGTGCACGAAGGGCGCGACGCCGGTCACGCCGGGATAGGTCTCGAGCTTCTGCCGCAGCCCCTCCCAACCACGCACGCCTCCTGCGTCGCTCTGTACGGTGGCGTGCGATACCACGCCCAGGATGCGCAGTCGCAGCTCCTTTTCGAAACCGTTCATTACCGACAGCACGGTGATCAGCGCGGTGACGCCGAGCGCGATGCCGAGCATCGAGATGAGCGAGATGAAAGAGATGAAATGGTTGCGGCGTTTGGCGCGCGTGTAGCGCAGGCCGATGAAGACTTCCAAGGGTCTGAACATGACTGTGCATTAAACCACAAATCGGCGCGGGCGGGCCATCGCGCGTGGAGTCATCGCCGACCGGGGCAGACGGCCGCCAGGCAGCAGTCCTGGCACAGCGGCCGTACGCGGCAGGAGCGTTTCGCATGGGCAACGATGAGGGCGTGATATTCGTTGTAGAGGGGAACACAATTCCGTTTCCAGGCCGCCCTGCCGGCGCCGCGCGCCCGGGCGAGTTCACGCGTAATCCCCTGCTCGATTGCCGCGCGCAGAGACTCGTAGCCGACGTCCGCCTCGCACATCCCGAGCCGGGAGAACAGGCGGCGTGTGTAGGCGTCGATCACGAACACCGGACGATTAAAGGCGTAGAGCAGGATGTCATCCGCCGTCTCGGGACCGATGCCGTTTACAGAGAGCAGGCCGTGCCGCAGCGCTCCGGTATCGCGCCGGGCCAATGCGACGTAACCGCCCTCCCCGAGGTACCAGTGGCAGAAATTGCGCAGCCGCTTCGCCTTGACGTTGAAATACCCGGCCGGACGGATCCAGCCGGCCACGGTCGACGCCCCCGCCGAGAGCAGTCGTTGCGGATCGAGGGCGTCATTCTCTTTCAGGGCGGCGATCGCGCGCTCGACGTTCGACCAGGCGGTGTTCTGGGTCAGAACCGCGCCGACCATCACCTCGAACACCGTCTCACCTGGCCACCAGCGCTGGGGACCGTAGGCGATGAACAGGCGGTCGAAGAAGTTCAGGAAAGCTGCACTGCCTGCCATGAGGGTGGATTCAGGGCTACGCGCCAAGGGCCAAGGACTGGCTAAAAAACAACCTTTGCATGCTACTACGCTATCCGGGAGTTGTATCTTTAGACTTGGTCCGTGGTCCTTTTCTGTTCCTAGTCCTGTTCTGAAACTGTTTCTTCGCCGCCTGCTGATACGCTCCCCGGCGCGGCTGACCCCGGCGCCGCGGCTCCCGGGCGCTTTCCACCGTCGCCTTCGCCCCGGCCTCCATCCCGGCGAAGCGCAGCAGCTCGGCGACGGCGGACGTTTCCATTTCCTCGTAGTGGCCGCGGCGCAAGCGGCGCGGCAGCGTGATGGGGCCGAAACGGACGCGTTTGAGCCGGCTTACCTTGACACCCTGGGATTCCCACAGCCGCCGCACTTCGCGGTTGCGGCCTTCCTTGAGCACGACGCCGAACCAGCGGTTGGCGCCCTCGCCGCCGCCGATCTCGTAGATCTGGTCGAACGCCGCCTCGCCGTCCTCCAGCATGACGCCCGTGCGAAGTCGGGTCAGTGCCGCGGTATCCACCTCGCCCAGCACCCGCACGACATATTCACGCTCGACACCCAGCGCGGGATGCATCAGGCGGTTGGCCAGTTCGCCGTTCGTGACCAGCAGGATGAGTCCGGCGGTATTGATGTCGAGGCGCCCCACGCTCACCCAGCGCGCGTTCTTGATGCGCGGAAGACGATCGAAGATGGTGGGACGACCCTCCGGGTCGGCGCGCGTGCAGATCTCGCCCTCGGGCTTGTAATACACCAGGACCCGGCTGGCGGCAGGCGCGCCTTCATAGGTGAAGGCCTGCCGGCCGTCCACGCTGACGATGTCGCCGGGCGTGAGCGTGGCCCCGGTCTGCGCCGGCCTGCGGTTGATCTCGATGCGCCCGGCGCGGATCCACTCCTCGATCTCGCGACGCGAGCCGTAGCCGAGACGCGCCAGCGCCTTGTGCACACGCTCGCTCATCAGACACTCCCGCGCCTGTCATGATGGCAGGCGCGAAGACGGGGCACCGGATCGGTTGCGGACGCAAGAGGACTCACGAAAATTACGGGCACGCGGGCGGACACGGTCGCGACCGCCATGATACGGTGATCAGTTGAGGGCGTCGGCGGTTTCCCGCGCCTCGACCTCGTCGTCGGCCGCGTCCTCGGGATCCGCGTCGTTGACCGCCGGCTGGCGCGCGGCATCCATGGAGTAGACCTCGCCCGGTTCCGAGGCGGGGGCAGCCGCCGCCGCTCCGATGGCAGCGGCCGCCAGATCCAGCTCTTTCTGCAGATGGTCGATCGGCTTGATGTCGGCCAGCGCCGGCAGTTCGCTCAGGCTCTGGAGATTGAAATAGTCGAGGAACTTGCGTGTCGTGCCGTACAGCGCCGGCTTGCCCGGCACGTCGCGGTGACCGACCACGCGTATCCATTCACGCTCGAGCAGGGTCTTGATGATGTGCGTGCTGACGCTGACGCCGCGGATCTCCTCGATGCCCGCCCGGGTGATCGGCTGGCGGTAGACGATCAGCGCCAGTGTTTCGAGCAGGGCGCGCGAGTAGCGCGGCGCGCGCTCCTCGGCGAGCCGCCCGACCCAGGGGGCATATTCCTGGCGCACCTGCAACCGATAGCCGCTGCTGACCTGCTTCAGCTCGAGCGTGCGTCCGGCCCACTCCGCCGCGATCGCGTCGAGGGCGCCATGGAGTTCCTCCGGCGCCGGGCGGTTGTCCTCGTCGAACAGGTCGCCCAGCCGCTCCAGGGTCAGCGGCTGATCGGCGCACAGCAGTGCGGCCTCGATGATGTCCTTAATGGGCGGTGGATTCGTTGACATGCTGGGGTGCCTTCACATAAATCGGCCCGAAGGCCTCGGTTTGGATCAGTTCGAGCAGCGACTCGCGGATCAGCTCGAGGATGGCGAGCAGGGTCACCACCACGCCGCGCCGCCCCTCCTCCGGGGTAAACAGCGAGGCGAACTCGACGAACTGCTCCGCGTTCACGTTCTCCAGAATGATCGACATCCGCTCGCGCACGGAGAGCGGTTCCAGGACGATCTGATGGTGGCTGAACATCTCGGCGCGCGCCATCACCTCCTGGAAGGTCAGCAGGATGTCGCGCAGTTCCACCCGTGGCGGCAGCTTGACCACCTTGGCCTCGGGAACCTCCGCCGCGACCGGGAACACCTCGCGGTCGACGCGCGGCAGCGCGTCCAGATCGGCGGCGGCCTGCTTGAAACGCTCGTACTCCTGCAGCCGGCGCACCAGTTCGGCGCGCGGATCCTCCTCGTCCTCCATCTCGGCCGGGCGCGGCAGCAGCATGCGCGACTTGATCTCGGCCAGCATGGCCGCCATCAGCAGGTACTCGGCCGCCAGTTCGAAGCGCATCTCGCGCATCAGGTCGATGTATTCCATGTACTGCCGCGTGATCTCGGCAATCGGAATGTCGAGGATGTCGAGGTTGTGACGCTTGATCAGGTACAGCAGCAGATCGAGCGGTCCCTCGAAGGCCTCGAGGAATACCTCCAGCGCATCCGGCGGGATGTAGAGATCACGCGGGGGCTCGGTCACCGCCTTGCCGTGCACCAGCGCAAAGGGCATCTCCTGCTGCTGCGGACGGGACGACGGGACTTCGCTGGAGGGGTCCTGACTCATGGCGCTATATAATATCAACTAATCCGAGCGACTGACGGACTTCCTGCATGGTGTCCGTGGCCACAGCCCGCGCCTTTTCACAACCTGCCGCAATAATCCGGCGTACCTCGGCGGGATTACTGGAAAATTCTTCCGCTCGCTCGCGGATCGGAGCAAGCTCCGCCTGCACCGCGTCGATGACGTGCTGCTTGCACTCGAGGCAGCCGATCCCGGCGCTGCGGCAGCCGTCCATGACCCAGGCGCGCGTCTCCTCGCCGGAGTAGATCTGATGGAAGCCCCACACCGGGCACTTGAGCGGATCCCCGGGATCGGTGCGGCGCACCCGCGCGGGGTCGGTCGGCATGGTACGCAGCTTCTTCTCCACCAGCGCCGGCTCCTCGCGCAGCGCGATGGTGTTCCCGTAGGACTTTGACATCTTCTGGCCGTCCAGGCCCGGCATCTTCGGGGTCTGGGTCAACAGGGCGCTGGGCTCGGGCAGAATCACCCGGCCCTCGCCCTCCAGATAACCGAACAGGCGCTCGCGGTCGGACAGGGTGATGTTCTGCTGCTGCTCCAGCAGCGCGCGCGCCTTGGCCAGCGCCTCATGATCACCTTTCTCCTGATATTGACGCCTTAACTCTACATAGAGATTGGAGTTTTTCTTGCCCATCTTCTTGAGCGCGGCCTCTGCCTTGGCGGCGAACTCCGGCTCGCGGCCATACAGGTGGTTGAAGCGCCGCGCCACCTCGCGCGTCAACTCGATGTGGGCGACCTGGTCTTCCCCGACCGGCACCAGGCCGGCCCGGTAGATCAGGATGTCGGCGCTCTGCAGCAGCGGGTAACCGAGGAAGCCGTAGGTGCTGAGATCGCGGTTCCTGAGCTTTTCCTGCTGATCCTTGTAACTGGGCACCCGCTCGAGCCAGCCGAGCGGCGTAATCATCGACAGGATGAGATGGAGCTCGGCATGCTCGGGCAGGCGCGACTGGATGAACAGCGTGGCGGCCTCCGGGTTGATGCCGACCGCGAGCCAGTCGATCACCATCTCCCAGCAGCTGCGCGCGATGATCTCCTTGTGCTCGTATTCGGTGGTGAGCGCGTGCCAGTCCGCCACGAAGAAAAAGCATTCATACTCGTGCTGCAGCCTGAGCCAGTTCTTCAGGACACCGTGGTAATGCCCCAGGTGCAGGGCGCCGGTCGGCCGCATTCCGGACAGGACCCGCTGACTCTGCGGTAAACCGTTGATCACGCTGACTCCCCGCTCCGCTCGTTCTTGTTATTTTCGCGCACGATCGTTCACATGATCGCCTGCAGCACCGACCGGAACAGGCCGGCGGGTAATTGACCGAGATAGAATAGCACAAGGAAAAAACCTGACATGAGCGGCCACATGATCTTGCCGAGCAGCTTGGTGAAGAACAGCGCGAGAACGATCAGCATCCCGTAGGGTTCGATGCGGCTGTACTGCCAGGACAGGGGGCCGGGCAGCAGGCCGGCGACGATGCGGCCGCCATCCAGCGGCGGCAACGGCAACAGGTTCAGCACCATCAGAATCGTGTTGATGAAGATCCCGGCCACGCCCATATAAATGAGGGGTTGGCCCAGCCACGGAACGGACCCTATTATGGCGATGCCGAGCTTCACGGTCAGCAGCCAGAGGACCGCCATGAGCAGGTTCGCCGATGGACCCGCCAGCGCGACCAGCGCCATATCCCGCTTGGGATGACGCAGATTCTCCCAGGTGATGGGGACCGGCTTGGCCCAGCCGAAGATGAAGCCGCCGATCAACAACAGGAGCGCGGGCAGCAGCACCGTGCCGATCGGGTCGATGTGTTTCACCGGATTGAGGGTGAGCCGGCCCAGCATCAGCGCCGTCCGGTCCCCCAGACGAAGCGCCATCCAGCCATGGGCCACTTCGTGCACCGTGATCGCCAGCAGCACCGGCATGACCCAGACCGCCAGTTTTTGTATCAGACTCAATTGATCCATTACGCCCGCATTATACCCGGTTTACAGGCCTGCGGCGGGGATGCGAACGGATCCCGGCCCCGGCTAGGCGGTCAGGAATGAGGTGTCGCCCTTGCCCTGGCGCACCACGCGAGGCACCTCTCCGGTCAGATCGATGATTGAGGTCGGCTCGTTGCCGCAGCTGCCGCCGTCGATGATGGCGTCGACCTGCTTCTCGAGCTGCTCGCGGATCTCCTCCGGATCGGACAGCGGCAGCGGGGAATCCGGCAGGATCAGCGTAACGCTCATGAGTGGCTCATCGAGCGCCTCCAGCAGCGCGCGCGCGATGGGCTGGTCGGGAATGCGCAGCCCGATGGTCTTGCGCTTGGGGTTCTGCAGCCGGCGCGGCACCTCGTGACTGGCCGTGAGGATGAAGGTATAGGGACCGGGCGTGAGCGATTTGAGCAGGCGGAACTCCGGGTTCCCGACCCGCGCGTAGGTCGCGAGGTCCGACAGGTCGCGGCACACCAGGGTGAAATTATGGGTGGGATCGAGCTTACGCAGGCGTTGGATGCGCTCCATTGCCGCCTTGTCGCCGATCTGGCAGCCCAGCGCGTAACAGGAATCCGTGGGATAGACGATCACCCCGCCATTGCGCACGATCGCGACCGCCTGGCTGATCAGCCGGGGTTGCGGGTTGACCGGATGGATTTGCAGGTACTGCATTCGGCTACCTCATCTCCCCGCGCGATGCGAATACGCGGACTTTCGCCAGATGCGTCAGGACGCCGCGCCCGTGTCGCGCGACCCGGACCAGCGCGTCCATACCGGCTCGCAGCCCGACGGCAGCGGGGCGAGCCGGCCGGGCACGGTCCAGCCGTTCTCCGGCGCGTGAAAATCCGAACCCGCCGAGGCGCACAGACCGAATTCGCGCGCATGCTCGGCGAGCAGGCGGGCCTGCTGGGCATCGTGGCTACCCGACACCACCTCGATGCCGCCGCCACCGGCGGCGGTGAACTCCGCCAGGAACCGGCGCATCACGTTGCGCGACATCGAGTAACGCGCCGGGTGAGCCACCACGGCGATACCGCCCGCCGCGCGGATCCAGTCCACCGCCTCGGCGAGTCCGGCCCATTCGCTCGCCACGTAACAACTGGCGCCGCGGCCGAGATAGCGCTTGAAGGCGCGCTTGGCATCCTTGACGTGCCCTTGTTCGACCAGGAACCGTGCGAAATGGTTCCTGCCGATGGCCTCCGCGCCCACGCCTGTTTCCACGAGCTCCAGCGCGCCGGGGATCCCGCAGCGCGCGAGCCGTTCTGCGATGGATCGCGCGCGTTCCCGCCGCACGCCACGCAGGCGGTCGAGACCGTCCTGCAGTTCGGCGCAGCGCGGATCGATGTCCAGACCGACGATATGTATGACCCGTTGCGCCCAACTCACCGAGACCTCGACCCCGGCGATCAGCCGCATGCCGGCCTCCCGTGCGGCTGCCTGCGCCTCGGTGATACCCGCCGTGGTGTCATGATCCGTCAGCGCCAGCACATCCACGCCGCAGGCACGGGCATGCCGCACCAGATCGGCAGGGCTCAACGCTCCGTCGGAACAGCGGGAATGGCTGTGCAGATCAAAACGGCCGCTCATGCCACCCCCGATCTGCCAATACACCCGGCTTCGTTGTAAGATACCGCATCCCCCTCCTCCGGACCGCAGCCAGCCCCCCGATGAAACTTCTGTTCGACTTCTTTCCTGTCCTGCTGTTCTTCGCCGCCTTCAAGCTCACCGGTGACAACATTTATATCGCCACCGCGGTCGCGATCGCAGCCGGGATCGCCCAGTCCGGAATCTACTGGTTGAGGCACCGCCGGCTGGAAAAGATGCACATGATCACCCTCGCCTTGCTGGTGGTGTTTGGCGGAGCGACACTGCTGCTGCAGGACGAAGTATATATCAAGTGGAAGCCGACCGTGCTCAACTGGCTGTTCGGTCTGGTCTTTATCGCCAGCCATTTCATCGGGGACCGACCCGTCGTCCAGCGGCTGATGAATCAGGCCATCAGCCTGCCCCGGCCGATATGGTACCGGCTGAATCTGGCGTGGGCGCTGTTTTTCATCGCCGTAGGCTTCATCAATCTGTACGTGGTGTATAATTTCGACACAGATACCTGGGTCAATTTCAAGCTTTTCGGGATCATAGGCCTGACGCTCGTGTTTATCATCGCGCAGTCGTTCTATATCGGCCGTTACATCACGCATGATGCCGACGGCGGGGACAAAAACTGAATGATCTACGCCTTCCTGTGCGAGGACCGGGAAAACAGCCTCGAGGCACGCCGCCAGTACCGGCCCGCCCATCTGGAACGGCTGGTTGCGCTGAAGGACCAGGGCAGACTGTTTCTCGCCGGACCCCACCCCGCTATCGACAGCGCGGATCCGGGGCCGGCGGGCTTCACCGGCAGCCTGATCGTGGCCGAATTCCCGTCCCTGCAGGAGGCGCGGGAATGGGCGGACGCCGAACCCTTTCTGAAAAACGGTGTCTATAAGTCAGTCACCGTCAAGCCCTTGATAAAAGTGCTCCCCTAGCCTTGATCGAGCGCCCGCGCACAGGATCCGACATGACGCCGGACATGACCGCCGGCCCATATTCCCTTTCGTTCAAACATCGAGCTCAAAAATCGAAGGAATCGCTCATGCACATGCCGCATCACTCCATTCTGCTGACCGCCGCCATGACCGGCCTGCTCCTGGCGCAGATACCGGCGCATGCCGAGTCCGATCCGGCGGGTGGGGCAAGCCCCAAGGTCATCGCCGTCATCAACGGCCAGAACGTGACCAGCGCCGATTTCGGTTCCTTCGTCAGCACCCGGGTCGGCCAGAACGTCGCGCCGACAAACCTGAACCAGCAGCAGCTCAGCGCCTTGCAGGAGGAATACATCAATCGCGAGCTGGTCTTTCAGGACGCGGTGGCAAAAGGCCTGGACAAGAATCCCGAGGTCGTCATCGCCATCGAGAATCAGCGCCACAACATCATCGCCGGTTATGCGCTGCGCCAGATTGCCAGCGTGCCGCCGAGCGACAAGGCGTTGCAGGACGCCTACAAGACCCTGGCCTCGAAGCCGGTCAAGGAGTACCGGGCGAGCCACATCATGGTCAAGACGGAGGCCGAGGCGCAGGGCCTGATCGATCGCCTCAAGCAGGGGGTCGACTTCGCCCAGCTCGCACGGGAGAAGTCGCTCGACTCCACCGCCCAGAACGGGGGCGAACTCGGCTGGCTGCCGGCGGACCAGATCGCGCCGCCGATACGTGATGCCCTGGGCGCCCTGAAGACGGGAGCCTTCAGCACGGCGCCCGTGCAGACGCAGTTCGGCTGGCATGTGCTCAAACTGAGCGAGACCCGCATCCTCCCGCCACCCGATTTCGACGCGGTCAAGGACGACCTGAGCCGGCAGCTGCGCAACGAGAACATCGGCAGATATATCGCCCAGCTCCGCCAGCACAGCAAGATCGAGATCACGAGCGGCAAATAATCCGCTGCGGACCCGGGCACCGGGCACTGCGTCCTCGCGTCAGGGCGCGGTCGTGGATTCGGACGGAGGAAACTCCCCGGTCAGGGCGTGCAGGAAGGCGACGATGTCCGCCACCTCGTCCCCGGTCACGTCCAGATCGAACTGCGTCTTGGCCATGACCCGTACCGCCTCTTCCAGGGTGGCGACCGAACCGTTGTGAAAATACGGGGCGGTCAGGGCCACGTTGCGCAGGGTCGGCACCCGCCAGAGATACTTGTGGTCCTCGCGGCCGTCGATGTGGTAACGCCCCAGGTCGGCGCCGAGCAGCCCGTATTCAGCGTCGTAGCGACTGCCCCTGAAGGTCGGGAATAATTCATAGAATCCCTCTCCCATCGGGATCACCAGGCCGGGTATGGGGCCGGCGAAATTGACCCAGAAATGACAGGCCGCGCAGCCCTTTTCCACGAACAGGTGCTGTCCGCGCAACGCCGCCTCCGACAGCGCCGCGCGGTCGCCCTCAAGATAGCGGTCGAACGGTCCGCGCGGGGTTACCAGGGTGCGCACATAGGCGGCCAGCGCGGCGACGGCGTTGCGGGGCCGCAGCGGACGCCAGCCGCCGAATGCCGCGGAGAACTGTTTCCGGTACAGGGCGGGCTTGCGCAATGGGACGAACGCCGCGTCGAGGTCCGGCTGGCCCATGATCGCGGGATCGACCATATGCTGCGCGATCGCCTCCTCCAGACTTGCCGCGCGCCCGTCCCAGAAATAGGCGGTCTGATAGGCGACGTTCCACAGGGTCGGGGTATTGCGCGTCGCGACCTTGCCCCGCGCGCCGGTCGACAGGATCAGGCCGTCGGTGCCGCCGCGCCGCAGGTCATGACAGGAATTGCAGGATACACCGCCGTCGACCGACAGCCGCGGATCGAAAAACAACTGCCGGCCCAGCGCGATCTTCTCCGGCGTCTGCGGATTGTCCGCGGGAATGGGCGGCGCCTCCGGCAGCGGGCTGAACGGTTCGAACGCGTGCGCCACCGGCACGACCAGCAGGACGCACGCTGCCGCTGCGGCAAGAGCGCATGATCGTATGGCTGTCAGCATGAGAATTCCGCCGTAATGAACGCCCGCAGGCGCGCATCCTACATCAGATCCAGGGTATGGGGCTTGTCGTAGGATTCCACCCGCCGTACCGCTTCCCGCCAGCGTGGGTCCCGGCGCAGCTCCTCGTATCCCGCGCCGCCGCGCCCGTGCATGCGCACGAGCCGCAGCTGCGACACCGGATTATTCCATTGCGCGAGCGTCTCGACAAGCTGAGCCACCGGCCCGGTGCCGTGACACACCAGCAGCATATCGCAGCCGGCGTCCAGGGCGGCGCGCGCGCGCGCCGGCATGTCGCCGACACCTTCCGCCCCGCCCATGTGGAGATCATCGCTGAAGATCACACCCTGGAAGCCGAAGCGGCGACGCAGTACCTCCTGCAGCCAGAAACGCGAAAAGGTCGCCGGCGCGGGATCGATGTCGCGGTACACCACATGCGCGGTCATCAGCGCCTCGATTCCGTGCCCAACCATGCGTTCGAAGGCCAGCAGGTCCTCTCCCGCCAGATCCCGATACGGCCGCGGGTCCACCGGCAGTTCGAGATGGGAATCCTGCGCGACGGAGCCGTGGCCGGGGAAGTGCTTGCCGGTCGCCACCATGCCGGCGCGCCGCATGCCACGCACGTATTCCCGTGCGAGCCCCGCGACGGTCGCGGCGTCGCGATGGAATGCGCGATCGCCGATGACCTGGCTCACCCCGCGGGAGAGATCGAGCACCGGGGTGAAACTCATGTCCACACCCACGCTGCGCAGCTCGGCCGCCATGAGCCAGCCGGTCGCTTCCGCGCAGTGGCGCGCCTGGGCGGGATCGCTGTCGAAAAGTTCGCCGAGGCGGGCCACGGCCGGCAGCGGGGTAAATCCCGCGCGGAACCGCTGCACGCGGCCGCCTTCCTGATCAACGGCGATCAGCAGCGGTGGATCGCGCAGGGCGTGGATCTCGGCCGTCAGCGCGGCAATCTGGGCAGGAGACTCATAGTTGCGGCTGAACAGGATGACACCGCCAACCTGCGGCTGACGCAGCAACGCGCGTTCCTCGGCGTCCAGCCCGGTCCCGGCCAGACCCATCATGATCGGTCCCAGTGACAAGCTCGCTCCCTCCTATCTCCGCCGCATCATGGGCGATCCCGTTCCACCAGGCGCACATCCAGGCGGTCGCGCAGATGGTCGCCCAGCATGTTAACCGCCAGCACGACCAGCATCAACGCAACGCCCGGCACCAGCATCATATGCGGCGACACCAGCATGTAACGCCCGCTGTCGCGGATCATGCTGCCCCACGACGGCGTCGGCGGCTGGATGCCGAGACCGAGAAAGGACAGCCCGGCCTCGGCGATGACGACGCCCGCCACCCCGAAGGTCGCCTCGATGATCAGCGGCGCGGTGATCAGCGGCAGCAGGTGGCGCAGCACGATGCGCGTGCGGCTGGCGCCGAGCGCCACCGCCGCCTGCACATGCTCCCGGTCCTTGAGAGACAGTACCTGCGCGCGCGCGAGCCGCGCGAAGCCGACCCAGCCCACGACCACCAGGGCGATCACCACGTTGTTGATCCCCGCCCCAAGCACGCCGGCGAGCGCGATCGCGAGCAGGATACCGGGGAAGGCGAGAAAGACATCGATGACGCGCGTCGTCGCGTGATCGATCCAGCCGCCCAGGTAGGCGCTCATCGCGCCAATCAAGGTCCCGACGGAGGCCGAGATCAGCACGACAAAAAAGGCGACGAAAAACGAATAGCGCGCCCCCACCACGACACGATCCCAGAGCGGACGCCCCAGGTCGTCGTAACCAAACCAGGAACCGTCTCCCGGCGCCACCAGGATGCGGGTGAGATCCACTTCGTCCGGACGCAGCGGGAACACCAGTCCGACGCAGGCGAGCAGCAACCACAATC
The DNA here is from genome assembly GCA_016716465.1 of Gammaproteobacteria bacterium. Classification (NCBI taxonomy): domain Bacteria; kingdom Pseudomonadati; phylum Pseudomonadota; class Gammaproteobacteria; species Gammaproteobacteria bacterium. The sequence goes on from JADJWH010000001.1 coordinate 1,044,270, forward strand.
CGATCACCAGGCCACCGAACCACAGGCGCATGATCAGGCCGTGCCTCCGAAGCGGATGCGGGGATCGAGGCGGGCGTAGACCAGATCGGTGAAGGTATTCACCGCCACATAGCCCAGGCTGATCAGCAGCACGCAGGCCTGCACCACCGGGTAGTCGCGCCGATGGATCGACTCTATGGTCAGCAGGCCGATGCCGGGCCAGGAAAACACCGTCTCGGTGATCACCGCGCCGGCGAGCAGCGCCCCCAGCTGCAATCCGAGCAGCGTGATCACCGGCAGCAGCGCGTTGCGCATTGCGTGCCGGAAGATCACGGCGCTTTCGGTGAGCCCCTTGGCGCGGGCGGTGCGAATGAAATCCTCACCCAGGACTTCGAGCAGCGCGGCGCGCAGCATGCGCGAGAGTATGGCCGCCAGCGCCGTGCCCAGCGTCAACGCCGGCAGCACCAGCGAGGCCGGCTCATCGCGCCCGCTTACCGGCAGCCAGCCGAGCCACAGTGAAAATACCAGGATCAGCAACGGTCCCATCAGGAAATTGGGGATGGAGATGCCGAACATCGAAAAGGACATCGCGCCCAGATCCCATGCGCTGCCGCGGTGCGTCGCGGCGAACGTCCCCAGCGGGACCGCGATCAACACCGCAACACCCAATCCGGCCACGGCCAGTTCCAGGGTCGCGGGCAGGCGTTCAAGCAGGATATCCGCGATGGGTCGACGGGAATAGAGCGACTCACCGAGGTTGAAACTGAACAGGTGACGGTAATAATCCACCAACTGGAGGTGCAGGGGCAGATCGAGACCGAGGGCGTGGCGCAGGGCCGCGCGGTCGGCGGGCTGGCTCGATTCGCCGAGCATGACCTCGACCGGGTCACCCGGGATCAAATGTATCAGCAGAAACACCAGCAGTGACACGCCGAGCAGCACCAGCAATGCGCTGCCACACCGCGCCAGCAGAAATTTGGTCATGCCGCCCAAAGAGTTTTTTCCTTACGCCTCACGCCTTACACCTCACACCCTACACTTCTCGCCTTACTGTTCACCCACACCATTCAATAAGGACAGGGGACAGAATTGAATTCAGTCCCCTATTTATTTGACTGCCCCCTATTCTTCGATGTTCACCCTCGTCCCGACCTCCACCAGGTCGAACAATTGAATGACGTCATTATTGCGCACGCGCACGCAGCCGCGCGAACCCGGAACCCCAAGGGCAACCTCGTCCGGTGTACCATGGATGTAGATGTAGCGCTGCCGCGAATCCACCTCGCCACCGCAGTTACGACCCGGCTCGAGACCCTCCAGCCATAGTATCCGGGTCAGGATCCAGTCGCGCGCGGTGGTGCCCGCGGCGTATTGTTTCGAATACACCTCCCCGGTCGGCTTCCTGCCGACGAATACCGTGTTGGCGGGACATCCCGCACCGATCTTGGCATGAATCGTATGCCAGCCGCGCGGCGTGCATTCGCTGCCGGTCGTTTCTCCGGGACCGTTTCGCGCCGTGGACACCGGGATATCCATCAATATCCCGGAACCCTCGCGAAGCTGCAGCCGCTGCTTGCCGATGGAGATCTCCACGATACGTTCTTTCATCTCATCCGGCGTCATCCCGCGTACCCCATCCGATCAGTTCGCCGCTATGTTAGCAGGCGGCCGCCGTTCGACGTAGACCAGCCCGTCGTAATTCCCGTCGGCCGATACACGGTAACCCGCGATATCGTTGCGGGTGATGAAGACATGGTCCTCATACCACAGGGGCACATAGGGCAGTTGTTCCAGCAGATCGGCCTGCACGGCGCGATAGAGTTCCGCCTGGCCCTCCAGGCTGTCCGCCGCCTCCGCCCGCTCGATCAACCGGTCCACTGCGGCGCTGGCGAAACGCCCGCGGTTGGCGCCATCCGGCGGAACCGCGCTGCTGTGGAAGGCATACCGGAAGATCTCCGGCAGCTTGATGCCCACCCACATCAGGCTATACATCTGGAAATTGCCCGCCTTGATGTCGCCGTAGAACGTACCCCAGTCCAGGCTCCTGATCCCGACCTGCACGCCCACTGCGTCGAGCTGGCTCTGGATGATGGTGGCCAGACGCAGCCGGAACGGATCGGTCGAGGTCTTGTAGTCCAGGTGCAGCGGATGCTCCGGACCGTAGCCCGCCTCACGCAGCAGGCGGCGCGCGCGTTCCGGGTCGTACGGAACCGGGGTGAGACGCGGGTTTCCGGCCCAGTGTTCGGGAGGCAACACCGCGCTGGCGAGATGCGCCGCGCCGCCCAGCACATAGCGGACGATGGCGGCACGATCCAGCGCGCTGGCGATTGCCGCGCGGACGGCGGGCGTCCCGGTAGCGGGGTCCCGCAGGTTGAAGCCAAGATAGGCGAAATTCGTCCCCTTCACTTCCTGCACGGCGATGCCAGGCTGGTGCTTGAGGTAATCGATCATCTCGGGCGGCAGATCGTTCTGCACCATGTCGATCTCCCCCCGCAGCAGCTTCAGCACACGCACCGTCGGATCGTTCACGGCGATGAATTCCAGCCCGAGCCCGTCGCTGCGCCGGCGCAGCCGGAGGCGGCCTTCGCCAGCCCAGGCCGTGAACTCGAAGGCCCCGCTGCCCACCGGTTCGCGGTTGAAGGCATGCCCTGCCGCGATCAGGTCCGCCGGCAGGATCCCGATGCCGAGCCGGCCGGGGAACAGCAGGTCGGGACGCAGCAGGCGAAATTCCACCACGTCCTGGCCCTGAACGGCGATCGATTCGATATTGGCCAGCGACAGCCGATGCGGGGAGGCGTTGCGCGGATCCAGGATATAGTCGTAGGTCGCCTTGACGTCGCGCGCGGTCAGCGGCGCGCCATTGCTGAATCCCGGGCGCGGCCCGCGCAGGGTGAAGCGGTACAGGTTCGGGGAGATCCGATTCCAGTCCGCCAGTTCCGGCCGGGGCATCGCGCTGTCGTCGAAATCGACCAGACGCTGGTAAAGCAGCCGGTTGATGCGAACCGACACGGCATCGGTCGCGAAACGCGGATCCAGCGTCACCGGCATCACGGGGACGCCGAAGCGCAGACCCTCGTGCGGCGCCTGACCGCAGCCGCACACGACCAGCGACATGGCCAGTATCACGACCGCGCGCCACGGCGCGGGACCGGATCCGGCTCTCACCATCGCGTATACGGGATCTGCGCCAGATACACGTTGTAGTAGCGCGGATCGTCGGACACCTCCGCACCGACCCACGACGGCCGTGGAAACTCGGCATGCTCGTGGTCCAGCTCGATCTCGGCGATCACCAGGCCGCGGTTCACCCCCTCGAACACGTCGATTTCCCATACGTAGCCGCCATAGTCGACGAAATGGCGTGTCTTTTCGATCAATATGCCGCTGCACAGCCGCTCCAGCATCTCCTCGCCGTCGGCGAGCGGAATCGGGTACTCATACTCGGTCCGCACAATCTCCAGGGTCGCACTCTTGATATTGAGGTAGGCGTTCGCGCCGGAAACCCGGACACGGACGGAACAGCGCCCTTCGTTGGCGAGATAGCCCTGGCGATAACGCGCGCTCGACCGTGCCTGCGCGCGCCAGTCATCGCTCGTGACGAGAAACTTGCGCTCTATCTCCTGTGCCATGCGATCGTTGCGCCCTCCGTGCGCCGGGCGCAGATGCGGTATTGGCGGGGTCGGCGAAGCAAGGGATGTGCCGGGTCAGTCACGCCAGGCGCCCAGGAATTCGCCGAAATGGGCCCGGCCGTCCCGCGCCAGATAGTCACGCAGCAACTGGCATTCCTCCTCGTAACGCGGGCGACTCATGCGTCCGCGCATCAGCTCAAAACGCAGATACACGAGATAGGTATTCAATACGTCCGTCTCGCAGTAGTTGCGGATGCCCTCGATGTCACCGGCGAGAAAGCTGCCCCATACCTTAGATCCATCCATGCCCAGCTTGCCGGGAAAACCGAGCATCGTGGCGATCTCGTCGAGTGGCGCGACCGCCCTCCCCTGGTAACCCGCCAGCACATCCATCAGATCGATGTGGCGCCAGTGGAACCGGCTGAGATAGTTGTTCCAGCGAAAGGCAGTGTCCTCGTCGCCGGTTTCCCAATAGCGCGGCGCGGCAATGCCGTGCAGCAGCGCGCGGTAATGCAGCACGGGCAGGTCGAAACCGGAGCCGTTCCAGGACACCAGGTTGGGGGTGAATTTCTCGATGCCGTCGTAGAAGCGCCGCACCAGTTCCTCCTCCGGGGCACCGGGCTCGCCAAGCGACCACACCTTGAGCAGGTCTCCGCTGCGGACCACGGCGGAGATCGCGACCACGCGCTGCAGATGCAGGCGCAGGAAATCGTGCTCGCCAGTCTCCTGGCGCCGCTTGTGGAACATGACATTCGCGACCTCGGCATCGTCGAGACCCTCGAGCCCGTACAGACGCCGTCCGGAGGCGACATCCGGCACGGTCTCGATATCGAAAACGAGGACGTTCATTCTCACCGTGAGTCTTCCGCGCCAAACACGCTCGTGGACAGGTAACGGTCGCCGCGGTCGCAGGCGATGGCGACGATGACGCCGTGATCGATCTCCGGGAGCAGCCTGAGCGCGGCGGCCACGGCGCCGCCGGACGAGATGCCGACGAAGATGCCTTCACGCGCCGCCAGCGCGCGCGTGGTCTCCTCCGCCTCCTGCTGGGTGACGTCGATGATCCGGTCCACGCGCTCCGCGTCATAAATCCTGGGCAGGTACTCGGCCGGCCAGCGCCGGATGCCGGGGATGCAGGCGCCCTCGCCCGGCTGAACCCCGATGACCTGCACCGCCGGGTTCATCTCCTTGAGATAGCGCGAGGTACCCATGATCGTGCCCGTGGTGCCCATGGAGCTGACGAAGTGGGTGATCGTCCCCTGTGTATCGCGCCAGATCTCCGGGCCGGTGGATTCGTAATGCGCGCGTGGATTGTCCGGATTGGAGAACTGGTCGAGCATCACCCCTCTCCCCTCGGCGACCATCCGCTGGGCGAGGTCGATCGCCGCCTCCATGCTGCCCGCCTGCGGCGTCAGGATGATCTCAGCGCCGAACGCACGCATGAGCGCGCGGCGCTCAAGGCTCATGTGTTCCGGCATGATCAGGATCATGCGGTAACCGCGGATCGCCGCGGCCATCGCCAGCGCGATGCCGGTGTTGCCGCTGGTCGGCTCGATGAGCGTGTCGCCCGGACGGATGTCGCCGCGCTCCTCCGCGCGACGGATCATGCTCAGCGCCGGGCGGTCCTTCACCGAGCCGGCGGGATTGTTGCCCTCCAGTTTCAGCAGCACGGTGCTGCCGGAACGGCCCGGCAGGCGCTGCAGCCTGACCAGCGGGGTGTTCCCGACAAAATCCTCGATCGTCGGATAGGAAGCATTCATGGGCGGCCGGTTGCGCGGAAAACCAAGGTTTTTCATTGTATCCCCGCGCGCCGCGAGGCGGCAACTTCAGTCCGCGCCGCGCGCGGCGATGAAAGGCGACAAAAAAGGGGCTTGCGCCCCTTTTTCATTCACGTCTATCCGAGGCAGAGTCAGCTGTTTTCCACTTCCTTCATGCTGAGGCGGATACGGCCCTGCTTGTCGATCTCGAGCACCTTGACCTTGACGATCTTGCCCTCGGACAGCTTGTCGCTGACATTGTCGACACGCTCGTTGGAGATCTGCGAGATGTGCACCAGACCGTCCTTGCCCGGCAGGATGGTGACGAAGGCGCCAAAGTCCATCAGCTTCGAGACCCGGCCCTCGTAGATACTGCCGACCTCGACATCCGCCGTCAGCTGACGGATACGCCGCACCGCCTCGTCGCTGGCGACCTGGTCGACCGAGGCGATCTTCACCGTGCCGTCGTCCGTGATGTCGATGCTGGTGCCGGTCTCCTCGGTCAGCGCGCGGATAGTAGCGCCGCCCTTGCCGATCACGTCGCGGATCCGGTCCGGATTGATCTTGATGGTGATGATGCGCGGCGCGTGCTGTGAGATATCCTCGCGCGGCTTGGAGATGACACGGTTCATCTGCTCCAGGATATGTATGCGGCCATCGCGCGCCTGCGCCAGCGCCACCTGCATGATCTCGCGCGTGATGCCGTCGATCTTGATGTCCATCTGCAGCGCGGTGACGCCGTTGGCGGTGCCGGCCACCTTGAAATCCATGTCGCCGAGGTGGTCTTCATCCCCCAGGATGTCGGTCAGAACGGCACTGCGCTCGCCTTCCTTGATCAGACCCATGGCGATGCCGGCGACCGGGGCCTTGACGGGGATGCCCGCATCCATCAGGGACAGGCTGGCACCGCACACGCTCGCCATCGAGCTGGAGCCGTTCGACTCGGTGATCTCGGAGACCACGCGAATCACGTACGGGAAGCTGTCCATGTCCGGCAGCACCGCGGCGACGCCGCGCTTGGCCAGCCGGCCGTGGCCGATCTCGCGGCGCTTCGGCGAACCCACCATGCCGGTCTCACCCACGCTGTAGGGCGGGAAATTGTAATGGAGCATGAAGGGCTCCTTGCGCTCGCCCTCGATCGCGTCGATGATCTGCGCGTCGCGGCCGGTGCCGAGCGTGGTCACGACCAGGGCCTGGGTCTCGCCACGCGTGAACAGCGCCGAACCGTGGACGCGCGGCAGCAGGCCGACGCGGATCGAGATCGGACGCACCGTACGCGTGTCGCGGCCGTCGATGCGCGGCTGGCCCGCCAGGATGCGTTCGCGCACGGTCTTCTTTTCGATCTTCGAGACGGCATTCTTGACCGCGTCCTCCGACCAGTCCGCCCCTTCGTCCCCGGCCAGACGGCCGATAATACCGGCGCGGATCTCGGACAGCCGCGACTGGCGCGCTTTCTTCTCCTGGATCTGGTAGGCGGCGGCAATATCGGCGGCGCACTCGGACTGGACGCGTGCCTGCAGATCACGATCCTCTTCCGGGGCCTGCCAGTTCCAGGACTGTGCTCCGGCCTCGGCGGCCAGTTCACGGATGGCCTTGATCACGGTCTGCTGTTGCTGATGACCGAACAGTACGGCGTCCAGCATGACGGCCTCCGGCAGCTCGCGCGCATCGGATTCCACCATCAACACCGCCCCTTCAGTGCCCGCGACCACCAGATCGAGCTGCGATTCGGCCAGCTGCGAGAAGGTCGGATTGAGGATGAAATTGCCATTCAGATAACCGACGCGGGCCGCGCCGATCGGGCCATTGAAGGGCAGTCCGGACAGCGCCAGGGCCGCGGAAGCACCGATGATGGCCGGGATATCCGGATCGATCTCCTTGTCCAGCGAGACCACGGTGGCGATGATCTGTACTTCGTTGATGAATCCTTTGGGGAACAGCGGTCGCAGGGGGCGGTCGATCAGGCGGGAGGTGAGGGTTTCCTTTTCGGTGGGCCGCCCCTCACGCTTGAAATATCCGCCCGGAATCTTGCCGGCCGCATACGTCCGTTCCTGATAATTTACGGTGATCGCCCATGCTGACCATTACGGCGCCGGTCGCCTGTCGCGCTATCTCGCCGCACTCGAGGACCACCTTGTGGTCGCCGTACTGAAATGTCTTTTTCACTGGGGTCACGGTAAATTCCTTAAGAAAGACTGGATGGGATCAGGGATCACTGACACGCGTCCGGGCAAGCCCCGGTGCAGGGAACAGCCGTGCGCGGGCGACGGCGTCACCCGCTTCGAGCCGTGACAGTGGACAATGACTACTTGCGCAGGCCAAGGCTGGCGATCAGGTCCTGATAGCGCGTCACATCGCTGGCGCGCAGATAATCGAGCAGCTTCCGGCGCGCGCTCACCATCTTCAGGAGTCCCTGACGCGAATGATGGTCGTGCTTGTGTTCCTTGAAATGATCGGACAGCTGATCGATGCGCGCCGACAACAGCGCCACCTGAACCTCGGGCGAACCGGTGTCACCGGCGAAGCGTTGATACTTCTTTACCACGTCTGCTTTTGCTTGAGCGTCTAATCCCATCGCGTTTCCCGTTTCAACAGTTTGAGTCGTTTAAAGAGGGGCATATTTTAGCTTGTATTCCCTGCGGCTTACAAGACAATCCCGACGCCCCCCGCCGGCAGCCATTTCAACAGTTTACCAGCCGTTTCGGCGCCACCCGTCCGTCCTCCAGGACATGTCCGATACCCAGAAACCGGTCCTCCCGGGTATAGATTCGTACGAAGCCGCGCGCCGGCGCATGGGGAACGAACACGGCCTGGCCGCGGCGAAGGAAAAACGCCACGTCCGGCGAGAGCCTGACGTCCGGCCAGTGCACCAGGGCCTCCTCCATCGATACCAGCTGGGCATCCAGGGCCTCCTGGCCCTGTTCGGCGAGTTCGCGCAAGGTCTCCGGCGCGACCATCCGGCTCGTGTCGAAACCTCCCACGCCGGTCCGGCGCAGGAAACGGACATGGGCACCGCAGCCGAGCGCCTCCCCGATATCCTCGGCCAGAACCCGGATGTAGGTGCCTTTGGAGCAGTGCACATCAAGCTCGATGCTGTCCGGCTCGACACGCACCACCGTGAGTTCGTGAATAACGACGGGGCGCGGCTCACGCTCGATCGCAACGCCCTGGCGGGCCAATTTGTAGAGCGGCACGCCGTTGCGCTTGAGGGCCGAATGCATCGGAGGGACCTGCTCGATCGCCCCGGTGAAACGCGCCACCGTCTCCTCCACCCGGCCCCGATCCAGGCCGGTGACCTCGCGCACACGCAGCGTCTCCCCCTCGGCGTCGCCGGTCGTGGTCGTGACACCGAGGCCGATCACGGTACGATAACGCTTGTCGGCGTCGAGCAGAAAGCCGGACAGCTTGGTTGCCTCACCCAGACAGACCGGCAGCAGGCCGGTGGCGAGCGGATCGAGGCTGCCGGTATGCCCGGCCTTGCGCGCCCGGAACAGTCGCTTCACCGCCTGCAGGGCCGCGTTCGAAGTGATGCCGGCCGGCTTGTCCAGCAGCACGATGCCACTGACGTCGCGCTCTCCCTCCCGCCGCCGCTGTCCCATCGCGGTCAGCCTCCCTCGCTTTTCTTCTTGTCGGCGGCCACGGAGGCGTTGATCAGCGAGACCAGACGGGCCCCGTCTTCCTGTGACTCGTCGTACACGAAGTGCAGCTGCGGCATCACGCGCAGCACGAGGCGCCGGCCGAGCTCATGGCGCAGGAACGCGCCCGCGCGATTGAGCGCCTTGAGCGTCTCTCCGGCGGAACTCTGTTCACCGCCGAGCACGGTCACGTATACCTTCGCGTGGGACAGGTCCTGCGATACCTTGACATGGGCCACCGTCACCATGCCGAGCCGGGGATCCTTCACTTCCTGCTGGATCAGTACGGCGAGTTCGCGCCGGATCTGCTCGCCGATACGCAATGTGCGGCTGTATTCTTTCGACATAGTGTTCGGCCCGCAACTACCGTTGCGGCGGATTACAGCTGCCGCCTCACCTCGACTCTCTCGTAGACCTCGATCTGATCGCCGACCCTGACATCGTTGTAATTACGCACGCCGATACCGCATTCGGTGCCGGCCTTGACCTCGTTGACGTCATCCTTGAAGCGGCGCAACGACTCGAGCTCGCCCTCGTAGATGACCACGTTGTCGCGCAGGACACGGATCGGATTGCTGCGGCGCACCACGCCCTCGACGACGAGACAACCCGCGATGGCGCCGAACTTGGGCGACTTGAACACGTCGCGCACCTCGGCCAGACCGATGATCTGTTCCCTGAACTCCGGCGACAGCATGCCGGAGAGCGCCTGCTTCACTTCCTCGATCACGTTGTAGATGATGCTGTGGTAGCGCAGGTCGATGCCGTTTTCCTCGGCCAGACGCCGCGCCACGCTGTCGGCGCGCACGTTGAATCCGATAACGACCGCGTTCGAGGCCAGCGCCAGATTCATATCGGACTCGGTTATGCCACCGACGCCGTCCGAAATGATATTGACGGCTACTTCCTCGCCGGACAGCTGCGTAAGCGCATCCTTCAACGCCTCGACCGAACCCTGCACATCGGCCTTGATCACGATGTTGAGCGTCGGGGTGCCTTCCTTGCCCGTGAACAGGTCTTCCAGCTTGGTCGCCTTGCGCGCGGCCAGCTTGACGTCCCGATACCTGCCCTGGCGATGCAGCGCGACCTCGCGCGCGCGCCGCTCATCGGCCACCACCACCATGTCGTCGCCCGCGTTCGGCGTTCCGGAAAGACCCAGCACGACCACCGGCATGGAAGGACCGGCGGCGTCCACCGGTTTGCCGCTCTCATCGAGCATCGCCCGTACACGACCGTACTCGGTGCCGGTAAGGATCACATCGCCCTTGCGCAGGGTGCCGTTCTGAACCAGGATCGTGGCGACCGGCCCGCGCCCCTTGTCGAGGCTGGACTCGATCACGGTGCCGGCCGCGGCGCGCTCCGGCACCGCCTTGAGCTCCATCACCTCGGCCTGCAGCAGGATCGCCTCCAGCACGTCATCGACGCCCAGTCCGGTCTTGGCGGAAACCTGGGTAAATATGGTATCGCCGCCCCAGTCTTCCGGAATGATCTCCTGCGCGGCGAGTTCGTGCCTGACGCGATCCGGGTCCGCGTCCGGCTTGTCGATCTTGTTGATGGCGACGACGATCGGCACCTTGGCGGCTTTGGCGTGCTTGATCGCCTCCAGGGTCTGCGGCTTGACGCCGTCATCGGCGGCCACGATCAGCACCACGATGTCGGTGATCCTGGCGCCGCGCGCGCGCATCGCGGTGAAGGCGGCGTGACCGGGGGTATCGAGGAAGGTAATGACGCCGCGATCGGTCTCCACATGGTAGGCGCCGATGTGCTGGGTGATCCCACCGGCCTCGCCGGCGGCCACCTTGGTGCGACGGATGTAGTCGAGCAGCGAGGTCTTGCCGTGGTCGACGTGCCCCATGATGGTGACGATGGGGGGACGCGGGGTCTCCTCACCTTCATCCTCATGATCGCGCTCGAGCACCTGCTCCTCGATCGCGTTCTCCTGCAGCAACTGCACCTTGTGGCCCATCTCCTCGACCACCACCGCCGCCGTTTCCTGATCGACTACCTGGTTGATGGTCACCATGCTGCCCATGGTCATCATCGCCTTGATGACCTCGGCCGCCTTCACCGACATTTTCTGCGCCAGCTCGGCCACCGTGATCGTCTCGGGGATGGTCACCACGCGGACGATAGGCTGGGTCGGTTTCTCAAAGCCGTGCCGCGGCGTATTGAACGACGCGGTTTTCATCTTGGTCTTCTTCTTGCGCCGAGCGCCGCCCGGCGCCGCGCTGACATGCAGCTCCTCGCGGCCGTATTTGGTCCCGCGTTCGTCGCGTTTCTTGCGGCGCTTCCCTTTCTTGTCGCCGGACTCCTCCGTCTCGGCTGCGGGCGCGGCAGGACGCGCCCCATCCACCGGCTTTGCTTCCACGGTGGACGGAACCACGATGATGTCGGGCACCAGTTCGCGCACCGGCTCGACGATGACCGGCGGGGCGGCTTCCACGACCGGCGCCGGCACCTCGACCTGCGCCTGCTCCGCCGGCGGCGCCATCGGCTGTTCCTCAACGGCCGGCTCGGCTCCCTCGGGCGGCAATTCGCCGCGCATGGCGTAGGTGCGTTTGCGCCGGTATTCGACGTTCACCTTGCGCGTCTGCGGCTTGGCGCGTCCGTGCGTCGGCGTAGTCAGCTTGAGCTCGCCGACCGTCTTGCGCCGCAGCGTGATCTTCTTCGGTTCGCTCTTGTCGCTGTCCTTGCCATGCGAGTTGCGCAGATGGGTCAACAGCTCCATCTTGTCCTTGTCGCTGATGGTCTGATCCGCGTCCGTGATCGGCAACCCTGCCTCGCCCAGTTGCAGGATCAGACGATCGACCGGGATGCCGACCACTTCCGCCAGTTGTCTTACTGTCACGTCCGCCATGAAGTTGAATGCTTCCGTTTCGGTTCTCTATATCGATCGAAGAGTAAAATATCAGCTTTGCTGCTCTTCCGCGGCAAACCAGGGGCGCGCGCGGCCATGATCAGCTCGCGTGCCTGCCCCTCTTCGATGCCCTCGATCTCGAGCAGGTCGTCGACCGATTGCTCGGCGAGATCCTCCTGGGTCACGATCCCCTGGCCGCCAGCTTGTGCGCCAGCTCCGCATCCATGCCATCCAGCGCGAGCAGGTCCTCCGCCGGCTCCCGTCCGTCCGTGTCTTCTTCGTTCGCAATGGCGCGCGTCAGCAGCACGTCGCGCGCCCGGGCGCGCAGCTCCTGCACGATGTCCTCGTCGAACTCCTCGATCTCGATCAATTCCTTGGTGGGCACATAGGCGATTTCCTCGATGCTCGAGAAACCTTCCTGCACGAAGATGGAGGCGATCTCCTCGTCCACGTCCAGCTGCTCCATGAACAGCTGCTTGAGCGCGTTCGCCTCTGCCTCGCTCTTCTCCTCGGCCTGCTGCTCGGTCATGATGTTCAGCTCCCATCCGGTCAACTGGCTGGCCAGCCGCACGTTCTGGCCGCCGCGGCCGATCGCCTGCGACAGGTGCTCCTCCTTGACCGCCAGATCCATGCTGCCCGACTCCTCGTCCACCACGATGGACTCAACCTCGGCGGGCGACATGGCATTGATCACGAACTGGGCCGGATTCTCATCCCACAGGATGATATCGATACGCTCGCCCGCCAGTTCGTTGGAGACGCTCTGCACGCGCGAGCCGCGCATGCCGACGCAGGCGCCCACCGGATCGATACGCTCGTCATGGGCCTTGACCGCGATCTTGGCGCGCGAGCCGGGGTCACGCGCCGCGCTCACGATCTCGATCAAACCTTCTCCCACCTCGGGGACCTCGAGCTTGAACAGCTCGATGAGCAGTTCGGGCGCGGTACGACTGACGTGCAGCTGCGGGCCGCGTGATTCGGGCCGCACCGCCTTCAGGTACACGCGCAGGCGGTCACCCGGCCGGACGGATTCACGCGGAATGATATCCTCGCGGGATAGCTGGGCCTCGGCATTGGCGCCGACATCGATCACAATACTGCCACGATCGGCCCGCTTCACCACCCCGGTAAGCAGTTCGCCCACCCGGTCATGATACTGTTCGACGATATGGGCGCGCTCTGCCTCGCGCACCTTCTGAATGATCACCTGTTTGGCGGTCTGGGCGGCGATGCGGCCGAAGGCCACGGATTCGATCGGTTCTTCAATGAAGTCGCCGACCTTGACATCGGGATTCACGTCCACCGCATCATCCAGGCGGATCTGGGCATCGGGATTCTCCATGACCACGGAATCTTCCACCACCTGCCAGCGGCGGAACGTCTCGTAATCGCCCGTATCGCGATTGATGGAAACCCGCACGTCGACATCCTCGGTGTAGCGCTTCTTGGTGGCGGCCGCCAGCGCCGACTCGATCGCGCCAACGATAACGTCCCTGCCGATGCCGCGTTCATTGGACACCGCGTCCACGACCATCAGAATTTCTTTACTCATCTCTGTTGCCTCTGCCTGATCATTACTACATATCAGATGTCGGGGACCAGACGCGCCCGATCGATATCCCGCAATGGGAGCTCGATTTCGCGGCCGTCGACTTCCAGCACCACCTGCGCGCCACGCAAGCCCATCAACAATCCCTTGAAATTACGCTGCCCGTTCAACGCCGCATGCAGGCGCAAACGAACCTCTCTGCCCCGAAAACGCTCGAAGTCGCGCGCACCTTCCAGCGGCCGGTCCAGCCCTGGCGAGGATACCTCCAGCAGGTAATGGCCTGCGATGGGATCCTCAACGTCGAGCACACCGCTGATCTGATGACTCACCCGTTCGCAGTCATCGACCGTAACACCGTCCTGCTTGTCGATGTACACGCGCAGCGTCTGGTTGTTGCCCTGCGGGAAATACTCCACGGCGACCAATTCGCAGCCATGCAGCGCCACCGCCGGCTCCAGCAGCTGCCGTAATCGCGCGGTAATTTCCATGCCCATGCATCAACCCTGCTAAAAACAAAAATGGGCCCATAGGCCCACTTCAATTCCCCCGCCCGGTGCCAGAACGGCATCGGCTGCCTGTGTAGACCGGAAACCGCTGCTACAGTTCCCGCCCCGTTGGTGCGCAGCGCAAGTCATAGACTACGGCGGACCGGCTCCGGTGGGTGCCATATTATAGGAATATGACTTTTGTTTTTCAACAAACACTTAACTCCATGATATACAACCATGATCGCTTCAATGGGCCGCCATGGATCCAGCGCGCTCACTTCCGGATTCCCTGAACCTCAGGCCGGCGGCGAAGCGGTTCAGAAAGCGGTCCGGCGGAGTTGAGCTCAGAACATCGATCGAATTCGCGGGTATGCTCCGCCTGAGCATCGACTCGGCCGCCCAGCTTCCGGCGAGAGCCGCTATCGCGAATCTACACCTCGCGGCAACATCGACCCGTGGCGGGGTGTATCTGCCCAAATAAACATGGAACGTGTGCGGTTACCCCTCGGGGACGGGGACTGGAAATTTATAAATGAGAAATGTTTGCGTTTAAGAACAGGGCGCACCGATCCTTGCAGGCAAGGGAATTGGTGAAGTTTGCAGAGTGATAGCGGTCTATCCCGAGGTGGCGATATCGGTTTCCAGAGGTGCGCCAGCGGGCGACACCAATATCTTGTCAACACGATGCCCGTCCATGTCGATGACCTCAAACCGGTAGTTGTCCAGAACGAAATGTTCGCCTGCGGAGGGAACACGACCGAATTGGTGCAGCATCAGTCCGGCCAAGGTATGAAACGATGCGCCCTGGGTTAACGAATGCAGTCCGAGCAGATCGCGCGCCTCGTCGACGGGTAAGCCGCCGTCGAGCAGCCATGAACCGTCCTCCCGGCGGACGACCAGCGGTTCGCCCTCGTCCGCGCTTTCGGCGAGCTCACCCGCGATCGCCGTCATAATATCTGTCGGGGTTACCAATCCCTGGATCTCACCATATTCATCCACCACAACAGCCATCCGCACTTCGTTCCCACGCAGTTGTTCCAGGGCGTTCAACGCACTGATATTCTCATGAACAAACAGCGGTTGCCGCAGCACTTCCCGCACATCGAGCGCCTGCCCGGCGAGCCTCCGCTCCAGCAGATCGCGCATCTGGACGACGCCCACGACATCATCGAGCTCACCCCGGCTGACCAGGAACCGGTTGTATGTACTGTCTCGCAGCAACTGACGGATATCCTGCTCCGTCGATTCGATATCGATCCATACGATCTCGACTCGCGGCGTCATCAAGGCCTGGATGGGGCGATCGGCGAGACGCATCACACCGCGAATCATGTTTCCCTCGGCGCGCTCGACCACACCTGTGTCGGCCGCCTCGGAAATCAGGGATCTGATCTCTTCATCGGTAATCTTGTTCGCCGCCACGGCATGGCGGCCCAGAATCCGGAGCACGAAACGGGTGGACGCATCCAGCACGACCACGATCGGCGTAAAGATCGTGGCAAGCAGCTTCATGGGTGGAGCCACCAGGGATGCGATACGCTCCGCATTCGCCAGTGCGATCCGCTTCGGCACCAGCTCGCCCAGGATCAGGGAAAAATAGGTAATCCCCGCGACGACGACCGCCAACGCCAGGATATCGCTGACCGATACGAACCCGGGAAATTGCGCCAGCCACCCCGAAAGCGAGGCCGTCAGGGTCTTTTCTCCATAGGCGCCGGCAAAGATCCCGATCATGGTGATGCCAATCTGGACCGTGGACAGAAACGGACCGGGAGACTCGGAGAGGTTCAGTGCACTGCGCGCGGTTTTGCTGCCCGCCTCCGCCAGGGCCTTAAGGCGGGCACGGCGCGAGGAGATCACTGCGAGTTCGGACATGGCGAAAAAGCCATTGAGCAGGATCAGCAGCAGGATGACGATCAGTTCCCAGGGAAACGTCATGAACCGATCAGACCACAGGCTCTGTGAATGGGGCGCGGAGTCGCTCGGACCAAACCGCAGTGTTGCCGCTTAATGCCGTGTTACGGCACATGCCAAAAGAAAGACGCTGAAGCTGCATGGTTGCATTGTTGTCAGGCCTTTTCACCTGGCCCGGCGCGATAACCCGTGGCGAATCCCTTGATAAATCCGTTCACAGAATCACGCGCCCTGGTGACTGCCCATATCCCCAAAGCGACAAGCACGAGAAAAATCGCGCTCCGGGACCCCAGAGCTTCATACAAGCCGTAAGCGATCGCGCCAACGACTGCCGTGATCATACCAACCATCAGCAGGTAACCTACGACCGTGGATACCAGATCGAAATTGGTCACCAGGAACAGGATCAGCAACACTGCCAGCAGAACTGGAAAGAAATATTCCATATGTGTATCACGTCTCCGGATATTACCCACGTGAATCTCATTATGAATAAAGCCAGGCATCCATGTCCATAAACCCTATGAAATCACTTGAAAATATTCCCATCAACCGATGGCTTCACGGTACAGCGCCCGTCATCAGACCAGCACAACCAAGTAAATATCTGGATTGAACAGCATCCTGCTCATTCGAGATCTTGAAGAAAGCGTGACCGTCATCACACGTCGTACTGTTACGTGTCAGCCTTTCTTCCCACATTGAAACGTTTCCGGATCGTGTGCAAAAAGCTCCTGTTTTCACAACAATTATTTGGGGCGTCGAACTAATAATTTCGCACGAGATGCCGCTACATCTAGCTGAGAAACATGTGTGCGTACACATACAGGAGAGCATCTCAATGAAGAAAATTACAGCAATAACCATGGCATCCGCGGCCACCTTGTTCGTGGGCGGTGCAGCCATGGCGGCTCCCATCGGGGATATGACGCATGGACGGTTTCCAGGTGGAACAATCACGGCGACCTGTCCGGCCGGATACACCTGCACCAGCCTGGACGCCACCGGCAACGGAATCCTGCAGCAGCGGGTCACCGACAATGCCGACACCACTGTCGCCTACTTTCGCACCATCGTGACCGATGAAGGCGCCAGCGCAAGTGACCTGGCGGCCGTTCAGTCACTGGGCTTCAGGAGCGAAGGCATGATCGGGGCGCAGGACGGTTCCGGCGACTATGTCAACCGCAGCATCATCAAGGCCGGCACCCAGATCGGTAACGATGCGATGTCGACCATGGCCGAAATCGGCTCAGGCACCCTGATCGGCATCGCTGCGTTTATCGCCGATCAGGAACAGGGATTGGGCGCGACCACGCGCAGCATGGACTGGCACTTCCATGAAGGTGCTACCACCTATCTGGAACTGAATCACTTTTCGACCGGCGGAACCGCCGGCGGCGGCACGGGCAATGAAGGCACCATCACTGTCCGGCGCGCGGGCCTGCTTTCCGCGGGCGGCACCCTGACTCTCGATCCGGGCGGGTCACAGGAACAGACCCTCGCCTATGCGGCCGGTAATGCCGTCACGGCAGTTTGGCTGACGCAGGCCGCCTCGGGTATCGGCAGCCAGTTCGATCGTACCCTGGGCCTGCAGCGCTACACCGTGGTCACTACGACGGGTCAGGCGCAGAAAACCAATGCCGGAGGCACCTCGGTGACGGCAAGCAATGCGGATGGTAATGGCAATTTTGTGGTCGACATCTCTGGCGGTGCGAGCGCGGAGATCAGTGGAACACAGTTCGGATGGAACACGGCGCTGTTCGGCACGCAGCCACAGGAGTATTTCACCAACTCCATCAGCAGCGGGTTGCTTGCGCCGCCCGCTCGGGCACCTACGCCAACGACTACATCCTGCCCTAACGGCACACCGAACATCGCATTGCGATAGGAGAAAACATGAATTACAAGTATCTTCTCAAGGCGGCAACGGCAACGATGGGGGGTCTTTTTGTCTCGAGCGCTGCCCTGGCCGGTGCCGCGATTCTACATGACGGCCCGCTCGCCTTCGACCAATACTCTGTCACCAACGGCGTCGTCACCGACACCTCGACCGAGTGCTCGACCACCTGGACCTGTGTGACGCTCGACGCCACCAGCCCGGGGATGTT
This sequence comes from Gammaproteobacteria bacterium, assembly GCA_016716465.1. Classification (NCBI taxonomy): domain Bacteria; kingdom Pseudomonadati; phylum Pseudomonadota; class Gammaproteobacteria; species Gammaproteobacteria bacterium. Next base: position 1,062,186 of record JADJWH010000001.1, read on the forward strand.
CATGCAGCAGGTGACCGACCCCGGCAGCGGGGTTTCGTTCATCCGCACCATCACGGTGGAAGAGAATGCCAACGGAACCCCGGCCGCGGGCCTGGCGTTCTGGCAGGAAACCGAGACCTTCGCCAGCGGCGTCAACACCAATAACGTCGCGGTCAGTCAGGGCATCGTGGATGGCGGCATGGACTTCAGGATGAAACTCTTCGAGGCCGCCTTCAAGAACGGCGGCGATCTCACCATCCCCACCAGCGGCGGTGGCGGCGCCGACCTGTACATGAACCAGCAGGTCGCGAGCCAGACCTTCCAGCAGGATGGCGTGAATGGTAACGCGCGCCAGCGCATCGACCAGAACCTTGGCGTTGCGGCGGTTGGCAAATTCACCTACGCCTCGATCGATGGCGCGGCGTTCATGCCGACCACCAGTGGAACCCTGGGCGGTACGATCATGCCGGCTCTGGCCTATGCCTCGACCGACGGACTTAGCGTGGTGTGGATCGGCGCGGATATGCCGGGCAACGCCGCGGCAAGCGCGCGTCAGTTCGGGTACCAGAAGTACACCAACTGGGGCTCGGTGGCCGTGACGGCCCCCGGCACCAATGCTGCAGCGGGCACCTCGACCTACATGGCGCTGGGTTCCGCCGCCTCATTCACCGACAATGGTTCGTGGGACTGGGATACCGCCCTCTGGGATCTGGGCGCGGCGCCATCGGGTCCCTGATATAACACCGAAGGGAGCTACAGGGACGTAACTCGGGAGAAGCGGTCGGTTCCGTCTGGAAATTCAGCGGAACCGGCCGTCATGCTCTCAACGGCAGACCCAGATCAACACGGTAGCCAATTTTTTCCATGGAGTCGGCTGTCATTTCCGAGAGTTCCGCGCGCAATTGCCGCGTGATTTCCTCACCCCCCATCTCGATCGACCCCGACCGGAAGAATCCGGGATTTTTCGAGGTAGATCGCATACGGCCAATGTCTGTTTCCGACGCGATTTTTTCGAGTATCGCGTCGCCGGTGTCTGCACCCAGAAAAGAAAAAATCCCGCGCAGGGCTTCGATGCGGCGGGTCACCAGATCTTCATAGCGAAGCATGTACACATTATCGCGCCCTTCCGAAAAGGCGCGCCAGCGATCGACATTCTGAATGAAGAGATGCGCCGACTGGCGCAGCCAGCCCGCCAGATCGCCGCACTGGGTCAGTAACTCGCTGTGACGCGGATCATTCTCCTCCCGCGCCAGACGCAGGTTGTGATGCCAGGCTGACAGTCCTTGGTCGATGGGATTCCGGAAGATCGCGATAAAACGGGGCTGGTCGAACAGATTGTTGAAGAAGTCGAGGTTGGCGATGATATTGTTGTCGTTGGCCCCGATGATAGGCTTGCCCTTGGCCGCCTCGCGCATCATGGTCTCAAGCGCCGAGCGAAAAACGGCATTGACGCTTTCACCTCCTACCAGGGCCGCTCCCTGCCCGCCCGTGCGTCGGTCGTACAGCTGCAGTACCTTGTTGAATTCACCGAAAACCCATTTGAGCCCTTCATAGAGGGAACGGCAATCATACTCGGACGGACAGGAAACCTGAGGGTGCAAATTCAGTGCGCGCTGCAACAGCGTCGTCCCCGACTTGGCGGGACCAAAACAGAAAAACAGTTGGGTATTTTGTGATTGGCTTTTCAATATCCCGACCACACAACTGATATGAACTATTTTGAAATTTATATTACATTTGCGCTGTAACTTATTACCTGACGACAGAAATCACTGCAAGGTTCCATATTTTAACCAGCCCAAGATATCGATCAAGCTAAATTGTCCACCGGGCACATCACCCCATCCATAACCAGTATGAGCCTATAAATTATTCTCATGGATCTGGGTAGGCCTTGGACGACCTTACCACTGAAAACTCTTCATCGGATGAAGGATCCACATTGAGGGCATTCTCCGGCGCACACCATCGCGTATTGAAAAATAAACTTCATAAGTAGCGGGAAAATCGCAGGCTAATACGGCCGAAAAACTCCGGCACCAGGGTCAAGACAGATGCCTCGACATACGTGAAGAAATTTGGCGACAAAACCGGTATTCCACTTCCGGGCACGGAGCGATGACACAAGCTGGAAAAACAACGGAGGAATCCAGAACAAACAGGGGTGGTCGCGAGACTCGATTTTGCGTTACGAACACGAGCAGTTTGTACGTACCCCACCGCATCAAGTATCAATACTTGATATGGATATAAGCAGTACACAAGGGGTAGTCAAAACTGTCCATCTCAGCTAAAAGCCGACGCTTCTAACTTTCTCCCGCGTACCACGTAGCCGAAGATTTTTGGAGGTACAGTACCTTAAGCACTATTCTTCAGCCTCGCCATTTCCCTTCGAGTATCCGATGGAACGCATTAATGTATCGCGTTTCATTTTTATATCCGCGACCCCGATGCATCCCTGATGCTTCCTTGTGCCTCTTGTACGGTTTCGTGCGCAGTGCCGCAACCGAGTTCATGGAGGGTAGCTTTGCGCACACTGAGTATCTTGACTTCAAATTGCAGGGTTTTACCTGCCAGCTCATGATTGGTGTCCAGAACAACCTCATCTTGATCGAACTCAATCACCGTAACCATGCGCCTGCCGCCTTCGGTCATGATGTCAACACGGTTACCGATGACAAGCTCATCGTTGCTAAAGTCTTCGCGGGATAATACTGTGCGACGGTTTTCATCCCATAGTCCATAGGCATCCTCGGGGCTCAGCGTCACACTGAATGAATCTCCCGCCTTTTTACCTTCCAACACCTTTTCCAGACCCGCAGCAACTGCTCTATGACCATGTAGATATCTGTAAGGATAAAGGTTTTGGTCGAGCTATATTCAGTGCCATCGATGTCAGTCATCGTGAAATCAATTGCGACAGCACAATCCTGGGAGATTTCCATATATCCTCCTCACAGAGCTGATCGCTAATCCCGCAACACAGCGCCGAGCCGTACCAACACGATATATTGACTACTATGATGCCACCACCTCAAAGCAGCTCGATTTTGATATCAATGAGAGTGCCGTGAGAGTGGCGCTTTATTAACCGCCCGACGGTCGGCTGTTACAACCATGCGGGGGGTTAAGACCCGCCGCCGATGGCAGTTTACACAAATTCTAATCCCCTATTTTTTTAAAGTATTTCGATACGGCGACCGAATTAATGGGTAGCTGCTCGTTTCTCCTGCGAGCCGGCAAAATGATGGCTGTAGTCCCGCCTTCCACTACCGCCATTAGTTGACCCACGGACGGGTCTCTTTTCCGATCGAGATTTCGAAACCCGTCTGCGGCAATATCTGAATTATATGGCCAGCATCTCGGCCTGCTGCTGAATCTCCAGGCTGTGCTTCCTGCACATCCGCATGACACACACCCCAGAACATTATCACCCTATGTGGTTGTGTGCGTGCTAGTGGCGCAAAACCCATCACCGGCTGCCCCCATTCGCGGGCGACCCTCAACAGCATGCTATCGTGTGCCTGGCGACAAACTCGGGTGACGGCTGAGAAACATTCAAGCTTAACTCACACTCTGTAGACACTTCGCCTTGCTCGGAGTGACAGTCAATCGTCGATCGCCCTGGAGGGCTAATCTAGAAGTGTCTAAATCCCATTAGCATTGCTTTCTGCTTCGCAATGGCTTTCACGAAAGCGACTTCATAGGCATAGTTATATGCGCATTGCGCGAAAAATTCCCGGGTAAGTAAGTTTGAAGGGGTCCACGCGGTATTGGCTCTGATTTGAACCCATCGTGCAACTCTTTCGGCAATATCATTTGCCCGCTTGCGATCAATCCCCGCTGCGATTTCTTCACTACTGATGGCGATAGACATCGTCATAAACACACCCCCTGTGTGAACACCAATCTCTTTCTTCGACATGCTAATAATAAAAATGTTTCACGATCAAGAGTCGTTAAATAACGACAAGCGTCAAATTAGCGACGCCCGGGTGTTCGGGCTATCTGTCATCATGTGGTCCTACGCCTTGCATAAATGCCTTGATCCTGCTGTAGCAGTTGGTTTCGTAATTTATACATTGGAGAATCAGTACAAATTCCTCTTTATTGATATCCCGTCATGTGCATGGTGCATTGCCGCAGTATGGCGGCAACCTTTTCCAGCGAGAACGTCTTCTTCGGCATGACCTCCTTCTTTCCAAATGTGTGATTTTGCTTCTATCAACCTGCATCAGAGACCGCCGGGCAGATTATTGTGCCCCGACCGCTGACCAGCACTAATACGAAGACCGATCGTCGAGATATAACCATCCCTCGTTGAGTCTCGTCGCAAACGACGCGCCACAGACACGTCGCGAGATCCGTCGTATGTGAACGACTGTTACGGTCAAACGGTAGCAACATCTGTATGCGATAGCGTGACTGAACTGACGCTTTCTGTCCGCATGAACAGTTCTTAAGAAACTTTTAAGCATCGAACGGGAAAGAAACATTTCGTCCCGCGTCAAATAGCCCACGCTCGCTGCGATATTTCCCGTGATATCCGCCGTGAATCTTTTCACAAAGGTTCTATTAAGCGTCAGTTAAGCGTTACGTTGGAACCGTTTACGAGAGTGATCGTCATAACATGCGTAATGCCTGAATGTTCTCGTCTACGTGAATAAGGTAGCGAAAGCGCAAGGTGTGGCAATACATCAATCAAACTTGAGGATGACAACCATGACTAAGAACACGAGCATCAACCAGAGCAATACTCAGCGCATCAGTTTTCTGGCTGTGAGCCTGACGCTTATTACGGTGCCCCTGCTATCCAGCGGCGTGTTGGGCTGGGAAGTGATCCTGCCCCTGATCGCGATCTATCCCGGCATCGCGGCCATCACCGGCTGGGATCCGGTCAAGGCCATCGTTTCGGCCCTGGCGGGACAATCCACCGGCCATAACGAGAAACTGGCGCATCAGAATTGATGCTCCCTGGTTTCCGAACGCAAGCTTAACGAACAGACGAGGATTACTGACATGACGAATCTATCACGTACCAATCAGGGCGGCATCCAGCGCATCGCCCTGCTGATCGTAAGTATCGCGCTGATCGCCGTGACGCTGCAGTCTAGCGGGCCGATGGGATGGATGGTGATGCTTCCGTTCCTGGCGATCTATTTCGGGATCTCGACCTTCACCGGCTGGGATCCGATCAAGGCCGTGTTCACGGCGTTGATGGACCAGGGGATTGCGGGGCGCAAGACGCTGGCACATCAGGGCTGATGGGCACCCGACATTACAGCGCATGTGCGGTGACGTGATTCCCTATCAACTCCGAGCTGACCGATCTTTTGGTCCAGGTAGACAGGAAGCTTATTACCTTGCGGTCTGATCGTTGCCATACCCATCAGCACTGACTGTGGATTACCTGCTGTCATTCCTGTGTCGTGGGCTCATCGATCAACCGACTGGACCCCGGGGTACAGAGATCGGGAACGACACACAAATGCAGCCGCTGCTGAGCCGTGCCGATGTATGTAATGTCTGTATGTAATGTCGGTGACCTGCCTGGTGTTCGTCGGCGCATCGGCGCTAAAGTCGCGGGCCAGGTGATTCACGACGGCCGCAGGGCGCTGGTCGGACAGCTTCTTTCTACAGCGCCACCGCTTCCCGCTCAAATTCCTGGTCGCATCCTGTGCATCAGGATGACATACCGATCATTTGTTGGCTGCCATCAAGCGAGGCATAGTAACCGCCGGTACTAAGGTGGAGTTAGAACGACCAGAAGCCGAGCGGGCTCGGTTACATAGCAGGACACCATATCCCAGGACAAGCTGGTACGGCCCGCTGCCGCGTGTCAGGGATACCTAATAACACATGGTGCAAGCCAGCCGGGATAAGCCTCGGGGATGTATAACGGGCAAGCCCAGCGGTGCGTAATCTGGTGTGGGGTGCGATGCGTATGGTGCCGGAGTTGTATGAGCTGGTCGCGGAACTGCGCGGCGACTATGCAGGCATGCTTAAGCTGGCGACTGCTGGAGGAAACTACAAACAACAAGGAAAACAGCAAGATATATAATGTGGTAGCGGGGGCTGGATTTGAACCAACGACCTTCGGGTTATGAGCCCGACGAGCTACCAGGCTGCTCCACCCCGCACCTGAACTTTAAGGGTGCCTATGGTACAGAACCCGGGCTCCCTAAGCAAGCTGCCGCCCTCATGGAGCCTGCTGGCTCTCCAGGACGACAAAGGCCACCGCGTACTGGGCCTCGTCGGAAATGGAGACATGGCTTTGGCAGATTTGCGCCTCGCGGCACAGGGTTGCGGCCTGCCCGCTGTAGGCGAGACGGGGTTTCCCGCGGTCGTCGTGCTCCACACGGATCTGCCGCAGCCGGACCCCGGCGCTCAAGCCCGTGCCAAGCGCCTTGGCCACCGCCTCCTTGACGGCGAATCGTTTGGCCAGAAAACGCGCGGGATGAATAATCCCCTGGTACTGCTCATACTCATGCTCACCAAGGATCCGCCGTGCGAAGCGGTCACCGTAGCGATCAAGGTTGGCCTGCATGCGCGCGACGGAGACGATATCCGTTCCAATGCCGTGGATCACCGGCGCGCCTCAACCATCAGCCGTTTCATTTCACGTACCGACTCACCCAGGCCGGTAAATAACGCGCGCGCCACGATGGCATGCCCGATATTCAGTTCGCGTATACCGGGGATGGCCGCGATCGGCGCGACGTTGTGATAATTCAGCCCGTGCCCGGCATTGACCTGGAGACCTGCCGCCAGACCGGCATCGACCGCCCGTCGTATCCGCTCCAGCTCCTCCCGCGCGGCGCGCGGACCGGCGGCATCGGCATAGTGTCCGGTATGAATTTCAATTGCGGGCGCGCCCGCGCGTGCCGCCGCCTCGATCTGGGCCAGTTCGGCGTCGACGAACAGGGATACGATGCATCCGGCAGCGGCCAGGCGCTCACAGGCGACCTTGATCCTCGCCTCTTGTCCCGCGACGTCGAGACCGCCCTCGGTAGTCAGTTCCGCGCGCCGCTCCGGCACCAGGCAGCAGTTGTGCGGGCGGATGCGTTCGGCATACGCCAGCATTTCCGCCGTCACCGCCATCTCCAGATTCATGCGCGTCTGCAGGATGTCCCGCAGCATTTCCACGTCGCGCTCCTGGATATGGCGCCGGTCCTCACGCAGATGCAGTGTGATGCAATCGGCACCGGCCTGCTCCGACTCGATGGCCGCCTGAACCGGGTCGGGATAACGCGTGCCACGCGACTGCCGCAGCGTCGCGACATGATCGATATTCACGCCCAGCAGGATGTCCTGATCCCGCGCCGTCATAGGCGGCCCTCATCTTTCATCATCGGTTCCACATTTGCTTCCATCCGCCCGCCCCGCCGGAACAGCTTCCGGCTAGCCAACGGCTTCCCACCTAGCCTTCCATCCAGGACCGTCCTCATCAGGCGCTTCACCTCGGACAGCTGCACGGGATCACACAGCTCCCCCCGCGCCAGGGCCAGCAGGCTGCCGCCATGCAGTCGCACCGGCCGTGCGCGCGCGACATACTCCTCTGCGCCCGTCTCCGCCACCCTGGAACCCGCAGCATCCGCACGGACCGGTCCGCGCTCGGGATAATAATCATACACGCCCTCGGGCCGGATCGGCTCGCCTCCCAGGATCTCGCGATCGAGCACGAGGCCATAACCCAGCTCGCGCAGCAGCGTCAGCTCGAACATGCGCAGGATCGCCTGTTCCGCGGACGCGTGGAGCCCGGGCGCGGCCAACCCCCGCAGCGCCGATTCATAGACGGCGAAGAGCGTAGGATGCGGGTCATGGCGATGCAGCAGTCGCATCAGCAATTCGTTCATGTAGAACCCGCTGATGAGCGCGCGCCCACGCGGACCCTCGCCGGCGCGGCTTTCCACCGCGGTCAGGGTACCCAGCTCCCCGCGCATGGACCAGCTTGCATACAGGGACTGGAACGGCTGCAGCAGCCCATGCAGACGCGACTTCGGGCGCCGCGCCCCGCGGGCGATGAGCGCGAGACGGCCGTATCCGGCGGCGAGTATTTCCAGCAGAAGACTGCTGTCGCGATAGGGTCGGTGGTGAAGCACATACGCCGGCTCCAGCACGGCCCTGCCATAGGCGGCGCCCGCCAGGGCCGTTGACACGACCGCCTCAGTCGCCATACCCCAGGCTGCGCAGGGCGCGCTCGTCGTCGGACCACTTTTCCTTCACCTTGACCCACAGCTGGAGGTACACCTTGACGCCGAACAGGCGCTCCATCTCCTGGCGGGCCTGCGTACCGATCTGTTTCAGCATATGGCCCTGTCTGCCGATGACGATCGCCTTCTGCGCATCACGCTCGACCCAGATCACCGCGCCTATCGTCGTCAGTTCCGGACCTTCCTTGAATTCCTCGATCTCGACCGTGACCGCATAGGGAAGCTCGTCGCCGAGCAGGCGCGTCAGTTTTTCCCGCACCAGCTCGGCGGCAAGAAAACGCTCGCTGCGGTCAGTCACCTGTTCCTCCGGGAAGAACGGCGGCGACTCCGGCAACAGCCGCCGGACCTCCTCCTCCAGCACCTCCGTCTGGGTTCCCCGCGTCGCGCAAACGGGAACGATCGCGGCGAAGTCCCGCTTTTCCTTCATCCGGGCGATATATGGCAGCAGCTGTTCCTTGTCCTTGAGCCGGTCGACCTTGTTCAGCACCAGAATGACGGGGACATCCGCCGACGCCAGCAGGCCGAGCACGTGCTCGTCCTCTTCCTCCCACTTCAGGCACTCGACCACGAACAGCACGACGTCGACGTCGGCGACCGCGGCCGTGGCCGTGCGGTTCATCACGCGATTGATCGCATGGCGTACACCGCGATGCAGTCCGGGCGTGTCGATATAAATGGCCTGAACCGTGGGCGTCGTCTTGATGCCCAGAATCCGATGCCGGGTGGTCTGCGGCTTGCGCGACGTGATAGTGATCTTCTGACCCAGGATCCGGTTCAACAATGTGGACTTGCCGACGTTCGGCCGCCCCACGATGGCGACATAACCGCAGCGATGCATCTCAGGACGACTCCTGTAACAGTTGCAGGGCCTTCCCGGCGGCGTCCTGTTCAGCCCTGCGACGGCTGTTTCCCTCGCCCGAGAGCGCCTCATCCAGGCCGGTCACCCGGCATTCGACGCGGAACAACTGGGCATGATCCTGCCCCTCCACGGTCATGACCCGGTATTCCGGCAACGGCATCCGGCGCGCCTGCAGATATTCCTGCAGGCGCGTCTTCGGATCCTTGGTGGCCTGATCCGGAGATACCGCCTCGATCTCCTCGCCCAGCACCGTCCGCACCAGCTGGCGGGCAGCATCGAGCCCGGACTCCAGGTAGGCCGCCCCGATCAGCGCCTCGAGCGCGCCGGCGAGAATGGAATCGCGGCGGTAACCCCCGCTCTTCAACTCCCCCGGCCCCAGCAGCAATTCTTCCCCCAGATCGAGGTTACGCGCCCGGCGCGCGAGCACCTCGCCGTTGACGAGATTGGCGCGCAGGCGGCTCAGCGCCCCCTCATCCTGGCGGGGAAAGCGCGCGTACAGAATCTCGGCGATGATCAGGCTCAGGGCGGCGTCTCCCAGAAACTCCAGGCGCTCATTATTGGGGCTGCCGTAACTTCGATGGGTCAATGCCATCAGCAGCAGATCCTCGCGGGCACACGGGTATCCGAGCCGTCGGCACAGCTTGTCGTGGGAGGGATTCAATTGCCAGCGAGTGTCACGCTGTCTTCAAAGGACAGCAACAGGCTGACATTGCCATAGAACGGTTCCTGCACCTCATACTGGACGGTGACCGTCTTCGAGCCGGCATCGCTCCTGATACTGATATCGTTCTCCGTCACGTGACTCACATTGTTGATTTCCAGTCGTTTCAGCAACCGGGAACGCAACTCGCCGACGGCCAGCCCCTGTGACTCCTCCTCCGCCAGTGACTGCAGCGATGAGGTGACGCTGAAATGCTCCAGATACACGGGGGTGAGCTTGATCCCGATGTAGGCGAAAAATCCGATCACCGCCAGCACTATCAACAGGCTGAGAAACGTCATTCCTTCCTGCTTATTCCCGCACCGTCTCATATCCGGACCTCCCTGAGAGATTGCCCCATACGCGCCCCAAGCGGTGAAAACCGCGTTCAGTTGAGCAGGTTTCCGATACGGTTCCAGGTGATGCCGCCTTTGGCGGAATCCCAGTTCATCCATATCATAAACGCTTTGCCGACCAGATTCTCTTCCGGCACCGTGCCCCAGAACCGGCTGTCGTTGCTGTTGTCCCGATTGTCACCCATGACGAAATAATGGGCTTCCGGCACGATGAACTCGCCTTCGGCGATATGACGGCTGTTCTGAATCAGGATCTCGTGCCTGACCTCGCCCAGCTGTTCCGTGCGCAGGCTGGCGCCGCTCATCCCCAGACCGGCGCCGACGCCGGCGTAAATGCCGACATATTCCTGCGTCGCCTTCTCCCCGTTGACGTAGACCATCTTGTCCTGATAGCGGATGCGGTCACCCGGAAGCCCGACGATGCGCTTGATGTAGTCGGTGGCCGGGTCCTTGGGGAAACGGAAGACCACAACATCGCCCCGCTGCGGCTCACCGATATCCACCACCTTGGTACCGACCAGAGGCAGGCGTATTCCATAGGAAAACTTGTTGACCAGGATGAAGTCCCCCGCCAGCAGCGTCGGCATCATGGAGCCGGAGGGAATCCGAAAGGGCTCGACCAGGAACGAGCGCAGCACCAGCACAACCAGGATGATCGGGAAAAAGGAGCGTGCGTATTCAACCAGCAAGGGTTCCTTGCGAACGCGCCTGACCTGCTCCTCGCCGGCCTCCTGTCCCCCGCCCTGCGTCAGTGCGGCGGCGGCCCGCTCGCGCCGCGGCAGCAGCACATAGGCGTCGAATGCCCAGATCAATCCTGTCACGAGCAGGGCCAGCACCATTACGGCTTGAAAGTCGAAATTCATTCTTTTTTCCCTGTATGTAGTATCGCCAGAAACGCGTCCTGCGGAATCTCCACCGTTCCGATCTGCTTCATGCGCTTTTTACCGGCTTTCTGTTTCTCCAGCAGCTTCCGCTTGCGGGTGATGTCGCCGCCGTAGCACTTCGCGGTCACATTCTTGCGCAGCGCCTTCACCGTCTCACGCGCCACGATGCGGGCCCCGATCGAAGCCTGGATGGCGACATCGAACATCTGGCGCGGTATCAGTTCGCGCATCTTTTCCGTCAGCTCGCGACCGCGCGAGTTGGCGCGGTCGCGGTGGACGATGATGGAGAGGGCATCGACCCGGTCGCCGTTGATCAGCAGGTCGAGCCGGACCAGGTCGGCGGCCTGGTAGCGGTCGAAGCTGTAGTCGAACGAGGCGTAGCCGCGGCTGACCGACTTGAGGCGGTCGTAGAAATCCAGCACCACTTCGCTCATCGGCATCTCATAGGTCAGGATGACCTGGTTGCCGTGGTATTCCATCTTCTTCTGGGTGCCGCGCTTCTCGACGCACAGATTGATGACGGAGCCGAGATAATTTTGCGGCACGAGAATATCCGCCCGGATGATGGGTTCGCGGATTTCAGCGATGTAACCGACCTCGGGCAGTTTGGACGGATTGTCCACCTCGATCACCTCACCCTTGGTGGTCAGCACCTGGTAGACCACGGTCGGCGCGGTGGTGATCAGATTGAGATCGTACTCGCGCTCCAGGCGCTCCTGCACGATCTCCATGTGCAACATGCCGAGGAATCCGCAGCGGAAGCCGAAACCCAGGGCCTGCGAGTTCTCCGGCTCGTAGAACAGGGAAGCGTCGTTCAGGCGCAGCTTGCCGAGCGCATCGCGCAAGCCCTCGTAATCCTCGGCATTGATCGGGAACAGGCCGGCGAACACCAGCGGCTTGATCGCCTTGAAACCGGGCAGTGGTTCGGCGGCCGGGTTTTCCGCCATGGTGAAGGTATCGCCTACCGGCGCCCCGTCGACCTCCTTGATACCGGCGATCACGAACCCCACCTCGCCCGCACTGAGGCATTTCGCCTCCTTCGGCTTGGGGGTAAATGTTCCCACCTTGTTGCACGGGTAGCCGCGCCCGGTCGACATCACGGTGATCTTCTTGCCGACATCGAGTCGTCCCTGCATGACCCGCACCAGCGACACCACGCCGAGATAATTGTCGAACCAGGAATCGATGATCAATGCCTGCAGCGGCGCCTTTTCCTCACCGCGCGGCGGCGGGATGCGCCGGATCAGTTCCTCCAGCAGGTCATCGATGCCCAGGCCGGTCTTGGCGCTGATGCGCACCGCCTCGCGCGCCTCGATCCCGATGATGTCCTCGATCTCGCGGATCACCCGCTCGGGTTCCGCGGTCGGAAGATCCATCTTGTTCAGCACCGGCACCACCTCGAGCCCCTGCTCGATGGCGGTGTAGCAGTTGGCCACCGTCTGCGCCTCGACCCCCTGGGAGACATCCACCACCAGCAGGGCCCCCTCGCAGGCGGCCAGAGAACGCGATACCTCGTAGGCGAAGTCGACATGGCCCGGGGTATCGATGAAGTTGAGCAGATACGTCGTCCCGTCCCGCGCCGTGTAGTCGAGCGAGACGCTTTGCGCCTTGATGGTGATGCCGCGTTCGCGCTCCAGATCCATGGAATCCAGGATCTGGTCCTCCATCTCGCGCTCGCTCAGGCCCCCGCAACGCTGGATGATGCGGTCGGCGAGCGTCGATTTCCCGTGATCGATATGGGCGATGATCGAAAAATTACGAATGTGCCGCATGTATGGCGAATTCTTCCCGGTCCATAAAAATTAAAGGGGAGCGCCCAACGCGCTCCCCTGGCTATCATAACAGAGCCGGAAATGATCAGACAGTTACTGTTTGGCGTCCTCATCCAGTTTCAGGGCGAGGAAAATGGGGCTGCCCCGACGCTGCACCAGGATCGGCACCGCCTTCCCGGCCGGCAGATCGGCCACCAGTTTCTTGAACTGCTCCACCGTCCCCACATCGGCGTTGTTGAACTGCAGGATGACATCCCCCTGCGGATTCCCGCCTTGGAGGCCGGGCCGCTCTCGATCGAATCGACCACGATCCCGCCCTTGCCGTCCAGTTCCTGTTTCTGTTCCGCGGTCAGATCCGCCACCGTGATGGCCAGTCGCTTGATCCGGGTGCTGTCGCCGTCCCCGCTCGCCGCGGCCAGATCGAGCTCGTCCTCTTCCGGCAGTTCACTGATGGTGACCTTGAGGGTCAGGGACTTGCCCTTGCGAATGACCTTGAGCGGCAACTTCTCCCCGATCTTGGACACGCCGACCATGGGCGGAAGCGCCCCCGAACTCTCGACCTCCTTGCCGTCGAACTCGACGATGACGTCACCCACTTCGATGCCCGCCTTCTGCGCCGGGCTGTCGGGCAGGACCCGCGCGACCAGCGCGCCGATCGGCTTGGTCATGCCGAAGGACTCCGCCAGGGTGCGGTCCACGTCCTGGATGAGAATCCCCAGCCACCCGCGCGTCACATGTCCCGAGTTGCGCAGCTGATCCACCACGCTCATCGCGATATCGATCGGAATCGCGAATGACAGGCCCATGAATCCCCCGGTACGACTGAAGATCTGGGAATTGATTCCAACGACCTCGCCGTCCATATTGAACAGCGGGCCGCCCGAGTTGCCGGGGTTGATCGCGACATCGGTCTGGATGAACGGGACATAGTTTTCGTTGGGCAGGCTCCTGCCCTTCGCGCTCACGATGCCGGCGGTAACCGAATGCTCGAAACCGAAGGGCGAACCGATCGCCAGCACCCAGCCGCCCACCTTGAGGTCTGCCGAACTGCCGATCTTGACCACCGGCAGGTTGTCGGCATCGATCTTGAGCAGGGCGACGTCGCTGTTCTTGTCGCTGCCCACCACCTCGGCGACGAAACTCGCGCCGGTCACTGAGCCGCACGACGATCTCGTCCGCGTCCCGGATCACGTGATTGTTGGTGAGGACGTAGCCATCCTTCGAAATGATGAAGCCCGAACCCAGGGACTTCTCATCGAATTCCTCGGTACCGCCGCCGTCGCCGCGATCGCCGAAGAAGCGTCGCAGAAAATCATCGAAGGGCTGCTGGTCGGGCATCGCCTCCCCATGCGGATTGCGGAACTGCTCCTGCTTGATCTTGGTGGTGGTGCTGATATTGACCACCGCCGGACTGCTCTGCTCCACCAGTTCGGTGAAATCGGGCAGGTCCTTCACCGCCGCGCCCGCGCCCGCGGCAACCGTCAACAGCGCCAGCATGGCCATGCTCATCGACAGCCGCCACACTTTCCCTTGATCCGCATTACGCTTCATGAGCACTCCTGTTCGTTGCATCATCCATCCGATTCACATCTTGCGCCGGTAATCGCGCACGATGTCCTCTACCACGATCTTGTGTTCATCGGCCCCGGCCGTATCGGCAAAACCGACCAGACTGGGCTGATGACGGGGATCCAGTGCCACGGCATGGCCATACCGACGCACCCAGACCAGGCCCAGCAGGAAGCCCAGCGCACCGCACACGGCCGTGGCCGCATCCTTCGATTGCCACGAGAGGCCGTCCGCCAGCAGACCGCCGCCGATACCTCCCAGCAGCAGAAAGATCAGCGGCATGGCATATACGGCAAACGAGCTGCGCACCAGCGCGCCATCCTCGAGGCCCAGCACGACCCATTCGCCGGTCCTGGCACCGATCGTATTGATCACGCGGATGCGGTTGACGCGGTTACCCAGCACCTTGGCGAGGACGCTGGTTCCGCAACCCTTCTGCACGGAACAACTGCCGCAGGTAGTCATGCGCTGCGTTTCCACCCAGGCATGTTCCCCCTCTGTTCCAATGACCTTTGCCGTTTCCGTCATCATGTCCGAGCTACCGATATGTCGTATGACTGGCGAGAAGAGCCCGCGGTTCCATCGATGCGTGAAGAACCTTGCCTGGCTTCACCGGGAAATGGCGGAAATATGCCGGGAGGCAGTTCCGGAACAGGGCGCGCAATGTGCGAGCGGGGATATGACGTGAGGTACCTGCCGCGGACGTTAACGACCGGGACCGTAACCGACCAGCTGGACATAGGAGAGCATCGCCTGGGTATCGGCCGCGCCGGGCGCGTAGCGATGGGAATTTACCAGATAGTCGTACAGATCGGTCGCCGTTGGAGATACCTCATGCACCGCCACGCTGGAACGGCGCGTCGCGGCCGGTTCCACGGGCTTGGCGGAGGCAAGCACCGTGACGCTACCCTGTGGCTTGGCGGGCGGCGCCGCCTCCGCCACCAGTTGTACCGCCGGCGCGGAAGCCTGCGGCACGGCCGCGGCGGCGACCGTCGCCGCCTGCTGCGGCAACGGGGGCGTGATGGAGGCCATGTTCATCGCCGTCGATTGCTGCGACCCGTTGTTCAGCTCCATCACACCGACCCCGAATACCGCGATGGCGGACAGCGAGGCGGCCAGCGCGAAACTCACCGTGGCGCGGGCCCTGGACGACGTTCTGAAAGGGGTTGGAGCAGAGGAGTGGCGGTGCTGGGGATTGAGATGGATGGGTTCGTGTTCGAGGGCCAGTGCGACGCGTCCGGCCAGGTCCTGCGGCAGGTGCCGCGGCAGGTTGCCCTGCAAGGCGTCCCGGATCAGATGGTAGTTTCGCCAGCGCGCCCCCGCCGTGTCGTCCTCTTTCATGGCCCGCATGACGCATGCCATGTCGCATTCATCGAGTTCGCCATCGATCAGCAGGGAAACCTTGTCCGCGTTTTTCTCCATCATGGGCAACACCTGTCTACGATTATTATTTCGAAACGTTATCAATCCAACAGCGGCTTGAGCTTGCCGTTGATGACCTCGCGTGCGCGAAAAATACGCGAACGGACCGTGCCCACCGGGCAATTCATCCGCTCGGCGATCTCCTCGTAACTCAGACCGTCGAGCTCGCGCAGGGTGATCGCCATGCGCAGGTCCTCCGGCAATTTTTCAATGGCACTGTGCACCGTATTCTCAATCTCGTCCCTGGCCAGGAGATGCTCGGGAGTGGCGTATTCCTTGAGTTCGGATTCGCCTTCCAGATATCCCGCCTCCTCCGCGTCGATGTCCACACTTGGCGGCCGCCGGCCCTGGGACACCAGATAGTTCTTTGCCGTGTTGACTCCGATGCGGTAGAGCCAGGTGTAAAAGGCGCTCTCGCCGCGGAAGCTGGGAAGGGCGCGATACGCTTTGATGAATGCCTCCTGTGCTACGTCCATAACTTCACTCTGATCATAGACATAGCGCGATATCAATTTAGTGAGCCTATATTGATATTTCTGTACAAGGATATCAAACGCTTTCTTGTCGCCATTTTGAACACGCTCGACCAGTGCCTGGTCAACATTATTATCGCCCATCCGGGCTGGCCCCTCCCGCAAAGGCATCGCGCCTTGCTCAAGTGGTGTGACAGTGTTGTTATCGTTAAGTTCAGCTAATTAGGTTTCTGTTTCAGGCTTTTATGATATATAGCTAGTGCCTCCCGCGCGAGTGGGTGGGATTCTATCAAAAAATTGCTGTCGAATCAGTCATATTACCCAATTTAATCAAGGTCTAAGGCCGAGCTGATATGCACCCCTCCGGTCACTACGATGTTCTGATCATAGGCAGCGGGGCCGCCGGCCTCAGCCTGGCCCTCCGGCTGGCCCCGTCCGCCCGCATCGCCCTGATCTCCAAGGCGGCCCTCAGCGAGGGCGCGACGCTGTATGCCCAGGGGGGGATTTCGGTGGTGCTCGACAAGGAGGACTCCTTGCAATCCCACGTCGAGGACACTCTCAATACCGGCGCCGGCCTGTGCGATCCCGCGGTGGTCGAGTATACCGTCAAACACGCCCGCAGGTGTATTCAGTGGCTGATCGATCAGGGCGTTGCCTTCACCCGGGCCGAGGGCTCCGTAACGGGCGCGGATTACCATCTCACCCGCGAGGGCGGACACAGCCACCGCCGCGTGCTGCACGCGGCCGACGCCACCGGGCGCGCGGTCGAGACGACCCTGGAGCGGCAGGCGCGCGAGCATCCCAACATCACCGTCTTCGAATACCATCTCGCCGTCGACCTGATCCGGGAGAAGACCCCGGCCACCCCGCGCGGCGGCCGCTGCGTCGGGGCCTATCTGCTCG
Source organism: Gammaproteobacteria bacterium (assembly GCA_016716465.1). NCBI lineage: Bacteria > Pseudomonadati > Pseudomonadota > Gammaproteobacteria > Gammaproteobacteria bacterium. The sequence goes on from JADJWH010000001.1 coordinate 1,079,316, forward strand.
ATCTGCGCGATAACAACCGGGTCTCCGTCGTGGCCGCCCGCTGCACCGTGCTCGCCACCGGCGGCGCGGGCAAGGTCTACCTCTACACCACCAATCCCGACATCGCGAGCGGCGACGGCATCGCCATGGCCTGGCGCGCGGGCTGCCGGGTCGCCAACATGGAGTTCATCCAGTTCCATCCGACCTGCCTGTACCATCCCAAGGCGAAGTCCTTCCTGATCACCGAAGCCGTGCGCGGTGAAGGCGGCCGCCTGCTGCTGCCCGACGGCAGCCGGTTCATGGAGCGCTTCGACCCGCGCGGCGAGCTCGCCCCGCGCGACATCGTCGCGCGCGCGATCGACCACGAGATGAAGCGCCTCGGAATCGAATGCGTCTATCTCGATATCAGCCATAAACCGGCGGAATTCATCCGCACGCACTTCCCCACCATCCACGAGCGCTGCCTGGATCTCGGCATCGATGTCACGCGCGAGCCGATCCCCGTGGTACCGGCGGCGCATTACCTGTGCGGCGGCGTCATCACGGACCTGCGCGGACGCACCGACATCGAGGGACTCTACGCGATCGGCGAGATGACCTCCACCGGCCTGCACGGCGCCAACCGCATGGCCAGCAATTCCCTGCTCGAATGCCTGGTGTTCGCGGAATCCGCCGCCGGGGACATCCTCCAGCGGCTGCAGGACCTCGCCCCGCCCGGTCCGCTGCCGGCGTGGGACGAAAGCCAGGTGACGGACTCCGACGAGGAAGTGGTGGTGGCGCACAACTGGGACGAGCTGCGCCGCTTCATGTGGGACTACGTCGGCATCGTGCGCACCGACAAGCGGCTGCAGCGCGCGCTGCACCGCACCGAGCTGCTCAAGCAGGAGATCGATGAGTATTACGGCAATTTCCGCGTCACGCGCGACCTGCTCGAACTGCGCAACCTGGTGCTGATCGCGGAGCTGATCATCCGCTCCGCGCTGCTGCGCAAGGAAAGCCGCGGCCTGCACTACACCCTGGATTACCCGGCAGCCGATCCGGCCCAGATAGCGCGCAACACAATCCTCACGCCGAAAATCCGCGACGGCGTCGCCGCTCAGGCCGGATAGCCCTGCTCCGGCGCCCCCTGGCCGCGCAGGCCGAGCCGGACGCGCAGGCGACGATGGACCTCCCCCTCCAGACTGTCCGCCAGCAGCACGATCGAACGGCGGCATTCGCCGGAAAAATTGAGCACGGTCAGCGCCGGATGGACGTAGGAGTCCGCCCGCAAATGACAGACCCGTTCCCGTCCGCCGCGCTCGATCAGGCGCCAGTCGCCTTCCCGGGTCCAGACCAGGGCCACGACGTCGTGTCCGCCCCGCATGAGCACGCGCGAGGTGTAGTTTCTCGCGAGACAGAGCAGGATCAGGACCGCGAGCAGGCCGCCCGTCATGGCGCCGAGCGGGAGCGCCGGGAGACAGGCCAGGGCGCCGCCGTGCACCGCCAACAGATAGCACGCGAGCCGGCGCGACGGACGCAGGTCAAGCCGCAGCGGCGCCGCGTATCCTGAGGATGACATCGGACATCTCCCGTTCGCCCGGGGCCAGGGAGCCCAGCAGGTATTCCAGCAGCAGCTGATCCGGATAGTCCAGCAGGCGCCGGAACGCGGCCCGCTCCGACTCCGTTGCATCGGTGTATCCAAAATCGAGGAAACCTTCCAGCAGCAGATCCAGTTCCCGCATGCCGCGCCGGCATTGCCAGCGCAGCCGCGCGAGCTCCGGCGCCGGTTCGCGGGCGTCGCTCATATGAACTGCTTCAGCATCATCTGCTTGATCTCGCCAATGGCCTGCGTGGGGTTGAGCCCTTTGGGGCAGACCTGCACGCAGTTCATGATCGTGTGGCAGCGGAACAGCTTGTAGGCATCCTCCAGCGCATCGAGCCGCTCCTCGGTCGCCTGGTCGCGGCTGTCGGCGAGGAAGCGCCGCGCCTGCAGCAATGCCGCGGGGCCGAGAAACTTGTCCGGGTTCCACCAGAACGACGGGCAGGCGGTGGTACAGCAGGCGCACAGCACACACTCGTACAGGCCATCGAGCCGTTCGCGCTCGGCCGGGCTCTGGCGGAACTCGACCTCCGGGACCGGATCGTGATTGATCAAATACGGTTTAACCTCGCGGTACTGGCGATAGAACTGCTCCATGTCGACGATCAGGTCGCGGATCACCGGCAGGCCCGGCAGCGGCCGGATCTCGATCGGCTGTTTGAGTCCCCTGAGCGGGGTGATGCAGGCGAGGCCGTTGCGGCCGTTGATGTTCACGCCGTCCGATCCGCACACGCCCTCGCCGCAGGAGCGCCGGTAGCTCAGCGTCTCGTCCTGCGCCTTGATGCGCGCCAGGGCATCGAGCAGCATCATGTCGGGCGCAAGGCCGTCGACCTCGTAGTCGCGCATCACGGGGTCGGCGTCGGTCTCGGGATTGTAGCGGTACACCGAAAAGCGCATGCGTTCCATGATCAGTACACCCTGGGCTGCGGCGGAAACGGCTCCACCGTCCTCGGCTTCATGCGCACCGGCTTGTAATCCAGCACGCCGCCGTCCTTGAAGTACAGCGAATGCTTGAGCCAGTGCTCGTCGTCGCGGTGCGGGTAGTCGATGCGCGAATGGGCGCCCCGGCTCTCCCGGCGCGCGAGCGCCGAACTCACCGCCGCCAGCGCGATGTCCATCAGGTTCTCCAGTTCCAGCGCCTCGATGCGGGCGGTATTGAACACGCGGCTGCGGTCATTCAGCGTAACCTGCTGCAATCTCTGTTCCAGTTCGCGCATCCGCGCCAACCCCTGTTGCAGCACCTCCTCGCTGCGGAACACCCCGCAGTAGTGCTCCATCGTACGCTGCAACTCCGCCCGCAGGCCGCTCACCGTCTCGTCGCCGCGCCGTTCGTCCCAGCGCGCGAGCCGGGCGAGCGACTGCTCGATCGTCTCAGGCTCGAGCGCACGGTGATAACGCGCCTCCTTCAGATACTCGATGATGTGATTGCCCGCCGCGCGGCCGAACACGACGATGTCGAGCAGGGAATTGCCGCCGAGCCGGTTGGCGCCGTGCACCGACACGCAGGCGCATTCCCCCACCGCGTACAGGCCGATCACGGGCTCCTCGGGCCCCTGCCGTTCCGGCGCCACCACCTGGCCGAAACGGTTGGTCGGGATGCCGCCCATCGTGTAGTGGCAGGTCGGAAACACCGGCACGGGCTGCGACACTGGATCGATACGCAGGAAGGTCTGCACCATGGCATGGATGCCGGGCAGGCGCTTGTGGATCACCTCGGCCCCGAGGTGATCGAGCTTGAGCAGCACGTGGTCACCATCGGGGCCGCAGCCGCGCCCCTCGCGCACCTCGGTCGCGATGGCGCGACTCACCACGTCGCGGCTGGCGAGGTCCTTCGCATGCGGCGCATAGCGTTCCATGAAACGCTCGCCGTCGCGATTGACCAGGTAGCCGCCCTCGCCGCGCGCCGCCTCGCTGATCAGCATGCCCTTGCCGGCGATGCCGGTCGGATGGAACTGGATGAACTCCATGTCCTGTAGCGGAATGCCTGCCCGCAGCGCCATGGCCATGCCGTCGCCGGTATTGATGCGCGCGTTCGTATTCGTGCGATAGAGCTGGCCCGCGCCGCCCGTCGCGAGCAGGGTCGTCTTGGCCTCGATCACCAGCGGCTCGCCGGTCTCGATGCACAGCACCAGCGCACCGAGGATATACCCCTCGCGGTCCTTGAGCAGGTCGATCGCGAAGTACTCGTCGAAGAAATGGGTCCTGGCGCGAATGTTCTGCTGATACAGCGCGTGCAGGATGGCGTGCCCGGTGCGGTCCGCCGCGGCGCAGGTGCGCGCCGCCTGCTCGCCGCCGAAGTTCTGGCTCTGGCCGCCGAAGGGGCGCTGATAGATCTTGCCGTTGTCGAGGCGCGAGAACGGCACGCCGAAGTGCTCGAGTTCGATCACCAGGCGCGCGGCCGCGCGGCACATGTACTCGATCGCGTCCTGGTCGCCCAGCCAGTCGCTGCCCTTGACGGTGTCGTACATATGCCAGTGCCAGTTGTCGGGCAGAACATTGGCGAGCGCGGCGTTCATGCCGCCCTGGGCGGCCACCGTATGGGAACGCGTCGGGAACACCTTGGAGACCACCGCCACCGAGGCATCGGCCTGGGCCAGTTGCAAGGCGGCGCGCAGGCCGCCTCCCCCCGCCCCGATCACGAGGGTGTCGAAGCGGCGGCGCTCCACCTCTTTGCGCGGAATGTTCATGGGCTATGCAGGGAATAGAGTGTCCGCAGCACCCACAGCCCGGTGCCGGCGAGGCCGAGCGCGGTCAGCGTGAGCAGGGCGAGACGCAGCGACAGCACGCCCGCGTAATCGATGATGACATCGCGCATGCCGACCCAGGCATGCAGCAGCAGGGCGACGAAAAACAACGCAGTCGCCAGCCCGACCAGCGGATCCGCCATCCAGGCGCGCCATGCGGCATAGGAATCCGGCGGCGACACGGCGAAGGCCAGCATGGCGAACAGCGCATAGCACAACAGATACACCGCGCTCAGGCGCTGCCAGAGCCAGGCGCGCAATCCGCGGGCGCGGCGGTTCACGGCAGGAACAGCGCCGCGCCGAGCATGGCGAGGACACCGCCGATCAGCACCGCCCACGCGCTCGCGCGCGCGGGGCGCAGCGTGACGCCGACATCGAGATCGATGAGCAGAAACCGGACCCCGGCCAGCAGATGATGCGCGAAGGCCCACACCATCAGCAGCAGGACGACGCGCGCACCGTCACCCCGCAGCAGCGCGCTGACCCCGGCGTAGCCCTCCGCGCTCGCCAGCGAGCGGTCGAACAGGTACGCCAGCAGCGGCACGGACAGCACCAGCAGCACGCCGCTGAGGCGATGCCCCAGGGAGAGCACGGCCATCACCGGGAAGTGGATGCGGGTCAGCGTCAGGAAGGCGGGGCGTTTTTTGGTATTGGGCGCTGTCACGGCGTCTAGTGTAGCTCAGCCGCTCCCGACGTCCAGCCTTACACCCCTGCATGAATTCCGCTATGATCCCAGATCCGATCGGTAAATCCATAAATCCGCATGAATCCACACTGGAACACATTCCTCCTCAAGGCCGGCGCCCGGATCGAGGGCGATCGAGTCGAGGACTTCGGGAACCCCGCGCGCGAGCTGCAAGCCTCCGACAGCGGCGATGTCATCGCGGACCTGGGCCATCGCGGCCTGATCGCCGTCCGCGGCGCGGACGCCGGCAAGTTCCTCCAGGGTCAACTCACCAATGACATCGACCTCGTCGTCGAGGGACACAGCCAGCTCAGCGGCTATTGCAGCCCGAAGGGGCGCCTGCTCGCCCTGCTGCGCATCTTCCGCCGCGACGACGCCTTATATCTGCAACTGCCCCGCCCGTTGCTGGACGGGACACTGGCGCGCCTGAAGAAGTACGTACTGATGTCCAAGGTCACGCTGGAGGACGCCGGCGCGGCGCTGATCGGCATCGGCCTCACCGGACCGCACGCCGAGGCGATCCTCGGGGACCTGATCGCAACCGTCCCCGCCGAACCCGACGCGGTGGGCCGCGACGGCGCCCTGACCGTGTTGCGCCTGCCGGGCCGGCAGCCGCGCTTCGCCCTGTACGGCCCGCCCGCCGACATGGAACGCGCCTGGACGACACTGGCCGCGCGGGCCACGCCGGTGGGCGCCACGGCCTGGGACCGCCATGACATCCTGGCCGGCATCCCGGACGTCTACCCCGCGACGGTCGAGGAATTCATCCCGCAGACCGTCAACCTGGAACTGCTCGGCGGGATCAATTTCAAGAAAGGCTGTTACACCGGCCAGGAGATCGTCGCCCGCCTGCACTACCGCGGCAGCGTCAAACGCCGGATGTACCTCGGCCATGCCGACGTGGAACCGCCCGCGCCGGGAACCCCGCTGCACGCCACGGGAGACGATGGCCAGGCCGTCGGACACATCGTCTCAGCCACCCCGGCCCCGGCCGGCGGCTGCGACCTGCTGGCCGTGGTCGCGACCGAATATTCCTCCGGTAACAATCTGTATATAAAAGATAATCCTGAAATTAAGCTCACCCTCCAGCCCCCCGCGGGACTGCCGGCCTTCTCCTGATCTCCGGTCCGGCGCCCGCGTGGCGCGCATCCTGCCTTCAAGAACTCCCGGACACGCCGATAGCCTGAGACAGCCCATCCACGATCGATTCACGCCATGGCATCCCAGCAAATCGAAACCTTCTGGCACGACCTGGTCGCGGACATCCGCGCCAACCGGGTGGTCCTGCCGGCCCTGCCGGAGATCGCGCTCAGGACGCGCCGGCTGCTGGAGGACCGCAACGTCACCACCAGCCAGATCGTGCGCGTGATCAGCGCCGATGCGGTGCTGACCACCCGCCTGCTCCGTGTTGTAAACAGCCCGCTGTATCGCGTCAACGACCAGATCGAGGACATCCGCACCGCGATCACCCGACTCGGCAACACGAACGTGCGCAGCGTGGTCACCAGCCTCGCGATGGAACAGCTCTACCAGCACAAGCTTGCCTCGCCGCTCAAGAAGCAGCTGCTCGCGCGCAACTGGGAACACAGCGTGCAGGTCGCGGCGTTGTGCTACATCATCTCGGACAACTTCACGCCGCTGAACGCCGACGAGGCCATGCTGGCCGGGCTGGTGCACGACATCGGCAAACTGCCGATCCTGGAATACGCCGAGATGCTGCCGGACATCGCGGCGGACGAAGCCGCGCTGAACCGCCTGCTCGAGATCCTGCACACGCGGGTCGGGGCGCTGGTGCTGGGGAGCTGGAAGTTCCCGCCGGAGCTGATCGCCGCCGCGGCGGAACACGAGGACCTCGAGCGCGAACCGGGCACCGACGCCGACTACACCGACGTCGTCATCGTCGCCAACCTGCTCAGCTACATCGGCAGCGACCACCCCTACACCAAGCTGGACTGGTCCGTGATCCCCGCCTTCGAGCGCCTGGCGCTGACGCCGGAGGAAAGCATCGCCGTCATGAAGGACGCGCGCGAGCAGATCCACGAGATCAAGCAACTGCTGGCGGGATAGGCCGGGCCGCGTCCGCGACGCCGCAACGCTCAGCGAAAGGGCTTGCCCAGCACCCACAACACCAGGGAATAGCGGATCCCGGCGGTCACCGGCGTGACCTGGTGGTAGACGTAGGACGGAAACACGATCATCGAGCCCTGCGGCCGGATCTCCTCGCACTCGTGGTAACGTTCCCGGTGGCGCACATGCGGGCCGAAATCGAATTTGAGGTTCCCGCCTTCATAGGCGCCGGGCTCGTTCAGGTTCAGCGTCATGCTCAGCTTCCTGACCTTACCCAGCATCTTCGGATTGTCGATGCAGTTCGGCGGCGGCTTGCCGTTCACCAGCGGGGTGACGCCGGGCTCGAACTTCTGATAGGCGCCGAAATGGCAGGTGAAGCCGTCGGTGTGCCAGCCGTAGAAACCGCCCGGCCGATAGGCCGCGAACTGGAACGGTTCGGCGAAGTCGACCTCGTAGTTCCAGCCGGCGCGCTGATTGGCCTCGGCGATCAGCGGAAACACCAGGTCGTAGATCCAGGCGTCGTTGAGGAAACAGACCTCGCTGTCGCGGATGTACTTCCCTTTCGTGGCCTCCTGCTGGGAAGTGCCGATCTCCTGCGCCGCATCCTCCAGCGTCCGATCCGCCAGCGCGCTGGCGCCGGCATTTTCCGCGCCCTTGTGCGTAGCACCCAGGGTGACGCCAGTTGCGTCGCCCCCGCTTTGCTTTAATTGTTCCAGCACCTCCAAGCCGCGCGCCATGATCCGCTGGCAGTCCGCCGGAGAGATCGCACTCTTGAACCACCAATAGGGATGGACCGGCAGCATCGGACTATGCTCTCTGCCGGAATCGGGACGAGATGAATATGGTGTGATCCATAGTACGCAACCCCAGACTGAGAGATCGTGGATCCGGATCGTGCCACAGGATGGGGCGAATCCGGTTGCGGTCTAATTTACCATAAACCGGGGGCTGGCTGAGCCCTGTTACCCCAAGCTCTGTTTATGTCTTGTTCTGCATTAAGCTCAACGTCCCGCATAAACGGCCGAGCGGTAGCGAGGTCCGAGCCCGCGTTGTTTACGGGCGATTTTGATGCGTTTGTTAGGCCTTTTCATTTTCTATTTTTTCCATTGCTTCCAATATAGTCTTACAGCTTTCGTAAGACATACCCTGGGTTACAGTACAATATGCATCGCGAAATATTTCATAAGCATCCATTAGCCATTGAACTGAAAGATAGCCAACACCGTCGGCTAGTAGCTTAACGAAATTGTCACTATCATCATAAACCCGGCGCATATAATGCAATGATGTTTCTTTCTCATCACCATCTTCAGCACAAGATACATATTTTTCGACAGCATTTGCTAATAATGTAAGTTGCTCATCAGTGTAGTTATCGCTGTGGAGATGGCGGTATAAAAACGGATAAATAGCTTTAGAGAATTTTAGCCAGAATTCATCGTTGTAATACTGCTTAATGAACAAAGAAACACCAGAGATTCGTAAAATTGGAATTTCTCTTATATACCTTTCTCTTTGTTCATAAGTGATATTCAATTCTTTTCGACTCTCTTCATCTGGAAGGTGTTCGTAATTGTCCTCTAACGGAAATGCTTCCAGCAGATATTTATTTACCCATTCGGCCAACAATACCGGTGATTTAAAAACCTCTTTCTCGGACGGCTCACTTGAGGTTTGAGTGGAAGTGTCAACAGAAGATGCTTCGCTTGTTGGATTATTTCCCTTTTTTAACCAGCTAAATAAACTCATTCTTATGCACCTTCTGATTTGTTGGCATAACGTGTTATTGTGCTGCGCCCGCCATAGACACTACCATGGCGCACTGTCTCGGGCGTCTGCACAAACAACGTGTTATGTGACATAGTGCCTAGTTAGCAAACGCATCAATGTTGCAAAAGGAGAACATTGTTATCGTGGCGACTCCGATCAGGAACGAGTACGTCCGCGCTCGGTTAAGAAAGTTAACCTTCATGTTGATTCTGTTCAGATCCTCAACTTCTTTCGCTGGATTTCGTTCAGCGTAAATTTTCTCGACGTCTCTCCAGCATTGGTATCTTGCGGCATTAATGTTCTTTAAGTCGTCTGGTTTCAGTTCTTCCATTTCTCGCTTCAGGCGAGTTACACGGTGACGAACTCTATCATGCTGAAGCCTGCGTGCTAGGTGTGACTCAGACGCTGACTCTAGCCCTTTATCCGAAACCAAGAATCCGAATGTAGAAAATACGATGGATGAGACAAACGCCAGAATTCCAACGAGAGCCAACCAAAATACGCTAAAGCCAGATAATGGAAGGAACGTAAATGAGAATCCGACAGCCGCAGTAGACAAAGTCAGAATATGGCTGCCCCAACCGGAATGATGTTCACGCCTTGTCTGAAGCAGTTCGACCTGCTCTTTATCGAGTATCGATTCGAGCTTGTCGAAGTAGAACTCGCTCTTGTCCATTCAGCCTTCTTTTGTCACATAACGGCCAAGCTCACCCGACGAAAAGCGCGTAGCGGTTTTTAGTCGGGTGGTGCGCATGGTTATGCCTTACCTATAGTTTCAAATGTTGCCTCAATCCAGGCGTTTGGTGGCACCGGCTCAATACGGCAATATTCCTCAAGCTTTGCAATCATTGCGTTTTGGCCGCCAAGCAATAATTTACTTTTCTTCGCAATATCATCAGCCAACGGTAAACAGCTATTGATCCAGTCAACACAATTAGATTCACTTTTAATTACAACACTCTCAGGCAACCCAAGCCCCACTAGACTTTCATCAATAATCAGTACAGATCCTTTATGTGTGTTCGAAAGTTTGTGAGCTTTAGTTAAAGCAGTACCCATTACCGAAATTACCGTCATTAATCCCATACCTAAATCAACTCTTTCATCTTGGGATTCTCTCACAGCCCTAGGATAACAACCTTTAATATCTGACATATCACCGTTAGAAATGGCTGCTTTGGTAGCAAAACCTTTCATAATCATATGGCGCATTAGCGCAGTAGCTATGGAAATTGCTCTTGATGCATCCTTTTCGGGAAAATCGGAACAGATAATAAATCCGTCCCCGAATTGATGTACAAACAGTCTATCCGAGTAATTTTTATCCGGGTTTCCCGGGTAACAGACACGTCCGATGTTGACGATAGCTTGCATCAGCTCAGCTAGCGCTAATATTGCAAATGTCTTCCTTTCTTCACTGTATTCGTAGTTCTTTGAGAAACCCTCAATATCAATACTGATGCCCCAGCGTCCTTCCATAACCTAGTACTCACGATGTCTCATTTTAGGCATAACAGTTAATTAGACGGAGTCGGTGATATCGGTGATAGGCGGATTCTGTATAGCATCGGCATGTCCTCGCCTCTTCGTCCGGTTTCCAGTAGGATACTCTCAACTCTTTCATGGATGAAAGCTGGAGTGTCGTCATGGATGACGATGAGCGCGCCGCCCGTGAGCGGCAGTTTTGGGTTCGTTATACAAATACCATTGTTCGCCAAGGCATTAAGCCTTCCCTGGAGCATTGGCACGTGCTGCGGGCGAAGTCATTCAAACGGAAATTGAGTACGGGTAGGTTGGGCTGAATGAAATGAAGCCCAACATGAACCATACCGGATCGTTGGGCTTCGCGGTGCTCAGCCCAACCTACGATTACAACGAATACCGGGATTACTCCGGCTTCATATGCGGAAACAGTAGCACGTCGCGGATCGACGCGGAATCGGTGAACAGCATCACCAGCCTGTCGATGCCGATGCCCTCGCCGGCGGTGGGCGGCATGCCGTGCTCCAGGGCGCGGATGTAGTCGGCGTCGAACAGCATCGCCTCCTCGTCGCCGGCCTCGCGGGCCGCGAGCTGCTGGCGGAAACGCTCCGCCTGGTCCTCGGCGTCGTTCAGCTCGGTGAAGCCGTTGGCGATCTCGCGGCCGCCGATGAACAACTCGAAGCGGTCGGTCACGTCCGGGTCGGCGTCGTTGCGGCGCGCCAGCGGCGACACCTCGGTCGGATACGAGGTGATGAAGGTCGGCTCGTGCAGTTTCGACTCCACCGTCTGCTCGAACAGTTCCAGCTGCAGCTTGCCGAGGCCGTAGTCGTCCTTCACCGCGAAGCCGCGCGCGCGCAGCAGGGCGCGCAGTTTCGTGGCATCCGCGAGGTCGGACGCCGGGATCTCCGGGTTGTAGTGCCGGATCGCCTCCGGCAGCGTCAGGCGGCGGAACGGGCGGCCGAAGTCGAACTCCGCGCCCTGGTAGGTGAACGTCGTCGCGCCGTGCACGTGCTGGCTGAGTCCGCGCAGCATCTCCTCGGTCAGGTCCATCAGGTCGTGATAGTCGGCGTAGGCCTGGTAGAACTCGAGCATCGTGAACTCGGGGTTGTGGCGCGTCGACAGGCCCTCGTTGCGGAAGTTGCGGTTGATCTCGAACACGCGCTCGAAGCCGCCGACCACCAGGCGCTTCAGGTACAGCTCGGGCGCGATGCGCAGGTAGAGCGGGATGTCGAGCGCGTTGTGATGCGTCTTGAACGGGCGCGCCGCCGCGCCGCCCGGCAGCACCTGCATCATCGGCGTCTCCACCTCGATGAAGGCGCGGTCGATCAGGAAGCGGCGGATATGATCGATGATGGCGGTGCGCACGCGGAAGGTGCGCCGCGTCACGTCGCTCATGATCAGGTCGAGATAGCGCTGGCGGTAGCGCAGCTCCTGGTCGGCGATGCCGTGGTACTTGTCCGGCAGCGGGCGCAGCGCCTTGGTCAGCAGGCGGATCGCCTCGACCTTCACCGACAGCTCACCGGTCTTGGTCTTGAACAGCACGCCCTCGGCGCCGAGGATGTCGCCGATGTCCCAGCGCTTGAACTCGTCGTAGGCCTCGGGCGAGATCGCGTCGCGCTGGATGTAGAGCTGGATCTGCCCCGACATGTCCTGCAGGTGGGCGAAGCTGGCCTTGCCCATCAGCCGGCGCGTCATCATGCGGCCGGCCACGCTGACGCGCCGCGCGTCGCGCTCGAGCGCCTCGGCCTCGGCCGCGCCGTACTCGGCGTGCAGCTCGCCGGCGACGACGTTGCGGCGGAAATCGGTCGGGAACGGGTTGCCGCGCGCACGCAGGGCGGCGAGCTTCTCGCGCCGTTGCGCGACCTGTTCCTGTTCGTCCTGCGGCGTCACGTCGTCGGATTGCATGTCATTCCTCGTCTTTGGGGACGGACCCCGTTTTTGAACAAACGAAAAACGGGGTCTATCCCCTATAAGCCCTGCTTCAGGCTCGCCTCGATGAACTGATCCAGCGCGCCGTCGAGCACCGCCTGCGTGTTGCCGGTCTCGATGCCGGTGCGCAGATCCTTGATGCGCGACTGGTCGAGCACGTAGGACCGGATCTGGTTGCCCCAGCCGATGTCGCTCTTGCTGTCCTCCAGCGCCTGCGCCGCCGCGTTGCGCGCGTTGAGCTCGCGCTCGTACAGCTTGGCCTGCAGCTGCTTCATCGCGGTGGAGCGGTTTTTATGCTGCGAGCGGTCGCTCTGGCACGCCACGACGATGCCGGAGGGGATATGTGTTATGCGGATCGCCGATTCGGTGCGGTTGACGTGCTGGCCGCCGGCGCCGCTGGCGCGATAGGTGTCGACCTTGAGGTCGGCCGGGTTGATGTCGATCTCGATATCGTCGTCCACCTCCGGCGAGACGTACACCGCGGCGAAGGAGGTGTGGCGGCGGTTGCCGGAATCGAAGGGGGACTTGCGCACCAGGCGGTGCACGCCGGTCTCGGTGCGCAGCCAGCCGTAGGCGTACTCGCCGTCGAGCTTGATGGTGGCGCTCTTGATCCCCGCCACCTCGCCCGGCGACACCTCGATCAGTTCGGTCTTGAAGCCGTGCGCCTCGCCCCAGCGCAGATACATGCGCAGCAGCATCTCGGCCCAGTCCTGCGCCTCGGTGCCGCCGGAGCCGGCCTGGATGTCGAGGAAGGCGTTGCTGGGGTCCATCTCGCCGGCGAACATGCGGCGGAACTCCATCGCGGCCAGCTTGCGCTCGGTCTCGTCGAGGTCCGCGATCACCGCGTTGGCGGTGGTCGCGTCGCCCTCCTCGTCGGCGAGCTCGAGCAGTTCGCGCGCCTCGTTCAGGCTGTCCTCGACCTCGGCGCAGCCGTTGACCGTCTCCTGCAGGCGCACCCGCTCGCGACCCAGCTCCTGGGCGCGCTGCGGGTTGCCCCACACGGCCGGATCCTCCAGCTCGCGCCCGACCTCAATCAGTCGCTCCTGCTTGCTGGCGAGGTCAAAGATACCTCCCCAGGTCGGCGAGGCGACCCTGCATGTCCTTGATGCGCGTGAATACGAGATTGAGTTCGAGCATGGTGTCCGCCGTTGGATAAAACACGGCATTGTACTACAGGGAAAAACCCAAACGGAAATGCCGCCGACGCGGAGTCCGCGCTCAGTCCACGATGTGTTCGATGATCAGCTGCGGGCTGCGCTGCCCCCGGTACTCGTTGACGTCCAGCCGGTAGGCGATGCGGATCTCCCCGCTCACGGCCGGGCACTGGTCCACGCGGGTATTGAAGGCGATGGCGTCGACGTGGCGCCGCGTGCCGGGCAGGCGCAGCACCATCTTGACGTGACGCGCCCCGACGCAGCGCCGCTCCGCCACCTCGAAGCGGCCGTCGAAGACCGGCTCGGGGAAACCCTGGCCCCACGGCCCGGCGTCGCGCAGCAGCTCCGCGACGTCGAGCGAGATCTCGTCCGCGGCGAGCTCCCCGTCGCTGTAGATCACGCCGCGCAGCTCGGCCGGATCGAGGTGGCGGCGCACCTCTTCCTCGAAGGCCGCCTGGAAGGCCGGAAAATCCGCCGGCCGCAGGGTCAGGCCGGCCGCCATCGCATGGCCGCCGAACTTGACGATCAGGCCGGGGTGGCGCGTCGCCACCGCGTCGAGCGCATCACGGATATGCAGGCCCGGGATCGAGCGCGCCGACCCCTTGATCTCGTCCTCCCCCGCCGGCGCGAAGGCGATGACCGGACGGTGCAGCTGCTCCTTCAGGCGCGAGGCCAGGATCCCGATCACCCCCTGATGCCAGTCCGCGTGATACAGGCACAGGCTCACGCCGCCGGAGGCCGGGCCGACCTCCCCGGGCAGCTCATCCAGGCAGGACTGGGCCTGCGTCTTCATTTCGTCCTCGATGCGCCGCCGCTCCTGATTCAGCCCGTCGAGCCGTTCCGCCATCGCGAAGGCGTCGGCCTCGTCGTCGCACAGCAGGCATTCGATGCCGAGCGACATGTCCTCCAGCCGGCCGGCGGCATTCAGGCGCGGACCGAGGGCGAAGCCGAGATCGGTCGCGGTCAGCCGCTCCAGTTCGCGCTTGGCGACCCGGACCAGGGCGCGAATCCCGGCGCAGCCCTTGCCGCGGCGGATGCGCGCCAGCCCCTGCGCCACCAGGATGCGGTTGTTCCGGTCGAGGACGGCGACGTCCGCCACCGTGCCCAGCGCCACCAGGTCGAGCAGCTCGGCGAGACGCGGCTCCTCGCTGCCGCGGGCGGCGAACCAGCCCGCGTCGCGCAGGCGCCGGCGCAGGGCCAACATGACGTAGAAGATCACCCCGACGCCGGCCAGGCTCTTGCTGGGGAAGGTGTCGCCGGGCTGGTTCGGATTCACGATCACGTCCGCCGCGGGCAGCTCCCGCCCCGGCAGGTGATGGTCCGTGATCAGCACCCGGATGCCGCGCGCCCGGGCCGCCGCGACACCCTCGAGGCTGGAGATGCCGTTGTCCACCGTGATGATCAGCTCGGGAGGCCGGGCGGGATTCTGGCGCTGCGCCAGGTCGACGATCTCGGGCGTGAGGCCGTAGCCGTATTCGAAGCGGTTCGGCACCAGGTAGCCGACCTCGCGCGCGCCCATCATGCGCAGGGCGCGCACGCCGAGCGCGCAGCTGGTCGCGCCGTCGGCGTCGAAATCGCCGACGATCAGGATGCGGCCATCGGCCGCCAGCACATCGTGCAGCAGCACCGCCGCGGCGTCGCAGCCGGACAGCATTTCCACCGGCAGCAGGGATTCGAGCGAGCGCTCCAGTTCCTGCGCGGTGGCGACCCGGCGACCGGCGTAGACACGCTTCAGCACGGGATGGAGATCCGCCGGCAGGCCGTCCCCCGCGATCGCGGCGGCGGGCTGCCGGCGTTCGATCAGAAAGCTCGTCATCGTTATTCTTCCGGACCCTGTCGCGATTCCCGGGCATGGGCGGCGAACGGCCGCGCGCGCCGCCACCAGCGGCGCGCCTGTCCCGGGCGGATATGATAATCGAGCGCGCCGGCCCCGCCTATGGTCAGCGCCGCGAGCCGGCCGGCGCGCAGCCGCGCCCACAGCGGACCGAGCCAGTGTTCCTGCAGGGCCCGCATCGCCTCCTGCCATTCCTCCACCGCGCCGAGCCGCGCCGCAACGGCGAGGCGATCGAGCACGATGAGGTGGCGGCCGCCCGCGGCGACGGCGCCCCAGGCCGCGGCGTCCGCCGGCAGCGGATGCGGCGCAAGACCGGCGGTCAGCGCGAGCCCGCGCGCGAGGGGGTGATCGCCCCAGACCTGCGTGAACCGGCAGTCACCCGGCGGCGGCAGGCGCCCGCCGCCCCAGAACCAGACGCTGTTGATCTCGACCTCCCCGCGCGCCAGGCGGGCCCGATTGACCTCGCTCGCGTGCAGCAGCATCTGGACCTCGTTGAGCAGGCGGCGCCAGGTGCGCGCGTCCGCGCCCGTCGGCAGATGCGGCCGGATATCCTGTCCCAGCACCGCCTCCAGCGGCGTAAAGGCCACGGCGGGAGGCTGCGGCAGGCGGAGATACCAGCGCTCCGGCGCCGGCGCCTCGAGCCGGATCCCGGTCTCGACGAAATGGGCGGCGATCTCGCCGCACAGGGCCTCCGCCTCCGCCCGGCTCACCGTCCCGGCCCCGGTCAGCACGACCCGGTCCTGGCCGACGCGCAGATGCACGGGATCGGCGCTCAGACAATAGTCGCCGCCGGGGTCGCCGCCGTCCGAGCACAACCGCAACGGCGCCTCCGGTAAACCGTCCGCATGCTGCGTGTCCATGCCGAACGCCGTGAACAGGGCGGCCGCCAGGTCGTCACCCGCGGCCGCCCGCGCCTCGGCGCGGGAGAGCAGCCGCCCCAGCACGCGCGCCGGCATGTCCGCCGCCGCCAGCGTGGCCTCATCCGCGCCGCGCGGACCGAACAGACCGGGGATCAGCAGCACCAGCTCGGGATTGACGGCCACGCGCAGACGTCCTCGGGTGTTCGCTGCGTCCGGCGCCTCAGCGCGGCCAGCAGTCCGCCTGTTCCGGATCGTCGAGACCGGGACCGTCCTGATCGATCGTCAGGGTCCCGCAGGCATCGTGAATCTGGTCGGAATCGGAACGGGGCACGGCGCGCGCCAGGAACTCGGTCAACGGATCCTCCACGGAGACCAGCGCGAGGCGGTAATGACCGCCCGGTGAGTCGACCTCATCGGCGGGCCATCCCAACGTCGTAAGTCCTTCGGCGTAATACTGATGTATGGCGCGATAGCGTTCCTGCTCGAGCTGTATCCGGAACAGTTCCGTCGTCGCGTCCGCGCGCCGGCTCTTGCGCACCAGATCGTGATACGTGGGCAATGCGATGGTGACCAGGATGCTCAGGATGGCCATCACGGCCAGCAGTTCGATCAAGGTGAAACCGTCCTTATGGTGTCCGTAACCCTTCCCATGTCGCATGTGTCGCCCTCCTCCCTGAGTCATGCCCGGGTCGTACGTGAGTCGCGCGATCTCCGTGTTTGTCACGCGCTACACACGGGGGTAGACTACGGTCAACCGCATGGATCGCGGCCGCGGCCTCCCTGACCGCCGCTACGCAACGAAATCGTTGGCAAACGGATTTGCCTATGCGATGCACTCTATCACAGGGCCTCACCCTCATCGAGCTGGTGTTGACGCTCGGCGTACTCTCCGTGCTGGCGGTATCCGCCACACCCTCGTTGCTCGATCTGCTCGACCGCCACCGGCTGCGCGGGGCCGCGGAAAATCTCCGCAGCGACCTGATGCTCGCGCGCGCCGAGGCGCTGCGACTGAATACGGCGGTCAGCGTCGCGTTCTGGATCGACATCGAGGGCGGGGGCTGGTGTTACGGCCTGAGCGATACCGGTCCGTGCGACTGTGCGACGGACGGTGACTGTCGCCTCGATGGCGCGCCCGCGCACGGCGCCGCGGCGGAACGCTTTCCCCGCGTCGGTCTCGCGACCAGCTTCCCGCATGGCATGACGAGTTTTCAGCCCGCGCGCGGCACGGCCAATGCGGGCACGGTGACGCTGAACGTCGGGGTCTCGGAGGTGGACGTCGTGCTGAGCGCGCTGGGCCGGGTCAGGCTGTGCTCCGACAGCCTGGGGGGCTATCCGCCGTGCTGAACGGCGCCGTCCCGCGCGGCTTCAGCCTGGTCGAGCTGATGGTGGCGATCACCCTCGGCCTGTTCGTGCTCGCCGGCGTTTCCTCGCTCTACGCCGAGGTGGTCCGGTCCAACGCGGCGGTACTCAGGACCGCGCACCTGCAGCAGACCCTGTGGTCGCTGATGACGCTGATCACGGACGATGTCCGGCGCGCCGGCTACTGGAGTCGCGCCGAACTCGCCCTCGACGGGTCCGCCGTCAACCGCTACGCGCCGATCCATGTCCTCGACGGCGACTGCCTGCTGTACAGCTACGACGAACAGCGCGACGATGCGGACGGCGCGCCGGATCCCGAAGACCATCAGGGTTTCCGCCTGAACGGCGCCGGACTTCAGCTCAAGACCACCGACGAGACCTGCGCCGGCACGACCTGCACGGACTGCGGGAGCGGTACCTGGTGGCTGATGAACGACGCGCAGGGCATCCGCGTCACCGCCCTGTCCTTCACCCTCACCGAGCACGCCCGCCCCTTCGATGGCACCGGACGCGAGATCGTCGCGCGCGAGGTCGGCATCCGCCTCGAGGGCGAGATCGCCAGCGATCCTTCCGTGCATCAGAGCCTGACCGGCCGCGTCAGCGTGCGCAATCATGAGATCCGCTGAAGCATTCACATCCTCCGCTCGCCAGCGCGGCGCGGCGACACTGGTGATCACGCTCCTGCTGCTGTTCTCGATGAGCCTGATGATGCTCTACGCCGCGCGCGTGGGCGTCGTCGAGCAACGCCTCGCGGCGAATGATGCGCGGGCGCGCGCGGCCTTCGCCGCCGCCCAGGCCGGACTCGAACGGACGCTCGGCGAACTCGCCACGCTCGACCGGGAATCGCTGGTCTACGACGCCGCGGGCTGGACCGTGTTCGATGCCGGGGACGAAGCACTCGCCAACGGGTCCGAATACCACACGGAGGTGAACAATCTCGCGCTGGTCCCGTTCGACGCCGGACTGCTCCGGCTCGATGCGCGCGGCTCCACCGGGGCGGGCGGCGGCGCGCGCTCGGTGACGCTGCTGGCGGCATTCGCGTCCCTGCTGCCAAACGTGCCGCCCGCACCGCTGGTGACGCGCGGCAGCCTGTCGCACACCGACCCGCTGACGCTGACGAACTCCGCCCGTCCGGTCGGCGCCTGGCTCGGCGGCCTGTACACCCCGGGCGGAATTCTCGACCCGCGCTTCGGCGAACCCGCATCCTGTCCGCCGTTCGGGATCTGCGCGGGCGACGCCCGCCTCGGCGCGCTGGCGCCGGAGCCCTTCTTCGCCAATACCTTCGGTCGCCCGCCGCCGGCCCTGCGCTCGGACGCCGAGATCGTCCGCTGCACGCCCTGCGATCCCGCAGCGGTACCCGCCGGGGCCCGGCTCGTCTGGTACGAAAATGACGGCGCACCCGTCACGATCGCGGAAGGACAACTGGGGACGGCGACGCATCCGCTCATCACGATCGTCGCGGGCGACTTCGCGCCGGCGGGCGCGCTGCACATCCACGGACTGCTGTTCGTGCTCGGCGACTGGACCGGCGGCGGCGCCCCGCTGACGGTCGAGGGGGCCGTGATCGTCGCGGGCGAGATCTCCGGCATCGGCCCGGCCGAGCTGGTCTACGACAGCGGCGCCCTGGAAATCCTGCACCAGTCCGGGCGCTACGCCTTCGTGCCCGGCAGTTGGATCGACTCCTGAGCATGAATCCGCCCGACATGCGCAAACCCCCGCCGCCGCGGCCCGGGCGGGCCGGGGCGGCCGGGGCGGGGGGGCCCCCCCGGGGCGGGGGGGGGGGGCCGGCCCGGCGCCGCGCGCGCCGCGCCCCCCCCCGGCCGCGGCCGCGCGGGCCCGGCCCCCGGCCGGGCCGGCCGCCGGGGCCGGCCCCGGGGGGGGCGCGGGGCCCGGCGCCGGCCCCCGGGGCCGGGGCGGGGGCCCCCCCGGGGGGGGGGGGGCGGGCGGCCCGGGCGGGCGCCGGCCGGCGCCCGGCGGGGGCGGGGGGGGGGGGCCCCGGCGCGGCGGCCGGGGGCCGCGGCCGCGGCGGGGCCGCGCGCGGGCGGGCCGCCGGGGCGGCCCGCGGCGGGGGGGGCCGGCCCGGCCCCGCCCGGCCGCGCGCGCCGGCGCCCGCGGGGGGGGCGCCGCCGGCGCGCGGGGGGCCCGGCGGGGCCGGCGGCGGCGGGGGCCCGCGGCGGCCCCGGCCGGCCGGGGGCCCCCGGCGGCGCGGGCCGGCCGCGCCGCGGGCGCCGGGCCCCCGCGCGCGGGGGGGCGGCGCCGGCGGGGGGGGGGGCCCCCGCGCCCGCCCGGGGGGGGCCCGCCCGGCGGCCCCCGCCGCCGCCCCCCCGCGGCCGCCCCCCCCCGCCCCCCCCCCCCCCCCCCCCCCCCCCCCCCCCGGGACAGGCGCATTACCTCCACGCGCGGTTTCGCGCTGATCGAGGTCCTGATCACGCTCGCCGCGACCGCTTCATTCGCGCCATGGTAGCGGTACAGAAAGCGTTCCTCGGGGGCGGCGTTCTCGTCGTAGACCCAGATGTCGATCCCCTGCACCGCGCTGCGGCGGAGCGCGGCCTTCAGCATGTCGCCGATCCGGAATACCTCCAGCAGATAACCGCCGAGGTTCAGCCGGCGCTGCTCCACGCTGTCCAGCCCGACGGCGCGCGCGTAGACGGGCTGCATCAGCAGGGCCCCGTATTGCTCTGTGCCGCCGTTGTCGAACACCAGCTTCTCGGCGTTGACCCAGTCCCCGCTGTCGCGCGCGAGATCCAGATCCGCGTGCATGGCGGGATCCGAGGCGAGGTCATATCCGAGCAGGTGACTGTTCTGCGCCAGCGGCTCGGCGAAATAGATCGGGAAATAGACCGGGCGCGTCGCGGCCGCCGCGAAGCGGGCCTCGTCGTTCAGTTCGGTGAAGCGGAAACCGGGCAGGCCGGAACGCCGGGCCCGGCCCTCCAGATCGGCGCGCGCGCCGGCCGGCACACGCGGCACCCAGGCAATCATCTGCAGGTCGGCGTGATGGGCGAGATTGTGGTCGACGAAACGCCTGAATTCCTCGCGGCTGACGACCTCCGAGGCGCTGTAGAGGCCGACCAGCGAGTTCATCAGGTCGAGGTGGCGTTCCAGTTCCTTGGCGATGTCGGAGGCGTGGGTGCCGGCGAGGAATTCGAACTCCGCCTGGTTGATCTCGTATTCCCATTCATGCGCCTGAAGGGCGAGCAGGACGGAGACGGCGATACCGGCAAGCAGCACCACCGCCTGGACGGTGGGAAAGCGGGCCGGCAGGCCATCCTTCCCCCATGCGTGAGTCATTCGATCCGGCGCAGACACTCTGCCCCCGCTCCGGGGTCCCGCGCGGACCCGCGTATCAACCCTCTTCTATATCGGTTCGTGGACGGCGGGGTGTTAGGCGCCGGTCTGCCAACTGGGCGGAATGACGGGAAAATTCCCGCTTCTGCCGGCGGCGCGTTCGATGCGCGGCGCCGCACACCGTACGGGAAGACCGGATATCATGAGATACAACTTAAGATATTAATTACAATTTATTGATTATTATAAATATTATTTATGATACCACTCAGAAACTTCGCCGGGATCAGTCCATCCGACTCAGGATCGCCTGCTTGACCGCGTCGAGTTTGGCCTCGACCGTCAGCACGGCGCCCTGGTTCTGCTTGATGGCGGTATCCGGATCCTTCAGGCCGTGGCCGGTCAGGGTGCAGGCCACGCGGCTGCCCTCCGGGATGCGGCCGCTGCGGATGTCACGCAACGCGCCGGCAAGGGAGATCGCGGAGGCCGGTTCGCAGAACACGCCCTCGTGGGCGGCGAGCAGCTTCTGCGCCGCGAGGATATCCTCGTCGGTGAACTCGTCGAACCAGCCGCCCGATTCGCGGTTCGCCTGCCAGGCCAGGTCCCAGCTCTGCGGGTGCCCGATGCGGATGGCGGTGGCCACCGTTTCCGGCTCGTCGACCATGTGGCCGCGCAGGAACGGGGCCGCTCCCGCCGCCTGGTAGCCGGCCATGACCGGGCGTTTCGCCGCGATGCCGTCGGCGTGATATTCCTTGTAGCCCATCCAGTAGGCGCTGATGTTGCCGGCGTTGCCCACCGGCAGACAGTGATAATCGGGGGCGTTGCCCAGCGCCTCGATGATCTCGAAGGCCGCCGTCTTCTGCCCCTGCAGGCGGAACGGATTGATCGAATTGACGATCGCGATCGGCGCCGCCCGGCCGACCTGCTTGACCAGCTCCATGCCGGCGTCGAAGTTGCCCTTGATCTGGATCACGCAGGCGCCGTGCATCATCGCCTGCGCGAGCTTGCCGAGCGCGATCTTGCCGTCCGGGATCAGCACGAAGGCAGTCACGCCGGCGCGCGCGGCATAGGCGGCGGCAGCGGCCGAGGTATTGCCGGTGGAGGCGCAGATGATGGCACGACTGCCCTCTTCCACCGCCTTGGTCACGGCCATGGTCATGCCGCGGTCCTTGAACGAACCGGTCGGGTTCAGCCCTTCGAATTTGACGTAGATCTCCACGTCCTTGCCGATCTGGCGCGGGATGTTCTCGAGACGGATCAGCGGCGTGTTGCCCTCGCCCAGGCTGATGATGCGGGTGTCGGGACCGACCGGCAGGCGGTCGCGGTATTTCTCGATCAATCCGGTATAACGCATGGGTCTTTCCTCGGGACTGCGGATTCGATGGCCCGGTGCCGGGCCTCAGTTGGCGGCGAGCGCTTCCAGCCGGATGCGCGTCACCTTGCCGACGATGGATTCCAGCGCCTCGATGCGCGCGATCGCCTCGTTCATGCGGCGCTCCGGCACGCGGTGGGTCAGCATGATCACGCTGGCCTCGCGCGCGGAGGGATCGGGCTCCTTCTGCACCACGGCCTCGATGCTGATGCCGGAGTCGGCCAGGATGCGCGTCACGTCCGCCAGCACGCCCGGGCGGTCGGCGGCGCGCATGCGCAGGTAATAGGCCGTCTCCACCGCGTCCATCGGCAGCAGCGGGATATCGGACAGGCGGTCCGGCTGGAAGGCCAGGTGCGGCACCCGGTTGCCCGGATCGGAGGTCAGCGTGCGCGTCACGTCGACCAGGTCGGCGACCACCGCGGACGCGGTCGGCTCGCGCCCGGCGCCGGCGCCGTAGTACAGCGTCGGCCCGACCGCGTCGCCCTTCACCAGCACCGCGTTCATGACGCCGTCGACGTTGGCGATCAGGCGGCGCTCCGGCACCAGCGTCGGGTGCACGCGCAGCTCGATGCCCTTGTCCGTGCGGCGCGTGATGCCGAGGTGCTTGATGCGGTAGCCGAGCTGTTCGGCATAGCCGACGTCCTCCGGGGTGATGACGCTGATCCCTTCGGTGTAGGCCTTGTCGAACTGCAGCGGGATGCCGAACGCGATCGCGGCGAGGATGGTCAGCTTGTGCGCCGCGTCGATCCCCTCGACATCGAAGGTCGGGTCGGCCTCGGCGTAGCCGAGCTTCTGCGCCTCGGCCAGCACGTCGGCGAAGGCGCGGCCCTTGTCGCGCATCTCGGTCAGGATGAAATTGGTCGTGCCGTTGATGATGCCCGCCACCCACTCGATGCGGTTGGCCGCCAGGCCCTCGCGCAGCGCCTTGATGATCGGTATGCCGCCGGCGACCGCGGCCTCGAAGGCCACCATGACGCCCTTCTTCTGCGCCGCGGCGAAGATCTCGTTGCCGTGGCGCGCGATCAGCGCCTTGTTGGCGGTGACCACGTGCTTGCCGCTGGCGATGGCGCGCAGCACCAGCTCGCGCGCCGGTTCATAGCCGCCGATCAGCTCGACCACGATCTGGATGTCGGGCCGGTCGACCACCGCGAAGGCGTCGGCGCTGATCTCGATGCCGGCGGCATCGACGCCGGGGAAGTTCGTTTCGCGCGCGGCGGCATGGGTGATCACGATGCCGCGGCCGGCGCGACGCGCGATCTCCGACTGGTTGCGCCTGAGCACGTTGACGACGCCGCCGCCGACGGTGCCCAGGCCGAGCAGGCCCACGCGTACGGGTTCGAGCTGTTTCATGCCGAGGCCGCCTTCGGATTGGCGTCCTTGCGGAACATCTGGCGGATGCCGCGGATCGCCTGGCGCGTGCGGTGTTCGTTCTCGATCAGGCCGAAGCGCACGTGGTCGTCGCCGTAGGAACCGAAGCCGATGCCCGGAGACACCGCGACCTTGGCGTCCTCGATCAGCTTCTTGGCGAACTCCAGCGAGCCGAGGTGGCGGTACTGCTCCGGGATCTGCGCCCACACGAACATCGTCGCCTTCGGTCGCTCCACCTCCCAGCCGATGGAGTTGAGGCCGTCGCACAGCACGTCGCGCCGCACGCGGTAGAGTTCGGAGATTTCCCGCACGCAGTCCTGCGGGCCTTCCAGCGCGGCGATGGCCGCCACCTGGATCGGCGTGAACATGCCGTAGTCCAGATAGGACTTGATGCGCGCCAGCGCCGAGACGAGGACGCGGTTGCCGCACATGAAGCCGATGCGCCAGCC
The DNA here is from genome assembly GCA_016716465.1 of Gammaproteobacteria bacterium. NCBI lineage: Bacteria > Pseudomonadati > Pseudomonadota > Gammaproteobacteria > Gammaproteobacteria bacterium. The sequence continues at coordinate 1,103,232 of JADJWH010000001.1, forward strand.
CGGCATGTTGTAGCTCTTGGACAGCGTGAAGAACTCGACCGCGACGTCCTTCGCGCCCTTCACCTGCAGGATCGAGGGCGCCACGTAGCCGTCGAAGGCAATGTCCGCGTAGGCGAGGTCGTGGATCACCCAGATTTCGTGCTCGCGCGCGATCTCCACCACCTGCTCGAAGAACGGCAGGTCGACGCACTGCGTGGTCGGATTGCCGGGAAAGTTCAGCACCAGCATCTTGGGCTTCGGCCACGAGTCCTTGATCGCCTTGACCAGCTCGCCGAAGAAATCGACGCCCGGCACCAGCGGCACGTGGCGGATGTCGGCGCCGGCGATGACGAATCCGTAGGGATGCACCGGATAGGCGGGGTTCGGCACCAGCACGGCGTCGCCGGGACCGACGGTCGCCAGCGCCAGGTGCACCAGGCCCTCCTTGGAGCCGATAGTCACGATGGACTCGGTCTCCTGATCGAGATCGACGTCGAAGCGCTGCTTGTACCAGCGGCAGATCGCGCGGCGCAGGCGCGGGATGCCGCGCGACACCGAATAGCGGTGCGTGTCCTCGCGCTGCGCGACCTCGATCAGCTTCTGCACGATGTGGGGCGGCGTCGGCTGGTCGGGGTTGCCCATGCCGAAGTCGATGATGTCTTCCCCGCGCGCGCGCGCCTTGGCCTTCAACTCGTTGACGATGTTGAAGACGTAGGGCGGGAGTCGGTTGATCCTGGCAAATTCTTCGAACATGTGGGTTTAAACCGTTGAAATAAAGACCGCTATTATCGTTGCTTTTCCCGGCGACAGGCAAGCCGCGCCTTTCGCCCGCCGCCCGGCTGCGTTAAGCTGTCGGGACCGGCGCGGCCGCCCGCTCGCGCCGGCGGCGCATGACGGAGACACCCACCGATGCAGGTCAACCGCAACCTCGACCTCGACAGCTACAGCATTCATTCCTATTCCGCCGGGGAGATCACCGTCGCCCTGCCGTACGAACCCGTCGCGCCCGCGGCGGGCGGGGACGCCGCGCCGCGGCGGGAGGTGCTGCGCCAGAGCCTCGTCATCATGCCCGACCGGCTCGTCGGCGACTGGCCGCCCCAGCGCTTCGAGGATCTGGAGCGGGCGCATTTCGAGCTGCTCGCCGCCTACGCGCCCGAGGTCGTGCTGTTCGGTTCCGGCGCCCGCCTGCAGCGACCGCATCCCGCGCTGCTGGCCGGCCTCACCGACCGTGGCATCGGGGTCGAGGTCATGGACACCGGCTCCGCCTGCCGGACCTACAACTTCCTGATGTCCGACCGCCGCCGCGTCGTCGCCGCCCTGCTGATGATCTCACCGTCCTGAGACCGGCCTCCGGTCCCGATCACGCCGCCCCGCGTCTCGATCTGGAACGTCCCGCCCGATTCCCCCGGATTCCGCTGCGCTCCATCCGGGCTACGATCCTGAAGCAGTATTCCCGCCCGCTTCAGTCCTTAGTCCTCAGTCCCTGGACCTACAGCCCGGGCAGGTATTTCAGCGGATCGACCGGTTCACCGTCGCGGCGGATCTCGAAATGCAGCTTCACGGCGTCGGTGCCGGTGCCGCTGTCGCCCATCTCGGCGATCGGCTCCCCGGCCGCGACCGTTGCGCCCTCGCCCACCAGCAGGCGCTCGTTGTGCGCGTAGGCGCTGAGATAATGCTCGTCGTGCTTGATGATCAGCAGATTGCCGTAGTGCGGGATGCCGTTGCCGCTGTACACCACGCTGCCGCCCGCGGCGGCGCGCACCGCCTCACCGCGTTCGCCCCGGATGTCGATGCCCTTGTCGGCCGTTCCGGAGGTCACCGCCGAGCGGGCGGGCGGACGCGCCGTCGGCCACAGCCAGCCCGATGCGCCGGCGGTGGGCGCGGCGGCTGCGGGTGCGGCGGCGGACGGCGCCGGCGCGGGCCGGCCCTGTGCCGCCGTCGCGCCGGACGGCGGGGCCTCATTCAGGCCGAACACCTCGACCGTTTCGGACGCGGGCGCGGCCGTGGTCCGCGGCGCGGGGGCGCCCGCCTGCGGCGGCGTCGCCGCTGGGCGTGGCGCGAAGGCGTCCCGGCGCGGGGGGATGATGCGCAGATACTGTCCCGAGCTGATCTGGTAGGGTTCCGCCAGATTGTTCCACCGCGCCATCTGGTGGTAATCCTTGCCGTAGCGGAAACTGATCGAATACAGGGTCTCGCCGGGGCGCACCACGTGATAGACGGGCGCGCCGCAGGCGGCCGTCAGGAGCAGCACCAGGGCGAGCGCGCCCGCGCGCATGCGCATTTATTTGTTCCCCGTCAGCATCGGCACGAAGGTCGCCTCATGCAGGCGCTCGTCCCGGTAGCCGGTCTCGGTCCGGACGATCCGCCGCAGTTCCTGCTGCACGCCGCTGCCGACCGGGATGATCAGATGTCCGCCCACGGTGAGCTGTTCGAGCAGCGCCTCCGGCACGACGGCCGGCGCGGCGGTGGCGATGATCCCGTCATAGGGGGCGTATTCCGGCCAGCCCTGCTTGCCGTCGCTGTGCTTGAGACGGATGTTGCGCAGGCGCAGGTTGTAGAAGCGTTGCTGCGCCTTGCGCTGCAGGGCCTGGATGCGTTCGACCGTGTAGACCTCCGGTATCAGGCGCGCCAGGATCGCCGCCTGGTATCCGGATCCGGTGCCGATCTCGAGCACCTTGCGCGGGGCGCCGCCCTGCAGCAGGGCCTCGGTCATGCGCGCCACCGTCACCGGGGCCGAGATGGTCTGGCCGAAACCGATCGGCAGCGAGGTGTCCTCGTAGGCGCGGCTGGCGAGCGCCTCGTCGACGAAGATATGGCGCGGCGTCTCCCAGATCGCCTCCAGCACGGCCTCATTGGTGATGCCCTGCCCGCGCAGGCGCTCGATCAGGCGGCTGCGCGTGCGCCGCGAGGTCATGCCGATGCCCTCGTGCTGGGTCATGTCGCGATATCCTTCATCCAGCCCTGCAGGCGCTCGAGCGCCGAGTGCCGGGTCAGATCCACCTGCAGCGGGGTCACCGAGACATAGCCGTTGCGCACGGCATGGAAATCCGTGCCCGGCCCGGCGTCCTGCTCCGGGCCGGATTCGCCGATCCAGTAGATCGGGCGACCGCGCGGATCGGTGGACATGATGACCGGTTCGGACTTGTGGCGGTGTCCCAGGCGCGTGACCATGAACCCCGCCAGATACTCCCACGGCAGGTCCGGCACGTTCACGTTCAGGATCACATCGGGAGGCAGCGGGTCGCGCTGCAGGCGGGTGACGATACGCCGCGCGGCCTCCGCCGCCGTGGCGTAATGCTCCAGGTTCCGGCCGACCAGCGAGACCGCCACGGCGGGCAGGCCGAGGAAACGGCCCTCCATCGCGGCCGCCACCGTGCCCGAATAGATCACGTCGTCGCCCAGATTCGCCCCGGCGTTGATGCCGGATATGACCATGTCCGGCTCCTCGTCCAGCAGGCCGGTGATGGCCAGATGGACGCAGTCGGTCGGCGTGCCGTTGACCCGGATGAAGCCGTTGTCCAGCACCTGGGCGCGGATCGGATTCTCCAGGGTGAGCGAATTGCTGGCCCCGCTACGGTCGCGATCGGGCACCACCACGGTGAGCTCGGCCAGGTCGCTCAAGCCCTCCACCAGGCGCGCGAGCCCGGGGGCGCGGTAACCGTCGTCGTTACTGATCAGGATCTTCATCTGTGCGGGACGCCGGCGCGTCCTTCAGGCGGGCGGGTGCGGCCAATCTTCATGGCAGGCATTTTGCCTCGAACGGACGGAACCGCACAAGCCGCGCGGGAGGAAACCAGGCAAACGGGCGGAAACCGGGCCGGCTAGTTCATCACGGCGGCGCACAGGCCCATCAGCGCCCCCGGATAAATCCCCAGCCCCAGGACGAGCAGGCCGTTCGCGCTCATCACCGCGCGCATGTCGAAATTGACCGCCAGTGGCGCGGAATCCTCCGGTTTGTCGAAATACATGAACTTGATCAGGCGCAGGTAATAGAACGCCCCGATGACCGAGAACAGCACCGCGAACACCGCCAGCCAGACCAGGCCGACGTCGATGACGGCGCGCAGCACGGACAGCTTGGCGTAGAAACCGACCGTCGGCGGCACCCCCGCCATCGAGAACATGATGATGAGCATCAGGAAGGCGAACCAGGGATTGCGCTCGTTGAGCCCCTTGAAGTCCTCCAGTTCGTCGGCCTCGAAGCCGGCCCGGCTGAGCAGGATCACCATGCCGAAGGCGCCCAGCGTCATCAGCGAGTAGACCAGCACGTAGAACATCGCGGCCGCGTTGCCCACGCGCGTACCGGCCAGGATGCCGAGCAGCAGGAACCCCACATGGGCGATGGTCGAGTAGGCGAGCATGCGCTTGATGTTGCGCTGCGCGATGGCGATCACGTTGCCGATGCCGATCGACAGCACCGCCAGCACCATCAGCATGGTGCGCCACTCGACGTGCAGGCCGCCCAGGCCGTCGGCCAGCAGGCGCATGACCATGGCGAAGGCGGCGATCTTGGGCGCGGTGCCGATCAGCAGCGTGACCGCGGTCGGCGCGCCATGGTAGACGTCGGGGATCCACATGTGGAACGGGACCGCGCCCAGCTTGAAGGCGAGGCCCACCACCACGAAGGTCATGCCGAACAGCAGCACCTTGTCGTCGGCCGGGCTGCGGCGGACGTAGTCGGCGATCTCCTCGAGGCCCAGGTTGCCGGTGGCGCCGTACAGCATGGACATGCCGTAGAGCAGCATGCCGGAGGCGATCGCGCCGAGCACGAAGTATTTCATCGCCGCCTCCGAGGCGGCGATCGAATCGCGGTTGATCGCGGTCATCGCGTACAGCGACAGCGACAGCAGCTCGAGCCCGAGATAGAGCGTGAGCAGGTTGTAGGCCGAGGTCATGATCATCATGCCGAGCAGCGCGGACAGCCCGAGCACGAAGAATTCCCCCTTGAAGATCCCGCGCACGCTGAGGTATTCGCGCGAATAGAGGAACACCACCGCGGTGATCAGATAGAGAAACACCTTCAGCACGTCGCTCATGTTGTCGCTGATGAACATGCCGGAGAAAGTCACGACGGGCGCGGGGGAATGCAGCGCGACGGTCAGCACGGCGGTCCCGAGCAGGCTCGCCTGCGCGAGCAGATAGGTGATGATGCGATTGCGGTCGTCGACGAAGAGATCGGCGACGATCACGACGCAGATCATCCCGAGCAGGAAGATCTCGGGCAGCGCCGGGGCGAAGTTGGGACTTATGAAATCCATGGGCGTTCCGGGTCGGCCTTGGCTGTCGTGGTTGGAGTATCCATCACAGTTTCGATTCGGAGACATGCTCCAGCAGGTGATTGACCGAGGCGTGCATGACATCGACCAGCGGCGCCGGCCAGACGCCGAGCAGCAGCACCAGCGCGGCGAGGGTGCCGAGCACCAGCGCCTCGCGCGGATTCAGGTCCTTCAGCCCCGCCACATTCTCGTTGGCGACCTTGCCGAAGATCACCCGTTTCACCATCCACAGGGTGTAGGCCGCGCCCAGGATCAGGGTCAGGGCCGCCAGCAGCGCGTACCAGAAGTTTGCCTTGAACACGCCCAGGATCACCATGAACTCGCCGACGAAGCCGGAGGTGCCGGGCAGGCCGGTATTGGCGAGCGCGAACAGCACCATGAAGGCGGCGAACACGGGCATGGTGTTGACCACGCCGCCGTAATCGCTGATCTGGCGGCTGTGCATGCGGTCATACATGACGCCGACGCAGAGGAACAGCGCGCCGGAGACGAAGCCGTGCGAGATCATCTGCACCAGCGCGCCCTCCACGCCCAGCGCCGCGCCACGTGCGCCGTTCCCGGCCTCGAGAATGGAGAATACGGCGAAGAAGCCCAGCGTCACGAACCCCATGTGCGAGATCGAGGAATAGGCGATCAGCTTCTTCATGTCCTCCTGCACCAGGGCGACCAGCGCGATGTACACCACCGCCACCAGCGACAGGGCGATCATCAGGCCGTCAAGCTGGGCGCTCGCGTCGGGCGCGATCGGCAGGGAAAAGCGGATGAAGCCGTAGGCGCCCATCTTCAGCATGATGGCCGCGAGGATCACCGAGCCCCCGGTCGGCGCCTCGACGTGGGCGTCCGGCAGCCAGGTGTGCACCGGCCACATCGGCACCTTGACGGCGAAGGCGATCAGGAAGGCGATGAAGATCAGCGTCTGCGCGGTCATGCCGATGTGCAGGACGTGGAAATCGAGGATGGAGAAGCTGCCGGTCTGGAAATAGAGATAGATCAGCGCGACCAGCAGCAGCACCGAGCCGAGGAAGGTGTAGAGAAAGAACTTGAGCGCCGCGTATACCCGGCGTGCCCCGCCCCAGATGCCGATGATCAGGAACATCGGGATCAGCATGCCTTCCCAGAACACATAGAACAGGATGGCGTCGAGCGCGGCGAACACGCCCGCCATCATGCCGCCCATGATGAGGAAGGCGGCGAAATACTGCGCGCGCTTGTATTCGATCACCTCCCAGCCGGCGATCACCACCACCACGGTGAAGAAGGTGGTGAGCAGGATCAGCGGCATCGAGATGCCGTCCACGCCGAGCGCGTAGTAGATGTCGAATACCGGGATCCAGGCCGCGTTCTCCTCGAACTGCATGTGATAGGTGCCGCGATCGAAACCGGTGTACAGCGGGATGGACAGCAGGAAGGTCGCCAGCGCGACCAGCAGCGAAACCCAGCGCACGGCGTTGTCGCTGTTGCGGCCGGCGCCGAGCGCCAGCACCAGCGCGCCGCCGACGATGGGCAGCCAGATCACCAGACTCAGCAGAGGAAGTTCCGTCATCATGCAGCTATCCCTGGATCAGGCCCCCGTGGCGTTCACACGATGACGAACACGAACAGCAGGAGCAGGAGTCCGAGTATCATCGCGAAGGCGTAATGATACAGGAATCCGCTCTGCATGTGCCGGATCCGCGCGGCGATCCAGCCGATGCCGCGCGCGGTGCCGTTCACCATCGCGCCGTCGATCACCGTCACGTCACCGGCGCGCCAGAACAGGCGGCCGATGCGGCGCCCGCCGCCGGCGAAGAAGAAATCGTTGAACTGGTCGGCATAGTAGTTGCGCTCCAGCAGCCGGTTGAGCGGCGCGAGATTGCGCTTGACGGTGTCGGCGATGTCGGGCCGCTTCATATAGACGAACCATGCGGTGGCCAGCCCGGCCATGGCGAACCAGAACGGCAGGCCGAGCATTCCGTGGAGGACGAAGCCGGCGGCGCCGGTGAAGTGCTCGCCCAGGTGCGCCAGGGTGTCGCGCGCGGGATCGACAGTGATCGCGTCGCCGAACCAGCCGCCGAACAGCAGCGGGCCGATGGTGAACGCGCCGATCGCCAGCGAGGGCACCGCGAGCAGCACCAGCGGCAGCGTCACCACCCAGGGCGACTCGTGCAGGTGTTCGCGCGTGTGGTGGTCCATGCGCTCCTCGCCGTGGAACACCAGGAAGAACATGCGGAAGGAGTACAGCGCGGTGACGAACACGCCGAGCAGGACCGCGACGTAGGCGAAACCGGCGCCCGGCAGGTGCGAGGCATGCACCGCCTCGATGATGGCGTCCTTCGAGAAGAAGCCCGAGGTGCCCGGAAACCCGATCAGCGCCAGCGAACCGATCAGCGCCGTCCAGTAGGTGACCGGCATGTATTTCTTCAGGCCGCCCATGTTGCGGATATCCTGGTCGTGATGCATGGCGATGATCACCGAACCGGCGGCGAGGAACAGCAGCGCCTTGAAGAAGGCGTGCGTCATCAGGTGGAAGATGCCGGCGGCGTAGGCCGAGGCCCCCAGCGCCACCACCATGTAGCCGAGCTGCGACAGCGTCGAATAGGCCACCACGCGCTTGATGTCGTTCTGCACGATGCCGAGCAGGCCCATGAAGAAGGCGGTGATCGCCCCGATCACCAGCACCACGCTGAGCGCGGTCGCGGACAGCTCGTACAGCGGCGACATGCGCGCCACCATGAAGATGCCGGCGGTCACCATCGTTGCGGCGTGGATCAGCGCCGAGATCGGCGTCGGGCCTTCCATCGAATCCGGCAGCCAGACGTGCAGCGGGACCTGGGCCGACTTGCCCATGGCGCCGATGAACAGCAGGATGCAGATGACCGTCAGCAGCGACCACTGATGCCCGGGGATGATCTCGATCATCGTGTCCTTCATCAGCGGCGCCGCGGCGAAGGCCTCGGCGTAATCCAGGGTGTTGAAATAGGCCAGCACCGCGGCGATGCCGAGCACGAAGCCGAAGTCGCCCACGCGGTTGACCAGGAAGGCCTTGAGGTTGGCGTAGATGGCGCTCTCGCGCTGGTACCAGAAGCCGATCAGCAGGTAGGAGACCAGGCCCACCGCCTCCCAGCCGAAGAACAGCTGCATGAAGTTGTTGGACATCACCAGCATCAGCATGGAGAAGGTGAACAGGGCGATGTAGCTGAAGAAGCGCTGGTAGCCCGGGTCGTCGTGCATATAGCCCACGGTGTAGATATGGACCATCAGCGAGACGAAGGTCACCACCAGCAGCATCAGGGTGGTCAGGCGGTCGACCAGAAACCCAACCTCGAAGCGGATGCCGTCGCTGACCATCCAGGTGTAGACCGCGCCGTTATAGGCCGGGTTGCCGTCCAGCACGATGTATTTGAACACCACCAGCGACAGCACGAAGGATACGGCCACCCCGAGGATGGTCGCCCAGTGCGCGCCGGCGCGGCCGATCCGGCGGCCGAACAGTCCGGCGACGATGGCGCCGGCGAGCGGCGCGAGCGGGATCGCGAGGTAGACTTTTTCCATTGCGTCCATGATGTCCCGCCGCCTCAGCCCTTGAGGGAGTCCAGGTTGGTCACGTTGATGGTGCGCCGGTTGCGGAACAGCACGATCAGCAGGGCCAGCCCGATCGCCGCCTCCGCCGCCGCCACCGTCAGGATGAAGAACACGAAGACCTGGCCGCCGGTATCGCCGAGGTAATGCGCGAAGGCGACGAAGTTCATGTTGACGGCGAGCAGCATCAGCTCGATCGCCATCAACAGGATGATGAGGTTTTTGCGGTTGAGGAATATGCCCGCCATGCTGATGCAGAACAGCACGGCGCCGAGGATGAGAAAATGCGACAAGGCGATCATGATTCCCCTCAGGGCGCGGCCCGTTTGCCCGGCTTCTTTTCCGCCGCCATCTTGACAATGCGCACGCGGTCGTCGCGCCGCACGCCGACCTGCTCGGCGGGGTTCTGGTACTTGGTCTCCGGCCGCCGGCGCATGGTCAGCGCGATCGCGGCCACGATGGCCACCAGCAGGATCGCCGCCGCGATCTCGAACGGATAGACATAGACGGTATAGAGCAGGCCGCCCAGTTCCTTGGTGTTGCTGTAGTCCGCCCCGTGCCGCGCCGGCGCGGCGACGCTGTCCAGCCCGAAGTACTGCGGACCCACCACCAGCGCCATCTCGGTCAGGATCAGCAGCGCGACCAGCGCGCCCACCGGCAGGAAGCGGATGAAACCCTCGCGCAGCGGGACGATATTGATGTCGAGCATCATCACGACGAAGAGGAACAGCACCATGACCGCGCCGACGTAGACCAGCACCAGCACGATGGCGAGGAATTCCGCCTCCAGCAGCAGCCAGACCGCGGCGCTGGTGAAAAAGGCCAGCACCAGGAACAGCGCGGCATGCACCGGATTGCGCACGGTGATCACCGCGATGGCCGCGGCGACCAGGATGGCCGCGAAGAGGTAAAAGAGTACCGGTTCCATGTTCATGCCTGTTTTTGTCTTATATCCCCAACGGTCCGATCCGTCGCGCCGCCTCCGCGGCGCCCTCCCCCCGCGCGCGGTCCGCTCAGCGGAACTGCGCGTCCTGCGCGCGATCCGCGGCGATCTGCGCCTCGAACTTGTCCCCGATCGCGAGCAGCTTGTCCTTGGTCATGATGTTCTCGCCGCGCTTCTCGAAGTGATATTCGAACACGCGCGTCTCGACGATGGCGTCGACCGGGCAGGCCTCCTCGCAGAAGCCGCAGTAGATGCACTTGAACAGGTCGATGTCATAGCGCGTGGTGCGGCGCGATCCGTCCTCGCGCGGCTCCGCCTCGATGGTGATGGCAAGCGCCGGGCACACCGCCTCGCACAGCTTGCAGGCGATGCAGCGTTCCTCCCCGTTGCCGTAACGGCGCAGCGCGTGCAGTCCGCGGAAACGCGGCGACTGCGGCGTCTTCTCCTCCGGATACTGCACGGTGATCTTCTTCGCGAACAGGTACTTGCCCGTCAGCTTGAGGCCGCGGAACAGCTCCCACAGGACGAAGCTCTTGAAATAGAACTGGAGGTCTTTCACCGTGCCTCACCCATGCTCAGTCGAACCAGGGACCCAGATGCGCCATCACCGCCACCCCGATCACCAGCAGCCAGACGATGGTCAGCGGGATGAACACCTTCCAGCCCAGCCGCATGATCTGGTCGTAGCGGTAGCGCGGGAAGGTGGCGCGGAACCACAGAAACAGAAACAGCAGAAACGCCGTCTTCGCCAGCAGCCAGAAGATCCCGGGCACCCAGGCGAGCAGCGGCCCCAGCACGGGGATGCCCTCGAACGGCGACAGCCAGCCGCCCAGGAACATCAGCGTGGTCAGCGCCGAGATCAGGATCATGTTGGCATACTCGGCGAGGAAGAACAACGCGAAGGTCATGCCGGAGTATTCCACGTGGAACCCCGCCACGATCTCCGACTCGCCCTCGGCGACATCGAAAGGCGCGCGATTGGTCTCCGCCACGCCGGCGATGAAATAGACGAAGAACAGCGGCAGCAGCGGCAACCAGAACCAGTGCAGGAAACTGCCCTGCTGGCTGCGCACGATCTCGCCCAGGTTCAGGCTGCCCGCGGCCATCAGCACGCCGACCAGGGCGAAGCCCATCGCGATCTCGTAGGCCACCATCTGCGCGGCGGAACGGATGGCGCCGAGGAAGGCGTATTTCGAATTGGAGGCCCAGCCGGCGATGATGATGCCGTACACCCCCATCGAGGTGAGCGCGAGGATATACAGGAGCCCGGCGTCGATATCGGACAGCACCATGCCGTCGTCGAACGGGATCACCGCCCATGCCGCCAGCGCCGGCGCCAGCGCCAGCAGCGGCGCGAACAGGAACAGGAAGCGGTTGGACTGCGTCGGGATGATGATTTCCTTGAACGCCAGCTTGATGCCGTCGGCGATCGGCTGCAGCCAGCCGCGCGGGCCGACGCGGTTGGGGCCGATGCGCACCTGGATATAGCCGATCACCTTGCGCTCGGCCAGGGTCAGGTAGGCCACCGACAGCATGATCGGCACCACGATCGCGACGATCTTCGCCACGATCACGATGAGGGCCTGCAGCGACGGCGGCACTCCGGTCCACAGCGCGAGAAAAAACTCGATCATCCCCTACTCCCGTCCCGTCAGCAGACCGAGGGGCCCGAAGGCCGCGCCCAGGGCAGCGGTTTCCGGCAGCGCGGCGGGGATCAGCACGCATCCCTCCGGTACCGCTTCGTCGATCGCCACCGGCAGTTCGGCCTCGCCGCCGTCCTGGCGGAAGCGTGCGGACATGCCGGCCCGCAGGCCGAGACGGCCGGCGGTCGCGGCGTTCAGCGCGGCGACCGCCAGACCACGCGCGTCGGCGGTCTGTTGCAGCGCGTCCGCGCGCCGCACAATCGGGTCGGTCGCGTAGATCGGCACGTAAGCGACCCGCGTCAGCATCGGATCGGTGCCGGCGGCCGGCGGCGCGAACGATCCGGTCGCGTAATTCGACGGCGCCAGATCGCCGACCTGCTGCCGCAGCTCCTCGCGCACGTCCTCGGACGACATGTAATCGAAGCCGTTCAGTTCGAACAGGTTGCCGAGCACGCGCAGCACCTTCCAGCCCGGCCGCGCCTCGCCCGCCGGCGCCACCGCGGCGGCGAAGCTCTGCCAGCGGCCTTCGCCGTTGACGAAGGTGCCCGAGGTCTCGCTGAAGGGAGACACCGGCAGCAGCACATCGGCGTATTCCTGCATCGCCCCGCCCTTGAACGCGGTCAGCGCGACGACACATTCCGCCGCCTTGAGCGCGGCCACCGCAGCGGCCGGCGCGGCGGCGTCGAATTCGGGCTCGACGCCGTGCAGCAGGAAGCCCTTCAACGGCGCGGCGAACATCTGCGCCGCCGGCAGCCCCGGTTTCACCGCGCGCGCGCCCGCCGCCTCGCGGTGCGGCACCGCGCCGGCGAGCCATGCACCGGCGGCGTTGCCGCCCTCGGCGAGATACCCGTATGTGAAGCCGGCCCCGTGCGCGATCAGGCGCGCGAGCGACTGCAGGCTGGCGAAGGCCGGATGCATGAAGGCGGTCATACCGAGCAGAACAGTGCCGCGCTGCGCCGCCGCCAGGCGTTCGGCGATGGCGCGATGCGAATCCTGCACGGTGGCGGCGCCCAGCGCGCGGGCGAATTCGTCCGACGGCTCCCGGCCCTTCTCGACGAAGAGCGCGCGGGCAATCGCCGCGAGGTGGCGCTCCATGCCGGCCGGGCCGGCGGCGAGGTTGGCCGCCAGCGGGAAATTGAAATCGTAGGCCACCGGATTGACGCACATCACGGCGGCGCCATGCAGCGCGGCCTTGCGCAGGCGATGCGAGACCAGCGGCTGCTCCTTGCGCGGCCAGGCGCCGACCAGCAGCGCGGCGTCGACGTCCTGCAACTCGGCCAGGGACTGGCCCAGCCAGGGGAACACGGGCGCGAAGTCCTGGTCTCGGAAATCGACCTGGCGCAGGCGGTGATCGACGTTTTGGCTGCCCAGGCTGCGCGTGAGGCGCTGCGCCAGGTACAGTTCCTCCAGCGTCGCCGAGGGCGAGATCAGGGTGCCGAACGCGCCCGGACCGTGCGCCTCGATGACCTGGCGCAGGCGGTCGCGCGCGAACGCGAGCGCATCGTTCCAGTCGGTCTCCCGCCAGCGCCCGTCGCGCTTGACCATCGGCCGAAGCAGGCGCTCGGGGCCGCCCAGCGCCTGGTAGCTGTAGCGGTCGCGGTCGGAGATCCAGCATTCGTTGACCGCCTCATTCTCGCGCGGATCCGCGCGCATGACCTTCTGGCCGCGCGTGAGCAGGGTGAGATTGGACCCGACGCAGTCGTGCGGCGCCACCGACGGCCGCCGCTGCATCTCCCAGGCGCGCGCCGTGTAGCGGAACGGCTTCGAGGTGAGCGCGCCGACCGGACACAGGTCGATGACGTTGCCCGACAGTTCGGAACCGACCGCCTTCTCGATATAGGTGCCGATGCGCATGTTCTCGCCGCGCCCGGTGGCGCCGAGCTCGCGCAGCCCGGCGATCTCGTCGCCGAAACGCACGCAGCGCGTGCAATGGATGCAGCGCGTCATCTCGGTCTCGATCAGCGGACCGATATCCTTGTCCTTGACGACACGCTTGGCCTCGGCGTACTCGGAGCGGTCGGAACCGTAGCCGATCGACATCTCCTGCAACTCGCACTCGCCGCCCTGGTCGCAGATCGGGCAGTCGAGCGGATGATTGATGAGGAGGAATTCCATCGTGCCCTTCTGCGCCTCGATCGCCTTGGGCGAGCGGGTCAGGACGTTCATCCCCTCCGCCACCGGGGTGGCGCAGGCGGGCAAGGGCTTGGGGACCTTCTCCACCTCGATGAGACACATGCGGCAGTTGGCCGCGATGGACAGTTTCTTGTGGTAACAGAAGCGCGGGATGATGATGCCGGCGGCGTCCGCCGCCTCGATGATCATGTCGCCACGGCGGGCCTTGCACCGCACGCCGTCGATGGTCAGGTTGACCGCGTTCGGGTCCTGCGCCTGTTCCGTCGCCGCCGTCATGCCGCCCGCTCCGCCGCGCCGACCAGGCAGCGCTTATGCCTGATGTGGTATTCGAACTCGTCGTGGAAGTGCTTGAGGAAACTCTGCACCGGCCACGCGGCGGCGTCGCCGAAGGCGCAGATGGTGCGCCCCTCGATGCGCCCGGCGGTCTTGCGCAGCAGTTCGAGGTCCTCCGCCCGGCCGGCCCCTTCCTCGATGCGCTTGACCACGCGCCACAGCCACCCGGTGCCTTCGCGGCACGGCGTGCACTGACCGCAGGATTCCGCGTAATAGAAGCGTGAGATGCGCAGCAGGGCGTTCACCATGCAGGTCGAGTCATCCATCACGATCACGCCGCCGGAGCCCAGCGCCGAACCGGCCTTGGACAGCGAGTCGTAGTCCATATTGCACTCCATGATGACGTCCGCCGGCATCACCGGCATGGAGGAGCCCCCGGGGATCACGGCCTTGAGCTTGCGGCCCGAGCGCACGCCGCCCGCCATTTCGAGCAGATCCCGGAACGGCGTGCCCATCGGCACTTCGTAATTGCCGGGCCGGTTGACGTGCCCCGACACCGAAAAGATCTTCACGCCGCCGTTGTTGGGTTTGCCGAGATTGAGGAACCACTCGCCGCCGTTGTGGATGATGGACGGCACCGAGGCCAGTGTCTCGGTATTGTTGATCGTGGTCGGGCAGCCGTAGAGGCCGAAGTTGGCCGGGAACGGCGGCTTGAAGCGCGGCTGGCCCTTCTTGCCCTCGAGCGACTCGAGCAGGGCGGTCTCCTCGCCGCAGATGTAGGCGCCCGCGCCGAGATGCGAGTGCAGCTCGAAATCCACGCCCGAGCCGAGGATGTTCCTGCCGATCAGGCCGGCCGCGCGGGCCTCCTTCAGCGCCGCCTCGAATCGCTCATAGGGCTCGTGGTGAAATTCGCCGCGCATGTAGTTGAAGCCGACCGTGGCCCCGATCGCGTAACCCGCGATGGCCATGCCCTCGATCAGCGCGTGCGGGTTGAAGCGGAGGATGTCGCGGTCCTTGCAGGTGCCGGGCTCGCTTTCGTCCGAATTGCAGACGATGTATTTCTGCGCGGGCGAATTGCGCGGCATGAAGCTCCATTTGAGGCCGGTCGGGAATCCCGCGCCGCCACGGCCGCGCAGCGCCGATTTCTTCAACTCGTTGATGATCTCCTCGGGCGGTATGCGCTCGGAGAGCACCTTTTTCCAGGCCTGGTAGCCGTCTTCCTTCAGATAGGTCTCGAGCGACCACGGGACGGCGTGTTTCAGGGTTCGAAAGCAGACTTCGTTGGCCATCACATCGCTCCCCGCCGCATCACTTCAACGCGCCCAGCACGGCATCGACCTGCTCCGGCGTCAGGTTCTCGTGGTAATGGCCGTCGACGGCCATCATCGGAGCCCCGCAGCACGCGGCCAGGCACTCTTCCTCGCGCTTGAGGGTGAACCTGCCGTCGGCCGTCGTGCCGCCGGTCTTGACGCCATACTTGCGCTCGATGTGCTTGATGATATCGTCGGCGCCGCACAGCATGCAGGAAATATTATTGCACACCGATACCATGTGCCGTCCGACCGGTTCCAGCTCGAACATGCTGTAGAAGCTCGCCACCTCGTATACCGCGATCGGCGGCAGCCCCAGATACTCCGCCACCGCGTCCATCAGTTCGGTGCTGAGCCAGCCGCCGTTCTGCTCCTGCACGATGCTGAGGGCGGGCAGCAGCGCGGAACGCCTGCGATCGGCCGGATACTTGGCGAGCCATG
Source organism: Gammaproteobacteria bacterium (assembly GCA_016716465.1). Lineage (NCBI taxonomy): Bacteria > Pseudomonadati > Pseudomonadota > Gammaproteobacteria > Gammaproteobacteria bacterium. The sequence continues at coordinate 1,118,788 of JADJWH010000001.1, forward strand.
CCTCGATTTCGCCGCGCGCGTGCGCCGAGATCAGATCCCGTTTGCTTTCCTTGCCGCTCATCAGCGGTCGACCTCCCCGAATACGATGTCCTGGGTCCCGATGATGGCCACCACGTCCGCGATCATGTGGCCGCGGCACATCTCGTCGAGCGCGGAGATGTGGGCGAAACCGGGCGCGCGGATCTTGAGCCGGTACGGCTTGTTGGAACCGTCGGAGACGATGTACACGCCGAACTCACCCTTGGGGTGCTCGACCGCCGCGTAGGCCTCGCCCGCCGGCACGCAGTACCCCTCGGTGAACAGCTTGAAGTGGTGGATCAGCGCCTCCATGTCGCCCTTCATCTCGGCGCGCCGCGGCGGCATGACCTTGTGGTCGTCGATCATGACCGGACCGGGGTTCGCGCGCAGCCAGTCGATGCACTGGCGGATGATGCGATTGGACTGCCGCATCTCCTCGACCCGCACCAGATAGCGATCGTAGCAGTCGCCCTCCACGCCCACCGGAACATCGAAATCGAGGCGGTCGTACACCTCGTAGGGCTGCTTCTTGCGCAGGTCCCACTCGATACCGGAACCGCGCAGCATGGGGCCGGTGAAGCCGAGCTGGAGCGCCCGCTCCGGGCTCACCACGCCGATGCCGACCGTGCGCTGCTTCCAGATCCGGTTGTCGGTCAACAGGGTCTCGTACTCGTCGACGTAGCCGGGGAAACGCGCGGTGAAGGCCTCGAGAAAATCCAGCAGGGAGCCCTGGCGGTCGCGGTTCCGCGCCGCGGTCTCCTTCGCATTGTGCCACTGCGATTCACGATACTGCGGCATGTTCGGCGGCAGGTCGCGGTAGACGCCGCCGGGGCGCAGGTAGGTCGCGTGCATGCGCGCCCCCGACACCGCCTCGTAGCAGTCGAGCAGATCCTCGCGCTCGCGGAACGCGTACAGGAACACCGTCATCGCGCCGATGTCGAGCGCGTGCGCGCCGACCCACAGCAGATGGTTCAGGATGCGGGTGATCTCGGCGTACATGACGCGGATGTACTGCGCGCGCAGCGGCGGCTCCATCCCGAGCAGCTTCTCGATCGCCAGCACGTAGCCGTGCTCGTTGCACATCATCGACACGTAATCGAGCCGGTCCATGTAGCCGATGCTCTGGTTGTAGGGCTTGGTCTCGGCCAGCTTCTCGGTGGCGCGGTGCAACAGCCCGATGTGGGGATCGGCGCGTTCGATCACCTCGCCGTCCAGCTCGAGCACCAGCCGCAGCACGCCGTGCGCGGACGGATGCTGGGGACCGAAATTCATGGTGTAGTTGCGGATCTCAGCCATTTTCGCGCGCCGTTCCGTTCCTGACCAGGTAGCGGTGATCGTGACGGATCACCTTCGGTATGTTGATGCGCGGTTCGATGCTCACCGGCTCGTAGATCACGCGCTTCTTCTCCGGATCGTAGCGCATCTCGACATTGCCCGAGAGCGGGAAATCCTTGCGGAACGGATGGCCGATGAAGCCGTAGTCGGTGAGGATGCGGCGCAGGTCGGGATGGCCGTCGAACAGGATGCCGAACAGATCGAAGGCCTCGCGCTCGTACCAGTTCGCCGACGCCCACACCTCGATCACGGAACTCACCCGCGGATACTCGTCGTCGAGCCGCACGCGCAGGCGGAGGCGCTGATTGTGGTCGATGGACAGCAGATGATAGACGACGGCATAGCGCGGCCCGCCGCGGCTGCCGTCGCCATAATCCAGGTAATCGACGCCGCACAGGTCGATCAGCAGCTTGAAGCTGAATTCCGGCTCGTCGTGCAGCGCCCGGCACACCGCCATGAGGCGCCCCGGCGCGACCTCGGCGGTCAGCTCGCCGAGCGCGAGGTCACAGGAAACGAGCTCGTCGGCGAAGCGCCGGCGCAGGCGTTCGCTCAATGTCTCGGGGGAATGGATCGGGGAATCGGTCATGGCGGATCAGCGGGCGATCGTATTGGTGCGCTTGATCTTGTTCTGCAGCTGGATGACGCCGTACAGCAGCGCCTCCGCCGTCGGCGGGCAGCCCGGGACGTAGATATCGACCGGCACGATGCGGTCGCAGCCGCGCACCACGGAATAGGAGTAGTGGTAGTAGCCGCCCCCGTTGGCGCACGAGCCCATCGAGATCACCCAGCGCGGCTCGCTCATCTGGTCGTAGACCTTGCGCAGCGCCGGCGCCATCTTGTTGACCAGGGTGCCGGCGACGATCATGACATCGGACTGGCGCGGACTCGGCCGGAACACCACCCCGAAACGGTCGAGATCGTAGCGCGCGGCGCCGGCATGCATCATCTCGACGGCGCAGCAGGCCAGCCCGAAGGTCATCGGCCACAGCGAGCCGGTGCGCGCCCAGTTGATCAGCTTGTCGGCGGTGGTGGTAACCACTCCTTCCTTGAAGACCCCTTCTATTCCCATTCCAGCGCACCCTTCTTCCACTCGTAGATGAAGCCGATGACGAGAATGGCCAGGAACACGACCATCGCGATGAAGCCGAACATACCGATCTCATCGAGCACCACGGCCCAGGGAAACAGGAAGGCGATCTCGAGGTCGAAGATGATGAACAGGATGGCGACCAGGTAGTAGCGCACGTCGAACTTCATGCGCGAATCCTCGAACGCCTCGAAGCCGCACTCGTAGGGCGACAGTTTTTCACTGTCGGGGCGGTTCGGCGCCAGCACGAAGCCCGCGATCATGGGCGCGATTCCGAAGAACAGCCCCAGAACGAGGAAAACCAGTATTGGCAGATAATTTTCCAGCATGAATACAGTCGGATTCTTAAGGCCCGGATGACCCTGCGCCGAGGCGCACCGGCTTACGGCTCACCTCTCGAAGATGACTCCCCCCTGCAAATGGACTGGACTGCGTTTTTTATTATGTTTGGCCGCAGTATTTGCGCACCAGAGCTGCCCAGTCTAGGCCAGCGCTTTACGCGGTGTCAAGCCGGAAACAATCCGGAATTATCTGGATAAACAGGTAAATACGAAGGTATTTAACTAGCGCGGGAGATTCAGGAGTGAAGCCCCGCAAATGGTGCCGATGGCCGGACTCGAACCGGCACGGCTTGCGCCACTACCCCCTCAAGATAGCGTGTCTACCAATTTCACCACATCGGCAATTCGTTCACGCGGCGCACGGCGCGCGTGGCGGGCTCCGCTCAGGAACCCGTCTGTTGCTGCTTACTGCTGCCCGCTCTGGTCGGGCGCTTCCCCCGGCATCGAGGACGGATCGTCCGGCAGGCTCGGAAGGTCGGCCGGGCCGGCGGGAGTTTCATCACTGGATACCGGCGCCGTCAGCTCCGTCACGCTTCGGCGCTCGGTCTTCTGGCTGTAGAAATAGGCCAGCGCCAGACTGGAAATGAAAAACAGCGTGGCCAGGATTGCGGTGGCCCGCGTCAGGAAGGAAGCCGAACCGCGCGCGCCGAATACCGTTTGCGACGCGCCGCTGCCGAAGGCCGCGCCAATGTCGGCGCCGCGACCGCGCTGGACCAGGACCAGGCCGACCAGCGCGACGGCGATCAGGATGTGCAACACAATCAGGAACGGCAACATTTCATTCACCCGTATGCAATGGCGCAATCGCGCCGGAAATCTCAGGCGGACTGCGCCGCCCGGCAGATCTCCAGAAATTCTTCCGCCTTCAGCGAGGCGCCGCCGATCAGCCCGCCGTCGATATCCGCCATCGCGAACAGCTCCGCGGCATTCGATCCTTTCACGCTGCCGCCGTACAGAATGCGCAGCGCGGACGCCGCGCGCTTGTCCCGCCCCGCCACGCGGCGGCGGATGAAGTCGTGCACTTCCTGCGCCTGCGCCGGCGTCGCCGTGCGGCCGGTGCCGATCGCCCACACCGGTTCGTAGGCGATGACGGCGCGCTCCAGCGCACCCGTGTCGCCCGCCGTATCGAGCACGGCGTCGAGCTGGCGCGCGATGACGGCCTCCGTCGTACCGGCCTCGCGCTCTTCCAGCAGCTCGCCGACGCACACGACGGGGATCAGCCCCGCGGCATTCGCGGCGAGGAATTTCCGCGCCACCGCCGCGTCGCTCTCGCCGTACAGGGTGCGGCGCTCGGAATGGCCGATGATGACGTAGCGGCAACCGAAATCGCGCAGCATCGCGCCGGAGATCTCGCCGGTGAAGGCGCCCGCCCCGGTCTCCTGGCACAGGTTCTGGCCGCCCCAGGCGACGGCGCCGCCCGCGAGAGCGGCCTCGACATCCGCCAGATAGACGAACGGCGGGCACACCGCGATGTCCACGCCCGGAGTCTGCGCGGCGCCCGCGCGCACGGCATCAAGCAGGCCCTTGTTCCCTGCCCGCGAGCCATTCATCTTCCAGTTGCCGGCAACCAGCGGTCGTCGCATCGATAAACCCCAATAACAAAAGGCGTCGAGTCAGCGGAAAACGCTGAAGCTTACCGCCCCCGCCCGAATAAATCAAATCAGGGAAGTGAGGAAAATGGGGAAGCCCGGACCGGGTTCAGACCTGACCGGCGCGGCCGCCGGACTGGCGCGCCTGTTCCTCGCCGATGACCGTCGCCAGGCGCTGCGCGATGGCCTTGACCTGCTGCGGATCCGTCCCCTCCACCATCACACGCACCACCGGCTCGGTGCCGGAGGGGCGCAGCAGCAGGCGACCCTGGCTGCCCAGCGCGGATTCCGCCTCGGCGACGGCGGCCGTGACGGCCGGCGAGCGCGCATGATTGAAGCCCTTCTCGATCGGGACGTTGATCATGTGCTGCGGGTACTTGCTCATGCCGGCCTTCAGCTCGTGCAGGGTGCAGCCGGAGCGCACCATGAACTCGAGCACCTGCAGCGCGGCGACGATGCCGTCGCCGGTGGTGGTGCGATCAAGGCAGATGATGTGGCCGGAAGACTCCCCGCCCAGCGTCCAGCCGCCCTGCAGCAGCAGGTCCATGACATAACGGTCGCCGACCGGCGCCCGCTTCAGCTCCACGCCCAGCTCCGTCAGCGCATGCTCCAGCCCCAGGTTGCTCATCACGGTACCGACCGTCGTGGCGATCTCCTGCCCCGCCTTCAGGCGCGCGCGCGTGATGATGTACAGCAACTCGTCGCCGTCCACCGCTTCGCCGCAGTGATCGACCATGATGACGCGGTCGCCGTCGCCGTCGAGCGCGATGCCGAGATCGGCCTTGTGCTCCAGCACGGCGGCCTGGATGGTCTGCGGCCGGGTGGCGCCGCATTGATCATTGATGTTGAGTCCGTTCGGGGACGCGCCGATGCGGATCACCTCGGCGCCCAGTTCGCTGAACACGCTTGGCGCGACGTGATAGGTGGCACCGTGTGCGCAGTCGACCACGATCTTCAGCCCGCGCAGTTCGATGCCCGAGGAGATCGTGCTCTTGCAGAATTCGATGTAGCGTCCGGCCGCGTCCACCACCCGCTCCGCCTTGCCGAGCTCGGCGGAATCGCGCGTCACCATCGGTTCGTCCAGCATCGCCTCGATCGCCATCTCGGTCTCGTCCGGCAGCTTGTGCCCGCGCGCGGAAAAGAACTTGATGCCGTTGTCATAGTAGGGGTTGTGCGAGGCGCTGATCACGATGCCGGCCTGCGCGTGCAGGGTGCGCGTCAGATAGGCGATCGCCGGGGTCGGCATCGGGCCGAGCAGCAGGATGTCGACCCCGGCGGCCGACAGGCCGGCCTGCAGGGCGGACTCGAACATGTAGCCCGAGATGCGGGTGTCTTTTCCGATCAGCACCTTGCCATGCTGGCGCGACGCCAGCACCCGGCCGGCCGCCCAGCCCAGCTTGAGGACGAAATCGGCGGTGATGGGCTCCCTGCCCACCCGCCCGCGGATGCCGTCCGTACCGAAATAACGCCGGCTGCTCATATCGGGGACAGATTTAAAATCCGTCCCAGCCTCCTCAATCAAAATCGCTGAACCCGAGACGGATTTGTAATCCGTCCCCATTAACCCGGGGACAGATTGTGAAATCTGTCCCCTCCGGCGGTGTTGGGGGACGGATTTCAAATCCGTCCCCATAATACCTAGTCACTCTCCATCACCGCGGTATACAGCCGCGCCGCGTCCACGGTCGGACCGACGTCGTGCGCGCGCACGATGGCGGCTCCCTGCCACAGCGCCATGGTCGCAAGGGCGATACTACCATAAAGCCGATCCTCGACCGGATGCCCGAGCACCGTCCCGATCAGCGACTTGCGCGACAGGCCGACCAGCAGCGGACAGTCCAGCGCGCGGAAACGGTCGAGCCGGCGCAGCAACTGCAGGTTGTGGACCGCGCTCTTGCCGAAGCCGAAACCCGGATCGATCAGCAGCCGGGCGCGCGGGATGCCGGCGCGCAGGCAGGCCTCGATGCGCGCGGCCAGGAACTCCATCACCTCGCGCGCCACGTCGTCGTAGCGCGGCGCCTGCTGCATGGTGCGCGGCTCGCCCTGCATGTGCATCAGACACACCGGCACGCCGAGCTCGCGCGCGACTTCCAGCGCATCAGGCTCACGCAGCGCCCGCACGTCGTTGATCAGTCCGGCGCCGGCGGCGACCGCCGCGCGCATCACCGCGGGCTTGCTGGTATCGATCGAGACGACCAGGGCGGGGACGGCCGCGCGTATGGCCGCGATCACCGGAACGACGCGCCGGATCTCCTCCGCCTCGTTCACGGCCGCCGCGCCGGGGCGGGTCGATTCGCCGCCGACATCGATGATCGCCGCGCCTTCCGCGGCCATGCGCCGGGCCTGGGCCAGCGCCGCGTCCACCGAAAAAAAATCACCCCCGTCCGAGAAGGAATCGGGGGTGATATTGAGTATGCCCATGACCGCGGGCCGGGTCAGGTCGAGCCGGCGGTCGCCGCAGTCCAGCATTCGGCCCGTACGCGGGCTGGCGTCCGTCATCGGCCGCAGCCACGCCGTTCGCGCGCCGCGCGCATGAAGCTCAGCCCGTCAGTGCTGCCCCGCCGGCCCGCCGATGGCGCCGTCGGCCGGCTTGTCCTTTTCCCCGGACTTCTCGCCGCTCACGCCCGGCCCGGCCTTGGGTCCTTCGTAGCGGCCCCAGTCGCGCGGCGGACGCGGTTCCTTGCCCTTCATGATGTCGTCGATCTGCTGGCTGTCGATGGTCTCGTACTTGATGAGCGCCTCGGCCATGGCGTGCAGCTTGTCGATGTTCTCGGTCAGGATCCGGCGCGACCGCTCGTAGTTGCGGTCGATGAACGCGCGGATCTCCTTGTCGATCGCGTGCGCGGTCTCGTCCGAGACGTTCTTGTGCTGCGTCACGGAATGGCCGAGAAACACCTCGCCCTCCTCCTCGCTGTAGGTCAGCGGGCCGAGCTTCTCGGACAGACCCCACTTGGTGACCATGTTGCGGGCGATATCCGTCGCGCGCTTGATATCGTTGGAGGCGCCGGTGGTGACGGCATCGGCCCCGAAGATCAGTTCCTCGGCGATACGCCCGCCGAACATGCTGGAGATCTGGCTCTCCAGCCGCTGCTTGCTGTAGCTGTAGCGGTCTTCCTCGGGCAGGAACATGGTGAGACCCAAGGCACGGCCGCGCGGGATGATGGTCACCTTGTGCACCGGATCGTGCGCCGGCACCAGGCGGCCGACGATGGCGTGGCCGGACTCGTGATAGGCGGTCAGGCGCTTCTCCTCGTCGCTCATCACCATCGAGCGGCGCTCGGCGCCCATCATGACCTTGTCCTTGGCCTTCTCGAAATCGATCATGTCGACCGTGCGCTTGTTGGCGCGGGCGGCGAACAGCGCGGCCTCGTTCACCAGGTTGGCGAGATCGGCGCCGGAGAAGCCGGGCGTGCCGCGCGCGATGATGGCGGGCTCGACGTCGTCGCTGATCGGCACCTTGCGCATGTGCACCTTGAGGATCTGCTCGCGGCCGCGGATGTCGGGCAGCGGCACCACGACCTGGCGGTCGAAGCGGCCCGGGCGCAGCAGCGCCGGGTCGAGCACGTCGGGACGGTTGGTCGCCGCGATGACGATCACGCCCTCGTTGCCCTCGAAGCCGTCCATCTCGACCAGCAGCTGGTTGAGGGTCTGCTCGCGTTCGTCATGGCCACCGCCGAGGCCGGCGCCGCGATGGCGGCCGACCGCGTCGATCTCGTCGATGAAGATGATGCAGGGGGCGTGCTTCTTGGCCTGCTCGAACATGTCGCGCACGCGTGCCGCGCCGACGCCGACGAACATCTCGACAAAGTCGGAGCCGGAAATGGTGAAGAACGGCACCTTGGCCTCGCCGGCGATCGCCTTGGCGAGCAGCGTCTTGCCGGTACCCGGCGAGCCGACCATCAGCACGCCGCGCGGGATCTTGCCGCCGAGCTTCTGGAACTTGCTGGGGTCGCGCAGGAACTCGACCAGTTCGACGACCTCTTCCTTGGCCTCCTCCACGCCGGCGACATCGGCGAAGGTCACCTTGACCTGATCCTCGCCGAGCATGCGCGCGCGGCTGCGGCCGAAGGACATGGCGCCGCGCCCGCCGCCCCCGCCCTGCATCTGGCGCATGAAGAAGATCCACACCGCGATCAGCAGCAGCATGGGGAACCAGGAAATGAAGATCTGCATCAGCACGCTCTGCTGCTCGCGCGGCCGCGCCTGGATCAGCACCTTGTTGTCGAGCAGGTCGCCCACGAGGCCGGGATCGCCCGGGCTATAGGTGGAGAACTTTTCGCCGCCCTGCGTCGAGCCGTGGATGGTGCGATCGTCGATCACGACCTCCTTGATCTCGCCGTTCTCGACGCGCTGGATGAATTCGGAATAGGGGATCTGCTGCGAACTGACCTGCGGCGGACTGAAGTTGTTGAATACCGAGATCAGCACGACCGCGATCACGACCCACAGGATGATATTTTTCGCCATGTCACTCAATGTCCTGTATCTCCCCGGATACTGTTGCGCCGGACCTGTCCGTCCGCCTGTTCCATCTTACTTGCTTTGACCGCATTAACCAACCGTGCGGCCGGCGTCACTCGCGGTGGAAATCCCGTCCCAGGACATACACCTCGCGGGAACGCGCGCGCGAGGCCTGGGGTTTGCGATGGATCACTTTGCGGAACGAACGACGCAGCTCCTTTATATAATCATCCAGCCCCGCCCCCTGGAACATCTTAATCAGCATATCGCCCCCCGGATGGAGAACTTTACGCGCCACCTCCAGCGCCAGTTCCGCCAGATAGAGGGAGCGCGGCTGATCGATTGCGTCCACCCCACTGATATTGGGCGCCATGTCGGAAATTACAAGGTCGATGCCCCGGCCGTCCAGGCTTTTCAATATCTTATCCATGCATTCCTCATCATCGATGTCACCCTGGTGGAACTCGACTCCGGGCAGCGGCGGCATGGCCAGGCGGTCGAGCGCGACCACGCGGCCCTTGGGACCGACACGGCGCGCGGCGATCTGCGACCACCCGCCCGGCGCGGCCCCCAGATCGAGGACCACCATGCCGGGACGGAACAGACGGTCACGCCGGTCGATCTCGAGCAGCTTGTAGGCGGCACGCGAACGGTAGCCCTCCTTCTTCGCCTGGAGGACGAACGCGTCGCTGTGATGCTCGCGCAGCCAGCGCCGGCTACTGGGGGTTTTTTTCATGTGTGGACCTTACGATCACCGCCGATTGCCATTACAATGCCCCGCACCATGGAACTGACCCCCCGACAACGGACCCACCTGCGCGCGCTCGCCCATGCGCGCAAGCCGGTGGTGAGCACCGGACAGCGCGGGCTGACGCCCGCCGTCGTCAACGAGATCGAGCAGGCACTCGGCCATCATGAGCTGGTGAAGGTCAGACTGAATGCCCCCGACCGGGAAGCGCGCCGGGAGATGATGGAGGAGATCTGCCGCGCCACCGGCTGCGCCTGGGTGCAGAGCATCGGCCACATCGCCGTCCTGTACCGCCCGGCCCGGAAACCGCTGATCGTCCTGCCCGTCGCGCAGTGAGCGGCGCCCGGCGTCAGACGTAGCGCACCGCCACGATCTCGTATTTCTTGACGCCGCCCGGCGCGTGGACCGTGGCGAGGTCGCCCTCTTCCTTGCCGATCAGCGCGCGCGCGATGGGGGAACTGAGCGAGATCCTCCCCTCCTTGATGTCCGCCTCGTCGTTGCCGACGATCTGGTAGGTCGCTTCCTCGCCCGAGGCCTCGTCGATCAGGTCGACGGTGGCGCCGAACACGATCTTGCCGCCGGCATTGAGCCTGCGGACGTCGATGATCTCCGCGTTGCCGAGCTTATCCTCCAGTTCGGAGATGCGTCCCTCGATGAAAGACTGCTGCTCCTTCGCGGCGTGGTATTCGGCATTTTCCTTGCAGGTCGCCGTGCGCGCGCGCCTCGGCGATCGCCTGGATCACGCGCGGGCGCTTCACGGTCTTCAGTTCATGCAGTTCCTGGCGCAGGCGTTCGGCGCCCTGAACCGTCATCGGTACCTTGTTCATAAAGATTCCACTCCGTCAGCTTCTGCAAGGCATTCACCGTGAAATCACCCGACTGCCTGAGCGCCATGCAGGTGGCACGGGCCCCGGCGATGGTGGTGGTGTAGGTGACCTTGTGCTGCAGCGCCGCCCGCCTTATTTCATAGGAATCCGCGATCGCCTGCTTGCCTTCCGTGGTGTTGATGATCAGGCTGATCTCGTCGTTCTTGATCATGTCGGCGATGTGGGGACGCCCCTCGCCGACCTTCATAACTTTAGCACAGGGCACCCCTGCGGATTCAAGGGTCTTGGCCGTGCCGCCCGTCGCGAGCAGCTCGAAACCGAGCGCGACGAGATCACGCGCGACGGACACGGCGCGCTCCTTGTCGACGTCGCGCACGCTGATGAACGCCTTACCGCCCGACGGGAGATCGATGCCGGCCGCCGCCTGCGACTTGGCGAAGGCCTCGGCGAAGCTCCGGCCGATGCCCATCACCTCTCCGGTGGATTTCATCTCCGGCCCCAGGATCGGGTCCACGCCCTGGAACTTCGCGAAGGGGAACACCGCCTCCTTGACCGAGTAGAACGGGGGCACGATCTCGCGCGTGACGCCCTGGGCGCGGAGGGTCGCGCCCGCCATGCAGCGCGCGCCCACCTTGGCGAGCGACACGCCGCAGGCCTTGGACACGAAGGGGATGGTGCGCGAGGCGCGCGGGTTGACCTCCAGCACGTAGATGTCGGCGCCCTTGATGGCGAACTGGATGTTCATCAGGCCGACCACGCCGAGGCTGCGCGCGAGCAGTTCGGCCTGGCGCCGCATCTCGTCCTGCAACGCGGCCGGCAGGCTGAACGGCGGCAGCGAACAGGCGGAATCGCCCGAATGCACCCCGGCCTGCTCGATGTGTTCCATGATGCCGCCGATCACCACGTCCGCGCCGTCGCTGACCGCGTCGACATCGACCTCGATGGCGTCGTCGAGGAAGCGGTCGAGCAGCACCGGCGATTCGTTCGACACGGAGACCGCGGTGCGCATGTAGCGCGCCAGATCGTCCTCGTTGTAGACGATCTCCATGGCACGGCCACCGAGCACGTAGGACGGCCGCACCACCAGCGGATACCCGATCTCGGCCGCCGCGGCCAGCGCCGCCTCGACCGTGCGCGCGGTGCGGTTCGGCGGCTGGCGCAGTCCGAGGCGTTCGATCAACTGCTGGAAACGTTCGCGGTCCTCGGCCAGGTCGATGGCGTCCGGCGTGGTACCGATGATGGGCGCGCCCGCCGCTTCCAGTGCGCGCGCCAGCTTGAGCGGCGTCTGCCCGCCGTATTGCACGATGATGCCGCGCGGTTGCTCGACCGCGATGATCTCCAGCACGTCTTCCAGCGTGAGGGGCTCGAAGTACAGGCGGTCGGAGGTGTCATAGTCGGTCGACACCGTCTCGGGGTTGCAGTTGACCATGATGGTCTCGAAGCCGTCCTCGCGCAGGGCGAGCGCGGCGTGCACGCAGCAGTAGTCGAACTCGATGCCCTGGCCGATGCGGTTGGGGCCGCCGCCCAGCACCATGATCTTGTCGCGCGCGGTCGGCGCCGCCTCGCTCTCCTCGTCATAGCTCGAGTAGAGATAGGCCGTGGTGGTGGCGAACTCCGCCGCGCAGGTATCCACGCGCTTGTAGACCGGGCGCACGCCGAGCCGGTGGCGCAGCGCGCGCACTTCGTCCTCGCGCGTCCCGAGCAGGTGCGCCAGACGGCGGTCGGAAAAACCCTTGCGCTTGAGCGCGCGCAGGGCGCCCGCATCGAGGTCGGACGGCGCGCGACCGCGCAAGGCGTTCTCGAGATCGACCAGTTCCTTGATCTGCACCAGGAACCAGGGGTCGATGCGGCAGAGTTCGTGCACGCGCTCGATCGCCATGCCGCTGCGGAAGGCATCGGCCAGGTAACGCAGGCGATCCGGCGTCGGCGTGCGCAGATGATGCACGATGGCCGCCTCGGCGCCTTCCGTGGACAGGTCGGCGATCTCGTCCAGGCCGTCGATACCCGTCTCCAGTCCGCGCAGCGCCTTCTGCAGCGATTCCTGGAAATTCCTTCCCATCGCCATGACTTCGCCCACGGACTTCATCTGCGTGGTCAGCAGCGGCTTCGCCTGGGGGAACTTCTCGAAGGCAAAGCGCGGCACCTTGGTCACCACATAGTCGATCGAGGGCTCGAACGAGGCCGGGCTGGCGCCGCCGGTGATTTCGTTGCGCAGCTCGTCCAGCGTGTAGCCGACAGCGAGCTTGGCCGCGACCTTGGCGATCGGGAACCCGGTCGCCTTGGAGGCCAGCGCCGAGGAGCGCGACACGCGCGGATTCATCTCGATCACCAGGCAGCGCCCGTCGTCCGGGCTGATGGCGAATTGCACATTGGAACCGCCGGTGTCGACACCGATCTTGCGCAGCACGGCGATGGAGGCGTTGCGCAGCAGCTGGTATTCCTTGTCGGTGAGGGTCTGCGCCGGCGCGACGGTGATGGAATCGCCGGTGTGCACGCCCATCGGGTCCAGGTTCTCGATGGAGCACACGATGATGCAGTTGTCATTGCGGTCGCGCACGACCTCCATCTCGAATTCCTTCCAGCCCAGCACCGACTCCTCGATCAGCAGCTCGTGGGTCGGCGACAGGTCGAAGCCGCGCTCGCAGATCTCGACGAATTCCTCGCGGTTGTAGGCGATGCCGCCGCCGCTGCCGCCCATCGTGAACGACGGCCGGATGATGGTCGGATAGCCGATCGGCGCCTGCACCTGCAGGGCCTCTTCCATGCTGTGGGCGACGGCCGCGCGCGGGCAGGCCAGGCCGATCTCGGCCATCGCCTTGCGGAACAGATCGCGATCCTCGGCGGTGTCGATGGCGTCGCGCGAGGCGCCGATCATCTCCACGCCAAACTGCTCCAGCACGCCCTCGCGCACCAGGTCGAGCGAGCAGTTCAGCGCGGTCTGGCCGCCCATCGTGGGCAGCAGCGCGTCGGGGCGCTCCTGCGCGATGATCCTGGCGAGCGTGCGCCAGTTGATCGGCTCGATATAGGTGGCATCCGCCAGCCCCGGATCGGTCATGATCGTGGCCGGATTGGAATTGACCAGGATGACCCGGTAGCCCTCCTCCCGCAGCGCCTTGCAGGCCTGCGCGCCCGAATAATCGAACTCGCACGCCTGTCCGATCACGATCGGCCCCGCGCCGATGATAAGAATACTTTTTATATCAGTACGTTTTGGCATTTTCTTTCAGCAAAAAATCATCCGGGATCGGCGCCGTTCAACGGCCCTGCTGCCGCATCAGCTCGATAAAATGATCGAACAGCGGCGCGGCGTCGTGGGGACCGGGACTCGCCTCCGGATGGCCCTGGAAACCGAAGGCTGGTACGTCGGTCCGCCGAATCCCCTGGTTGGAGCCGTCGAAGAGCGAGCGGTGCGTGACGCGCAGGGTGGCCGGCAGCGTCGACTCGTCCACCGCGAAGCCGTGATTCTGGCTGGTGATCATCACCCGCTTACTGTCGAGGTCCAGCACCGGGTGGTTCGCGCCGTGATGGCCGAACTTCATCTTGATCGTGCGCGCCCCGCTCGCCAGGCCGAGGAGCTGATGGCCGAGACAGATGCCGAACAGCGGGATGCGCCGCTCCAGCAGCACACGGATCGACTCGATCGCGTACGCGCAGGCCGCCGGATCGCCCGGTCCGTTGGACAGGAACACGCCGTGGGGTCTGAGCGCCAGCACTTCCTCCACCGGCGTCTGGGCCGGGACCACCGTCACGCGGCAGCCGCGGTCGACCAGCAGGCAGAGGATGTTGCGCTTGACGCCGTAATCGTAGGCCACCACATGATAGGGCTGCGCGCGGCCGGCAGCGGAGGCGGAGGCGGGCTCCAGCGTCCAGCTGCCCTGCGCCCATTCGTAGCGGATCTCGGTCGACACCACGCGCGCGAGATCCATGCCGTTCAGGCCCGGGAAGCCGCGCGCCATCTCGACGGCGGCATGCTCATCGATATGCTCGCCGGCCATGATGCAGCCGCTCTGCGCGCCGCCCTCGCGCAGCAGGCGGGTCAGGCGCCGGGTATCGATGTCGGCGATGCCGACCACCTCGTGCCGGAGCAGATAATCCTCCAGCCGTTCGCGTGCGCGCCAGCTGCTCGCGATCGGCGAGGGCTCGCGCACGATCAGGCCGCTCACGTACACGCGGGACGACTCCTCGTCGTCCGGGTTGGCGCCGGTGTTGCCGATATGGGGATAGGTGAAGGTGACGATCTGCCGACTGTAGGACGGGTCGGTGAGGATCTCCTGGTAACCCGTCATGGCGGTGTTGAACACCACCTCACCGACCGTCTGTCCCGGGACCCCGATGGAAACCCCTCGAAACAGATTACCGTCCGCAAGCGCTAACAGGGCCGGTTGATGCAAAGCAGATCCCCTCCTTACAGATACGCAAAACGGGAGAAGCGGCCACACCCCTCCCGTTGTCGGAAACCCGAAAACGACCAGTTTTCAAAGCTTGGCGATTCTAACTCAGGACGCTTCGATGTGTCCACGCGCGGACGCGGCGCCCGGACACGGGCATCTGGGATACAACCATGAAAAAACCGATGATCAGCGAACAGTTAATGGACTCTGCTAAACCCGCGCATCAGAACCCGGCGCCACGGACGGCGGGCCGGTGATCGCCGGAACGACTGCGGGGTGAGCGGACCGAACCCTAGCCGGCGGCAATCAGGGGCTGGCGGCCGCCGAGGCGGCAGAAGCGCAGCCACTCGCCGAGGAACAGGTTCACCTGACGCTTTTCGAACACGCCGTGCATGTCCTTGTTGGGGTAGGGATACACCGCCGCGAAGCGCGCGCGCCCCTGATAGCCGATCACCTCGGCGACGCGCGCGTCGTGGCACATGCGTACCGCCAACGCCAGGTCGGGGATCCGGTCCGCCCCGGGCGCGAGCGAATGGCTGAAGGCGAGCATCGCGGTGTACTTGCAGGTTTCGACGATGCTCAGGCGGATACGGGGCAGGTCACTGAGGACGAAACTGACCGGGGCCTGCATCGAACGCAGACCGGGCACCAGTTGCGCGAGGCTCCGGTAGTTGCCCTCGTATATCGGCATCAGGCTACGCAGCCCGGGCGCCGTCCGTACCGTCATCACCTGTGATGGACTTCCTGCCGCGTGGACCATTCGGATCGGGCGCGAAGACGCGCCCGCAAGTCTGGGGAAATTATACCACCGGCCTACGACTTTTGGGTCAGCGCAAACGCGGCGAAACGCGGATCAACCAAGATCGCTTGACGACGGCGGCGAACAGGAGTAGGCGGAAACTACTCGGATTGCCCGGCCGCCTCACGCTCCCGTTTCTCGCGCTCCTCCTGCTCGCGCTCCTTGCGAATGCGCCGGTCCCCCAGTGCGATGGCGATCAGCACACCGACCATCAGTGAGATCACGACGAGTTTGATGACGATGGAATCCATGATGCTCACCTCGATGCCGGGCGACGATTGATCACCGCGGCGAGTATAACATCGGGACGACGGACTGGCCGGCCGGGCGCCGGAGCGAAGCGCCCCGCCTACTGCCAGCGCCGCCGCAACAGCGGAAGCCGCATCAGCAGCGGGATACTGGCGACGTACAGCAGCAGGCCGACGGCATCGGCCACCATGTCCAGCAGCGAGAACTCCCGCCAGGGGAGAAAGTACTGCACGCATTCAATCGCCACGCCGTACGCCATCAGCACGGCGAACTTGCGTACGCCGAACCCGGTCTGTGGACGGGCGAAATCGAGCAGGAGCGCAAGCGCGTAGAATGCGCAGGCGTGATTCAGTTTGTCCGACACCCGCTGCGGCCCCATCTCCGGCATCTGCATGAACGCCAGCAGGGCCACCGTCAGCAAGGCCAGCACCAGCAGGGCGCGAAAGATGTGTATCTGGATCGATTCCATCATGATGCCAACAACGTCGCCGTTTCATCCCCACCCTACCGGTGGCAGGAGTATATACCGGCGCCCGTATCGCACCGAGACGGCGAAACAAAAAAATCCGGTTGTATCCCGATGGATGCCGGGGCAGGACAGGCAAGCGACCGTGCGGCAGGCCCCGATCTCCGCCGCCACAGGATTCAGTCGGGGATGCCTGGCCACCATTCACTGGACAGTGAGAGCGGCGAGCGTATGCAGCGCTATCGTCATCCTGAAGACCGGCGCGCGCCCCGCGTGCCAGCCCTGACTTCACGCCGATGCACTGTCAGCGCTGCGCAAGCCGCAAGGGCCCAGCCGGCATCAAGCAGGGACAGGCCACGCGTTCACCCCGGCGGCCAGTGCAGCGGCCGGCCGCCGAGCACATGCAGGTGGATGTGGAACACGGCCTGGCCGGCGTCGCGACCGCAGTTCATGACGGTGCGGTAGCCGGACTCGGCAAGGCCTTCGCTGCGCGCCACCTCCTGCGCGGCAAGATAGAGCTCACCGACCAGGCTGGTATGCCCGGAACCCAGATCGTTGATGGTGGCGATGTGCTGCTTGGGGATGACCAGCACATGGGTCGGCGCCTGAGGATTGATGTCGCGGAAGGCCAGCACGCGGTCGTCCTCGTACACCTTGCTGGGCTGGATCTCGCCCCGGACCATCTTGCAGAACAGGCAGTCTTTCATCGTTACGCACCTTTCCATTCACGGGTAACGGGGTGGGGACGGACTGAAGTCCGTCCCCGTACGATATGCCGGGTATGATCCCCCATCGGGCCGCGGCGCGGCAAGCCGGGGCGCAGAAATGACGGTGCGACTCATGTCGCCCGGATGCAAGCGCGCGGCGCTGGAACCCGGGGAATGTCCCGGTTTATGCTGCGCTTCATCCGGGCTACGGGCTCACTCGGAGGGAGAAGGTTTGCGCTTGGGTTGCGCGACGTTGTCGCGCAGGTAGACGGGCAGGGCCTGCTCGGGAGGCAATCCGCCGCCTACCTTATATATGGGCGCCGCCAGCAGGGCAACGTCGCGGGCGCGGGGATAGCGTCCGGCGTCCCAACCGGCGAGGCGCCGGCCCAGGCGCAGGCGCATGACCTCGCCATACACCTCCCAGGCGTCGCCGGCGCCGAACCAGCCGGCGCCGGCGGGCAGCATAGCGTCCATCGGCGCGCAGACCTGCTCCGTGCCGGACAAGGCCGGTGCCCCGCCCTCGTCCAGCTCGTATGCGCCCCAGTAGATCTCGTGCATGCGCGCATCCATGGCGGCGAGGATGCGCGACCCCTTGCCCTCGCGCGTGGCGCCGTAGGCAAGCGCGGCGAGCGTGGAAACCGGCACCACCGGGGTATCGAGACCGAAGGCGATGCCCTGCGCCACGCCGGCGGCGATGCGCAGGCCGGTGAATGCGCCGGGACCGCGCCCGAAGGCGACCACGTCGATCTGCTCGCGCGACCAGCCGGCCTCGGCAAGCAACTCGTCCAGCATGGGGAGTAACAACTCGGCGTGACCCCGCGGGGCGATCTCGAAGCGCTCGATCGGGTCGCCGCCATCGAACAACGCCGCCGAGCAGGCGATCGTCGAGGTCTCGATGGCGAGCATCTTCATGGAATGCGTGTTGCCGTGCAGCACAGAATTATTTTTTCTTCAGTAGAAACACCCCGCGGAGCAAACGCCGGCGCGGGCTGTTCATCAGATTACTGGATTAGCCGGCGCACGTGAATCGGACAGATGGATTATTTTTTAATATCCATCAGCCGGGCACACCGAAGGCGTCCGGCGGCGGGATCTCCCCTGCAGGGCCCGCATAGAATCGTTCTATCTCCGCCAGCTCCCGCACACGGCGCATGGGCGGCAGATTGCGCAGGAAAACCTGGCCGTAGGATTTGCTGAACAGACGCGGGTCGCACAGCATCAGCACGCCGCGGTCGTCGACGTCGCGGATCAAACGCCCGACTCCCTGTTTAAGGGCGATGACCGCCGCCGGCAGCTGGTAGTCGCGGAACGGATTGCCGCCGCGCGCTCTCATCAGGGACGCGCGCGCCTGGAACACCGGGTCGTCCGGGGGGGCGAACGGCAGCTTGTCGATGATGACGCAGGACAGCGCCGGCCCGCGCACGTCGACCCCTTCCCAGAAACTCCCGGTACCGAGCAGGACGCCGTTGCCGGCGCGGCGGAAGCGCTCGAGCAACTCATTGTGCGGCAAGGTGCCCTGCACGAACACCGGATAGTCGAACCCTTCCATGCGGGCGAACAGCCGCGCCGCTTCCTGCAGTGCATGGTGGCTGGTGAAGAGGATGAACGCGCGCCCGCCGCTGGCCGCCAGCACCGGGCACGCAGCCTGCACCACGGCCGCGGTATAACCCGGCGTGCCGGGCTCGGGCAGGCCGCGCGGCAGATACGCCACGGCGTTGGCGGCGTAGTCGAACGGGCTGTCCCAGCGCGCGGTGCGCGCGTCCCCGATGCCGAGGCGAGTGCAGAAATGACTGAAATCCTCCCCGACCGCCAAGGTCGCCGAGGTGAACACCCAGGCACTCTGATAGCGTTCCACGCTGGCGCGGAAGGTGGCGGCGAAATCCATCGGTGTGACGTGCAGGGTGAACGAGCGCGCGCCGGTCTCGAACCAGGTGATGCGCTCGCCCGGCTCCGCGTCGTCCTCCGCCGCGTCCGTGCTGCCGGCGAACTGGCGCAGCCGCGCGCCCAGCAGCTGCGCCCGCCGCCAGCAGTTCTCCAGCTCCTTGTCGCGCCCGGCCGCCGCCTCGAGCTGCTCGAGCAGCGCGAGCACGCCGTCCTGCAGGCGGTGCATGGCGGCGTCGAGCGCCGGCGGGAGGGATGCCGCCGGCCACGCCGCCTGGCGCTGCCCGTCGCCGAGCGCGAGCCGGAACGCCTCCACGCACTGCTCGAGCGCGCGCGCGGCGGCCTCCAGTTGCGGCGTATCGGCGCTGAGCGCGTACAGGGCGCGCTGGGAATCGCGGGCCAATTCGCCGAGCTGGCGTCCGCTCAATGCGGTACCGAAGAAGCGCGAGGCGAGCTCGGGCAACTGGTGTGCCTCGTCGAGGATAAAGGCCTGCGCCTGCGGCAGCAGCTCGCCGAAGCCTTCCTGGCGCAGCAGGATGTCGGAAAACAGCAGGTGATGATTGATCACCACCACATCCGCCTCCTGCGCCGCGCGCCGCGCCCTGATCACATGACAGTCGGCGTAGGCCGGGCAGTCCTGGCCCAGACAGTTCTCGGCATTCGAGGTGACCAGGTACCAGAACGGATCGTTGCCGGGGATGTCGGCGACCTCGCTGATCTCGCCGCTGCGCGTGCGTCCGGCCCAGGCGCGCACCTCGTGCATGCGCGCCGCCGCGCGCGGGAGCGCGATCTCGCGCGACTGGCCGGCCAGGTCGAGGCGGTACAGGCACAGGTAGTTGGCGCGTCCCTTGAGCAGCGCGACGTGCAGCGGACTTGCGAGCGCCTGCTTCACCACCGGGATGTCACGCTGGAACAGCTGGTCCTGCAGGGCCTTGGTGCCGGTCGAGATGACGACCTTGCCCGCGCGCTGGAACACGGGCGCCAGATAGGCGAAGGTCTTGCCGGTGCCGGTGCCGGCCTCGGCGACCAGCAGCCCGCCGGCGTCGAGCGTTGCGGCCACCGCGGCGGCCATCGCCTGCTGCTGCGCGCGCGGCGCGAAGTGCGGGATCCGGTGCGCGAACGGGCCGTCGCGCCCGAGCAGTTCAGCGGAGCCGATCAGGGGATCCGGCATGGCCCGCGCGACGAATCAGGCGCTGGCCTGATTGTCCCACACCCCGTCTCCGACCGCGCCGGCCGCGCGCTCCCAGACGAGGCGGCCGAGATTCTTGAAACGGGCCACCGACATCGCGCCGCGCTTGCTGCGCCGGCTGTCGGAACGCCCGAGGTCGTCCAGGATGTCCGCGCGTTCCGCCTCGTAGATCTCGAACGACTCGAAATTCTCGTCCATCAGGACCAGCACGACACTGTCCCATTCCTGCTCGATCTTGAGCTGGCCGATGCGATGGCCGCCCCGACTCTCATCGAAGATCGCGCGCCCCTTGATCTGCACGCGCTTGCCGGCGCGCGCGCCGCGCCCGATAGCGTCATAGCCGCTGACCGGCGGCTGGCACAGCTCGAGATCGAGCAGGCGCGCGGCATCATGCTGGCAGATCTCGGCGCTGACACCGGCGAGCGGCCGGCCGGTGGTCCGCCGGTAGGCGGCGGCAAGGCGGCGCGCCTCGGCGATGAGTTTGTCGACGGAATAAAATTCCACGGTTTTCCGGTCAGGTATTGATTGGGGCGATTCTAGCATTAAGGATGCGGCATGTCGTGCAGAGGCTATAATGCCGGAATGTCTGGGGCAGGTTCCAAGTCTGTCTCCGAATCAGGCGGTACAAACCGGGCACGGGGACAGATTTGAAAATCTGTCCCCGCCGAGTGCACGACGCAACATGCATCCAGGTCATGAATGCGCAGGATCCTTCACTGATACAGGCGCTGCAGGACGCCGCGCTCTACGATCACCCGGTCGCGGGCTTTCGCGTCATTGAGACGCACATCTCCTGGGTGCTGCTCACCGGGCCCTATGCCTACAAGATCAAGAAGGCCGTCGATCTCGGCTTCCTCGATTTCTCCACGCTCGACAAGCGGCGTCACTACTGCGAGGAGGAACTGCGGCTCAACCGCCGCCTCGCCCCCGCGCTCTATCGCGATGTCGTGACCATCACCGGCACCCCGGCCCGGCCCGTACTGAACGGCGCGGGCGCGGCGCTCGAATACGCCGTCAGGATGATCCAGTTCGATCCGGCGCAGCAGTTCGACCACCTGCTCGCCGCGGACCGACTGACACCGGAACTGCTCGCCCGCTTCGCCGCCGGCCTCGCCCGCTTTCACGCCGCGGCCGCGCGTGCGACGGCCGGCGATCGCTATGGCACGCCGGCGGCCGTGGCCGAACCGGTGGAGGAAAACTTCGCGCAGATCCGCCTGCCGCCGGAGTTTCCGGCCGAGACGGCGCTGCTGCGGGAATTGCACGACGAATCCGTGCGCGCGGGCGCGGCGCTGCGCCCGGTGCTGCAACAGCGCAAGGCCGCTGGCCACGTGCGGGAGTGCCACGGCGACCTGCATCTCGGCAACATCACGCTCCACGCGGGTGAACCGCTGGCCTTCGACTGCCTGGAGTTCAACGACCGCCTGCGCTGGATCGATGTCATGAGCGAGATCGCATTCCTGGTCATGGACCTCGACGCGCACGGGCGCGCCGATCTCGGCCTGGGCTTTCTGAACGAGTACCTGCACCACAGTGGCGATTACGCGGGACTAGTCCTGTTGCGTTACTATCAGGCCTATCGCGCGCTGGTGCGCGCCAAGGTCGAGAGCATCCGCCTGCGCCAGAGCGGCGCGACGGCTGCGACGGCCTTTGACGCCCTGCGCGCCTACATCCGTCTGGCCCGCGACTACCTTCGCCCGCGACCGCGCGCCCTGGTGATCACCCATGGCCCGTCCGGCTCGGGCAAGACGACGCATACCAACGCCCTGCTCGCGCCCTGCGCCATGATCCGCGCCCGCTCCGACGTCGAGCGCAAACGCCTGTTCGGCTACACGCCCGAGGCGCGCACGCAATCCGGGCTCGACGCCGACCTCTACAGCGCTGACGCCGGCGCGCGTACCTACCGGCGCCTGGAAGAGCTCGCGGCCGCGATCATCGATGCGGGGTTCACGGCGCTGATCGATGCGACCTTTCTCAAGGCGGCGCAGCGGGCGCCGTTCCGCGCCCTCGCCGCGCAGCTCGGCGTGCCCTTTATGATCCTGGATTTCCAGGCCGATGCGGCCGTCCTGAGGGCGCGCGTCGAGGGGCGCATGCGCGTCGGCCGCGATGCCTCCGAGGCCACGCCGGGGGTATTGAAGCGGCAGATGGACACCCAGGAGGCGCTGACGACGGAGGAATGCGCCGACACAATTACCATCGACACCGGCCAGCCCGTGGATGCCGCGCTGATCGCGGCAGAGATCACCCGGCGCATCGCCAGATAAATCGGGGACGGATCCGGTCATTCGGGGACAGACTTAAGTCCGTCCCCGATTTCTAATCGATGGCGTAATCCTTAAGCCGCACCGGCAGCCGTCGCGCGCCCCAGCTGCCCGGCGCTTCCTCGAACACGCCGGCACAGCGCGTGCCGCAGGATCCGCAGCGGCCGTCGGCGGTCAGATTCCACGCACCCAGCACATACCAGTCGCGCTGGATCAGCACCTCGCCGCAGTGATGACAGAACGTGCTGCCGCCGGTGGCGTCGTGCACGTTGCCGGTGTAGACATGATGCACGCCGTTGGCCCGGGCGATCTCCCGCGCGCGTGTCAGTGTGGCGGGCGGCGTCGGCGGATGGTCGCGCATCTTCCAGTCCGGGTGGAAGGCGGTGAAGTGCATGGGCACGTCGGGCCCCAGCTCCGCGACCACCCAGCGCGTCATCGCATCGATCTCCCCCTCGCTGTCGTTCTCGCCCGGAATCAGCAGCGTAGTCAGCTCGAACCAGACCTGGGTCTGATGTTTCAGGTACACCAGGGAATCCAGCACCGCGCCGAGTTGCGCGCCGGCGATATTGCGGTAGAAGCGCTCGCTGAAGGCCTTCAGGTCGACGTTGGCGGCGTCCATGTGGCGGTAGAATTCGGCGCGCGGCTCGGGGCAGACATAACCTGCGGTCACTGCGACCGTCCTGATGCCCTGTTCATGGCAGGCCTGCGCGACGTCGATGGCGTACTCGTGAAAGATGACCGGGTCGTTATAGGTGAAGGCCACGCTGCGGCAGCCGAGCTCGCGCGCCGCGCGCGCGATGGTCGCTGGCGCGGCGGCATCGGCCAGGGTGTCGAATTCGCGCGACTTGCTGATATCCCAGTTCTGGCAGAACTTGCACGCCAGGTTGCAGCCGGCGGTGCCGAAGGACAGCACCGGCGTGCCGGGCAGGAAATGATTGAGCGGCTTCTTCTCGATCGGATCGATGCAGAAACCGCTGGAACGACCATAGGTGGTCAGCACGACGCCACCGTCCCAGCGGGCGCGCACGAAGCACAGTCCGCGCTGGCCCTCGTGCAGCTTGCAGAAGCGTGGACACAGGTCGCACTGCACGCGACCGTCGTCCAGCGCGTGCCAGTGGCGGGTCGGCACCGTGGCGGCGCTGTCGGATTCCCTACCGGAGGGCTCGGTCATGGCGCGGCCTCCCGGTCAGCACGAGCATGGACACATTCAGTCATCATGACTGGCAAAATGGGGGCAATCATCACAATTCGCAAGCGGACGCTTGCCTGAGGGCGACGGCAGGCACATCATTCCGGAGGGAATGCGGCGTGGATGCGCTCCGAGACCGATGGATTTGATCGGGGCACGCCCTGGAAATCGCGGTGATCCGCCCCCAGTTAGCTCCTGTCCCCAGCACCGGCGACCACCCGCCGCAGGGAAGGAAACGACGATGCATACTGTCAGAGCCCCGGCTGTGGCCGGCCAGTTCTATCCCGCCGACGCGCGTGAGCTGCGTGTCCAGGTTCGTGCGCTGCTCGACGCGGTGCACACGGCCGCGGCGGACTCCGTGCCCAAGGCCGTCATCGCCCCGCACGCCGGCTATGTCTACTCGGGGCCGGTGGCGGCAAGCCTGTACGCCCGACTGGCGCCGGCGCGTGGCCGCATCCGGCGCGTCGTGCTGCTCGGACCCGCCCACCGCGTCGCCTTCGACGGCCTCGCGCTGAGCAGCGCCGCGGCCTTCAGCACGCCGCTGGGCGATGTCCCGCTCGATACCGCCGCCCGCGCGCGACTGCTGAACCTGCCCCAGGTCCGCATCCTGGACGAGGCGCATCGCGCCGAGCACAGCCTGGAAGTGCAGTTGCCCTTCCTGCAGGAAGTGCTGACGGAGTTCACCCTGGTCCCGCTCGTCGTCGGCGACGCGACACCCGAGGAGGTAAGCGAGGTGATCGAAACCCTGTGGGGCGGCCCCGAAACCCTGATCTTGATCAGCAGCGATCTCAGCCACTATCACGATTACGCCACGGCGCGGCGTCTCGATGCCGCGACCTCGCGCGCGATCGAGGCCTTGCGTCCACAGGACATCCACTATGAAGACGCCTGCGGCCGCAACCCGGTCAACGGCCTGCTGCTCAGCGCACGCAACCACGGTCTGCGCGCGCGCACGCTCGACCTGCGCAATTCCGGAGACACCGCCGGTCCACGCGACCGCGTGGTCGGCTACGGGGCGTACGCCTTCGATGCCTGAGCGCGGAGAAACGGACACCAGGGACACGCCCGCGCTGTCCATCGCCGCCGCCGCGATCGCCCACGGCCTCGCGCAAGGCGCACCGCCGCCCCCGCGCGACGATTATCCCGCCGCCCTGCGGCGGCCGGGCGCGAGTTTCGTCACCCTGACCCATGCGGGCGAACTGCGCGGCTGCATCGGCAGCCTCGAAGCGCACCGTGCGCTGGCGCGCGACCTGGCCCTGAATGCCTACGCCGCGGCCTTTCTGGATCCGCGCTTCCCGCCGCTGCGGGACGTCGAGGTCACCACGCTGAGTCTGGAGATCGCGATCCTGAACCCGCTCGAGGCCTTCCCCTGCGACAGCGAAACCGAACTCCTCGCGCAGCTGCGCCCCCATGTCGATGGACTGCTGCTGGAGGAAGGGGCGCGGCACCGTGCGACCTTCCTGCCCAAGGTGTGGGAGATGCTGCCGGAACCGGCGGAGTTTCTGCGCGCGCTGCGCCGCAAGGCCGGCCTGGCGCCGGACTACTGGTCGGAATCGCTGCGCTTCGCGCGCTACACCACCGCGGTTATCCAGGGCGGATATCTGGAAACGCTCGCGCGCGACGGCGGGAACCCGCTACCGGGCTGAGGACGGTCAATTGGCCGCGGTCCGACAGCGCCCGACCGAGCCCGGCCTGCAGACGTTGCCGTCGGTCCAGATCGCCTGGTCGAGGGTCGCGGCACTCAGATTCGCGCCGGTGAGGTCGGCACCGGTGAGATCGGCATAGGAGAGATTCGCGCCGGCGAGATCCGCCCCGGCCAGATCGGCGCCGCGCAGGGCGGCGCCCACCAGCACGGCGCCACCCAGCCGGGCGTTGCGCAGGCGCGCCACGGCGAGTTCGCTGTAGGAGAGATCGGCCCGCTCCAGCCGGGCGCCCTCGAGATCGGCGCGGGACAGCCGCATATTCGTCATATCCGCGCCGGAAAGGTCGACGCCGGCCAGACCCCGGCCCTCGAAGGCGCAGTTGCTCCATTCCACGCCCGGCCCCGGCGGTTGCGCGCACCGCAACTTGGAGTCGGCGATCTTCGTCGCCGGGCGGTAGATCACGACCAGCAGCGCGAGAAAGATCAGCACGCCGACCGCGATCAGTCCGGAGATCAGGCGCTGACGCCGGCGCTGCTCCAGGTGCTCACTCATGCGATCGGGACGCGCATTACGCGGACGCTGCGCACCGGGAACCGGCGTCTGGCGCCGGTCACCCGCGCCGCGTTGATCGGTGGGCGCGGCGCCCCCCTCCCCGCGCCGATCGCGGCTGCGCTCATCTTCCCAACGCCGGGCCGCCTCCAGACGCTCGCGCTGGGACGGATCTTCGGAATCATACTGCACCAGGTCCGGGATCATCTCGGGCATCTGGCTCAGCGGTACCCAGACCACGCCGTCCGCGCTGACCTCGTCGGTCAGCTGGATACGGCCGAGGATGACATAGCGCGAAATCTGGCCAGCCGGGAACGGCCCCTGCACGGCCTCGCCACGCCGGGTATACCAGAGCTGGTGCTGGGTCTTATCCGGCTGTCGCATCGTCCTCGCCCCGCTGCCGGTGGAACCGGCGCCCGCCTGTCCGCGTCTTACAGGATCGACCCCCGGCCTTCGGCGGCCGGCCCGGGCCGATGAAAAAATCCTTTATGCTCAACATGGATTTAAGCTACAGTTGTGATACGCTACGCTCCGGACGCTGCATAGAGTCCGGGATACCGGGCGAATCTATATGCATGACAAATGCCAGAAACAGTATCGGCATTGCAGGAAAGGGAATTAAAACAACCGTCAGTATGAGCTCCGCGCACAACACCAGCCGCGACAACCGTGCGGCGCCAGACCCCGCCGCCGGACACCCGCCAGCCCAGGACCCATCGCAGGACATTCGCCACCGGCTCGACGAACTGCGCGCCATGAGTATCCTGGTGGCCGCCGCCGTGGCCGGGGACGCCACCCCCATCGGGACCATGCTGTCCCGGAACGGTTTCACCCGCGTCGAAACCGCAGGCAATGACGAAGAGGTGCTGCGGGCGCTGCGCTCCAGCCTCGATTTCGGTGCGCACCCCGTCGACCTGCTCTTGCTCGACGTCGCCACGACGCAGTTCGACGGCCATGCGTTGTGCCGTGCGATCCGCCGCCAGCCGGCGTGGCGCGACATGCCGATCATCCTGATCCGGCAGCGCAGCGCCTGGCGGGAGGACATGCTGCCGGGCAGCTTCGCCGCCGGCGCCACCGATATCCTGTTCCACCCGGTGCAGCGCGCCGAACTGATCCCGCGCGTGATCTCGGCGCTGCTGCTCAAGAAGGAACGCGACATGCGCCGCCAGCACGAGAGCGAGCTCGAGACCGAACTCGCCGAGCGCAAAGTCATGGAGGCGCGGCTGCAGTATCTGGTTTCGCACGACGATCTCACCGGACTGTTCAACCGCCGCCGGCTCGAGCTCGCGATCGAGGACACGATCGCGAGCGTGCGCACCAGCGGACACAGCGCGTCCCTGCTGTACGTCGACCTGGACCAGTTCAAGGTCATCAACGACCTGGAGGGGCACGCCGTGGGCGACCGCCTGCTCATGAGCGTCGCCAACATCCTGCGCAAGCATCTCGGCGCGCACGACATCCTCGCCCGTATCAGCTCGGACGAGTACGCCGTACTGATCGAGGACACTACCGAAGCGGAGGCCATCGCACGGGCGGAAACCCTGCGCATCGCCATCGATGAATACCGTTTCCGCACCGAGGACCGCAACTACCATGTCTGCGCGAGCATCGGCGTGGCGCTGGTCCTGCCGCACGAGGACATCAATGCGAGCGAGGCGCTGGCGCGCTCCAGCCAGGCCTGCTTCGAGGCGAAGACGCACGGGCGCAATCTGGTGCACCTGTTCAACAAGGACGATGTCGAAACCAATATCCTGCGCCACGCGGCGGACTGGGTGCCGCGCATCCGCGAGGCGCTCACGCAGAACCGTTTCTGCATGTTCTTCCAGCCCGTGATCGAACTGCCCGGCGGGCGCGTGGTCGGCTATGAGGCCCTCATCCGGATGCGGGATACTGACGGCGCGCTGATCACGCCGGACCGCTTCATCCCGGTCGCCGAGCGCATGGGCCTGATCCACGACATCGACCTGTGGGTAGTGCAATACGCCATCGACGTGCTCGCACGGCTGCCGCGCGAGCAGTCCGGCCTGACCCTCAACGTCAACCTGTCGATCCACGCCTTCCAGGATCCGGCCCTGCTGTCGCTGGTGCGCGACCGGCTGGAGCACTGCGGCGTCGCCGCGGACCGCATCACCTTCGAGATCACGGAGACGGCGGCGGTGGCGAGCTACGACCAGACGCGTACCATGATCAACCGCCTGCGCGAGTTGGGCTGCCGCTTCGCGCTGGACGACTTCGGCACCGGCTTCAGTTCGTTCAACTACCTGAAACAGTTTCCGGTCGATTATCTGAAGATCGATGGCAGCTTCATCCGCAACCTGCTCAACGATCCGGTGGACCAGCGCCTGGTCCGATCGATGATCGAGGTCGGACGCACGCTGGACAAGGTGGTGGTGGCGGAATTCGTGGAGAACGCCGAGATACTGGCGCTGCTGGAGGAATACGGCGTGAACCGCGCGCAGGGCAACTTCATCGGCGAGCCGCTGCCCGAGATCCCGCCGCCGGGCTGAAACACGCGATCCAGGGCCGCCCCGCGTGATCGCGGATCCGGCCCCGGTCCTCACACCTTCAACGGTCTCAGGCCGCGCGCTCCGGTACCCCGCCGTGGAGGCGCATGAGCAATTCAGCCTCCGACCTGATCAGATTGCATTGCGCCATGATCTCCTCGACGCCCGCGCCCGCGCGCACCAGCTTGACTGCCCGGTCGTACTCGCGGTGAAGGATGTCGTTCGACTCGAGATCGTCCTGACGCTCGCCCAGGCGCATCACCTGCTGATCCAGCCGGCTCAGGTGCGCGCCCATCCCGGAGGCGCCGGCGCACAGTGCGCCCAGCTCGCTCTGCAAGGCCGCGCATTCCGCGCGCAAGGCGCGATGATCGCGGCGCAGACGCGCCACGCTCAAGGTCTGCAGCAACAGGGCAAGCACCATCACCGCCGCCGCCGCGACCGTTGCGATCTGTAGGGTTATCTCAAGCGTCATTACAGCTCACCTCAGACATATTCGTCGATCTGTCCGCCGCGGGGATCATCTTTGTCGTCCCCGCCTTCCTCGCGCGGAGGCGGCTTTTCCCTGCGCGGCGGCCGGGGCCGCTCGCCGTCCGGCCCGATACGATCCACCGGACGCCGACCCCAGGTCGGCAGCGTCGGCTTGATATCCCCGATCTCCGGCATTCCATCGACCTCCCAGGGTCGCTTGAATACCCAGAAAATTGCACATTCCGTGCCAGGAATCGGGCTTCAGGTCCCGACTCAGGGCGGACCCAACGCCGCCCGCCGGTCCACGGCAAGCGGCAGGCCGAGATCGACCCTGGGCTGCTGCACCGGTGGCGCCAACTCGAGCGGGCGCTCCGGCAGCGCCGGCACGACCAACGGGGTAATCGCCCGCAACGGGCGCGGATTCGGCGGGAGGGAGATCCCCGCGCCGTTCCGGGCCGGCGGTTTGCCGCTCCCCTGCGCCTGGGCCGGTGCCTGCGGCACGACGGCCGCGCGTGGTGCCTCCACCGGCGCGGCCTCCACCGCATCCGCAGAATCGTCTGCGTTCCCCCCGGACGGAGCTTCCATCACGGCGGGGGCCGCGACTTCAACGGGCGCAGCCGCCGGGGTCGCGGGTGAATCCGGCTCAACGACAGCGGAAACCGCAGCGGGCACATCCGCCGCCACCGACTGGCGCAGGCGCTCGTCGAGCAGATGTTCGACTTCCTTGTCGGCCAGCACCACCAGCACGACGCGCCGGTTCTTCGCGCGCCCCTCGACGGTGTCATTGGTGTCGATCGGGCGATACTCGCCATAGCCTACCGCCGACAGCCGCGTCGAGGAGAGACCCTGGCGCTCGAACAGGCGTACCACGCTCGCCGCGCGCGCGGCCGACAATTCCCAGTTCGACGGATAGACCTGCGTGGTGATGGGAACGTTGTCGGTGAACCCCTCGATACGAACCGGATTGGTGAAATCGGCCAGGATGGTCGCCAGCCGCGTGAGCACCTCGATCGCCTCGGGATGGATCTGCGCGCTGCCGCTGGGAAACAGGACACTGTCCTTGATCTCGACCTCGACCCACAGGTCGGTCATGCTGATCGAGACCAGCCCCTTGTCGACCAGCTGCTGCATGGCCTGGGCGACCTCGTCCGCGATCTTCTGGATGTCACGCGCGTTTTCCGGCGACGAGGCAACGCCGGCGCCCGGCATTTTTCCCTGCTCCGATTCCTGGTTGCTCAAGCTGGTGATCGGGACCTTGATCAGGGTGGGTTTGCTGATGATCTCGATCGAGGCGTTGGTGGCGGATTTCACCATCTCGCCCAGCTGGATCGGCTCGAAGGATTTTTTCGGTTCGTTGAAGGCCGCCACCAGCGAATCGGACAAGACGCGGTATTTACCCGCATTGACCGAGGAAACCGCGTACATGACGACGAAAAATGCGAACAGCAGCGTGATGAAATCCGCGTACGACA
The DNA here is from genome assembly GCA_016716465.1 of Gammaproteobacteria bacterium. Classification (NCBI taxonomy): domain Bacteria; kingdom Pseudomonadati; phylum Pseudomonadota; class Gammaproteobacteria; species Gammaproteobacteria bacterium. The sequence goes on from JADJWH010000001.1 coordinate 1,148,959, forward strand.
CGAGCCAGCGTTCATGATTCTCGTGTTCCTCGTGCTTTTTCTTGCGCGCCATGGGCGTACCCTCAGTGGATATAGCCCTGCAGCTTGGTCTCGATGTTGCGCGGGTTCTCTCCCTCGGCGATGGAAACGATGCCCTCGATGATCATCTCGCGGAATTGCGTGTGGACGTGCACGATCCCCTTCAGCTTGTTCGCCATCGGCAGGAAGAAGAGGTTGGCGAGACCCACGCCGTAGATCGTGGCCACGAAGGCCACCGCGATACCCGAACCCAGCTTGCTGGGATCGGCCAGATTCGCCATGACGTGGATGAGGCCCATGACGGCGCCGATGATGCCGATGGTGGGGGAGTACCCGCCCATACCCTCGAACACCTTGGCCGCCTGGGTATCGTGATATTCATGGACGCCCACCTCGACTTCCATGATGGCGCGGATCGCCTCCGGGTCGCTGCCGTCGACCAGCAGCTGCAGCCCCTTGCGGGCGAACTGATCGGGCTCGCTCTCGGTGATCGACTCCAGGCCGAGCAGGCCCTCCTTGCGCGCGATGTTGCTCCAGTTGACGATCTTCTGGATGGCCTCCGCCGCGGCCACCTTGGGCGGCAGAATGACCCACATGGCCATCTTGAGCGAGCGCATGAAGATGCTGAACGGTGACTGGATCAGAATGGCGCCGAGGGTGCCGCCAAACACGATGAGGAACGCCGTCAACTGCAGCAGCGACGAGAGGTGTCCGCCTTCCAGGGCGTTGCCTCCGAGTATCGCGATGAAGGCAAGCGCGATGCCGGCGATGCTCAGAATATCCAAGACCTATCTCCCCCTCACCACAAGCCCGGCCGCGCGTGCAACCGCGTCCGCCGGGGCGGACGTGGCGGCGCCCGTCACTCGCGCATTGCCGGCCGATCCTTGCATAAAACCGTATCCCGTTCCCTGTCCGTGTCCCGACTCCGGGCCCTCCTCCCCGGCGCGCCGCGCTAGCGCGGGCGGCGGGACCGCGAGGATGGCTCAGTCATTCGTCCTCCAGTGACCGAGCCTGGACTGCAGTCGGACCAGGGCCTGGCTGTGGATCTGGCTGACGCGCGACTCGCTGACGCCGATGACCGCGCCGATTTCGCGCAGGTTCAGATCCTCTTCGTAGTAGAGCGTCAGCACCAGCCGTTCACGGTCCGGCAACCCCGAGATCGCCTCGGCGAGGTTGCGCTTGAAGTCGTCGTGCTGCACGCCCTCGAACGGTCCGTTGTCACTCTTGCCTAGACGCGACGGCACGGCGTCCTCGCTCATGCCCATTTCCTCGAAGCTGAGCAGACGGCAACCGCTCGCGTCCTGCAGGGTCTTGTGGTATTCGTCCAGACTCATGCCGAGCAGCTTGGCGACCTCGTGATCCTTCGCGTCGCGCCCGGTCGCGTTCTCGACCTCGCGCACGGCGTCGGCGACCTGGCGCGCCTTGCGGTGCACCGAGCGCGGCGCCCAGTCGCCCTTGCGGATCTCGTCGAGCATCGCGCCGCGGATGCGGATGCCGGCATAGGTCTCGAAGCTCGCGCCCTGCCCGGCATCGTAGTTGCGCGCCGCCTCGAGCAGGCCGATCATGCCGGCCTGGATCAGGTCGTCGACCTGCACGCTGGGCGGCAACCGGCTCATGATGTGATAGGCGATGCGTTTGACCAGCGAGGCGTACTGCGTCACCACCTCCTGATATCCGTTTCCATCATTGTCTGCGGGTGTGTACATGGCTGGTTTATTCATATTGTCCCTACGGTTGTCCTGCCGCCCTTGTTATTCATGAACAGTCTTTCCACGAAGAACTCGATACGTCCGCTCGCGGCGCGCGGGACGGGCCACTGCTCGATCTTCTGCCCGATCTTGGCGAAGGAAAGCGCCGCCTTGCTGCGCGGATAGGCGTCGACCAGCGTGCGCTGCTTCTGCACCGCCTTGCGCAGGAATTCGTCATACGGGACCGCGCCCATGTAGTCGAGGCTGACGTCGAGGAAGCGGTCGGCGACCTTGGCGAGCTTCTTGTACAGCTCGTTGCCCTCCTGCGCCCCGTGCACCATGTTCGCCAGCACGCGAAAGCGGTCCACCCCGTACTCGCGATGCATGACCTTGATCATCGCGTAGGCGTCGGTGATCGAGGCGGGTTCGTCGCACACGACCACCACCACCTCGTGCGCCGCGCGCACATAGGTCACCACCCCGTCGGATATCCCCGCGGCGGTGTCGACCAGCAGGATCTCGGGATTGAAATCGAGGGTGCTGAAGGCGCGGATCAGCCCGGCGTGCTCGGCGGGACTGAGCTCCGCCATGCGCTTGACCCCCGACGAGGCGGGAATGATGCGCAGGCCGTGCGGACCCTCGACGAGGATGTCGTCGAGCGTGCAATCGCCGTTGATCACGTGCGAGAGGTTCACGCCCGGATGCAGTCCGAGCAGAACGTCCACGTTCGCCAGGCCGAGATCGGCGTCCATCAGCAGGACGCGCCGCCCTCTCATGGCGAGCGTCACGCCGAGGTTGATCGAGACGTTGGTCTTGCCGACCCCGCCCTTGCCGCCCGTCACCGCGATGACGCGCACCGGCGTCTGGCGGGAAAATTCATGCAGACCGGCCGCCTGGGACAGTCCCTTGTCAGACATAAGCATTGGCCATTTCCTTTCCGAAACTGAGTGCGATCAAATCTTCGTTGATGTGGGATTCCGAGTTTTTCATCGTCTCCACGCCGCGCGCGAGCAGGGCCCCGGCGCGCGCCGGGTGCAGATCCTCCGGCACCCGCTGGCCGTCGCTGTAGAACGCGATCGGGAGTGCGCGGCTGATCGCCGTGCTGACCGCGCCTCCAATGCAGGTGGCCTCGTCCAGCTTGGTCAGGATGCAGCCGTCGGGCCGGAATACGCCGAAGGCATCCGCCACGTCCTCCAGCCCCGACAGGCGCGTGGTGGCCGAGAGCAGCAGCAGGGTCTTCTTGTTCAGGTGTTCCTTGTCGAGCAGTTCCGCCTGCCGCTGCAGGCCGCTGTCGTGCTGACCCATGCCGGTGGTGTCGATGAGGATCAGACGACGGTCGCACAGATCATTGAGCACCTTGCGCAGTTCGTCGCGGCTGTCGGCGGTCCGGACGGGAACGTCCAGGATTCGCCCGTAGGTGCGCAGTTGCTCGTAGGCGCCGACGCGGTAGTTGTCGATGGTGATCAGCGCCACCTGGCGGCTGCCGTGGCGCAGCGCGTAGCGCGCGGCGAGCTTGGCGGCGGTGGTCGTCTTGCCCACCCCGGTCGGTCCGACCAGGGCGACGATGCCGCCCTCGTCGAGGATGTCATCGCCATACAGCGGGACGCAGCTCGCAAGCACGTTCAGTGCGCGCTGCCACAGCGCCTCGATGTCGCCATCGAGGCGGCCGAGGCCGTCGACCAGCCGGCGGCTCTGCGCCGCGGTCAGGCCGAAGCACATCAGGCGCTGGATCAGTTCGACGGCGGCCGGTTCGCGCCGCGCGAACTGGCCCCAGGCGAGGCTCGACAACTGGTTTTCCATCATCAGGCGCATGCGGTTGAGTTCGGCGCGCAGTTCGACCAGCGTCGGTTCCTGACTCCAGATGCTTCCGTTGGCGTCGAATACCGGCGCGCCGGTGCGGGAAACGGACGCCGGTTCCGCAGCCGGACGGCTGACCGGGGCCTCCGCGGCGGTCTTGCGCACCGGGGTGCCGGCCGTCTGGGCCTCCGTCGACCTGGTCTCGCCGGGGAATTCGCCCTTCACCGCCTTGAACACGGTCTCGTCGTAATCGACCGCCGCCACGATCTCCACGCCGCCGTTGACGCGGCTGTTGGAGAGGATCACGGCGTCCGGCCCCTGTTCCTCGCGCACCATGCGGATCGCCTGGCGGATGTCCGGTGCAAAGAATCGTTTTATCTTCATGGTTCGCCTCGTTCAGCGCCGCGCCGCGGGCGGCGGTCTTCGTCGTCAGCGGTCCGGCCGACCGATGTTGGCGACGATCTTGATCTGCCGGTTGTCCGGTATCTCGTCATAGGACAGCACGTTCATGGCCGGGATCGTGTGGCGCGTGAAGCGCGCCATGACCATCCGCAGCGCCGGCGATACCAGCAGCACGACCGGCTGCCCCGCCATCTCCTGCCGCTGCGCCGCCTGCAACAGCGACTGATGCAGACGGTCGGCCAGTCCCGGCTCGAGGGCCATGCCGCCGGCCCCCTGGGTGCGCAGAGTCTCGTGCAATAACTGTTCCAACGTCTGATCCAGGGTGATCACCGGCAGCTCGCTGCCCAATCCGCTGATGTTTTGCGTGATCAGGCGGCCGAGGGCGACACGCACGGAGCCGGTGAGGGCGCCGGGGTCTTGACTGGTGGCGGAGGCTGACGCCAGATTTTCCACGATCGTGCGCATATCGCGGATCGGCACCTTCTCCTCCAGCAGGTTGCGCAGCACCTTCTGCACGGTGCCGAGCGGGAGCGAATCCGGCACCAGGCCATCGACCAGCTTGGGCGAGACCTTGGCGAGATTGTCCAGCAGTTGCTGCACCTCCTCGCGGCCGAGCAGCTCATGCGCGTGGGTCTGCAGGATGTGATTGAGGTGGGTGGCGATCACCGTGCTGGTGTCGACCACGGTATATCCCATGGTCTGGGCCTGGTCGCGCTGGTTCGGCTCGATCCACACGGCATCCATGCCGAAGGCCGGGTCCTTGGTCTCTATCCCGGGCAGCTTGCCGAACACGCGCCCGGGATTGATCGCCAGTTCGCGGTCCGGAAAGACCTCCGCCTCGCCCAGCGTGACGCCCATCAGCGTGATGCGGTAGGCGCTCGGCGCCAGTTCGAGGTTGTCGCGGATGTGGACCGGCGGGACCAGGAAACCGATCTCCTGCGTCAGCTTCTTGCGCACGCCCTTGATCCGGCTCATCAACTGTCCGCCCTGATTCTTGTCCACCAGCGGGATCAGGCGGTAGCCGACCTCGAGCCCGACGGTGTCCACCGGCACCACGTCCTCCCAGCTGAGCTCGCGCGACTCGTTCGGTTTCTGTTCCGCCGTCGCCACTTCGCGCGCCTGCGCCGCCTGTTGCTGCGCGCGCGCGGGCCGCATCTTGCGCTGATGGATCATGTAGCTGCCGGCCCCGGCGATCCCGGCCAGGGTCAGGAAGGCGACATTCGGCATGCCCGGTACGATGCCGAGCAGGCCCATGACGCCGGCCGTCACGGCCAGCGCGCGCGGGCTGTCGAACATCTGGCTGAGCAACTGCTTGCCCATGTCCTGTTCGCTTGACACCCGTGTCACCATGATGGCCGCGGCAGTCGACAGCACGAGGCCGGGGATCTGCGCAACCAGACCGTCGCCGATGGTGAGCAGGGTGTAGTTGTGCACGGCGTTGGCGAAGACCATATCGTGCTGCATCATGCCGATGGCGAGCCCGCCGATGATGTTGATGAACAGGATGAGGATTCCGGCGATCGCGTCGCCGCGAACGAACTTGCTGGCGCCGTCCATGGAGCCGTAGAAATCCGCCTCCGCCACTACGTCGGCGCGGCGGCGCTTGGCCTCGTCCTGGCCGATGATGCCGGCGTTGAGGTCGGCATCGATGGCCATCTGCTTGCCGGGCATCGAATCCAGGGTGAAGCGCGCGCTGACCTCGGAGATGCGCCCGGCGCCCTTGGTCACGACCACGAAGTTGATGATGACCAGAATGGCGAACACGATGAGACCGACCGCGTAGTTGCCCCCGACGACGAACTCGCCGAACGATTCGATCACCTGGCCGGCCGCGTCCGCCCCGGTATGCCCCTCGAGCAGGACCACGCGCGTGGAGGCGATGTTGAGGGCGAGCCGCAGCAGGGTCGCCAGCAGCAGCACCGTGGGGAAGGTGGCGAAGTCCAGCGGCCGCTGCGTATACACGCAGGCGAGGATGATGACCAGCGACAGCGCGATGTTGAAGGTGAAGAACACGTCGAGCATCAGCGGCGGCAGCGGCACCACCAGCATCGCCAGCAGCGCCAGCATCAGCAGCGGGGCCCCCAGCATGCCGTGGCGGCCGATATCGCGGATGCTGCCCAGTACGTTTGCCTCAGCCATGTGCGTTCCTCGTTCGCGTATCTGCGTTCATGTTCACTGCGTCCGGTGCCGGCGGCGTCATTCGTCGCGTCGCAGGTCGTCCGGAATCGGTAGATCGTTGAATTCCTTGTGCGCGCCGGCCCCGCGCCGCGGCCGGCGGCGCAGCTGGTAGGCGTAGGCCAGGATCTGCGCCACCGCCAGGAACAGGCCCGACGGGATCTCCTGGTCCAGGCGCGTGCTGTAGAAGATGGCGCGCGCGAGCGGCGGAGCGGACAGGATCGGCACCTTGTGCCTGAGCGCCATGTTCCTGATTTCCATGGCGACGAGATCCTTGCCCTTGGCCACGACTACCGGCGCCGACATCCGGGCCTGGTCGTAGCGCAGCGCCACCGCATAGTGCGTCGGGTTGGTGATGACCACGTCGGCTTTCGGCACCGCGTCCATCATGCGGCGGCGCGACTGCTCATGCTGGATCTCGCGGATGCGGCGTTTCATCTCCGGGCTTCCGTCCGTCTGGCGGAATTCGTCCTTGATCTCCTGGCGTGTCATCCGGAGTTGCTTGTTGTGGTCCCAGATCTGGAACGGGACATCGATGGCGGCGATCACGATCATGGCCCCGCTCAGGATCAGAAAGGCATGCAGCAGCAGCGTTCCGGCATCGGCGATCGCCGGATTAACGTCCTCGCCGCCCAGCCCGAGCAGCGCCTCCGCGTTCCCCATCAGGATCAGAATGGCGACCGCCAGCACGACACAGAACTTGGCGAGCGCCTTGACCAGCTCGACCAGGCCACGCACGGCGAATATGCGGCCCACGCCCTTGATCGGATCGAGCTTGTCCCACTTGAAGGACATCGCCTTGGCGCTGAAGGACCATCCGCTCAGGGCCATCGGCGCGAGCAGCGCGGCCGCCACCACCAGGACGAAGAACGGCATCAGCGCGCCGGTCGACTCGAAGATCGCCTGCTGCAGCTTGAGCAGCATGGTGGCGGGATCCATCAGCTCCGCGCGCGGGACGGCGAAGGAAAGCTCCATCGTGCGCAGGTTCTGGCGCACGATGCCGTCCCCGAGCAGCATCATGCCGGCGGCGGAGATCAGCAGCACGGCCATGGTGGTAAGCTCGCGCGAGCGCGGCACCTGGCCGCGTTCGCGTGCCTCCTGCAGGCGCTTGGGGGTGGCCTGTTCGGTGCGTTCCTGCGCGGAATGTTCCGACACGGCGCTACTCCGTCGTCATCGCACGGATCGCGTCGAAGGCGCTCTCGGTCATGCTCGAGAACTGCGGCGCGAACAGCGGCAGCGACAGCAGAATGAAAATGAACCCGAGCATGAGCGAGATCGGGAACCCGATGACGAAGATATTGAGCTGGGGTGCGGCACGCATCATGACGCCGAAGGCGGCGTTGACGAGGAGCAGCGAGGCCAGGGCCGGCAGGGAGATGATCAACGCGCCCTTGAAGATCCATCCCGCCCATTCGAGCAGCACCCACAGGCCGTTTCCGCGGATCGACCCGAGCGCCACCGGAATCGTCCGGAAGCTGTCGACGAGGGTCTCGATCAGGATCAGGTGGCCGTTCAGCACGAGGAAGATCAGTGTGGCCAGGACAATATAGAACTGGCTCACCACCGGAACCGTGACGCCGTTGGCAGGATCCATCATCTGGGCGAACCCCAGCCCCATGGTCTGACCGATCAGATTGCCGCCCATTTCCACCGCGCTGAACACCAGCCGCATCAGGAAGCCCATTGCGAGCCCGGTCATGACCTGGGCGCCGGCGATCAGGATGCCCTGGACGCTCGCGGGATCGACCTGCGGGCCCGGCGGCAGCACGGGCGCCACGACCAGGGTCAGCGCCAGGGCGATGCCGACACGGAACCGCATCGGCACGACGCGCACGCCCAGGATCGGCGCCACCGTCACCAGGGCGGCGATGCGGAAGAACGGCCACAGGAAACCCGTGAGCCATTGCGTCAGTTCCTGGTCCGTGAAGTTCATCTGTGCATCACCCCGCAGCCCCTTCCGCTCATCCGATCAGCGACGGGATGCTGCGGATCAGCTCCTCGGTATAGTTGATCAGCGAGCGCAGGATCCAGGGGCCGGCGGCGACCATCACCCCCAGCACCACGAACAGCTTGGGGATGAAACTCAGCGTCTGCTCGTTGATCTGGGTGGCGGCCTGGAACATGCTGACCAGCAGGCCGATGCCGAGCGCGGGCAGCAGCAGCACCGCGAGTATCAGCAGGGTGACATAGAGCGCATTCTGGCCGAGGGTGACGACGGATTCCGGGGTCATGGCGTATCTCCTGTGCGAATCGGCCCGATGCGGTTCAGGTGGAAAAGCTCGCGGCCAGGGTGCCGAGGATCAGCGCCCAGCCGTCCACCAGCACGAACAGCATGATCTTGAACGGCAACGATATGATCAGCGGCGACAGCATCATCATGCCCATCGACATCAGGACGCTCGCCACCACCAGATCGATGATCAGGAACGGGATGAAGATGATGAACCCGATCTGGAACGCGGTCTTCAGCTCGCTGGTCAGGAAGGCCGGCATCAGCAGCGTGAACGGCACCTGCTCGCGCGACTCCACCGCCGGGGTCCCGGAGATCTCGGCGAACAGGCTCAGGTCCGAATCGCGCGTCTGCGCCAGCATGAACTTCTTCATCGGCGCGCTGCCGCGCTCGAGCGCCTCCTGCATCGTCACCTTCTCCTCGGTGTACGGCAGCACGGCGTCGTTGTAGACGTCGGTGAACACCGGCATCATGATGAACACCGTCAGGAAGAGCGCCAGCCCGATCAGCGTCTGGGTGGTCGGCGTCGAGGCCGTGCCGAGCGCCTGGCGCAGGATCGCGAGCACGATGATGATGCGCGTGAACGAGGTCATCATCATGAGGGCCGCCGGCAGCAGCGACATCACGGTCATCAGCGCCAGGATCTGCAGGCTGAGACTGTAGGTCTTGCCGCCGTCGGGGGCCGTCGTCACGGTGACCGCCGCCAGACCGGAATCGGCGAGGGCGGCCGCACAGGGAACCAGCGCGGCGATAAGGACGAGAATGAGCCTGATCATGACGGCGAAATTCTCTTTCTGAGTTCCTGATTGAAACGTCCGAGGAAACTGGCGGGCGGCGCGCCGCTGACGGAATCTTCCGCCCCTGGCTCGGGCGCCGGCTCCAGCACGTGCAGCGTCCTGATGCAGCCCGGTGCGACTCCGACCAGCAGGCGGTCAGTGCCGGCCTGGACGATCACGATGCGCTCGCGCTGGCCGAGGTTGATGCCGCCAACCACCCTCAGCTGACCGTGCGAGACCCCCTGCACGCGACCGTAACGCCGCAGCACCCACGCACCCGCGAAGATCAGCGCCAGCACGGCGCCGAGGCCGGTGATCATCTGCAACACGCTCGCGAACGAGACTGCGCTCTTGTGGGCGAGGGCGGGATCCGCACCCTGAGCCAGGGCTGCCACGGGAAACACCAGCAGCGGCAGGCAACCGCAGGCGGCGCGCGCGAAGGCAAGTACCGGGAGATTTCTCGGCATCAACATGCTCCGACGCTGAACTATTTCAGTTTCTTGACGCGCTCGGTCGCGCTGATGATGTCGGTGAGGCGGATGCCGAATTTCTCGTTCACCACCACCACCTCGCCGTGCGCGACCAGCGTGCCGTTCACCGTGACGTCCATCGGCTCGCCCGCGAGGCGGTCCAGCTCGACGACGGACCCCTGGTTCAGCTTAAGCAGGTTGCTGATCGATATCTTGGTACGGCCGATCTCGACCGCCACCGTGACCGGAATGTCCAGGATCATGTCCAGGCTCTTGTCGCCCATGGTGGATCCGGACGAATCGTCCTGCAGATTCTGGAAGCTGGCGCGTGCGTAGTCCTCGCCCTGCGCCATGGCGGCCCCGGCACCCGCCGCGTCGCTCATCGTTTTCGTTGCATCATTCATCACGCGACTCCTGTGATTGTCATTAGTTGCCTGCCGCGCTGGTGCTGCACCAGCTCAGTTACCTTGATGGCGTTCCTGCCGTCGGCGCTGCCGAAGACGCCGCGGAACACCGGAATATCGTCGACCACCGCGGTAATGGCGTCCGGGATCTCGATCGGGATGATGTCGCCGACCTGAAGACTGCTCAGCTGGCGCATGCTGATGCTGGCCTCCGTCAATGTGCTGGTCAGTTCCACCTCGGCGTGCATCAGCTCGTTGCGCAGGGACATGGTCCAGCGTTCGTCGCTCTCGACGAGGTCGCTCTGGACGCCGGACTCGAGCAGATCCCGGATCGGCTCGATCATGGCGTATGGCAGGGTGAAATGGATGTCCCCGCCGCCGCCCTCGAACTCGATGTGGAAACTGGAAACCACGACGACCTCGCTCGGGCTGACGATATTGGCGAAATTCGGATTGATCTCGGTGCTGACGAACTCGACATCGATCCCGACGACGGGATTCCAGGCCTCCTTGATATTGAGGAAGGCCATGTCAAGGATGATCTTGATGATGCGCTGTTCCGTGGGGGTGAATTCACGACCCTCGATCTTGGTGTTGAAACGGCCGCGCCCGCCGAAGAAATTGTCCACGAAGCTGAACACCAGCTTGGGATCGATCACCAGCAGGCCCATCCCCTTGAGCGGCGACACGCGGATGACGTTCAGGCTCGCCGGCATGAACAGGCTGTGGACGTACTCGTTGAACTTGACCATCTGCACGTTGCCGACCGCGATTTCGGCGCTGCGGCGCAGCAGATTGAAAAAGCTGATGCGCAGATGACGCGCCATGCGCTCGTTGATCATCTCCAGCGTGGGCAGCCGCCCGCGCACGATGCGGTCCTGGCTGGTGAAGTCGTAGTCGGCGACGTCGCCGGCCATGACCGGCTGATCGGATTCGGACTCGACCTCTCCCGTGGTGACGCCGTTGAGCAGCGCGTCGATCTCGTCCTGGCTCAGGATGTCATTGACTGCCATGGCGGCTCACTGCATCACGAAGCTGGTGAAGTAGACGGCTTCCGCCCCGGTGTTGCCCGTTTCCTCCTTGAGGATGGTCTGGACCTCGACCAGGGCCTTGTCGCGGATCGCCTGTTTACCCTCGGCCGTGGTGAGCGAGGCGTAATCCAGGTTGCTGAACATCATCACGAGATTGTTCCGGATCTGCGGCAGATGCGTCTTGATGGCGTCCGCGACGACCTGATCGCGGGTCATCGCCTCGATCTTGACCTGCAGGTAGCGGATCTGGACCCCCTCGATGAAGTTGACCACGAACGGATCGCCCAGCTCGACATAGATGGGTGGCGCCTTGGGCTCCTTCGCGGACTTCTTGTCCTTGGACTTCTTCGATTTCTCCTTGGGCGCCGCCTCGGCCGGGGCATCGCCACCGTCTTCGGCAGCAGCCACTTCATCGCCGGCCTTATGGCTAAGGGCCCCGGTCAGCAGCAGCGTGGCGCCCACGCTCGTCCCGATGAGGAGGATCACGGAGACAACGATCAGGAGGATCTTGAGGACCCCGCCCGATTTCTTCTTCGGCTTGGGTGTTTCGTTGTCTTCGTCTTCGTTGATCTCTTCGTCTTTTCTCGCCATCTCGTTCCCTTCCCTTGTGCACGGAGTTCGTAATAACGTCCTGCCCAGATTTAGCAAGACATGTGCCAGCGGAAGAGAAAAATTATTATTTAATAATTACAACATGTTGTGTCGCGCTCTCGCGAGGATGACGGCATCTTGACGTCGATGCCTTCCTCCCGGGACAGGGATGGCGGAAATGCGATGGCGAGCGTGCCCTGTGCCGGCGGGCCGGAAACCGGCGCGGCGGTACCGCCCGACGAACGGGAAAGACGGCGTGTGGTCGCGAAAGCGGGATCAGGCGTACAGATCGACGAGTCCGCGAATCTCGCGCGGCCGGTCCGCGCCGGGGCCCGCCGCGTCATCGGCCGGACCGGACTCGGCACGCGCCACGGACTCGGCCCCGGGCTGGCGCGCCGATGAACGGCCGCCATCGGACAAGGAGTGCTGGGAGACGTCTACGTTGACGGCGCCGAATCCCTGTTCGCTCATCAGGTCACGCAGCCGCGGCAGGCTGTCCTGCAGGGACTCGCGCACCAGCGCGTGCTGGCTCGACAGCGTCACGTTCATCTGGCGATCGGAATCGACGCTGACGCGTATCTCGAGCGGGCCCAGTTGCGGCGGATTGATCTTCAGTTCCGCGCTCTGGATCTGGTTGCCGAGCGCCCAGCGGATGCGCTGGCCGAGTTCATCGCTCCATTCCGGATGGCGCAACGGCGTTTGCAGGGCGGGGCCCGGCACCGGGACGTCTCCCCGGGGCTGGGCGGCCGCGCCGGCCTGGGCATAGGTCAACGCGGCGGCATTCGCCGGCACGCCGCCTTCGGGATCGCGCAACAAGGCATGGACGGCCTCGCCGCGAAGCGGATTTGCGCCGTCATTCGCGCCGAGGCGCGCCAGCAGCTCCTGCAGACGCGCACCGACGTCCGGCGTCGAGGCCGGCGCCGGCGCCGTCGCTTCCGGTCCCGTGGGTACGGATACGGATCCAGGCGCGGCCGGGGGCATGGGGGATGGCGAGGACGCGGCCGTCACGGCGCCGCCGTTGGTCGATGATGAACTCGGACCCGGTGCGGGCGTGGCTGCATGCGTGGATCGTGGCGCGGGTACCGCGGGGTTCGGCACGGGGATGCGTACGGGTTCCGCAGCGTCGGCATCACCTTCCGCCTCCACGACGGTCTCGCCGGTGGTCTGGACGGCGGCGGGCGCCGGGACGGTGATCGGTGCAGCGACGATGACCGGGGCTGCGGTAACGGGAGGTTCGTGTGCCGCGGCCGGCGCTTGCCCGGCCTCCGGTATCACAACCGGCGGGTCCGGCGGTAGCACAGGCGCAGCGCCTGCGCACGGATCGAGATCATCGCCGGCGTCATCCGGCTCAACCCCCGTAGTGAACTCCAGCCGATCGGCAACCGATGTCTCCGCCGGCTGCACCGGCAAGGTCTTGCCGTCCTGCGGCAAGAATGCCGCGGGTGAGCCGGGATTCGATGGTGCGGAAACCGGCACAAACTCCGCACAGACCTCACCTTCCGGCTCCGCCTGAACATCTCCGGCGATGGACGGATCCGGCGGAAGCACGGGTGTAGGGAGCGCATCCTGAGACGTCACACCCGGCGCGGCGACACCTTGGGGACGCGGCGCGGCAAGGAGAAAATTCATCAGGGAATCAAACGAATCGGTCTCAGCGGAGGACATCGCCGGCAATGTGCCATCGTCGGCAACTACGGCCTGGCCCGCCGGGCCCGGGACACCGGGCAAAATAGGAATACCCACGCCTGCAGTGCTTACCGCCATGACTTCCCCGCTCCCCGTGATCGTTGCCGTCGGTCGTATCCGCCAGGCAAAATGCAAGTCCCACGCCAGCCGAAACCGGCGCTGATATTATTCCTCGCCGCCGAAACCCGGGCGGGCACGCTGTGCGCGATCGTCGCTCTCGCGCTGTTCGCGCCGCTGCACGCGCGAGACCTCCTCGCGCTGGAAGCGGTCGATGACCTTGTCGAGTGCGCGCCGCTTGGAGCTTACCTCGTTCCAGTAGCGGTTGTGCTGGTCCAGTTCGCGCCGGCATTCCTCCAGCAGCTTTTTCTGCTGCTGGATCGCCGCATCGAGGCGCTCGGTGAAACGCCTGTACTCCTTGAAGCGCTCAATGGTGGCGCCGCCACCTTCCGTCTGGAAGCGCTGTTGATACTCGCGCAGGAATTTCTCGAGGTCGGCCAGGCGGCGCTCCTGGGACAGATAACGGTTGCGCGACTCGCCCAGCACGCGCGTCGCCTGGATCTCCTTGTCCCGCTGCAGCCCGGCGATGGGTTCCAGCCGTTCCGATCTCGTCATGATGTCATCTCCCACCCGGATTTCGACAGTACGTTATTTCTTCGCCTTCTGCGGCACGTTTCCGCCCAGCAGTTCGCCCAGGCCGCGCAAACCGTCGCGGAAGGTGACGCGCTCGTTCAGGCCCTGCTGGAGGAACTGCGTCAGGCGCGGATGGTAATCGACGGCCTCGTCCACCCTGGGGTCGCTGCCCTTGGCGTAGGCGCCGACGCTGATCAGGTCACGATTGCGGCGATAGGTCGAATAGAGCTGCTTGAAACGTATGGCCTGGCGCTGGTGTTCGGGACTGACGATCTCGCTCATCACGCGGCTTACCGAAGCCTCGATGTCGATCGCCGGATAATGGCCCGCGTCCGCCAGTTCACGGTTGAGCACGATGTGGCCGTCGAGGATCGCGCGCGCGGCGTCGGCGATCGGATCCTGCTGGTCATCGCCCTCCGCCAGCACGGTATACAGCGCGGTGATCGAACCGTTGCCGTCGCCGTTGCCCGCGCGCTCGACCAGCTGCGGCAGCTTGGCGAACACCGAGGGCGGATAGCCGCGCGTGGCCGGCGGTTCGCCGATGGCGAGGGCGATCTCGCGCTGCGCCTGGGCATAGCGCGTCAGCGAATCCATCAGCAGGAGCACCTTGAGCCCCTTGTCACGGAAATACTCCGCGATGCTGGTCGCGAGCATGGCGCCGTGCAGGCGCAGCATGGGCGGTGTATCGGCCGGTGTCGCCACCACCACCGCGCGCGCCATCCCGTGCGTACCCAGGATACGGTTGGTGAATTCCTTCACCTCGCGGCCGCGTTCGCCGATCATGCCGACGACGGTCACATCGGCGTCGGTGTAGCGCGTCATCATGCCGAGCAGGACGCTCTTGCCCACGCCGCTGCCGGCAAACAGGCCCAGGCGCTGGCCGCGGCCGATGGTCAGCAGGCTGTTGATGGCGCGCACGCCGACATCGAGCGGTTCGCTGATGACGCGGCGCTGCAGGGGATTGATCGGCCGGCCGAGCAGGGGATAGGTGGTCTCGCTGCGTACCGGACCGCGCCCATCGAGCGGCTTTCCCGTGCCGTCGAGCACCCGGCCGAGCAGGCCGTCGCCGACCGCCGCCTCGTAGATCCGGCCGGTGGGAATGACGCGCGCATTCGGCACCAGGCCGCGAATCTCGCCGCTCGGCATCAGGAAGGTCCTGTCGCCCGCGAAGCCCACCACCTCGGCCTCGAGCGGATGACCCGAGGGGTTGTCGATCAGACAGCGGTCACCGATCGCCGCCTGGCAACCGACCGCTTCCAGCGTCAGTCCGACCATGCGTGTAATCTTGCCCTCCACCACCAGCGGAGGCGCGTTCTTCAGTACCGCGCCACGCTCGGCGAGGCGCCGGCGCCATACCGGCGCGCGATCGAGCTCAGACAACACCGGCATCCTCCTGGCGCTCGCCGCCGAGCAGCTCCGCAGCGATCGCCGCGAACTGCCGTTCCACGCTGGCGTCGACGCGCGAGTTATCGGTCTCCAGCCGGCAGCCGCCGCGCGCGAGCGCCGGATCTTCCAGGATCTTCCAGCCGGATTCCTCGCCCTGCAAGGCAGCGAGATTCTCGCGCAGGGTCTCCGCGTCGGCCGGGTTGACGAACAGACGGACGTTACGCGAGGCAACCGGCAGTATCGCGGCCGCGCGCTGCACCACGGCGACGATCTGGCCGGGATCGGTCTTCAGCTCGCGGCGGATGACGTGGCGGGCGATGGACAGCGCGAGCGTGGTGATCTCTTCCACCACCCCGTCGTCGAGCTGGTGCAGCGGCCGGGACAGCAGATTCAGTATCCCCTCCAGCCGATCCGCCTTTTCCCTGGCCAGCGCCGCGCCTTTTTCCAGGCCCTCGCGCTGCCCGAGCGCGAACCCTTCCTCGTAGGCCTGTTGCTGGATCTGTTCCATGCGGGTCGCGGTCAGATGACCGCCATGAGCGACCGGATCGCCGGCCGCCGCGCCGCCCACCCGCGGCAGTTCCCAGCGCTCGCAGGCATCTGCCGCGGCGCCGCTGATGACCTTAAACGTACTCTTCTCCACCCTTGCCACCCAGTGAGATGTCGCCGGACTCGGACAGGCGCCGCGCGATGGCGAGGATCTCCTTCTGCGCCACTTCCACTTCGCTCAGGCGCACCGGCCCCTTCGCCTCCAGATCGTCGCGCAGCATCTCGCCCGCCCGTTTCGACATGTTCTTGAAGACCTTCTCCTTGAGCGCCTCCTCGGCCCCCTTCAGCGCGATCACCAGCGTCTCGGAGGACACCTCGCGCAGCAGGGACTGGATGCCGCGGTCGTCCAGCGCGGACAGATCGTCGAACACGAACATGAGATCCTGGATCTTGTCGCCCAGCTCCTTGTCGAACTCGTTGATCTGATCCATGATCGTCGTCTCCAGCGCGGATTCCATGCTGTTGAGGATGTTGGCGGCGACCTTGATGCCACCGACCGTGGACGACTTGACGTTGGAATTGCCGCGGAACTGCTCCTCGATGACCTGATTCAGTTCCTGCAGGGCGGTCGGCTGCAGGCGGTCGAGCACGGCGATCCTGAGCAGGACGTCCGCGCGGACCTTTTCCGACAACAGCGTCAGCACCTCGGCGGCCTGATCGTTGTCGAGGTAGGACAGCACCACCGCGATGATCTGCGGGTGCTCCATCTTGATGACTTCGTAGATCTCGTGGGAGTCCATCCACTTGAGCTGATCGAGCCCGGAGTCCGCCCCCCCGAGCATGACACGATTGATGATGTTCCCGGCCTTGTCCTGCCCGAGCGCCTTCACCAGCACGGTCTGCAGGTAATCCTGCGCCGCCATGCCGAACGAGGTTTCGTGGCCGACCGACTGCACGAATTCCTTCAGCACCGTGTTGGCCTGTTCGGTCGAAACCTTGCTCAGATTCGCCATCGCCGAGCTCAGGCGATGGACCTCCTTGGGCCCGATATATTTGAATACCTCGGCGGCGTTCTGTTCGCCGAGACTCATCAGCAACACGGCCGCCTTCTCGACGCCGCTGATTTCGGATGCCTGTTTCTTATCCGCCATGGTCCACGCTCCGGATTACTCCGCCCCCACCCAGTTCCTGACCACCTGGGCGGTGCGCCTCGGATCCTGCGCGGCCAGCGTGCGCGCCATGTTCAGATTGGTATCCAGATTGCCGCCGCCTGCGCCCCCGGGCAGCGCCGCCGGGCGCATCCCGCCGCTCAGGGTCAGCTGGTCCTCCGCCATCTGGCCCTCGCCGTGCGGCAAGGCCTGCGGTATCGCCTTTCCCTTCGCGGCGAGCTCGCGCAGGACCGGCCGCAGGACGCCGAAGATCAGGAAGAGTACGATCCCGATACCGAGCGCCTGCTTGGCGATATCCCACACGTTCAGCTGCTCGAACATGGACGGCTCGGGGAGCTCTTCCGGCGCCGGCGGCAGCGTGAAGGACTGGTTGATCACATTGACGCTGTCGCCGCGCTCGGCATCGAACCCGATCGCCTCCTTCACCAGGTTGGTGATGCGCGCGATCTCCTCCTCGCTGAGCGGTTCACGCACCGTGTCGCCGTCCTCATTGACCGTCGCGCGGTCGTCGATCACCACGGCGGCCGACAGGCGCGTGATGGCCGCGCCGTTGCGCTTGGTGTGACTGATGGTCTTGTCGATCTCATAGTTGCGCGTGGTGCGCTGGACCGAACTGCCGGCCGGCGCGGCCGAATCGGCCGTCTGGGCCGCCGCGCCGGTCGAGGGGGCCTGATTGGACAGACTGCCGGGCACGCCGCCGAGCGACTGGGACGACAGGGTCTTCTCATCGACCGTCTGCTCGCTGCGCACCGCGGGCGGATTCGGATTGAAGCTTTCCTGGGTCTCCTCGGTCACGGTGAAATCCAGATTGGCGTTGACCTGCGCCTTGACCGCCCCGAGACCGGCGATCGGGGTCACGATGTCCTCGATACGCTTGGTGTAATACGCCTCGATGCGCTTGCGGTAATCGAACTGCGTGGCGGTCAGACGCATGTCGTCGCCCGCCTCGGGCTGGGTCAGCAGGCGCCCCTGCTGGTCCACGATCGTGACCTGGTCGACGTCGAGGTTGGGGATGCTGGCCGCGACCATATGCCCGATCGCGGCAACCTGGCCTTCATCCAGGCTGCGACCGGCATACAGGTCGACCATGACCGAGGCGGTCGGCTTTTTCTGACTGCGGACGAAGGCCGTCTGCTTGGGGATGGCGAGATGAACCCGCGCCGCGCGCACCGAGCTGATCGAGGCGATGGTCTGCGCCAGCTCGCCCTCGAGCGCGCGCTGGTAGCGCGCGTTTTCCATGAACTGGCTGACCCCGAACCCCTTCTGGTTGTCGAGCAGCTCGAAACCGGCACCGACGCCCTTGGGCAGCCCCTCACCGGCCAGTTTGAGTCGCGCCTCGTGCACCTGGTCCGCCGGGACCAGCACCGTGCCGGCGCCGTCGGCCAGTTCGTAGGCGATGCCGGATTTCTGCAACGATTGCACCACCGCGGCCGAATCCTGCTCGGCCAGCCCGCTGTACAGCATGCGATAGCTCGGTTTCTGGGACCACAATACCACCGCGACGCCGATGGCCACGCTGGCCGCGAGGCCCGCCATCAAACCGAACTGGCGCAGCAGGGTAAGGCCGTAAAACCCCCGTGCCGGCATCACCACATTATCCTTCGTCACTACCGCCATCTTGCCTCCAGAAACCGTTCCTCAACTGAATCATTCCGGCCCGAACTCCGTAGCCGGCCGCGTCAGATCTGCATGTTCATGATGTCCTGATATGCGCTGACCAGGCGGTTGCGTACCTGCATCATGAGCTGGAATTCGATGCTCGCCTTCTGCGAGGCGATCATGACGCGGGAAATGTCGACGCTCTCGTCGCCACGCTGGAACGCCTCCTTGAGTGCGGCCGATTCCTGCTGGGCGTCGTTGACGTTGTTGACCGCCCGCGACAGCATGTCCGAGAAATCGATCCCGGCCGCCCCGCCACCACCCTGCGCCGGCGAACCGCCGGCAGCCGTGGCCATCGACCGTAACTGGGAGATCAGCTGAGTGGGGTTGATATCCGTCATGATCACATCTCCTCGCCGCGCATGCGCCGGCCCTGGGTCCTCATTTCGATCCCTTCCCTATGCACGTTCCGAGCCAGTCAGTCCGGCAACTCGATGCCGGCCTCGCGCAAGCGCGCCAGCTTGTAGCGCAAGGTGCGCTCGCTGATGCCAAGCTGCCGGGCGGCCGCGCGGCGGCTTCCTCGTACGGAGCCCAGCGTATCCAGGATCAGCTGCTGTTCACGGCCGCGCAGGTCCTCGCCCAGCCCGGGGGTCCGGGCTGCGTCCATGGCCTGCGCCGCCGGCGCGGGGCAGACCGCCTCGATCTGCAGGTCCACGGCGTCGATCACGGCCCCGGCCTGCAGGATCAAGGCGCGCTGGATGACATTGTCGAGCTCACGCACGTTGCCCGGCCAGCCGTGGCCGAGCAGGCGCTGCCCGGCGGCAGCGGTCAACTCGGGCACCGCGCGGCCCTGCGCGCGCGCGCCGTGTCCCAGCATCCTGCGCGCCAGCGGCAGGATGTCCGCGCCGCGCTCGCGCAACGGCGGCAGATGCAGCGGAAATACATTGAGCCGGTAGAACAGGTCTTCGCGGAACCGGCCGGCGCCCACCTCCTCGCGCAGGTTACGGTTCGACGTGGCGAGGATACGGACGTCGAGCGCTATCACGCCGCGCCCGCCCAGTCGCTCCACCTCGCGTTCCTGCAGCACGCGCAACAGCTTCGCCTGCAGACCGAGATCCATCTCGGAGATCTCGTCCAGCAGCAGGGTTCCGTGCTGTGCCTGTTCGAATTTCCCCGGACACGCGGTGTAGGCCCCGGTGAAGGCGCCCTTTTCATAGCCGAACAGGGTCGCTTCCAGCATATTGTCCGGGATCGCGGCACAGTTGATCGCGACGAAGGCCTGCTGGGCGCGCGGCGAATGGCGGTGGATATGGCGCGCCAGCACCTCCTTGCCGACGCCGCTCTCTCCCGTGATCATGATGGTCGCGTCGGTCGCGGCGACACGACGCGCCAGGTTCGCCACATAACGGCTGGCCGGATCGGTCGCCACCATTTCGTCGCCGGCAGCGGCCTGCGCCATATGGCGCCCGACCATCTCCAGCAGTCGCGCGGCATCGAACGGTTTCACCAGATAATCCACCGCGCCCGCCTGCATGGCCTGCACGGCCTGCTGGATGGTGCCGTAGGCGGTCATCATCAGCACCGGGATCTCGGGCCGGTTGCTGCGGATATGGTTGAGCAGGGCGTAGCCATCCATCGGCTTCATCTGCACGTCGCTGATCACCATCCCGATGCCCCCGGCGCGTTCCGCCAGCACACGGACCGCCTCCGAGCCGTCGTGCGCCGCGGCCACCGGATAGCCGGCCAGATCGAGCGAATCGCACAGCGCCTCGCGCAGCGCCGGCTCGTCCTCGACGACAAGCACGGTGGAATGAGTCATGTCCGGCACCTCTTCTTTGATTGCATTGATCATGAAGCGGAATCCCGACGCGGGCCTCAGGTCTGGTCCACGGCCAGCGGCAGGCGCACCCCGACGGTGGCGCCGTGTCCGGGCTCGGATTCGATCCACAACACGCCGCCATGCGCCTGCACGACCGCCTGGGCCACGGCGAGGCCAAGACCTGTCCCGTGCGATTTGGTGGTGAAAAACGGCTCCAGGATGCGCTCCCTCAACGCGGGATCGATGCCGGGACCGTCGTCCTTGAGCAGAAACTCGACGGATTCCATGCCGGCGACCCGCCGCGCCAGGAATCCCAGATGACCGTAGACGGGCCGTTCCGCGGGCGCATCGCCGCGGCAGGCCTGGATCGCGTTCTCCAGCAGATTCTGCAATACCGCGACCAGGGCATCGGGATTCCCGCGCAGCCGCGTGTCACCACTGTCGTCGATGACCTCGAGCCGGCATCCGCCCGCGCGCGCCAGCGGTTCCGACAGGCGTCGAAATGCGTCGACCAGTGCAGCGGCGCTGAAGGTCTCGCTGGGAAAGGAGCCGCCGCGGGCGAACATCAGCATGTCCCGCACCAGCGTGTCGAGATGATCGAGGCAGGAGCGGATCTTTTCGATCCCGCGCCGCTGCGCCGGCGAAGTCGGCCCACGGTCCTCGAGCTGAGAGACATACAACAGGCTGGCGGCCAGCGGGGTACGGATCTGATGCGCAAGGGCGGCGGCCATCTCGCCCATCGAGGCGAGGCGCTGCTGGCGCTGCATCAGGGCCTGCATTGCGCGCGAGTCGGTCACCTCGTGAATCAGGATGACCTGCCCCGGCTCGTCCTCGAGCGGATTGGTGGCGAGCGCAACCAGGCGGCCGTCGGTCAGGCGCAGATCGCCGAGCCGGCACTGCGCGGCAAAGGACCGGCGGATCACCTCGAACCAGAAGGCGCCGGCCAGCGGCTCACCGAGCAGATCGATCGCGGCCCGGTTGCACTGGGCGACACGACCGTCGCCATCGAGCACGACGACCCCGGCGGGCAAGGCATCCAGCACCGGCTGCAGGTGACGGGTGGACTGCGGCCTCCCCCTGACGAGGTCGGGGGCGGTGTCGGGCCCGGCCGCAAAGCGGCGGGTGATCTCCGCAAGATGACGCTCCAGCAACTGGTACGAAGAGGTCAGCTGCTCCGAGACGCGATTGAAATGGTCGAAGGCATCCGTCAAGCGTTGCGCTTGGCGCGTTACGGTCTGATCCATGCGCTTCCGTCCCCGTCGCAGTGTCGATTCAACGGCGGAATCGATGATCGATTCCGCCGCCAGGACAGGGAGCAATAAGCGTGCCGGATTTTATTTAACAGGTTTTACAGATAGTTGGATTAGAGACAGGGATGTGACGTCAAACTTACGTCACTTCGTCCGTGCGCTGTAATCCGTATTTGCGCAGCTTCTCCACCAGCGTGGTCCGGCGCAGTCCCAAGCGGTTGGCCGCATGCGCCACGATGCCGTCGGCATCGTCCAGGGCCTGCTTGATCAGATTGCACTCGAGGTTGGTCAGGTGCTGTTTCAGATCGATACCGTCACGCGGCAGACGCGGCACATCGAGATTGCCGACGGTGATCAGGTTCTCCTCGGCGATCACCGCATCCTTCAATTCGCCCGATTCCGGCTGATATCTCTCGGACAGATCGTGCATATCGACGACGCCGTACGGGTACATGATGACGAGCCGCTCGATGACATTGGCGAGTTCACGCACATTGCCCGGCCAGTGGTACTGCGAAAGCGCCATGATCGCGGACTGAGTCAGACGCACCGAGCCCCGCTTCTCATGCTCGAGCCGGGTGATCAACTCCTTGATCAGCAGGGGAATGTCCTCCGACCGATCGCGCAGCGGCGGCATCTCGATCGGGAACACGTTGAGACGATAGTACAGATCCTCGCGGAACTTGCCTTCCGCGATGGCCTTCTCGAGGTTGCGGTGCGTCGCCGCAATGATGCGGACGTCGGACGTGATGGTCTTGTTGCTGCCGACACGCTCGAAGGTCCGCTCCTGCAACACGCGCAGCAGCTTCACCTGCATGTGCATGCTCATGTCGCCGATCTCATCGAGGAACAGCGTGCCGCCCTCGGCCATCTCGAACCGGCCCTGGCGCGCGCTGATCGCCCCGGTGAAGGCGCCCTTTTCGTGCCCGAACAGTTCACTCTCCAGCAGTTCCGCCGGAATGGCGCCGCAGTTGATCGGGACGAACGGCTTGTTGCGTCGCGCCGAGTGATAATGGATGTTGCGCGCGACCACTTCCTTGCCGGTGCCGGATTCGCCCAGGATCAGGACAGTGGCGTCGGAACCGGCGACCTGCTCGATCAGGGTGCGTACCACGCGTATCGGCCGGCTGTTGCCGACGAGGCTGCGAAAGAGTTCGGGCGAATGGTCGCCCTGTCCTTCGCGTTGGCTGGCGCGGAACACCGCCGCCTGCTGCAGGATACCGGTGAGTTCTTTATATTTCGGAGGATATTTGAGCTGACCGAGAAGGAGGGACTGGGTCTCGGGGGGGAGTTTCTTTCTGGCGCCGTTGCCGACCAGAACGATGGGCAAGCCGGCATCCCACTCATGGAGAGACCGGACCGTATTGAGCCAGCCCTCATCCACGGGATCGGTGGCCACGACCACAGCCCCCAGAGTCCCGGCCACGAGCCCGGATTCCTTCCAGTTCCCCGGCTTGGCAAGCTGAATATTGTCGTAATCGATGAAATTCAGAATCGCTTTCAGACACTCGGATCGTTGCTGATCCTCGTCGACGACAAGAACGGATTCCATTCGGCCCACCCCTTCTCCTAAGCTGCGTTGTGCAGGATTGTTATAGTCTTTATCTATATAGGTATAGGGTCCACAAAATGACCTAGAGCCTAACCCTTTTTAATTATGATGTCAAAAACTTGTCGCTCTCCATGGATCTATAATAACCAACTGATAATAATTGACAATATCACGTGCGCCCCTGGTGGCGAGAATGCGCGATCTGTCTCCTGTGGTGACGGAAGATCAGTTTCTCGATCCAGCTTCGCAGGCTGTCGCTCATGTCCCGGTAGATCATCTCGATCTGGAAATCCTCTCCGTCCGGCTCCACCTGCGTCACCTCGCCGTAGAAGGTGATCGGCGTCGGATACAGCCTGTTCAGATAGAGGTCCACGCTGATTGTGCCGCCGACGCGCGGGGCACTGGAAGATCGCCAGCGGATACCGGAACCGCTCATCTTGACTGGCACGGCGGCGGGAATGGACACATGCTCGGCCAGCAGTCGCGCCACCATGTCGAGCAGCAGGTTCAGTTTGAATTCGAGGCGGGACGGTTCATGGGCGCCATGATGGCCATGCTCATCGTCGGAGCCCTCGGCCCGATGTTCATCAAGAACGGAAAAGCCGCGCAGGATGCGCTCGTTGGACTGGCAGGCGCTCAATATCTCGGCGGTCGAGACATCGCTTTTAACATCGCGCCAGCCAAGCGGCAGGACGTCCTCATAGACCAGTCCTGCGCCGAATTGCGAATCATCGCCGTTCTCCATGCAGGCAAAGATACTCGATCCCGTTTCGCCAGACAACACGCGGCACAGCCGGAGCCGATGCTCGGTCGCGGTGGGATATGGGATCGGATGAAGCTCAGCCGGCCGAAGACTGCCGATAACAGGCGGCCGCCCGACGCTGATACGAACTGTCCGACAGCGCCTGCACAAGGCGCTGACTCTGGATTTTGCCGAGCTGGATGATGCGGTCGTTGATGTCACGCAAGGCGCGGATCCCGGCGGCGTCCGCCGCGCCGGGACCGGCGGCATGAAGGGTTTCGAATAACCGCGCGAGCATGGCGCCGCGCCGGGATTCGAGTTCGGGCAGATCGTCCCAGGCGCCCGCCTCGGCCTTCGCCAGCATCTCGCGGGAGAGGTCCAGGACATCGGCCAGCCCGGCGGTGGGTTCCACTGCGTTACCGCCGGATCGGGGCGAGAAACTCGATGAACTCACGGTCATCGGCCGCCGTACGTCTGCCCGGAACTGGCAACCGCCTTCTGCGCGTGATCCCGGATGACTTCCTGTGGAATCGCGTCCCAGCCCTCCTTGATCTGGCGCAACAGACCCGAGACTTCATTCAGACAGGAAACATCATTCTTGAGATTCGCCTCGGTAAGCCGAACCATCATGTAGTTGTAGAGATCCTCGAGGTTCTGCGTGACCTCGCCCCCGACGGACTTGTCCAGACTGACACGCAGCCCGTCGATGATGGAGACCGCCCAACTGATATGAGCCCCCTTCTGTGTCATGTCGCCGCGTTCCATGAAGCCGCGAGCCGCCGCGATCTTGTCCAGCGCCCCATCCATCAGCATCTGAATCAGACGGTGTGGCGAGGCATCGTCGACGGCGCCCTTCAGCCCTGTGTTCCTGTATTGCTTCATCGCCTGATAATTCCTTGAACCGAACTGGTCCATCGATATGATCTCCCCTTATGCCTCTGTTCCCGTGTAGTCGCCGGCATGTGCCGGGATTCCCGCTTCCGAGCCGCTGGCGTTTATTTTGACCTGGTCGAAAGCATCTGCGACAGGTTGTCCAGCTGCTGTGTGAGAAAAGTGCTGGTGCTCTGGAATTGCGCGACCAGTATGTCCATCGCCGTGAACTGCGCCCGGATCCTGTCCTCATAGGCCTGCGACCTGAGATCCACCTGTTCACGCTGTGTCTCGATGTCGCTTATGCTGCGATTGATGCCAGTGGTTACGGAATCGAACAATCCGTCGCTCGCGAGCAGGCCCGAGAGCACGTTTTTCAGCCCCTCGGCGTAGCCACGCGAGAAGGTGACACTGCCACGGCTGCCCGTCACCCCTCCGACCACCATCAGCTCCAGCCCGAGCGCGATCCCCTGACCGGTCAGCTTCTGCCCGTCGCCGACCGCTTCGATCCCGCCAATAGTCCCCGCGACATCCACCCCGTCGGTGGATACCGGCGCCAGACCGAAGAGTCCGTTCCGCGCATTGCCGCCGGTGACCGAGACCTTGGATCCGGAACCATAGGAATCGGAGGTCAGGGTCAGTACACCGCCTGTTTCGGCGACCTTCACCGCGATGCCGCGCCTGGTCAGATCCTCATTGGCGTTCAGTCTCGACTGCAGGTCGGCCGCCAGCGCCGCCGCGGAGGCATAGGTCTTCGCCGACAGGGTAACACTCGTGGAAACGCCGTCGATCACCAGCGTCAGGCCATCGTTAATGCCCGCGCTGATGGTCAGATTCGCCGCCGCCGATCCCGCGAAGTCCCCTTGCGTTGCCAGCCGGGTGACGTTGATGTCGTACTTTCCCGCGCGCGTTACGTCGGAGGACGACTGATACTGGATCAGCGAGTCGGTGGTCGCGCCGTAAGCGGTGAACATGCCGGCGATCGCGTCGAAGTTGTCCTCGATCGCGGCCTCCAGCTTGACATTGTCCAACACCAGGCTGCCGTCGCTGGCATTGCGCGTGATGCCGATATCGGCCAGCTGGCGGTACGGGCCATTCAACCCGGTTACCGTCTGACTGAAGATACGCCTTACCTGCGTATCGATATTGCGCAGCACACCATCACCATTGAGGAGGCCCGCCTCGCCGGTATCGACGTTGTAGCTCGAAAGGTCGTTGATGGTGCTGATCAGGCCATTGTACTTCTCGACGAAGCTGCTGACCGCGCTCGATACACTGTCCTTGTCATAGGCAACGGTCAGCGTGGAAGTACCGGCCTCGAGCAGATTGACTGCCAGGCCGTTGATTACGTTCGTCAGGGTATTGCTTGCGCTCGCGACGGCAATGCCATCGATGGTCAGGCCGGAGACGTTCTGCGCCGCCTGGGTCTGGATCATATTGGTGGCTGCCGAACTGAACGCGAGCAGCGAGAGTCCTGTGCCGTCGGTATTGTTGCCGTCATCGTCCGCGACGGTGATCTCCAGGCTGTTCGCGGCGCCGGTATCCCCCGCCGACAGGGTCAGCCGCTGATAGGTGCCGTCGAAGATGATCGACGCGGTGATGCCCATCTCGGCCCCGTTGATGGCGTCGCGGATCCCCTGCAGGCTCCCGTCCTTGATTTCCACGGTGTAGCTCGGTTGCTCCGCATTCTGCTCGAAGGCGTTGTAGGTGTCAGTCCCGGAATCATAGTCGGTGGTCCCGAACCTGAACGTCAGCGTGCCGGTCCCGACGCTGTCCGTTACTGACGTAAAGCGCGCGCCCGCCTGGTTGACGGGATCGGTAGCCAGTTTGTGCTCGGTGGCGAGTCCGTCGAGACTGACCTGATATCTTCCAGGCGCCGCGAGGGTCCCCGCGCTGGCCGTCATTACCTCGGAATTGCTGGAGTCGGCGCTGCGGCCGCGGTAGGTCGACAGAGAAGTCAGGCCCGACAGCGAGGTCTGCAGGGAGGACAGGGCACCCTTCAGCGTCCCGAAGGCGGACAGTCGCGCCGTCAGCTCCGCTTCCTTGGTATCGAGCCGGGTAGTCTGGGGGGTTTTTTCGGCCTCGACCAGCTGGGAAACCAGCGCGTTGATGTCCAGACCGCTGCCTATGCCAGGTGATGTAATGGATGCCATTCCCGTCTCGTCCGGATCCGCTGTGATGCGGTTAAAGGATGCAAAATAAGGACCAATTCAGCGCTACAGGCCCATACCCGACAACCAGTCCCGCTGTTTCACGAGATAACGCGACATATCCAGAACCTCCTCCGCCGGAATCTCGCGGATAATCTCCCCCGTCTCGAGGTTATAGACCTTGACTACCACGCGATTGATCTTCGCATCGACGCTGAATTCGATATTGCGATGGATGCTCTGGATATAGTCGTTCAATTGACTGACCGCCTCGGTGAGCCTGGAGTCGCCAGCCACGGAGGGGCGGTGTTCGGTTGCGGCCGGCCCGTTCTTGCCGCCGGTGGGAATATCTTGCCGCATGTGGGCGTTCGCCCGGGATGATCGGATCTGACGCATACGAAGTCCTCTGCGCGTTAAACAATGGCCGCGTCCGCTGCGAACAGGAAACAGGACCTCGCGTAGACAAGCTCTCTATATTTTTTCCCGCTGCCCCGGCGCCCGGTGAGACAGGGCATTCAGGTCATGGTCCGGTCTCCAGTGTGACCGGGGATGGCCCGCCCGGAGCGGCTTGCGCCGCCCCGGGCTGCCAGTTTGTTTACCGAACTTACTGCAGGAGCTGGAGCACCATCTGCGGCAGAGAGTTGGCTTGCGACAGGATCGACACACCGGCCTGCTGCAGGATCTGCGCCTTGGTCAGCGCGGCGGTCTCGGCAGCGAAGTCCGTGTCCAGGGTACGCGAGCGCGCGGCGCTCAGGTTTTCCGAGGTGGCGGACAGGTTCGAGATCGTCGACTGGAAGCGGTTCTGGATCGCACCCAGGTTACCGCGGATGGTCGAGATCTGGGCCAGGGCGCCGTCGATGATCGAGATCGCCGAGTTGGCGCCGTCGACATCAGAGATGTCCACCGAAGCCAGCTGCGTCAGCGCCGTGGAGGCGGTTTGCAGACCGGCCGCGGTCAGCTGGGCGTTGGTGCCCGTGAAGGTGAAGTTCTTGTCGGAACTCAGGGTCAGCGTACCGCCCGTCACCACCGCAGTCGTGCCGGCGGCGTCCGTACCGGCGGTTTCCGTGCTCTGCACGATCACGCCCACACCATCGGCCACGCTCTCCGCGTAACCCAGGGTCTCGGCACCGACCTTGTCGTTGGTCAGGGTGACCACACCGGCCGCCGAGCTGGCGGAGGCGGTGGTCGTACCCAGGGCGCGCTGGGCATTGATCGCGCTGGTCAAGGCCGTGGCAATGGCGCTCTCGTCGCCGGCAAGGGCAACGCCGACACCGATGTTGGAACCGCTGTAGGTACCGGCCGAGTTGTAGAACTCGTAGACCAGGCCGTCGACCGTCACCGTGTCGCCCACCGCGATTTCGTTGCCGGTGGTGGTGCCGGTGGCGACGAAGGCGGCGTTGGTGTTGATGGTCAGGGTCTGGGTGTTGTTACCGGTCGGATTGGCTTCGGTGGCCGCATCGAGACCGACGGCATTGAAGATGTCGGTCACGACCTGGGCCGTACCGGCGCCGCCTGCGGAAATGGTGATGTCACGGCCATCCGCGGCGGTCAGCGTGAGCACGCCGGTCGACTGGTTGGCCTCGGCGGACACGCCGGTCTGGTTGGACACCGCGTTGATCGCGGTCACGGCGTTGTTCGCCTGCTGCACCGCGGTCGCGGCCGAGGCGACTGAACCCACGGCAACGCCGTTGATCAGCAGCTCGCCGTTACCCAGGCTGACACCCGCCACCGGCGCGACACCGGTCAGCGTCGTCGACGCCGTCGCGGTCACACCCGTCTGGGTGGTCACGGCGTTGATCGCCGTCGCCTTGGCGGCCGCGCTTCCCGCGGTGACGCCCGCCGATGTGGTGGCGGACGACGCGGCCACCGCGATGCCGTTAATGCTCAGATCGGCGCCGTCGAACGCCGTGGTGCCAACCGCCTGCACTCCGGTCGCCTGATAGGCGCCCAGCAGGTTCGTGGTCGCACCGGAGATGCTCAGGGAGATGGTCTGGTTCGCCTCGGCACCGACCTGGAACTGGGCCGAAGAGAACGAACCGTCAAGGATCTTTTGCCCGTTGAACGAGGTCGTCTGGGCGTTGCGCTGAATTTCGCTCAGCAGCTGCTGGGCTTCGGCGTTGAGAGCGGCGCGGTCGGAAACCGAGTTGGTCGAGTTGGCCGACTGAATCGCCAGTTCGCGGATACGCTGCAGAGAGTTGCCCGCTTCACCGAGGGCGCCTTCAGCCGTCTGCGCGAGCGAGATACCGTCATTCGCGTTGCGGATCGCCTGGTTCAGACCGCGGATCTGCGTCGTAAACCGTTCCGAGATCGCGAGGCCTGCGGCGTCGTCCTTGGCGCTGTTGATGCGCAGACCGGAAGACAGACGTTGCAGCGAGGTAGCCAACTCGCCCTGGGTCTTGTTCAGGTTGCGCTGTGCGTTGAGTGAAGCAACGTTGGTATTAATAATTTGCGGCATTTTCTTTTCTCCTAGATTCCTGGCAGACCCATGCTACCCGGAAGATGTTGTCTACAGCGGATATACTCCCCATGCGATTGGCAGTATTTACCGCTCCCGACGATGCTATCGGCGCTGCCGAATCTTTCTTTAAGAAACCGAACCCAGGCCACACTGGCGCAGTGAAAAATCGTGACCCAGGCCCGGGCAATTGAAATTTTTATTTGGAAACAATTAGATAAAAACAGGTGATGACGGGGCCAGGAAGATGAAACCGAAACGGGAGAGATCGGGAAGCGATACCGATGGCAAGCAATGCCCTTTCCGGGCGGCCTCTCCCGCCGTCAGACGACACGCCCCTCGCTCGGATCGGGGAGCAGCTCTATTAATAGGAGCAAGAAGCAGTGTTACGGGGGCGCAAGGCTCATTGCGGGTGACGGTAGCCCAGCAGATCCAGCGCAGCCTGGTAGTCCGCATTGCCCGCGAAGCGCGCGAGTTCGGCGTCTTCCAGCCGGCGCCGTGATATGGGCCGGATCTCCCGCCTGTCGGATGCCGCCCCGGTGTCGCCGGTGATCTTGTCGTAATCGGGCCAGGCCTGAACGAAGCGGCCGTCATACGGCAGCTCGAGCAAATCAGACAATTGCTCAATTACGGCCTCGGGGCTGGCGACAAAGTCCTCGTAGCGCACAAAGCCGATCGTCACGCACTGTTCCGCATAGCGCAGATAACCGCGCAGGAAGTCCTGCAGCGTCAGCTTGCCGCGCACCAGCGACAGGCGCGAGAGACTGAGCCATTGATCGATCGGATGGCGCGTCAGCGCGGCACGCCGGAGCCGGAACAGCCCGCTGAATCCGAGCACGTTCGCGGTGGTGAATTCGTACGTGGGTTCGGGCAGGAAGGGCACGGCATGAAAATCGAGATGCGCCCAGTCGCGCACGACCAGATGCCGGCCGAGCTCATGACAGCGCTGCTCGATCAGATCGACCTCACGGACGAAGTTCATCCTGCCGCCCCGTTGCATCTCGCGCAGCTGTTCCGGGTCGAACAAATGAAACCACTCCTGTGCCTGCGTCATGGGGTGGAACCGCGCACTGCCCTTGGGATGAATCTCGCTCAGCAGGATGACGTCCTGCATGCAACCCAGGCAGCGCGCCATCAAGGTGCCGCCGGAACGGGCGAGATTGTGCAGGACGCGAACCGGCCGCTGATCCGGCGCGCGTTCCCGCGCCGGCGCCTCGATAATCACGACTTCTTGATGAGTTCCCGCGCGAGCGCGCAGCGCAGCCCGCCGGCCGCTGACATAGTCATTGCGGAACCCGAGCCCTTCGATCAGTTCGAGCACCTCCGGTGCATCACCGTCTTCGTATTCCGCGCGACCGGCAAGCAGGCGGTCGTGCATTTCCAGCAACCCCGCCAGCACCCAGCGCCCGGGGTCACCGGCAGGATCGATGCGTTCGTAGCCGGCGAGCGCGGGCAGAAACGGCTCCGACAGATCCAGGGTATCTCCGGCCATCACACGCTCGATCAACCCCTGCAATACGGGCAAGGCCGCCTCGGTTTCACCGAGTTCGAACGCGATGCGCAGAAAGGTCTGGCCGGCACAGATCCGGGGCCGCGCGCCCAGTCCCGAACTCATCAGGCTGTACGCCTGATTCAGCTTCATGCGCCGGCCGGCGATATCGTCCTCCTGCGCCTCGACGTAGAGATCCATCGCCTGCTGATGGCACAACCAGGGCCCGGTATCCGCCTGCGCCTCCATATACCCCAGCCATGACGGCAGCAAGCCCTGGATGTACGGCTTGTCGTGCACGAAATCGACCCAGATCCCCGCCCGGGCGGGCGCTATTTCCCGTGGCAGCCCCCCGGTTTTTTCGTTCCACAGGGTGCGATAGAGTTCCTCGAGCTGGCGCGTGAATCGTTCCGGGTCGCACAGGATCGAGCCCCGCACTGCCCCGGGATCCGCGCCCGCAGGGCCGACAAGGCCGCCGAATCCCGCGCCAGCCCCACCGCGATCTCCGCGTACTCCGCCTCCGTCCACGCAATCGTCTCCTCCACCCCGATGTTCTTCAGGATCGAGCAGCTCACCCGCTGCGCGTGCACCTTCCCCGTCAGCGTCACCACCGGCACCCCCCATCCACAGCGCCTCGCAGGTCGTCGTCGTCCCGTTATAGGGGAAGGTATCCAGGGCAATGTCCACCTCGTTATAACAGTCCAGGTGCGAATCCCGCGTCGCCGTGAAGCCCCGCAGTTCCACCCGCTCGCGCCCGATCCCTTCCGCCGCGAAGGCCTCGTACAGGTTCTCCTGCACGCAGGACTCCCCCGCCAGGCTCGCCTTGATCAGCAGCCGCGACCCCGGCACCCGCTGCAGGATCCCGCTCCACAGCCGCACCGCCTCCGGCGTCAGCTTGCGCGTGTGGTTGAACGAACCGAAGGTCACATGACCCCGGCTCACCGCCGGCGGTGCCGCCGGCCGCGGGCGCTCCGCGAACGACCCGAAGCACAGGAAACTCTCCGGCAGCGCTTTCAGCCGCTCCGTGTATTGTGTGCCCCCCTCCGCCTCCGCGTACCGGTCCGTGATCCGGTAGTCCGTCTCCGTCAGACCCGTCGTGTTCGGATAGCCCAGATACGTCACCTGCACCGGCGCCGGTCGGTGCCGTAATACCGGCATGCCGGTTTCGGCGGTATGGCCGGCCAGGTCGACCAGGATATGAATGCCGTCTTCGTGGATGCGGCGCGCGATCGCCTCGTCGGTCAGGGCGCTCACATCGACGAAGTGCTGCGCCCGCTCCGCGATGGCCCGCGACTGCTCATCCAGCGTCGCCGACTTGGCATAGCAGAAGACCTCCACCCGCTCCGGGTCATGCGCGGCGATGACGGGGCCGATGAACAGTGACACCGCATGGGAACGGAAATCCGGCGACAGATAGCCGACGCGCAGCCGCCGGTCGTCGCGCAAAGCCGCCGGGTACCCGGTATAGGCCTGAATCTGTTGATGCGGGTCTCCACCCCAACGGCGATGCAGCTCGAACAGCTGCCGCGGGTCGATGTCGGACCGGGTGTTCAGATCGAGCAATACGCTGCTCAGATAGGCCTTGCGGGTCGTAGCGGCCACAGCGAGCGCCAGCACGTCTGTCTGTACGCGCCGGATTGTCTGCCAGGCGCAGCTCTCGTAGAAGACCGTCGCCACCGGCAACAGGGCGTCGACCGGAGTTCCCATCCGCCCCACGAACTCATGGGCCAGACGAAAGGCCTCTTCATAGTTCCCGATTTTCTTCAGCACGCTGATCAGGGCCGCGCAGGGCTCCGCATGATACTCGATCTCCAGCGCGCGCCGGTGACTGCGCGCCGCCGCCTCGTAATCGCCCTGCGCCGAATGGACGCTGCCCAGGTTGAAATGCGCGACCCAGTAGTCGGGACGAACGGCGATCGAGTCCTCCAGCAGGCGCCGTGCCTCGTCATGACGGCGCCGGGTGTGATAGAGCCTGCCGAGATTGTTGAGCGCGACGTGATGGCGCGGTGCCATGGCCAGCAGCGCGAGATACTGCGCTTCGGCCTCGGCCGGCTGCCCGTGCTCGCTGTACGCTACGCCCAGATTCAGACGGGCGTCGAGGAAGTCCGGCGCCCGCGCGACGACCGAGTCCAGCGCCGAGATCGCCGCCTCGTGTTCGCCGAGTTCGTGGCAGGCCGTGCCGGAGATGAACAGGGCATTGACATCGTCCGGCCGGGAGGACAGCACACGCTCCGCCAGCGCGCGCGCCTCGGCGGGATGCCCTTCGATCAGGAGCCTGCGGGCCTGCGCGAGCGCCCCATCATCCCGTCGCCCGTCGACAGGCACGGGACCGGCGGGTTCCTCGCTGCTTCCCGTCACTGCTCCCCCGGTTTTTTCGTTCCACAGGGTGCGATAGAGTTCTTCGAGCTGGCGCGTGAATCGTTCCGGGTCGCACAGGATTGAGCCCCGCACCGCCCCCGGGATCCGCGCCCGCAGGGCCGACAAGGCCGCCGAATCCCGCGCCAGCCCCACCGCGATCTCCGCATACTCCGCCTCCGTCCACGCAATCGTCTCCTCCACCCCGATGTTCTTCAGGATCGAGTAGCTCACCCGCTGCGCGTGCACCTTCCCCGTCAGCGTCACCACCGGCACCCCCATCCACAGCGCCTCGCAGGTCGTCGTCGTCCCGTTATAGGGGAAAGTATCCAGCGCGATGTCCACCTCGTTGTAACAGTCCAGGTGCGAGTCCCGCGTCGCCGTGAATCCACGCAGTTCCACCCGCTCCCGCCCGATCCCTTCTGCCGCGAAGGCCTCGTACAGGTTCTCCTGCACGCAGGACTCCCCCGCCAGGCTCGCCTTGATCAGCAGCCGCGAGCCCGGCACCCGCTGCAGGATCCCGCTCCACAGCCGCACCGCTTCCGGCGTCAGCTTGCGCGTGTGGTTGAACGAACCGAAGGTCACATGACCCCTGCTCACCGCCGGCGGTACCGCCGGCCGCGGACGCTCCGCGAACGACCCGAAGCACAGGAAGCTCTCCGGCAGCGCCTTCAGCCGCTCCGTGTATTGTGTGCCCCCCTCCGCCTCCGCGTACCGGTCCGTGATCCGGTAGTCCGTCTCCGTCAGACCCGTCGTGTTCGGATAGCCCAGATACGTCACCTGCACCGGCGCCGGTCGGTGCCGTAATACCGCGACGCGGGTGTTGAGCGTGTGTCCGCCCAGGTCCACCAGCAGGTGGACGCCATCCGCGCGTATCCGCTGTGCCAGCGCCGCATCGTCCAGTCCGGAGACATCGCTGAAGGCGTCGACCCGGCGCGCCATCTCGCGCGTCAGATCGTCCTTCTGGCCGGAGGTCGCGTAGCACAGGATCTCGAAACGGTCGCGGTCGTGGGCCGCGAGCACATGACGCATGAACAGGCCGACTGAGTGGCCGCTGAAATCACCTGACAGATAGGCGACACGCAACCGGCCTGCGCAGACGGCATCCATGACGGGCGCGGCGGCAACCGGCTCCGTGGCGTCGCTGCGGCGCGCCCAGTTGCGGTGGATCTCCAGTTGCACGGCGGGCTCGATGCCGGGCCAGGCGTTGATGGGGAGCAGGAGATCCTGCAACACCCCCGGCTTGCTGTCATTCGAGCACGCGTAATCGAGCATGCGATCGCGAATGCGCTCGACCAGCGGCCAGGCGCACAGATTCACGGCGCTCGGAAAGATGCAGGCGAGGAGTTCGGGGGCGTCGAAACACGCCGCCGCTTCCTGCATGAAGACGTGGGTCCGGCCGGCGTCGTGGCGTTTGAGCAGATGCAGCAGATTGATACAGGCATCGGGCGATGGCTGCAGCGCGAGCGCCCGGCGGTAGGCCGCCTCGGCCTCGTCGATTTTCCCAAGCTTGCCGGAGACGAACCCCAGATTATTGTGGGCGGGATGATAGTCGGGCCGGCAGGCGATGGCGCGCAGATAGGCCTCGCGCGCCTCGGCATAGCGCCCCAGAGTGCGGTTCGCATTGCCGAGGTTGTACCAGGCGATGAAGTGATCGGGCCGCTGCGCGAGCGCCCGGCGCAGATGTCCGATCGCCTCTTCCGCCTGACCCGCGTCGCTGAGCGCGACGCCGAGATTGACGCGCGCATTGACATCGGCGGGCGATTTCTCGACCACTTTCCTGAACAGTCCGGCCGCCCCGGCGAAGTCCCCTTTCCTGTACTGGATGCAGCCCTCGAGAAATTGCAGCTCCGCGTTGCCGCGCGCCCGTCCGCGTAACCGCCCCGTGATCTCCTCCGCGGCCTGGATCTCGCCGCGTTCGACATATCGTCTCGCCTGTTCGATGGATTGTGCCAAGCCCACGGTGTCACCCCATTTCTCGTCGCCGCCGGTTCATCCGGTCAAAAGATGCAATAGACGAGCCAACGCATGCGCGGGGGAAGACTGCCCCTTGCCGGCGAGTGGCTCGCGCGGGGGCGGGAATGCGGTATCAGAGATAATTGAAGAGCGACAGGCCCTGGACCTGGATGAATACCTTTTGCGCCGCCTGCAGACCGACCGTCTGCTGGGTCAGCTGGGTGATCGCGCTCGTGTAATCCAGATCCTCGATACTGGAGCGGGCGGCCTCGATCTGCAGCGAAGACGCCTCGTTCATGTTCTCCTGGGTATCGATGCGGTTGAGGCGGGCGCCGACCTGTGCGCGGACGGAGCGGATATTCTCCATGCCCTGGTCGATATCCGACAGGAACTGGCTGACGGAGTTTCCGAGTACTCCACTGGCGTTCACCCCGGAAATATCGCCTTCGAGCATACTGGCCAGATCGTCGATCGCGGAGAACAGGTCCTGATGCCCGCTGGGCGACACCGTGAATACGTCCCCGGTCCGGGGCGTCCCCGACAGCGAGGTCTGGATGCCGTTGAAGGCGATGACCTGTACGCCGCTGGAATAGGCTCCGCTGGCCTCCAGGTTGCCGCGGCTGTCCTCGACGATGAAATAGTTTGCCGCCGCCGGATCGAAACTCAGCTCGGCGCTCGTGGCAGTGGCGCCGGTCAGTACCGACCCGAAGTATCCGGTGACCGCATCGGCATCGCCGTCGCTGGCCCCGCTCATCGACTCGGTGACCACGATGGGGGTGTCGGACGGCGCGGTGCTGACCAGGTAGAGCGTTCCGTCGGCGACCACCGCGCGGGCGCCGCTGGCAGCGCTGTCGTCATTGATCTGTTGCGCCAATTCGTCGAGCGTGGCCGCGGGAGTCCCGCCCTCGGAGACCGAATACACGTCGACGCCGTTGATATTCAGGGTGTAGGTCAGTGCGTCGTTCGTGCCGACGGTGTCGGTGAACGACAGTGTCCCCGTCGCCGTGGTGGCATGCGGGAAGGAGATGGTATAGACGTCGCCGTCATAGGCCGATGGATCGGTCACGCTGCCCGAAGCGATCACGCCGTCGCCCCGGTTGGCGAGATCGCTGCCGGTGCTGAACGTGCCGTTGCCGGTCCGTATCCGCATGAATACATCATCGCCCGAATCCCCGGTCGCGACCTGCTGGGTCGAGCCGATCTGGAGAAAGCGCTGCCCGCTGTCACCGCTGTAGAGATAATTTCCGCCGGCATTGCGGGAAAACGGCAGGACGCGGCCCTGGTATCCGGCGAAGATGTATTCGCCGTTCGCGTCCGTGGCATTGGCCACGGTCATGATCTCGTCGAGATTCTGCCGTACCTCGACCGCGATGTAGCGGCGGTCCTCCGCCGACAGGGCGGAGTTGTTGGATTGCAGTGCGAGCTCGCGGATGCGATCGAGAATATTGCCGACCGAACCCAGCGCGGATTCCTCCCGCTGCAGACGCTGGCGCGCGCTGGTGATGTTTTCCTGGTACTGCGCGACGGTATCCAGCGTCTGGCGATAGCCGATCAGCGCCGAGGCTCCGGTGGGGTCGTCGGAGGGGTGCAATATCCGCTTGCCCGTCGACAACTGTTCCTGCGTGCGCGCCACCTTGGTCTGCTGATCGAGGATCGAGTTCATCGCGATCAGATTGATCTGATTGGTCGAGACGCGCATCGTTACCTCCGGACCGAGTCGATCAGAACCTGGAACATATTGTTGGCGGCGGCGATGACCTGCGCCGCCGCCGCATAGGCCTGCTGGAAACGCAGAACATTGGCCGCCTCTTCGTCGAGATTGACCCCGGACAGGGACTCGCGCGCCTCTACCGCCTGGGCCAGCATGCTGGCCTGCGCCTGGCCGGTGACATCGGCCTGGTGAGTCTTGATGCCGACATCCGCCACCAGCCCTCCATAGAGATCCTGGTACGACGCGGTTCCGCCGTTCAGCAGGCGGGCATCCTGCAGCGCGGCGAGCGCAAGCGCGTTCCGGTTGTCGCTCATGCCGTTCGTGTTCGGCCCGATCGTAAAGATATCACCGCTGTTCGGATCCCCGCTCAGCACGACCTCGATACCGCTGAACTGGATCGCGGCGCCGTCGTCGTATGCGCCCGTCGCCACGGCCGCATCGGCGCTGTTCAGCACGACGTAGCTGTCCGCGGCGCCACCGTAAGTGAAGCTGCTGGAGGGGTTGGAGGCGCCCTGCAGGGTCGTGCCGCTGAAATATCCGACCGCGGTATCCGCATCCTCCGCCGTCCCGCTCAGTGTATTGAGCGATTCGGTCACCGTGATCGGCATCGCGGACGGCGGCACATTGGCCAGATAGAGCGAGGTGCCGCCGGCGTCGACATAGGCCATGACCCCGGTGGAGGAAACGTCATCGTTGATCGCCGCCGCCAGCGCGTCGAGATCGGACAGCGCCGCATCCGCGCTGCCCTGGCTGTAGACGAGGACCCCGTTGATGCTCAGTTCGTATTGCACGCTGTTGTTGCCGCCGCTTTCCGTCACCTGGCCGCGCGTCGTCCCGCCATCGGCCACGGCAGCGGTAACGTCCGCCGCCAGGATGCGGTAATCATCGCTGACGAAGCTCGCCAGATCCGTCATCGCACCGGCATCGATCTCGCCGTCGCCGGTGTTGGCGAGCGACGCAGAGGTCCGGATCGGACTCGCCGCGGCGATCTGGTTCGGGTTTGAGATGGCGACATCGAAATAACGTGCGCCGTTCGCGGTGGGACGAATCAGGAAACTGTCACCGCTCGCGATGGTTCCGGAATCGAGCGACAGCGTGAGCCCATCGATGGTGACGGAAGCCGCCGGGAATCCGCTCAGCGAAGTGGTCCGGCCGTCGCTGAGCCGGACCAGGGTGTAACTGCTCCCGGTGCGCTCCAGGCGATAGTCGCTGGCGGTCAACGCGCTGGTATCGCTGATGGTCACGCCGACCTGCGCGACGGGCTGCCCGGTATTCTTCGCGTTGGGCAATACCTGTGCGGTCGAGATCGTCGTGTCGGTATCGATCGGCACGAAGAAATCTCCTCCGGCCGCGCCGTTGAGATCGATGCCCATGGCGTGCTGGGCATTGAAGGTGGCCGTCACCGAGATGGCGAGCTGTCCCAGTTTGTTCAACGTCGGATCCAGCACCTGGGACCGGAACTGCAGTATGCCGCCGATCTCGCCGCCGCTCAGCTGGCTGGAGACGATCACCGGGCCGGAGGTCGTCACGAAGGCGACCTCCTTGCGTTCCGGGTCATACGCATTGGCGGTGATCGTCATGCCGCTGGCGTTTGAGCCGGTGACCAGGGCCTGGCCGTTGCCGATGTACACATTGACGGTGCCGTCGTTCTGGGCCACGGTGCTCACCGCGACCTGCTCGGACAGCTGCCGGATGAGTTCGTCACGATGATCCAGCAGATCGTTGGCGCCACCGCTGCCGGAAACGCCAAGATTCAAGATCTGTTGGTTGATGCCCGCGATCGAGCTGGCGAGGCTGTTGATTTCGTCGACCGCGGCCGTCAGGGCATTGTTCACGTTGCCATCGAGGCTCGAGACCTGCAGATAGAAATTCTGGAAGCGGCTGGTCAGGCTCTCGGCTTCGCTGAGCATCACCTGGCGCGACTC
Source organism: Gammaproteobacteria bacterium (assembly GCA_016716465.1). NCBI lineage: Bacteria > Pseudomonadati > Pseudomonadota > Gammaproteobacteria > Gammaproteobacteria bacterium. Next base: position 1,187,771 of record JADJWH010000001.1, read on the forward strand.
CAGCGAGGAAGGATCGTTGGCGACGGTCTGGATTGAATCGAAGAATCCCTGCAACGCGGACATCACGCCCGCATCTGAATCCGACAGCATGGTATCGATCTGGCTCGCCAGGGCGTAAAACTTGTCCGCCTGGGTGCTGCCCGAGGTGACCGTGCGGATCTGCAGCGTGTTGAACTCGTCGTAGACCCGCTCGATGCTGCTGATGGTCACTCCGGTACCGACGAAGAAATCCCCGAGCCGGTCCGGTGTCTGCGTCGCCAGCGTGACACGTTGGCGGCTGTAGCCTTCCGTGTTCACGTTGGAAATATTGTTCGACGCCACCGCCAGCGCGCGCTGCGCCGCCAGCAGACCGGAAAGCCCGTTACCCAACACGCCGCTGGCCATCGTCTATGCTCCAGACATCATGAGTACATGTTCGCAGGATGGAAGCTGAGCCGGGTCATCAGAGGGTAATCTCGTCAGAATCTGTTAACGGCATCACACTCGCATCCTTGAATGCCCCCGCTCCCAGAAGGGAATCGGAACCAAATGCTATGCGACTGATCTTGCTGGCATATTCAGGGTCCGTCGCATACCCGGCCTGCTGCAGTCGCTGCAGGTAGGCGGCCCCGTCCACCCCCTCCGCCAGGGCCGCGCCGTAGCGCGGACTCGTGCGCAGGAACGCGGCGTAATCGGCGAAGCTGTCGGCGTAGGAATCATAGGCGCGGAAGGCCTCGCGCCGTTTCACGGCGATGCCGTCCTCGTATTCGAGCGTCTCGGCGACTACCCGGTCGCCGGACCAGCGCGCATCGGCCTTGATGCCGAACAGATTGTGGCTGCTGCCGCCGTCCGCGGCGCGCATGACATGCCTGCCCCAGCCGGTTTCGAGCGCGGCCTGCGCCAGCAGCACGCGCGGGGACACCCCGAGTTCGCGCGCGGCGTCTTCGGCGTGCGGAGCCAGTACCCGGATGAAATCCTCCGGCGTCTCGATGGCCGGCTCCGCGCTTGATGCCTTCTGCTCCGGGACCGCCGCGGTCACCGCGCCCGGCGCCGTCGATGGTGATACAAACCGCGGGGCCGCTGCCGCGTGTACAGGTTCCGAAGGCGTGGCGCTGGCGCTCGCGTCGGGCGCATCCGATCCTCCGCCGGGCGCCCGTGTCAACTGCCTGACCAGCAGGTCGGCGAGCCCGAGCGCGCCTTTTTCCGACAGATTCACCGAGAGCTGCTGGTCGAACATGTCGCGGTAGAGCTTCTCCTGGTCACTGCCGAACAATTCATCGCCGACGCCGGTGTTGCGCATGTTCTTCAGCATCATCTGGATGAACAGCGCCTCGAACTGCTGCGCGACCTTGCGCACCGTTTCCGGCGACGGGGTTTGCGCATCCCGGCGCAGGCGCGCCATCCCGTTCTGGTCATTGAAAACGGCCGCGGTGGATGCCGAACCGGAGTTCGCCTCGATCATGACACTCGCATCCGCCCGCCCGCGCGCATCCCGTCCGTCAGATCACGATCAGTTCGGCGCGCAGCGCGCCAGCCTCGCGCAGCGCCTCCAGAATGGCTACCAGGTCGCCCGGCGCGGCGCCCACCTGGTTCACCGCGGTGACGATGTCGTCGAGCGAGATGCCCGGATCGAATTTGAACATATGGCTCGCGGTCTGCTCGACGGAGATGTCACTGGTCGGCACCACCACCGTGGAGCCGCCCGACAGCGGATTGGGCTGGCTGACCTCGGCGCGTTCACTGATGGTCACGGTCAGGCTGCCGTGCGAAACGGCGGCGGCGGTCACCCGCACGTTGCTGCCGATCACCACGGTGCCGGTGCGCGAATTGACGATGACGCGCGCCGAGGCGGTGCCCGGCTCCAGCGTGAGGTTCTCCAGCACGGACAGGAAGGCGACGCGCTGGCCCTGCGCGCGCGGCGCATTGACCTGCACCGAGGAACCGTCGACCGGCAGCGCCGTTCCCTCGCCGATCGCGGTATTGATCGCGTCCGCCACCCGCTTGGCAGTGGTGAAATCGGACTGGTTGAGATTGAAGACAAAGTAGTCCTCGCCGCCGAAGCTGGTCGGCGCCGGGCGCTCCACCGTCGCGCCGCTGGGAATGCGTCCGACACTCGGCACGTTGATGCTGACGCGCGAACCATCGCTGCCCTCGACGCCGAAACCGCCCACCACCAGATTGCCCTGCGCCATCGCGTAGATCTGGCCATCGGCACCCTTGAGCGGCGACATCAGCAGGCTGCCGCCGCGCAGGCTCTTGGCGTTGCCGAGCGAGGAGACCGTGACGTCGATGGTCTGTCCCGGCTTGGCGAACGGCGGCAGGTCCGCGTGGACGGTGACCGCGGCCACGTTCTTGAGCTGCGGATTTACGTCCGGCGGCAGCGTGATACCGTACTGATTGAGCATGTTCTTCAGGCTCTGCACGGTGAACGGCGTCTGGCTGGTCTGGTCGCCCGTGCCGTCGAGGCCGACCACCAGGCCGTACCCGACCAGCTGGTTGGCGCGCACCCCCGCCACCGTGGCGATGTCCTTGATGCGTTCGGCCGCCGCCGGCGCCGCGGCGAGCAACAGAACGGCGGCGAGCTGTGCCGCCAGCGCCCAGCGTGGATATCCAGTACGACGTGCTTGCATGCGATTCATCCCGTCAGTTGTCAGAACGGCCACCATTTGCCGTTGAAGAATTTCCCGAGCCAGCCCATGTCGCTCGTGTCCGCGACGACACCGGTGCCGCCGTAGGAGATCTCGGCGCCGGCGATCAGGGTGGAGGAGATCGTATTGTCCGCCAGGATATCCGCCGGCCGGACGATTCCCGACAGCGTGATATGTTCATCACCCTGGTTGATCGAGATCACCTTTTCGCCGTAGATGCGCAGGTAGCCGTTCGGCAGCACCTCGGTGACCACGGCGGTGATGTTGCCGGTCAGCTGGTTGCTCTGCGCGCTTTCACCCGTTCCGTCGAAGGTCTTGGAGGATTCCAGATTGTTTTCCAGCGTGCGCGGATTGCTGCCCAGCGGACCGACGCCGAAGGATAGTGGATTTCCGAACAGCGTGGGGTTCGCGATATCGACGCTGTTGTCCTTGCTGGTGCTGGTGCTGGCGCTCTTGCTGGCATTGGTACGCTCGACCAGCATGACGGTGATGATATCGCCCACGCGGCGCGGCCGGATGTCCTCGAACAGCGGCGCAGAGAGACCGACGCGGTAGATCGCTCCGGCCGTCGCCGGCTGGGCGGGCTCGGCATGGCGGATGATGTCCTCCGAGATGCCCGAGGCATGTTTCGGCGTCGAGGCGCAACCGGCGGCCAGCGCGGCCGCCAGGAGGGTGAACAGCATCGGAAGGACTCGTCTCATGCGCGCTCCGTTACAGGTTGTTGGTGACATACTGCAGCATGTTGTCCACGGTCGAGATCGCCTTGGAGTTCATCTCGTAGGTGCGCTGCGCCTCGATCATGTTGACCAGCTCCTCGACCACGTTGACATTGGAGCTCTCGATGGATCCCTGCGCCAGCGTGCCGACTCCGTTCAATCCCGGCGTGCCGGTCTGCGCCGCGCCGCTGGAGGCGGACTCCAGGAACAGGTTCTGGCCGATCGGCTGCAGCCCGGACGGATTGATGAAATCGGCAAGCAGCACGCTGCCGACCTGGGTCGGCGTGCTGTTGCCGGGCGTGGTCACGCTGACCACGCCGTCCTGTCCGATGGTGATGCTCTGCGCGTTGTCCGGGATCGTGATGGCCGGCTGCAGCACATAACCGCTGGAGGTCACCATCTGGCCCTGGGCATCGGCGTGGAAGGTGCCGTCGCGGGTATAGGCCTGGGTGCCGTCCGGCATCAGGATCTGGAAGAAGCCGCGTCCCTGGATCGCCATGTGCAGCGAATTCCCGGTCTCGACGGTGCTGCCCTGGGTGAACAGTTTCTCGGTCGCCACCGTGCGCACGCCGGTACCAAGGCTCAGGCCGGTCGGCAATTGCGAATCCTGCGCCGACTGCGCGCCGACCTGGCGCACGTTCTGATACAGCAGGTCCTCGAACACGGGGCGGCCGGCCTTGAAGCCGGTGGTGTTGGCGTTGGCCAGGTTGTTGGATATGACCGCCATGCGGGTCTGCTGGGCATCGAGCCCGGTCTTGGCGATTCTCAGCGCGTCAGCCATTGTTCCTGCTCCTCTCGATCATGCCGTCAGGCGATATTCATCATCTGGGTGGAGGACTGGTCGTTCTCCTCCGCGGTCTTCATCAGCTGGACCTGCAGTTCGAACTGGCGCGCCAGCTCGATCATGTTCACCATCGCGTCAACGGTGTTGACATTGCTGCCCTCGAGCGCGCCGGAAACCAGCGTCACCGCGGCGTCGGGCGGCGCCACCGCGCCGTCGCTCAGGCGCATCAGGCCATCCAGTCCCTTCTCGAGCTGGGTCGGATCGGGATTCACGAGCTTGATGCGATCGACTATCGCGAGGGCCGCCGGGGTCTGCCCGCTCGGCCGCACGGTGATGGTCCCATCCGCTCCGATCTCGATCTTTTCCGCAGGCGGCAACGCGATCGGCCCGCCCGAATTGCCGATCACCGCATGGCCGGCCCCGTTGACCAGTTCCCCGGTCGGCAACACGCGCAGGTCTCCCGCGCGCGTGTAACCCTCCGTGCCGTCGGCGGCGCGCACCGCGATCCAGCCCGGACCGTTGATCGCCACGTCGAGCTCGTTGCCGGTCGCCATGATCGAACCCGGTTGCAGATTCACGCCGGGCCGGTCCGCCGCCGCGTACACGCGACTGGGAAAACCGTCGCCCTGCAGCCCCTCGTCGGTGAAGGACAACAGGTCCTCGCGGAACCCGGGGGTGGTCGCATTGGCCAGGTTGTGGGCATTCACGCCCTGGGCGAGCATGGTCTGGCTCGCCCCCGCCATCGCGATGTACAGCATGCGGTCCATCAGTGCATCCTCGTCACGTTACCGTGCGCGCTTCGCCGTCTGCTTACCGGATATTGATGATCGACTGCGTCACGGTGTCCTCGGTCGAGATCACCTGGGCGTTCGCCTGGAAGTTGCGCTGCGCGGTGATCATCTTCACCAGCTGTTCAGTCAGGTCGACGTTGGAGCTTTCCAGCGCACCCGACTGCACGTTGCCCAGGCTGGAGGAACCCGGCGTCGACACCACCGGCTGTCCGGACTCGAAGGACTCGGCCCATGAGGTGCTGCCCAGCTGGGTCAATCCCTGCGGGTTGCCGAAGTTGGCCAGCGCGACCTGGGCCAGCGTGCGCGACTGCCCGTTGGTGAACCGCGCCAGGATCACGCCCGTGTCGCTGATGTCGATACCGCTCAGTCGTCCGGTCGCGAAACCGTCCTGCGACAGCGAGTTCACATTGAAGCCGCCGCCGTACTGGCTGAGCGAGGAATAATCGATGCTCAGGTTCATCGGCGTCGCGCCGCTGGCAGGGGAATACGCCGCCAGCGCGTAGGCGGCTGGCGGGGTCGTCACCCCGTTGATCTCGGACAATTCTCCGTTGCTGTTGAACTGCAGCAGATCGGAACCGTTAGCCTGGGCGCCGGTAATCTGGTTCCCGTCGATGTAGACATAGCTCTCCCACTGGTTGGGGATGTCGGTCTTGCGGTAATACACCGTCGCCAGGTGGGCCGCGCCGAGCGAATCGTAGATGGTCATGGTGGTGGAATTGTTGAAGGTGGCCGCGTCGGTCACATCGAATCCGCCCTGCACCGCGCCGGTGGCGACGGCCGTGACATCGGTATTGCCGCCGCCGGTGGCCTGGGTCAGGTCCGAGGTGTCGAAGGTCAGGGAGATGGGCGCCTGCGACCCGGCTGCGCTGTCGGGATCCCAGCTCAGCGTGATGCTTCCCGTGGTGCCGACCGTCAATGCGGCCGTGCTCGTGGTGCCGCCGGCGCCGACCAGGGTGACATCCCAGTTGTTGCCGCCGGTGTTGGTGAACTGCAGCTGCGCGGTTGTCACCTGCTGGCCGTAATTGTCGACCAGATTGAAGGCGCCGGTGGTGATCGGGGAATCGCCGTCGTCCAGCACCTGGGTCGCGCCGGCGCTGCCCAGCGTGATCGTGGCGGACGGCACCGCCGCGCTCGGAACCGCCGCGGAGGCGTTCAGATTCACGCCGAAGGTCATCTCGGTACTCGCCTGCGGGGAGATATCCGAGGTGTCGAGCTGGATATCGCCGCGGGCTCCGGTGATGTTGCCTGAGGCGTCCGCCAGGTAGCCGGTCAGGCGCTGGAGATCCGGATTGATGATAAAGCCGTTGCGATCGACACCGAAGGTGCCGCTGCGCGTATAGACGCTGTTGCCGTTGTCGTTGAGCACGAAGAATCCCTGGCCGCTGATCGCCAGATCCAGGTTGTTGTCGGTGAATTCGACATTGCCCTGCGAGAATTGCTGGGCGACCCCGGCGATCTTGACGCCGCTGCCGATGGCGTTGGCGGATGAACCCAGATTGGATGTGGCGAAGACGTCGGCGAACTGGATCGTCGACTGCTTGAACCCGGTGGTGCTCGCGTTCGCGACGTTGTTCGAAATGACGTTGAGCTCTGACGCCGACGCGTTGATACCGCTTAATGCCGTTTGGAATGCCATGTGGGTTCTCCTGTGTGATGCGTTTACATAATCTGAACGACGTCGGCCAGGGATACCTGCTCGTTATTCGAGAGGTTGAGCATGATGCCCTGTCCGTTCTTGCCCATGACGACGCTGTTGACCTTGGAGGTGACCATGGTGTCGAGGCCGACCGCCTCGCCGTCGTAATCCATCTGCGCGACCAATTGATAGTCGCCGGCGGGAACCGCGACACCGCTGGCGTCGCGCCCGTCCCAGGTGAAGGAGAGATCGCCCGCCGACTGCGCGCCGAGATCGAGGCGGCGCACCAGCTGGCCGGAGGAATCGACGACGCCGATGACCACGTTCCGGGTCGACGCCGGCAGGGTCACGCCCGCGGTCATCTCCCCGCCCTCGGCCAGGGTGACCGCGCTGCCCGGTATCAGCACCGAGCGGCCGACCATCGCCGAGGCCTGCAGGCTCTGGGTGGAAAACATCGCATCGGCGACCTGCTGGAAGGAGGTCTTAAGTTCCTCCACGCCGGCGACCATGCTGAACTGCGCGATCTGGTTGAAGAACTCGCCGCTCTCCATCGGTTTGGTCGGGTCCTGGTTCTGCAGCTGGGTGGTCATCAGCTTGAGAAAGTCGGACTTGCCCAGTACATCGCTGCTCTGGGTCGACTGCGACGAGAGGCTCAGGCCGAGGTTGTCCAGCAGTTGTGTATTGACAGTGGTCATTCAGTCATTCCTCCGGTCGGTCCCGCCCTACTGCCCCAGCCGCAGCACATTCAGCAGCATCTGTTTCGAGGTGTTCACCACCTCGACGTTGTTCTGGTAGCTGCGCGAGGCGGAAATCATGTCCGCCATCTCGGCGACCACGTCGACATTGGACCGATAGACATAGCCCTCCGTGTCCGCCAGGGGATTGTCGGGCTGAAATTCGCGCTGCACCGGCGCCTGACTCTCGACGATGCCGTCGACCTTGACGCTGGCGGTACTGTTGTCGAGCGCGTTGCGGAAGGTCGAGAACACCGGATGGCGCGCGCGGTAGGCCTCCGCCTCGCTGCCGCTCAGGTTGTCGGCATTGGCCAGATTGCTGGCGGTGGTGTTGAGGCGCACGGTCTGCGCGCTCATGGCCGAACCGGCGATATCGAATATTCCGAACAGTGACATGGTTATTCTCCTCGAATCGCGCTGAGCAGATTCTTGATGGTGCCGTCCAGGAAGCTCAGACTGGTCTGATAGCGGATCGCGTTCTGCGAGAACTGCGCCTGCTCCATCTGCATATCCACCGTATTGCCGTCCGCGGAAGGCTGCAGCGGAACCCGGTAGAGCAGTTCCCCGTTCGACAGCCCGCGGTCGGAAACCGTCATGTGTCCGCTCGTGCTCTTCGTCATCGACAGCTCATCCTTCATGACACCGCCGAGGATGGACTTGAAGTCGACGTCGCGCGCCTTGTACCCCGGCGTGTCCGCGTTGGCCATATTGCCGGCGAGCACTTCCGCGCGCCGCCCGAATGTCTCCAGCGCCTTGGCATGTATCCCAAATGCATCGTCGATCCTCGAAGCCATGTGGATGTCCCCGTAAAATTCCTCTGGCAAGTTGATAGCAATCAACATGCCAAGAACACGCTTTGCACCAGACGGGCGACTCCGACGCCCTCCGCGCCGCGAGCCTGGCTTGCCGCCGGCAAGTTTCCTCCGCCGGGCGGCAAGGCTTTCTGCCGCGGACGGGTCCGCCCGCGCATATATATAGGATCGAGCCCGTGCACGAACGGCACTCGCGAGCCGGCCCCCGATTTGCATGTAGCAAGACACGCGCCGACCGGACCCTGGATTACGCACGAACCATCATTGCACTGGCACGCTTCTTGTATTCATACGGACAAAGGACGCGGACCGTTCCCGGCCGCCATCGATTGGAGGACAGATATCGTGAACAAGCCGGCCACCGCCCTGCTCGCCGCGCTGTCGATCGTGATCGCGACATCGCCGCGGATCAGCGTCGCCGACGCCATCGAGTCGCCCGGGAACATCCTGGCGGCGGCGCGCGCGTTCCTGGAGGAACAACTGGCCGCGCAGGACGCACGCACCGAGATCCGCCTCAGCGGGCTCGATGCGCGGCTGCGCCTCGCCGCCTGCGACCGCCCGCTGCAGGGTTTCCTGCCGCCCGGCGGCAAGCTCAGCGGAAATACCAGCGTCGGCGTGGAGTGCAGCGGGACCCAGCCGTGGAAGCTGTATGTCCAGGCCTACGTCGGCGTATTCAGGACGGTGGCGGTCGCTTCCGGCTATCTCGGCGCCGGCACCGTGCTGGGCGCGGAGAATGTCCGGATGGAAGAGCGCGACGTCACCGCGAGCGGCTACGGATACCTGACCGACAGCGAGCAACTGCAGGGCATGATCGTGAAACAACCGCTGCAGGACGGCCGCGTCATCCCGCCGCAGGCAGTGGCCAGGGCCAAACTGATCCGGCGCGGGGAGTCAGTCGTGATCCTGTCGCGCACCGGCGGGATCGAGGTCCGCATGGAAGGCAGCGCGCTGATGGACGGGACCGAGGGAGACCGCATCAAGGTCCGGAATTCGAAATCCCGGCGGGTCATCGAGGGGCGGGTCGAGGCCCCCGGCCTGGTGATGGTCTCGATGTAATTCTGACGCCGGGCCGAGATAGTCAAAAATCCGTCGCTGGTGCCGCTAACGAACCCAAGCATAGAGGAGTAAAGGAAATGCCAATCGAAATCACGGGTCAGACCCCTCCCCACACCGGCACCGCCGGCGAAGGGAATTCGGTCCGGGCCATCCCCATCGGAACGGCGGCCGGCGCCAAGACGGGCGTCGGCAAGGATGCCGCCGGCACCGACACCCTGAGCCTCACCGGGACCGGTGCCCTGATGCAGAAACTCGACGCCGCCATCGCCGCCACCCCGGAGGTGGACATGGAACGCGTCAATCGAATCCGCCAGGCGATTGAGGACGGTACCTACGAGATCGACTCCGCCCGCGTCGCGGAGAAGATGCTGAGTTTCGAATCCATGCTGCAGAGCCGCGGCTTCTGACGGGGACTCACATGAGCGCGAATGGACTGCTGCACGACCTCGCCGCCTGCATACAGCGCGAGATCGCCCTGAGCGAGCAACTGATCGAGGCCCTGCGGCGCGAACACCAGGCGCTGACCGTCCGGGACACCGGCGCGCTGAACGAGGCCGTCGCACGCAAGAGTGAACTGATCGGCGCGATGCAGGCCTGCGGCGGCGAACGCAACAATCTGCTGCGCGAAGCCGGCATGGGCACCGACCGCGCGGCGATGGACCGCCTGCTCGCCCGCCACGATACGCAGCGCCGCGGCGGCATCCAGCGCGACTGGGCCCGGTTGCTCGAGCTCGGCGCCGAATGCCAGCGCCAGAACCTGATCAACGGCATCATCATCCAGGCCGGACAGCAGCAGACCCGGCAGGCGCTGGCGATCCTGCGCGGACAACCGGTCGTCGCCGGAGGCGAATATGGACCCGAGGGCATGCGGCCCTCCGCCCCCAGTTCGCATCCGCTCGCCCGGGCCTGAGCCCCGCACTGCGGGACCATTTCGCCGTCCCGGCTGGCCAAAGCGCCTCCGGCAATGCTAGAATCTGCCCTCCTCATAAATGAGGGTAGCAGTACACTGTGGGGCGGTAGCTCAGCTGGGAGAGCGTCGCGTTCGCAATGCGAAGGTCGGGAGTTCGATCCTCCTCCGCTCCACCAATCCATGATCAATGGATGCCCAAGAATCCCGCAGAACCCGCTTAAGAGCGGGTTTTTTATTGGGTTTTCTCTCCTGCCCCGTGAACCGGTCAGGAACTGATCAGATCGTCGGCCCGCGGCTTCGCCATGCCGCCGCGGCCAGCGGCGCGCGGGCGCGAAACGAAGATTTCATCGACCCTCTGCCGCCAGTTCATGGACCTCGATTCCCGCGCCCAGTTGGGAAAGCGGATAGTGCATCCAGCCGGTGATGATATATTTGACGCCCGCGGTCACAACGTTGCCTTTATGGGCATGAGTCCAGTCCGCCGGCCATATCAAGGTCTTGCCCCGCTCGGGTTTCACATCCAGCCCGTAATGAGGAAAACTCGTTCTCCCCCCGACATCGACGGTATTCAGATACGTCATCCAGGCCAGTGTTCTATGCATGGTGGACAAGGACGCCCGCTCGCTGTGGACCACGGCAAAATGTCCCCCCACACCATATTTCTGAATAATGAACGGCCCGATATCCACATCCTTTTGCATATCGTACAAAAATCGCCACTGGTTCAGGTAATCCCAATAGCATTGATGCAATTCAAGCAAATACTCCCGGAAGACGGCGTGCGTGGACTCCCGCAAGTCTTTGGGGAATATCACCAGATCCGTGGAGTTTTTCTTGGAGTTGTTCATGCCGTATTGCGTGACGCCCGCCTCGTGCAGGTGGGAATTGCGCTCGAAAAATTCGATGATCCTGTCGCATAACCCGGGCTTTTCCATAAACCAGGCGCCGATAAAGTTCGGCGTCTTGTCACAGACAAATGCAATCTGCTTCATTTACACCTCCAATCGCAGCTTGCCATGACGGAACGATCCTATCCCGGCGTCACAACGATGCGGGATGAATGGCAGGAAACACGGATATCGCGAGGACAACGACGGAAGGATTCATGACGTCTCAGCCAACCACAAGAAACATCTTCATCTTCTTGTATCGTTGGCTCATGCGTCGACTACGGACCCAGTGCCTCTAAAACACCTACCGGGCTGGAATCCGCTCAGGCGGCTTTCGGGGAAATATTCACTTTGCCTTGCTCACTCTGGGCCGCCGAGAGGAGCATGACTTTACCAAGAGTGAATCTGACGTATCCCCTCGCCTTCAACATAATCTCCAGTCCGGCGCCGTGATTGCCTAGCTCCTGGTGGGTGCGGGCGAGATTGTACATGGCGCTCGCGTAATCCGGGTTGACGGACAATGACCTGGTAAAGGATTGAACCGCCTCATTGAGCCGCCCTTGCTTCATGAGGGTGATCCCCAGATTATTGTGCGCGGCGCAATCGAAAGGGTTTTGCTGGATCGCGGAACTGATCAATTCAGCGGCACGGCTCAACTTGCCCGTATTCATGGCGATTACCCCCAAACCATGCAGGGCAACGAAATGGTCAGGGTTGTCAGCCAGGACCTGTTGATAAATAGACTCCGCGTCCGCCAGCCTCCCGGAGCGGAGGTACTCATTGGCGAGTCTGACGGAGTCTTCTACGTTGACGGGTTGCTGGATCATGGTCACAAAGGAAACTGGCGAGTTATCATTGCCTGTCTACATCGCAAATGTGGAGAATTTGCAGTCAGATCCACTCATTCGCCCCATACCCCCATATTTCATGGAGATTTATTCCCGTCGCATATGGACAGATCAGAGAATAAGTTCTGCAGATCATACAAGCACATTATGTAAACATTCGGAATCAAATGTGCATGCATGACGGAGAATATGCGATTGGAATAGATATCCGGTCGGCATGCCGGCTGTCATGGCTGGGGGCCGATGCTCATCGAGCTCACCTTCGCTCGACTCGATTTTTCCGGACGCGGAGGCTCGCGCGAGGCAAGTGCCTCACGTTCACCGCGCCGATATCGGCTTCAATGCGGGAAATTCTCGAACAGCGTCGGCATGAGTACGGAAATTATGAAGCGACCCGGATCCGGCCGTTGCGACCCTGATTCAGGC